>NZ_JBCNGR010000016.1:0-210540 GCF_050481745.1 Paenibacillus algorifonticola | reverse complement strand
TCATACGGCGCATAGCTCGTCCGATCTTTCCCTTCCGTCCGGATCTGCGCCCCCATCAGGTTGTACTCGCCTTCCAGCGTGATCCCGCTTGGCGCACTCGTCTTCTTCGCTACCAGCAGCGCTTGCGCACCAATAACTACACGCTTCGGCGTAAACAGCGAAATCTCTTCCTTCGCTGTCAGCGTCAGCTTACGCGGGCTGCTCAAGATAATGCCCACGGCATCGTCCAGCTTCAAAAACAGCGGTTCCTTGCTTCCGCCTGTGAACTCGACTCCCGTCGGCGACAGCTTCATTTCACTGCCATGCTCCGTGCCAAAATAACGGTTGTTCGGATCAGCCGTCTTCTCTGCACTCGCTCCGTTTGTTCGCACGCCGCCTGTAACGATCGCTTCTTGACCGCCTGCATCGGCCAGATACAGATTCGCTTTCGTTCCTACCTGCGGCATACTGTACATCGCGCTGCCCGTCTCCGGGGCATAACGATACCAGTGCGCCGCCCCCTTGTCCTGCTTATCGTCGATCGCCAGATGCACCTGCACCTGTTCCCCTTTCACCGCCAGAATTTCTCCTTGCAGTGTCAGACCAGACAGCCTGCGGTTCATCATGGGCTGCTCTCGTATTCCAGCTTCCCGCGACAGACGGTAGTGGTAAATCAGCTGACCCTTTTCCAAACGCGCCGTCATCGACGATACGATCAGCTCTATATAGCCCCGAATTTTAAAGCGATCACCCAAACGATAGAACATCTTGGATTGTATTTCATAGCCGAAAAAATCCGTATCATGCAGGCCCGCTTCCTGTCCGCCTGCCTTCTGAAACGCTGCTAAATCCTTACTCACCGTATACGATGCTCCATCAGGCAGCTTATGCTCTTTCCCCTCCGGCAACCCAATAAACAGCTTCGGCGTTTCTTCCAATATATCACAGACGACGACCGACTGGAACTGGCTCGCTAGCCGCTTTGTAAGCTCCCAATCCGTTTCCTCATATTGAATGACAGGCTCAGACGGTTTCTCCTTCTCTCCCTTTTGGAGCAAAACATCTCCACCTGGATACGCACGCAGTACGGTAGTTATGATCTTCTCATACGTCTGGCTTGTATCCTGAAAAGATCGCCTGCGCTTCTTCAGATCGCTGTAGATGCTTCCCGATACCGCCTCGATCTCGACCGTGTACACCCCATTGCGATGCACCGTCTGCACGGATGTGACGACTCCCTTAAATAGAGGTTTCCGCTTACCTTCTTCTTCGTCGTACAAGGCGATTTTATCCTGCCATACCGCTTCCAGCGTGGCATTCGTTCGCAGCTCTTCCTCGACGATCCCGCTAATTCGCAGCGTCCCATGCTCGCCAGGCTTCCAGCTCATCGCCACATCCGTGATATGCTTCAGCTTGCAGGGGCCTTCCACCCGCAATCGATCATAACCGATCATCTGCATCCCTCCTTCCCGTTGTCCTTCGTCTACCTAATCTGAATCGTGCTGACCGTCCGAGAGAAAATAGATTTGACCATCCATGGCACACGTAAGAAACGATTGGGTCGTCAGTGCTGGTTTGTTATCTACCTTCGCATTTTCCTTTGGCAGCACCCACTTATTAAAAATCTCTGGCATACAGGGGGGGCCACCGATGTTTTCCCCCTGCTCGCTGATTAAATAGACGATCTCTCCCGCTGCCATTTTCGGACTGAAACATATGCCAAAATACGGCACGTTCTCCGGGCTATAATCGTCCTCATTCATCATCGGCTTGCCATTCACATACGACCCATGGCTCTCTGGCAAGTTGATTCGGCGTGAATGCGTGCCGCACGTACATCTCATGGTTGCTCCTCGCACCACATATGCGGGTTGTCCTCCCATTCTCTTCTCCTCCTTTTCAATCACCGTTTCCTATTCTCTTTCTTGTTAAAAGCTATAACTGGTTGCGAATCATTTGGTCTATGCTCTCCAAACACTCCAATATTGGTGACTGGTTTCTTCTAAGTCAGCTCCACCCGTTCCAAACGAATGCCCACAGGCTCCCGCCGCAGCAGGCTCTCCGCGACATCCAGCCGAACGACAATTAGCGGTAATTCACTTTCGCTCACCCGCACGATTTTCTTCCCTTGCAGACGCTCCCGATCCAGCACCAAATGCTTAATCGTTCGCTGATCCTGATGCAGCTCGGCATACGGACTTAAACACGGCAGTTCCTCAAAAAAGGGCAAATAATACGTTTTCTGACGACGCGTCAACATATGCATTAAAATGACCATCTTGTATACCGCTCTCGGCTCGTAAAGCTCCACTAACCGCTTCAATCCATCCGATAGCAAAAAGAGCTGCCGATCCAGCACATCTGTAAACACGCTGTCCTTCTCTCCCTTGACTTGAAATAGCAGCTTGTCCGGTATCCGGTACGATGTCGCCGCATACATATCCCGCATGTCCAGCTTCTCCCGCAGCCCTTCCAGCATTGGCGTACTCGTGTAGCGGCTATCTTGCTTCAATACAAAATAGTCCATCAGGACGCACCGTCCTTTCCATCCTGCTGCCCTTGCCACTGCTCTTGAAGCTCTTCTTCCGCGCTTTCGCTTTCACCAGGCTCATCCAGTGCGCGTACGCCATGACCATCCTCCGCCAATATTTCCGTCTGATCACGGTACTCCCCCATTGCAATCGCCCAGCCTTCCGCTTTCTCCAGAGCTGTAAATGCTTCAAGCTGGATCAGCTTTTCCATCTGTCCCCGCACGAATTCCACCGCCAGCGTATGGCATTTCTCTGCTTCCAGCTGGCGAATGTCGTCGATATCCATAAGCGTGACTTTCCGTGCGTAAGCGACTCGCTCCGGCTCCAGCTGCTTGACTCGCTCAAACATCGGAGCGAACAGAAACGCTGGCTCCCAGCTCACCGCACAACCCGACGCATCCATCAGCCAGCGTTCATCATACGCGTCCATTCGGTACGTACAGTGCCCTTCCATGATGCTCGTGCGCAAATAGGAGATGTAAATATATTTCAGCTTCCCTTGTTTTTCCGCTGCTTGAAGCTCTGCTGCTCGCAAGCATAACGCCTCAAACGCTCTCGCCAGCTCCGCATCAATCTCCACCTGATGCTCCTCGTAAATGTCATTGACCAGCAGCACATCTTCCTGCCACCGATCAAACACATGCCGCTCCAAAAAGTCTGCGAGCGCCTCTTCCCGCGTCATCACCTGACTCATACGATGTTGACCTTTCCGCCGCTCAGCGTCACTTCATCCTGCACCGTCAGCATCGCATCGCCCTGCTTCAAATCGATGCCCGTCTCTCCTTGGATCAAAATGTTCGCTTCGCTCGTAATTTCAATATCTTCCACAGCCGACAGCATAATTTTCTTATCGCTGTTGATTTCGATTCCGCCGTCATCGGTCAGGCGCATCAGCATCTGCCCGCCCCCGATAATCTCCACCGCACCCGGCTGGAACACAATCTGCTTGCCATATTTCGTGCTGATGCTCTTCACCGCCGGGTCGCTGCGCTTCGTCGTATCCGAAGATGCGACGTCGACGGAGCTTGCTGCAAACGCATTTTTCTCCTCTGCATCGGGAAAATACAGCCGTGCCTCATCGCCGATCTCCGGCATGCAGTACCACCCGCTGCCGTCTGGCGACGAATACACCGTCGAATATGGAAACCACGTATCTGCTCCGCCGCCGTCAATTTTCAGCTTCAGCTTTACTTTGTCTTTCTCCACGCCAGCAATGGTGCCGAATAACGAAATACCCGTAATCTCCTCCAGATAACGGGTGCCGCAGCGAAATCCGTCCCGCTCTCGTAGGTCATAATGGTAGACCAGCAGTCCTTGTTCCGTGCGCGCTTCCACTCGGTACACGAACAAGGAGCGGCGCTGAAATTGAACAGCGCTGCCCAGTTCAATGGCGGTATGGCTCGTCACCTCATAGATCATCCGGCCCTGTTCGGTAAAGCTCGCTTTGCTATTTTCAGCCAATTGCTTATAGACGCCCATTTCCTTACGGATGGAATAGTTCGTCTCCATCAGCACGACCTCGCCGCCCGCCTCCGGCAAGCCCGCATAAAAACGGATGCCCGGCATCGCGCTGATCGCCAGCAGCGGCATATTAAAATGCGACGCCAGCCGCTTCGCAAACGCCCAGTCGGTTTCTAAATATTGCATGATTAGGCCGCCTATGGCCTTGCCTTTAGAAGCTTCATCCACGACATTCGCATTTGGATAATCCGACGCCAGCTGGTTCAAAATCTGCTCATACGTTTGCTGCCCGTTTTGGTAGGAGCGCGTTTCCTTTTTGAGATCCATCAGGAACGTGCGGCTATGGGCTTCAATCGTCAGCGTTCGCACGTTTTGCACCACTTGAATACGGGCGTTCGTAATGATGCCGTGAAAAAGCGTCCGCTTGCCGCTCTCCTCCGTCTGCGTATATACTTCAATCGGCTCATTGTCCGAGATGCGCTCGATATACACATCCAGCTTGTCTTCCGGCACAATACCACTTAGCGTCAGCTGGATATGCTCGTTCACTTCTTTTACTATTTTCAGCACGGTGATTTGCTCATAGGGGCTTTCGGTCATATAGATATCTGCGAGGGTGTAAATCGGGTGGGCCGTTTGGCTGCTTGTACGCTCGCTTCGTATAGCGGCGGCAGCTGGGTGAATCCTCATACTTTCCGGGCGCTCCGCTCGGCCTGTCGGTCTTTCTGCACGGCCTTTCGCACGCTCCATTAAACCTGACATACCGGATGCCGGGCTTCCCATGCGCGCCATTGTACCTGCTGGGTGTGCTTCTTGGTTCTCCACATGCTTGGCTTGACCTGATGGTCTTGCAGCACGACTTGCCGCATGCTCCATCTGACCTGCTGGTCTTGCCTCACGATTGTCAAGACGCTCCGCTTGGCCTGACGGCCTTGCTTCACGATGATCCGCGCTCCCCATTTGAGTCGATGATTTAGCTTCGTGCTTTTCCATCCCCTCCGCCTGCTTCTGGGGTCTAGCTACTCTTCCTTCCACCAGCTCCTTGCGAGCCGTAGGCCTTGAAGCAGCACTACCTGCCATGAAATCCATGCCACCAGCTTCCTGTTTTGCGCCACGTGCTTCCATACGTTCTACTCGCTCTGCCGGTCTTTCTGTACGTTCACTCATGCTTGCACCTCTTCCTCTGCTTCTTCGTATACCCGGATACTTTGCAGCATTTGGTAAGCAATTTCCCGCCAATCGGCATACAGGCTGTATGGGCATGTGAAAGACCCGATAACCGCCTGGCCGTCCAGCGCGAGGAAGAACATAATCGTATACAGATAACCGTCGAGCGCCGAGCTTTTGAAATCGAAGAAACCAATGCGTTTCCCATTGATTTCCTCCACCTCTGTCGTATAAAAAACATTCGCTGGATTCGCCCGCTTCACCATGCCCTTCATGCCATTCGTCAGCTCATCTACCCATGGGTCGCTCAGGTTTTCATCCACAACTTTCAGTGTAAAAGCAATGCTTCCATCCGCATTTGCCTTGATGATCTCAGGGCGCTCCTCATACGGATATTTGGCTTTCCGCGACTGCTCATCCATATCCGTAAACTGGCTTGGCAAATGCACCGACAAACGCTCATCAAAAAAGAAAACAGGCTCAAAAACATAGTTTTCTACCCCGACCCGAATGCTCTCGGCATGAATCGTTTTGGGGTGCTCCAATGTCTCCATCTCTTGCAGCAATTTCAGTATTTTCTCATCAGCATGTTCCAACTTGTCGTCCTCCTTCAAGTCATCTAGCCTATTCTTGGACTAACCTGCTTCTAAGTTTCTAATCTACTATTTTGTTAAAAAAGGGAGCTCGTTCCGAAAAAACACACTCACTCTTTGCCAAATGGAGCCAACGGTGGCTGATTTGACGTATACGCGGGATATGTCGGATACTGCACAAACGGCGGCTGATGCACATCCAATCCAAACTGCTTCGCCAGAAGCAGCACCTTCTTGTCCACCACATAGGTGCCTGCTATCTTGTCGTGCAGCCCTTGCTTCTTGCTTGTGAATGGAATCATAAAAAAACCGACATACAAAATCAGTCCCGATACGATGCGTCCAAAAAATCTTCCCGTCGCACGGCCAAACGTCACACGCTCAAAACGCTCATCGGTTACGATAATGCCAAGAGCCATTTTCCCCAGTGTCCCTTGAGCAGGCGACATTTCCATGAACGCGAAGTAAAGCCAAGTTACGATCAGAATGAAAGGAATCAATAGAAATACCCCAATAAAAAAGCCATCCGTTTCATTGTTATCCGTGAATTCAGAGAACGAAAGCCCATTTAAACCACTAAAAAAGAGCATTAGAGCTAACACACTTATATAGCTAATGATTGTAATAATATAAGCATCAATGTAATACGCGCATAACCTTTTCCAAAAACCTGCATAAATCAAAATATGGCCCCCTGTGTCTGATCTCTCATGTGTTTGTTCTTCCTTAATCCACCAGCATCCGCCGCATGCCGCCTGGGCGAAGATCGCCTTTCGCCGCTCCGCCGCGATGCACGCTGCCAAGTATGCGGCGTAAATTTCCATACAACTGGTCCCGGTCCACCGGAGGCGGGTCATCGAATTTCCCCGTATCGCCCATCCGTTCGCGGCCAGCCGCTGAATGAGCACCAGCACCCGAGCCGCCTTTCGCTCCCATATGAAAGCCCCGCTGCACGCCTCGGCGCTCCAGCCCCAGCCTTGCGGCTACATAATGCTCAATGACGGGCATCGCCACCGTTCCTTCATTCAGGCATAGCATCGCAAACGAGATATCATGTGCATCAGAGCAGCCGCGCATCAGCAGCTCTTCTCCGTACAGCCGCATGACGATCGGGTCCATCGTGCTGCGGCCGTATGCGGCATGCTCCACATGAATGAGCTGCACCGTATTGTACTCGGTGATCAAATCATGGAACCCTTCATAGCTTTGGCGCAGCCTCGCGCCCGGCTTGAGCTTGTACCGTCCCAGTTCAAGCTCGTTCCCGCGCAGCTGGCCAGCAGGCTCCAGCACGATTTCCGTCTCATAGCTCGTAATATCACTGCGTACACTCGGCTCCGAGGGGAAACGGATTTTAATCAGCGTTTCATTCCCCGTAGCCGAATAAGGCAGCTCAACATCCTGCTCCAGACTGAACAGCCGCCCGTCATGCTTGACGATGCCGCGCTTAATCGTCAGCGTTTCTTCGCCCACCAGCACCTCAGACCCGCAAATAATGCCATCCGAATAGCTGCTGTACTGGATGTCGAACATTTGCCGCGGGTAATCCCGCAGATTGCTGAGCATCTCCGTCTTTAGAATCCGGCCCTTCTGAAAGCTGGGATAGCGGTCTGCAAACATGCCCGCTCACTTCCTTCCTGTCTATTTCACCCTTCTAATCTCCTTGCACTTTCTTTTTTTCTTTCTATCTCTATCTCTATCTCTATCTCTTCATTGCTATCTATTTCAGCCCGTCAAAGAAATCCAGCTCCGACAGGTCATCCTCGAAGGTAAACAGCCTCTTCTCGCCCAGCAAGAGCTGCTCCTGCGTCCGTGCGACCGGAACGATGTGGAAGCCCCATTGATTTTCGCCCGTCACGACGAAAAATTTCACTTCCCCGTTCACGATTAAATCCGTTTCCTCCTGCGGAATCTGTTCGCCGTACAAGGCAGCGATCTCTTCATATAGCGCGGCATTGTAAACGCTGCGGCTGTTGTCATACACGTATTTGCGCTGCAGCTTGTCGTCCCCGCTCTTGAGATAAAAAGCGACCTCCGATACATGCATCGGCCGCGACACCGCGCCCCGCATCCGGCTAAGCTGCTCCATGCTGCTGATGAGCACTTTTTCGCCGCCTTGATGCGTATAGGCCGTCACCGTATACGGCACAACTGGCGCGCTCCGCGTCACCGTCGTCTGAATTTGGCCCAGCTTGCGCGCCGTCAAATACCGGATCGCCCCGCGCAGGCACGCCAGCTTTAGCTCCGGCACCTTGCCCGCCTCATCGGCTTTCAGCCCAAACTCAATGCTGCGCCCCGGCACAAATTCCTTCAGCGCCTCACGGAATGCCTCGATTCGGCACGATTGCCCGGTCAGCTTGATCATCGCATACTGCTGCAAACGGCCATCCTCATAAAAACCCTCCAAAAACGCCCGCACAATATTATAAATATCTGCCCGCAGCAGCTTGGATATTTCATTGACCGTGAACACCGCATCCGGGCTGTCATGGCGATCGGTAAACCTGCCGCCTTCATTCAGCGACAAGCACCAGCCGGCAATCGGCATCACTTCGAGGTCATTGTCCGCGCGATCCATTCGCCCCGAACGCGCCGTCTGCTCCGCGATTTCAAACTTTCTGCGGAACGTGCTCGCCTTGCGGAAGAACGCAACCTTAAGCTCCTCTGCCAGCTCCCATAAAAAATAAAAATTGCGCCGCACCCGCCAATAATCGTCACGCGTCTGGTTCTCATACTGCTTGAAGCGCGTCGGCAGCACCCGCTCCGCTTCCCGGTACCGCTGCTCCAGCGGCTCATACACCGCGGCAACGCCATATTCATCCACATGGCGGAATAAATCCGCGCCGGGTATGCCGATCAGCTCATCGAGATCCGTCAAGACGCGGCCGCGGGCATAATAATCCGCAAAAACGATTTTGATATATTGCATCACCCGGTACGTGAGATTATTGCCGCCAAAATTCGTGTCGCCATTCTCGTAGGCGGTGCGAATGTCGATGTTATACGAGATTCGCCCTTCCTCAATGCGGAAGCGGCAGGAGGACAGGTCAGTCGTTCCCCCGCCGCAATCGATAACGAGCGCTTCGAATGTCTCGCCTTCCATGTAGCGATCCTGCTCGATTTGGTCAGCTATCGTGTTGTACAGCACCGCCATGCCCTCATCCAGCGCATGCTCCGTTTCGATGACGTAATCATCTTGCAGCACTTCCTGGAACATCGCCATAAACGGCTCTTTCAGCTTCACCGGGCTTGTAAAATGCAAATGCTTAAAGCGGCATTTGAACTGATGCTCTGCTGTCTGAATGACATGGAGCAAATAAGCGCGTATGAGCTCGCTCCGTCTGAGCACGGCAGTATTGCCGCTTGCGTCGCTTACTTCTTCCATTTTGCCGATCCCATTCACCCAGCGCTTCATCCCGAGAAAAACGCTCGTTCTCCCCGCATGCGCGTTATGTTTGAGCTGGCGCATCGCCTCATAACCATAGGTGTATTTGATATCGCCCATATCAGCACAATCTGCAACGCCAATCGCCGTCGGCAGCATTTCAATCCAGCCAGCCGTGGACGCAACACCCATTCCACTGCCGCCAGAATGGAGGAAGTCCCCGCCAGCGACATCGCCTTCCGCCGTTTTGGCAAAGGACACATAATTAATCGTTCCCAGCCGCAGCTTGCCGTTCAAAATATCATGGCTGCTCGGCTCGGCAATAAAGCCATAATCGAGAAAAGCGCCAGCCGTCGTATTTGACGTGCCGAAGTCAATCGCGAGCACCGCCTGCGTCTGCTCCACCTCGCGAATGTCCAGCTCGGACACCGGCATGCGCCAGTAATGCAAATTAGCTGGCGGCATCAGCCGATTGCTGTAATAGGCTTTGTATAAATATTCCGAATCCTGCTTGCGGAACAGCAGCAGGCTGTAATTGCGGTTCGCCGTCCGACGGTACACCGTATTTTTATCTGCGCACAGCATAAAGACGCCTGGCTCTAATCCATCTTTTACCAGACGCAAAATCCCGCACACTTCCTCCTGCTCATTGACAATAAGCACATTCGATTCGCACACGCTCGGCACATGAGGCGCACGCACCTGATAGCCATCCCGCCGACCCAGCGGCAGGCCGTTGTAGATCGTAATTTTCGCCGGAATGTGGATGCTTGCCGCTTCGCGCAGCGGCGTATTCAAATAATGCTGCAAAGCATATTCGAGCCGCTCAAAGCCCTGCTCCTCATATTCATCAATAAACAGGCTTTCATCTGCGCCGCGATATTTCAGCACAATGCGAACGAGTTCCTCGCGGCTTTGCGCCTCCACAACACCTTTGACGATGCGCTCCTGATGGCAAATGCTGCGCAGCTGATGCGTCGTCATTTGCTCCAGCTCAGCAAGCGAATAGCGTCTTGCCGCTGCACCGCGAGCATTTAGCCCCGCTTGCGGGCCGAGACCTTTCGCTCCTGGCGGCGCATAATGCGTTCTCATGCCGGATGGCTGACGCGATGCTCCCGAAGGTCCCCTCATATCGTCTCTGCCGCCTGCGCCATTACTCGAATAACGGGCATTGCTACTCCCATTTCCAATTCCATTGCCAGTGTTAGCTGCATCCTCTTTATCCAAGTAGCTGCCGCCGAGCTTTGCCGCCGGGCCATTGCCAGCCGCCCTTCCATTACCGTTACCGTTAACATTCCCGTTACCGTTGCCATTTCCGTTCGCATTGCCACTGGCATTGCCATAGCCGCCATCATCCAGGCCGCCATTGCCATAACCGTCTGCTTGCCCGCGGCCATTGCCTGCACCGCCTAGATCACGGCCGCCATCTGCCGCTCCACGGCCATAGCCATTTCCTCCTGCCGCCGCTTCATCCATATAGCGATCAGGGTTCCCGCCGCGGCCGCCTTGACCTTGATTTTGCCCGTTTCCACCGTACCCAGCGTTTCCACCACGATTGCCAGCACCTTGTCCGTTTCCGTCCTGATAACCTTGGTATTGGCTTTGACCATAACCATCGTTGTTTCCCGCGCCTTGGCCATACCCGCCTTGATCGCCTTGGGCTGGGCCTTGCCCTTGCACTTTCCCTTGCCCTTGCCCATAGCCTTTCGGGCCTCCAGCACTTTTGTCCCCGCCGTCCAATGCGGCTCCTTCATCGTAGCTGCCCTGAGACTGCTCCGCTTCACGGGCCGCTGCCGCTTCATCCTTGGACCGCGCTCCTGCGTTATTTTCAGCACCAGGCTTCGTTAATTTATAGGTATAGCTGCGCATAATGACAGCCCTCCTCCTTCGTCTCTAATAGAGCGCAATGCGGTCGATTTGCATCGTCTCTTCCACATCAAGCAGGCCAAAATGATATTCCCAATAAATTTCGGTCACAAACCGTACAGGCAGAAAAAGCCGCCGCACCAGCTCAATTCGCGCCTCCACTGCCTCCGTCCGCTTCTGCCCAACGTAAAACACCAGCTCGTCCTTCTCTTCGCAATTCACATATATCGTCGAGCGCTTGAACAGCTTGCGCATCGTATCCTTAAGTAGATAAACCGCCTCGCCCGTCTCGTAAAGCCGCAGCAGATTGGCCGCAATAACCTCCCGCTCGTCGCGGGTGAACAGCGTCAGCCCATGCTTCACCTCGTCGCCGAACAGGCCGTCCTCAATATCCCGCAAAATAAACCGGATATAATATTCCCTCAGGTTCATCCCCTGCGATAAATCCACATCGGCGAGAAAATGCATCATAATATCGAACAGCGCCACTCTCAGCTCTGCGCATTCCTCGTAATCCAGATCAAACATGCCGTCAAAAATATCGGTAAAACGGTAATCCGCATTAACCTCAATGTCCCGATCCACAAGCGTCGCATTCAGATCGGGCAAGCTCAGCTCCATATAAGGCGAATACACTTTGGCCGGCGTAAAATACAGCCCTTTCCGCGCGAGCCCCTTCTGCTCGGTTTTGATGACTAAATCCCATACGTAGTTCAAGCCCATTCTCCTTCACAGCTGTATTCCGGAAAATGCATTTGAATTTCAGATACCATAAAGCTCATCACATCATTCAATACAAAATCAGCCCCAGCCTGCGCCGCCCCGCGCCTGCGGAAGGTCAGCTTCAGCCGCTTCTTGCCCGATTCCGAGCGAATATTATCGCTGATGAAGGGGTTCATCCCATACGTCTGGCCGCTGCGGCCGAGCGGCTTGCCATCTACCTCGGCGCTTGCCAGCTCCAGCGCATCCGCGGCCTCGAACGAATGCACAAGCCGCATCAGCTCGCTCACTGCGCGCACCGCCACCGACTGCTGGCGGGCATATTTTCCAATGAAGCCTTCGCGTTTGCGGTTGGAGAACAGTGGATAATCGAGCTTGCCAACCTGCGACATAATGGGCTGGGTCAGCTTCCAGACACTCCATAGGCCGGATGCCTCCTTCGGACTGACGACAGTCAAATCCTCGGCGGAGCGCTTGATGTAGCGGACATCCTTCTCGTCACCGTCTACCAGATAGCCGTGACCCACTCCTGTCTTGTGCAGAGACAGCACGTGCTCGTAATTGATGCGGTCCGCCGCCGGAACCGGAAACCCGCTGTTGCGAATTTCCAGACGCTCAATGTTCCATAGCGGTACAATGTCCGGTTTTTTAAACCGCTCATACTGCTCCAGATCGACGCTGATTTCTACAATCTCCTCGTCTTCCTCCGGAATGCGGTCGCTTCCAGTCAGAATGAGATCAATAAACTTATAGGCGTAAGGATGATTTAATGTCTTCCACGGTATGCCATTTTTTTGAAAAACATCATACAGCCGCTCGATCTCGCCCGTATACGTCTGGCTGCGCTCCACGCGGGCGCTTATCGTATAGCTGCCCCGATTCGTTTCCATCTTCCCTTGAAAAATACGGCGCCGTGCCAGCAGCTCATTCAGCTCGGGATAGCTGCATTCCATAAACACCGTCAGCAGCTTGCACTCCTGCTTGCGGCTTAGGCCTGCAACAATGTCATGCAGCGGAATTTCCGGCTGCTTGGCATCGCCTGGCAGCATCGGATACAAAAAATCATGGATCGGATCGATATCCTCCCGCGCACAGACGGTTACGAAAATATCATTTTTGTCGTCACCCGCTCCCAGCTCTCCGAAGATGCGCTGCTCGAGCTCGCGGTTCATCTTCTCCTGATAATCGACGACCCCGTTGAACATGCTGGTCATGAGCTGCTTTAATATTTTTCGCTGCTCCAAATCCTCCATCCGGCTAAGCCGATCCTGTATGATATCCTTCATCCCGTTCTCCCTCCCTGCTGGCTACTGTGCTTTGGCTTAGCTATTGCAGCTAGCCCGTTGTATTCGCCTGCTCCGTTGCTTCCAGATCTGACGGCACCGAAGTAGGCGTTGGCGTTGCCGCCGGGGTAGCTGCCACCGCACCGCCGCTCGTTCCCGCTCCGCTTCCGGCTGACGAACCCGCATCGGCAGTGCTGTTCGCGGTGCCGCCTGCACCGCTAGCATCTGCGCCGCTGCCGCTTGCTCCGCCATTATTGCCCGCGCTGCTGCTCGCATTGCCGCTGCCCGCACTGCTTCCGCCAGCGTCACTATTCGCTCCGCTGCCCGTTCCGGTATTGCCCGCTCCGCCACCATCCCCCGTGCCAGCATCGCCGCCCGCTGCCGGGCTTGGCACCGGGTTCAGCTTATCCTCCGCCTTGCCGATGCTGCGCTCCAGCTTGAGCACCGGCTCCAGCACCGCGATTTCCTGATAAATCGCCTGTGCTTGCGTATAAGCGTCAATCGCCGCCTCATAATTGCCGGCGGCAAAGCTGCGGTCGCCGCGCTTCTCGAGATTCTCGGCCTTCAGCAGCTTCTGCTCCTTCACAAGCTCGGCAATTTTCGCCTCGGCTTCATCCAGCTTCGTCTTGATTTCCTTCTCGCCTTCCACAAACCCCACATTAAGCGCAGCCTTGCGCGCCTGCTTGTAGAGCAGCACCGCTGCCGAATAATCCTGGCCCTCGGCTTTCAAATCCGCCTCCTGCACAATTGCGGCGATGCGGACATATTCATCGATCTGGCTTATTTTCTGATCCAGCTCCTGCTGGTCATAGAGCCCGTCGTTTTTCGTCTCTTCCTTCGCCTTCTTGTATTGCGTCAGCGCCTTCTCGTAGTCGCCTTCCTTCAGAAAGCCATCTCCGGCGACGATGAGATCGACCTTCTTGTATTTCACGCCATATAAGGCGATATGTACTTTATCCTTGAGCTTCTTCGCCTCGGCGCGGGCTTCGCTGTACGATTTCAGCGCCTGTGCATAATTGCGCTCCTCAACGTAGGTGTCGCCCGTCTGCTCATATTCCAGCATATTGGCAAGGCTTTCCGCCATCCGTGCCGCAGTCCGGCTTTTATAATAAATAGCGAAGCCGGCCGCAATGATGACCGGAATCATCACCAGCGCAATCCGCTTCACCCATTTGCTCCATTTTTTCTTGTCTTCCTTGTACACTTTATCTACATAGATAGCTGCCGCCGTATAATTGCCAATGACCGGCTGCTGCTTGCTGAGCAGCACTTCCTCAAGCGTATCCACGAGCGCGGTCGGGTCCTCCGTATCCTCCAGCGAATCCAGCATTTCCGGAACGTCCACGCTTTCCCACATGCCGGGCGTAACGAGCAGCAGCACATCGCCATCATTTAGCGCCGTCTTTTTCGAAATAAACGGCTCTAAGCCTTCCGGCTTGCCGACGTATTGCAGCAAATTGTGGCGCTCCTCATGACGGTCCACTTTATAGGAGGATATGCTTTCGCGATCCGCCATCGCCTGCGCTAAAGATAAATCTTTGCTTTGCTGAAGCAGCCGCCCACCGCGAAAATGGTACAACCGCGCATTGCCCGCTACCGCCCATACGATGCGGGTGTAATCCGTAACGACCATAATCAGGCTCACTTTCAGCCTTACACGCCGGCTTTCGAGGCGAAGCCAATCCTGCGCTTCCTGCAAATAAGACTCCAGCTTGCGCTTTGACATTGTCGGCTTATGCGTGAAGTTTTCAAGCAGGCATTGCACTGCCATTTCGGCGCTCCGTACCTCGACATCGTTATCGCAGCCATCCGCGACAATCCAGCAGGCTCTGTCATCCAGCTCGACGTAAGCAAAATAATCCCGATTTTCCATAAACGTCCCTGCCTCCGACAGGAAATCCGTTTTGAAGCTGCTGTTTTCCTTCCTCATCTGTACCTCCGCATCCTTGTCGCTTGCCGCCGATCACCAGACCTCCAGCACAATGACGGTGGCATTATCCTGATTGACCAAACGTTTTTTCTCGATCGCTTCAATCATGTATTCGGCTGCATCATGGGGAGTCTGGCTTTTTTTCAGCGCCTCCTCCATTTCCACCTCCGACAAGGTATTGTATAGACCATCGCTGCACAGCAGCACTTTATCGCCCTGCCGCAGCTCGAAAGGCTTCTCACCGATTTCCATTTCCTGATAGCCCTCATAGCCCAAATAATTAATGAGCTGCTTGCGCTGAGGATTCGCCAGTGCTTCTTCCTTGGAAATCTCGCCGGACAAATAACGTTCCTCCAGCAGCGTTGCATACGTATGCTTCTGGTTGACCGGGATGAAGTCGCCATTTCGGTAGATGAGCAAAATGCTGTCGCCCACCGCGCCCCAATACAGCTTCAGGCCGCGCATAACCGCAACGACAAGCGTCGTCCCGCCGCTTGCACCGCCCAGCTGCCGCAAAATCTCACTATTGGCAAGCTTGGCTGCCTTGGAAATAAAAGGGACGATCTCCTTCTCAGCGGAGACATTCATAAATTGCCGCATAAAAGTTGTGACCGCCACCGTACTTGCCATCCGGCCGTTGGAAAGGCCGCTTATCCCATCGGCCAGCACCGCTATAACCCCTTGCGGCGTCTCGGCACTGGCAAAATAATCATCCTGTTCATTTCTTGCGCCAATCGTCTGGCCGTTGCCAATTGGCAGCTCCTGTACGGAATGCGCGGGCTCCGCTTCCGCCGGGCTGTTTACAAGCAGGCGCCGCCGAATGAGCAGCAGCGCTGCTATAACAGCCAGAAAAGCCAGCAATATAATGACCGGAGGAATATCCATCAGCCTCATCATAATCATCGGCTTAACCTGACTCCCATTCAAAATGGGCGCCGCACAGCGGAATGAAAATAAATTTGCTAAGGCCAAGCTGGATGACGTCGTAGGAGGTCAGCTCGACAGGGGAATAAACGGCTTCATTGTTGTGGTAGGCAAGACCGGAAGCATCGCCTGGAAGCAAATAGAAGTTGCGTTTTTTCGGGTCGTAGACGATAACGGCATGATTGCGGCGGGAGACGGTGTTATCCCCAATAATGCGAATATGCATCTCTTCCGAGCGGCCGATAAAATTTTTCTCCGCCATAATGCGGTAATCTTGGCCAAGCTGCGGACCTTCAATGCAGACAAGCCAGCCCGTTACCGGATGTATTCCCTTCGTCTCGCCCAAATAAGGCATCGTCTTATCATCCGTCTCCGGCTGCTGGGCCACTTTGCGGTCGCCACCCTTGGCTGCCGCAGGCTCGACGCTAATACTGCAATAAGGGCATAAATTGCCATGCTTTCTGGTGCTGAACATGTGGCCGTTCGGGCATCTTGTCAAACTCATCTAAGCTCTTCCCCCGTCTATTTAATCGTAAACGCACGCCGCTGCCGCTGCTTCCACAGCTGCTTGCACGCGCGTCTCGCGGTATGTTCTTCGTTATGTACATCTGCCTCCCGTTATTTAACGAGCAGCCTCGTATTCGCAATGACAATCAGATCGCCGCTATCTATGCGGTATGACTGTTCATTGTCAATTCTCGTAATGACGCTATTGTTGTACTTGCGCAATCCCACGCCGTTCGTCGAATCCAAATCCTCCAAATACCAAATGCCTTTAGAGTGGTTCAGCACCGCATGCTGCAGGCTGATGATCGACGCATATTCAGCGTCAGAGAGGTCTACATCCACATCGCTGCGGCTTGAGCTTTTGCCGATTAATAGCGAGGTTTCTCCATCTATGTACCATTCCTTCAAACGCTCGCCCTCCTCGTCGATCATGACGAGCCGGGTAATCACTGCTGCCTTGCTTGCACTTTTCCATTGCGGCCTCCATTTGAAAGCCAGCCATACAACGATTAAAATTCCTGCGATTACGCCGGTTGCCCCTTGCAGCATTTTGTCTTCATTGATGAAGAAGGCATAATATAAAGCTTCAATAGCCAGTATGGCAATAATAATATCCAGGGCTATAATGCCTGCCGATCTGCCGCTCGGGTTACGACCTGATACAGCCGTCGCCTTCACCGTCATTCCTCCGTTCTCCCGCTTCCTTAAACACTTGACACCGCTTAATTTTTGCCGAAAAAGCGATTGAATAAATCCGTCGTATCCAGCGGATTGCTTGGTTTGCCGCCAGGCTTTTGCGTCATGCCTTCCTTGCCCTGCGGCTTAAAGCCGAAAAACTGCTCGAACTGCTTCGACAGCGGTGTTCCATCGCCGCCCCCGCTCGCCATACCAGCCATACCCGCTGCTCCGCCAGCCGATTTCTTGCCCGCATTTGCGCCCATGCCCGCAGCGCTGCCTTTCGCCCCGCCTGCATGCCCTCTGCCGGAAAGCGACTCATCGTAGCTGCTCCGTTTATCCGGGTCACCCAGCGTTTCATAAGCTTTCTGAATTTCCTTAAACTTGCGTTCCGCATCTAGGCTGCCGCCATTCGTATCTGGATGATAACGCTTGGCCAGCTTGCGATAAGCCTGCTTGATCGCTGCTGCGTCTGCCTCTTTCGGGACGCCTAAAACGTCATAATGGTTGTTCATTCGGCTCCCTCATCACTTTTCAAAATATGGGAAATACCCCTTTAATCAAATTCAAGAGGCATATATGCCTCTTGAATTTGCTAGCCTGCTCTATAGGAAACGGGTCCCGCGAGCGGGCACTGCCGAATTCAGGCCTTATAGCGGGTAACCGCCGTCGATAGCTGTAAATTCGGTTTTGTCTTTCTTTTGCTTGATGTACAGTTCGAAAGTGCCGACGCCTTCTGTGTCGCCAAATCTTTCTGTGTAATCAACAACGAATGCGTTCGGGAAATGGATTTTGCGAACCACTTGGTCAGCAGAAATCACTTCCAGTGTTACTTTGCGGTAGCTGTCTGCTTTTTCAGCAGGAACAAGCGACCAGTTAGCAAGTTTGAGCGTGTCGTCAAAAGCATCGCCGTCTGTTGCTGTAATGATTTTGCCGCTGATGCGAAGCGTTGCGCCTACATCAGTGGAGCGTGCATTGGAATCATCCGGTGTATCTGTGTCATACTTTACGGTTTGGATGTTGTCCAAGCCCAGCTCGATTTTTTCTGCGCCTTCAATCGTCAACTTAAATCCCATATTAAAATTCCTCCTTGAAATGGTGTACCCGCAGGTGCTAGCGCCTGACGAGTTCTATATATGTTGAAAGGGGAGCGCCCGAAGGCGTTCTCCTTTAACACCCGATTGGGGACTTGCTTTAAGCGGAAGGCGTTACGCCTTAACCGGCGTCGTTCCTTTAGTAATCATCACTTCAAGGTTCTTCACATTGCCGTTGAACACGAGATCAATGTGGCAAAGATTGCTCTTCTCATCAATGATGAAGCTCATATCATCGCCATCGTGAATAATCGAGTTCGTATAGCCGCGCGAACCAAGCCATTTGCTTTTTTGGCTGCTTGGATTGTTGCTGAAGAACTTCACGATATTTTCATGCTTGAAGTCGCCCGTCTGGAAACGGAGAATACGCTCAACATAAGTGCTGACTAGCGTCTTATAGATGGAGTCGAATCCGTCCTCCGAGGTGGCAAGGCTTCTCGCTTTGTATACCGTAATGCGTCTGATGTCCTTCGCTTGCAGCTGCGCGTTCTCCGAGGAGAAAATAAAGCCGAAGTTTTTGCGATTAATCGCATCCTTGATGTTGTTGGTGAAGCCGGAAATCTCCTTCGCCATCGTCGTCGGAACGCGAAGCGCATTGTCGCCTGCTTCAATGTCGAAGCGCACGCCTGGATATTCGCGGCTGACCGTTTTGTACTGGTCGCGCAAATATTCCGGACACTGATAAGCGGAAACAAGGCCGGCGGCAACATAAGCTGCGCCTACATAAACGCCTTCAATCCACAGGCGCAAAATGTCTTCCTTCTCCTGCGACAGTTGAACGCCATATTCGGTTTGCAGCATGCGGCTGTCAATGACAACGCCTGACTTGTCTTTCGGAATAATGGTGAAGTTCGGTACGGTAGGAATAGCGAATTCGCTGTAGGATTTGCGGGTTAGTACGTTGCATTTATCCAAATACTTGTCGATGCCCGCAGTGGCAATGTTGCTGAAGGTCGTCTCTTCGCCAGTCTCAAAGCTGAAGAAGACTTGAATTTTGTATTCGCCCAGCACTTGCAGCAAAGAAGAAAGCGACTCCATGCTGTTGCCATCCTGCTTCACGACCTGCTCATTACCTTTGAAGCGCTCACGCGATACTTTTACTTTTCCGGCTGTTTCCAGCTCTACGGATGGCACGATACCGAACCAAATCGTATCGGAAAAATCATTTTTCGCATTCACGGTGTTGAGGTAAGTCTCCAGCCTAGTGATGCTGCTGCTTTTTACCGTCATGTCGAGCTTATTGTTCGTAATAAGCAGGGACGGCGCCATACCTTTGTTTTTGCTTGTGTATTGGTCGAAAAACATTTTCACGCCCAAAATTTTCTCCACAAGTGGCTTAACCGTTTTGACGAAATCATCCTTCGCCGTTTTATAAAATTCCAGATACGTGTTGTAGTTTCTCACTTCTGTCGCTGTATCCACATCCGCTTGAACAGCCGGCAGCGGCGAGAACGTACGCACAACCAAATCCTTTACATAAGCCGACGGCGAATCCGTCACCGAGCCGTAATCATCCGCGAACACTTCGGACAAGGCGCTGCCGCTGTTTTCATCAAGCAGCATCAGCTCCTGGCTGTCGCTTTTCGGTGCTTCAATGATCTTCAGCTCGCCGCTTTCGCCGATCGTAAGCAAGCCGATTTGCACCGCTTCGCTTGCATTTTCCTCCTGCGAGCCGCCAAGGAGCAGCCGCGTCTTAATATCCTCGATTGCGAGTGGAAGCATCGCCATCACATTGTTATAGTTCTTGCTTGCTTCCTCGAAGAGCACATTGAGCTTGTCGCCCATATCCAGCTGCTTCGGATCGCCATCGTCCAGCTTCTCGTACTGGCTGTACAAGTAATGGATTTCCTTACGCACCTGGCGAATATCGTCCATCACCTTCTTCGGAGAAATCATGTCGAGCAAATGCTCGAATTTGAAATCTACGTTGGAGATGCCTTGGCTGCGCTTCGCATCAATGAGCGTGAACAGCATTTTCAGAAAATCGTTGTGCTGGTCGATCTTGATTTCTGAAATTTGATCCTCGGCAAGCCCCTCCGGCTTCTTCAAGGAATAAACGACCTTCTGGTTCGCTGCGTTGAAAAAGGAATAGACGCTAGGCGAAAACTTGTCCAGAAACTCATCGAAGCTGCGAACGAGCAGATTCGTATTTAGTTCCTTTACCTTGTCGTCGCTTAGGCTATCAATGCCTTTCACGTCGCCTACCAGCGTTATCAAGTCCAGTTTTTCGGGATTAATTTCCTCAAAAAGAATAGTTCGGTTCGTCTGATTAATAATGTCCATTAGGCATGGCGCTTAAGTTTAGGCTGAAACAAGCAAATGCTTATATTTCTAGCAAAATCAGCAATGATTCTACCTTTTTCAGCAAAAATAGCGCCCCTCCTTCCTGCAATAGGCTCGGTCTTCATACAAATTATTACAAAGTTAGACTTTACACCAATAATACTAAACACTCCAATCCTTGTTTGTCAATAAATACAATTTAGGACTTTTAGACTTATTTATAATAATAAATAGAACTAAAGTCGCTATTTTTCGAAATCTATTACTAATTTTTAGATGGATTCCGATAACATTCTTAGGGTAATACCCAAACAATTGTAAATCACTTCGTTTTTCCCATAAGCCGACCGCCCTATAACCGCCTTCGCGCCGTCCTATTCTTCCATATTCGATCAATTATTCAACCCATAAATAACTATAAAGAAAGGGATTATACATACAATTATGATAAAAAAACCATTTATACGATCTTTGCTATTTTTATGCATAGGCAGCTTATTGCTAAGTCTCTCTGTTTCCCTCCCACCTTCCGTCGCCGCGGAAGCTGCTCCACCGACCAACCAATTTGATGCGATGTTTGTTTTGGATACAAGCTACTCCATGACGGAAACCGACCCAGGCAATACGTCTGCCGAAGTTATCCATATGCTGATGGATATGAGCGAGGCCGAGCGTACGCGCATCGGATACGTCGCCTACAACCATTCGATTGTGGACAGCCAGCCGCTGACGGATATGTCGGTCAAGGAGAAGCGCACCCGCTTGAAAAGCTCGATTGAGTCGCTGAAGCGCAAAGGTTATACCGATATTGGACTTGGCCTGCTCAAGGGCACGAATATGCTCGCCGAGCAGCGCAAGGAAGACAGCCAAGCCTATGTTGTGCTTTTATCTGACGGGGCTACAGATCTCGGCATCTACTCCAGCAACCGCACGGTACAGGATTCAGGGGAAGATGTAACCGCAGCAATCAATCTTGCGAAGAAAAATGGCTTCCCAGTTTATACGATTGGGCTTAATCATGATGGCACGGTCAATAAGGCGGAGCTTGCCCGCATTGCGAAAGAAACGGGCGGCAAATCGTTTATGACAAGCAGCGCCGAGGATTTGCCGGAAATTTTCAACCAGATTTATGCTGATCAGGTGCAATCGATTTTGCTCCCCGTTGCCGCTTTGACAGCGAAAGGCAGCTTGCAGGAAGTTCCAGTCACGATAGCAAACGGGAGCATGAGCGAGGCCAACATTATTCTCATTTCGGAGAAACCGATCAATGAGACGCAGCTCTTTTATCAATCGAGCAATATTCGGATGTACAATTCGAGCAAATATACGATTTTGAAAATTACGTCGCCGCTCAAAGGCACCTTTAACTTGAAATTCCGCGGCGTCTCGGGCGACCTGGTTAAAATTTATGTTTTGGCCAACTATGAGCTGAATGGTGAGGCAAAGCTGTCTTCTAATAAGGATATTGTGAAGGGCCAGCCTACACCTTTCGAAACACAGCTATTCCATCCGGACGGCTCGCCGCTGGCAGATGCCGATTTTTATGCAACGGTCAAAGCGGTGCTTACGATTACTAACAAAGATACGAAAAAATCAGAGGAAATTCCGATGACTTTGACTGAGGATAAGCTGGAGGCTGGCTATCGCTTCCCGATCTCAGGCAATTACAGCTGGCGCGTGCGAATGGAAGGACCGGATTTCTACCGCGTGATGCCCGGCGGCCCGCTAACCGTTAATAATTTGCCTCCAGTAGAGGCAGGTGATGGCCGCATCAAGCTGAGCAAGGAAGATGGCGGCTCTGACATCGCGTTAAGCACATTGTTCGCGGATCCGAACAATGATCCCTTAACCTTCAAGCTTGCGTCCACTACTGCTTCTAACCGCTATGATGCTGCTATTACAGCAGATGGCATCCTGCAGCTGGAGCCGCTCAAAACCGGAACGTCTGACTTGGTTATTGAAGCGGCAGACACGGATGGCGGGACGCTGACGCGGACGATTAAAGTGGAAGTAACGTCCGTCTGGACGCTGTACCTTCAAATTGCAGTTAGTGTACTGATACTCGCGATTATTGGAACGGTGCTTTATTTCGTCTTGCGTCCGAAGCCGCCTTTTGCTGGCAGACTAGAAGGCTTCTTCCTGAATACCGCGAGCGGCAATGAGATTCCGGTGACGTATTGGCCGCTGACTTCATTCCCGCAGCATTCCATTACGCTGCAGCAGCTTTTCCATTCGCTTGATATTAATGAGCCGCTGCCTGAAGCAGCTGCAATTACCTTTTATGCAGGAAAAAAAGGAACGCTGTTCGTGAAGCATACGTCGCGCTGTACGCTCGTACGCGGCAAAACCGCGCTGCGCAAAGACCGCAAAGAACCGCTGCAATATGGCGACAAGCTCTATATTACGTTCGAGGACGGCATTACGGAGATCGAGCTGCGCTACAAGCCAATTAAGGCGAATACGAATATTTTTACTCGGCCGGATTGAGCCAGCGAATGAGGCTTTATCGAGGCTTTATCATTTAACTTTTATTATAAAGCTTATATAACGAGGTCAAAATGAAAAAGCGCCTAAGACAATTTGTTGTCATAGACGCTTTTTCATGCTGCTGCTTTACTGTTTATAATAGAAGAAACGATGCTTTTTTTTGCCCGCTAAAGCTGCCTGTCCCGCTTCTTGCCAGCTGTTAATAGGCTTTCCCAGCGGAGTGCCATAGTGAACCAGCCGAGAGAGCGGCATCTTTTCTCCGGCGACATCGCAAGTCCCCAGTGGATCAGCTTATCGAAGGGAGCGCTAATGCGGCGATGGTTGTACGATCTTACCGCAGCAAGATTATCCTCGAACAGGCGCTGCCTGACATCCAGCGGCGCTTTCCCTGCAAAAATATAATAAAGCGTTGCCGCTAAACTATAAATATCGGATACGGGCTCCTGACGCGACGTTTCCGAATAAAACTCCAACGGCGAATAGCCGCTTGAAGTAAAAATAAGCTGCTTTCCAGGATTCCCATAAGGAATCGCTGAGCCAAAATCAATCAGTTTCACCCCGCCAGCTTCGTCAATCATAATATTGCCCGGCTTTACATCGCGGTGAATGATGCCCTGATCATGCACATATTTCAGCGCGCCTACTACTCCGCCAGCAATCGACAGCAGCTCTGGCTGCGCTCGGGAGACGTCCTCCTGCTGCAAATAATGCTCCAGCGTGAGGCCGCGGCAAAACTCCGTAACTAAATACGCGGTGCCATTTGCTTCTATATAATCCGTGTAGCCTACAATTTGCGGATGGCTCAGCTTCTTCAAAATAATCGCTTCCTGCGCAAAGACGCAAAGCAGCTCGCGAAATTTCTCGGCAAAGGCCGGCCCGAAGCCTACCGTTATATGATCCGCCTTTCGCCTCGCCAGCTGCTGGGGGAAAAACTCCTTAATAAGCTTCAGCTCGCCCGTCTCCGTCTGCCGCGCTTTATAGACAATGGAAAGCTCGCTTTGATGAATGGCCTGCTTCACCTGGTAAACGTCGCCAATTCGCGTATTGCGCAATAACGCTTCCGTCGTTTTTTCCTGCTCCATAACCTCGTCCCCATCTTACAAAAGTTTTATTTCGTCTCTTATATATGTTATCGGCTGTTCATACAGATATTGTCACATGGAAGAGCAAATTTTTTAATCAAGGTGAAACGGCTGTCGCCTCCTCTGGTGGCGCGGCGCGTTTCATTCCGAGAAATATAGAGAAAGGATAGCGTTACGACATCCTCTCCTATATTTCAAGGTGAAACGGCTGTCGCCTCCTCTGGCGGTAAAGCTACTGTTTCGAGGGTGGAATATAAGTATGTATAAGTGAGAAACCTATACATGCTTATATTTAAAAAAAGAGCAGCCGATTGGCGAGGCCACTGAAGAACTTAAGGTTTTTTGGTTATTTCCATGCGGTAGGCAAAAATGCGGCACCTGCTCCGGATTTTTCGGAGAGGTGCCGCATTTTATAATTTTTACTGCTGGTTTTTAGTCTGCTATTTTCAATCTCCGCTTTAAATTGACTGCGAATACCGCCATAGTACCTTGTATTGGCATGCCTTTATAGCAGCCTTCTTTCAGCAGGCATCGTTTGCAAAGTTCCACATCAAAATAGTGCGTGTCGACTTGAAGGTCGAGGTTTTTTTACCGCAACTTGCGGAACTTCGTCAGGGAACTTGAGGCTATGACGGCTTCTTCCGGTGCCATCTGAAGTAAGAATTTAAAAGACATACCCGCTCATTTAACCAAGCTGATCAAAAATGGTTTAGCACTCGCCAGCTTCAGCAGGCTTGCCCGCGTCGGTCGCTGTGCGGAAGCTGCTTCCACAGCCACATGTAGCGCTCGCATTCGGGTTTTCGATCGTGAACCCCCCGCCCATAGCGGATTCCTTCCAATCGATCTCCAGGCCGTTCAGATAGCGCAGGCTGCTTTGGTCAACGACGACTCTCAGACCCGTCATATCCATTTCCTGATCTTCCGCAGACTGCTCATCATCAAAACCCATGCTGTAGGAAAAGCCGCTGCAGCCGCCTTCCTTCACACCGATGCGCAGGAACATTTCCGGAGTTCCCTCCGATTCCAGCATTTCTTTTATTTTATCAGTTGCCGATTCACTGATTGTAATCATCATTCATTACCTCCCTGCAAAATACGATTCTAATGCATACTTATACGTCTAGTATACTCCTCTTCACGAAACAGCTCAAGAGTACTTTGCCCGCTTCCTTATATGGCAAAGCTATGACTTAATAGTTGCCGCTGCAACAATAGAGGTTTATAATAATGTCATCTCAAGCGTAAACGACTGAGCTATACTTAACCAGTAAAGCTTCGTTTCACGTAGAAATATAAGCCTGACATAAACGGATCACTTATACCAGTCTTATATTTTCAACAAAATCGGATCAGCAAGTTATTTTTTTCACAATTAGCCCAATCAGTACCGACAGTGATGTCCTTATCTGAGGTTGACCCGATTGTGGCTGACGATCGCATTCGCCGGCCTTTATGTCTTTTTAATAGCAATACCACTTGGAAAAAATGAAGGAGGATGCCGATATGTTTATCGCGGTACCTACAGAACAGAAGCGCATGCAGGAAATTATTGACAAAGTTCGAAATGGGCAACGGCTGACGCTGGAGGATGGCGTATTTCTTTATGAGTCAGACGATTTGCTGACGATTGGCCAACTCGCGAACGAAGCGAATTTGCGCAAAAATGGCAATAAGGTTTATTTTATCGAAAATATGAGCCTTTATTTCACGAATGTATGTGAAGCGCATTGCGCATTTTGCAACTTCCGCAAAGATGAAGGCGAGCCTGGCTCCTACACGCTGACTGGGGAGCAAATGATTGAATACGTGGAGCAGCATATTCACCCGGGCGTACGCGAATTCCACATTGTTGGCGGCCATAACCAGCATGTGCCTTTTCAATATTATGTCGATTCTCTAAAAGCTTTGCATAAGCAATATCCCGATGTCACGCTGAAAGCTTATACAGCGGCGGAAATTGATTTTTTCTCGCGGATTAGCGGTTTGACATATAAAGAAGTGCTGCAGGAACTGATGAAAGCCGGGCTGAAATCCCTGACAGGCGGCGGAGCCGAAATTTTGTCTGACCAATACCGCAAAAAAATGCGCGTAACGAAAGCCGACGTGTCGCAGTATCTTGATGTTCATCGCACGGCGCACAACCTAGGGTTAAAAACACATACAACGATGCTGTACGGCTCCATTGAGAGCAAAGAGGACCGCGTAAGGCATATGATTCAAATTCGCGAGCTGCAGGATGAAACAAATGGCTTCTTGGTCTTCATTCCTTTGTCCATGCAGCCGATAAATCCTAAAGCGGGTATTAGACGCCGCAACTCCGCTTTCGAGGATTTGAAGACGATCGCGATTAGCCGTCTCATGCTCGATAACTTCCAGCATATCAAAGCTTACTTTATAAATATTGGCACGCAGCTGACGCAAGTCGCACTGACGATGGGCGCTTCCGATGCTCACGGCACGATTGTGAAGGAGCGCATTAGCCACGCCGCAGGCGCACTTACACCAGAAGGAATTACTCGTGAGGATTTGATTTGGCTGATTAAAGGCGCCGGACGCGTTCCGGTTGAACGCGATACGTTCTACAACGAAATTAAGATCTATGAGTAATCAACTGACCAATCACATATATTAAGGCGTGTATGCAAAGCGCAGGACTGGCTTCCGGTTTACATGCACACCCTTGCAGCATCCATGACTGATCAGATTAATTATAATGCGGGGTTGAGGCGTAAATGAGAAAATTGGTAATTTTAGGAGGCGGCTACGGCGGCCTGGCCATTGTTGAAGAACTGATCGAGAAGCATATTCCACTGGATGTGTCTATCGTTCTTATTGACCGCATGCCGTTCCAAGGCCTGAAGACAGAATATTATGCTCTAGCTGCCGGTACCGTGTCTGACCTTGAGCTGCGCGTCAAGTTCCCGGTGGACTCGCGAGTCAGCACCGTTTATGGCGAAGTTGACAATCTTGATCTTGAAAATAAGCTGGTTTATCTGGAGCAGCAAGACCCGATCTCCTACGACTGGCTCGTCATTGGCCTTGGCTGTACGGACAAATACCATGGCATTGAAGGAGCAGAGGCGTTCTCTACGAGCATTCAGACGTTTTCTGCGGCACGCAAAACGTATCAACAGCTTAATGACGTCAAGCCATACGGACAGGTGTCAATCGTAGGCGGCGGACTCAGCGGCGTTGAAGTAGCTGCCGAGCTGCGCGAAAGCCGTCCGGATTTGAACATTCGCATTATTGACCGCGGCGCGGGCGTCATGTCTGCTTTCCCAGGCAAGCTGCAATTGTTCGTCGCGGAATGGTTTAAAGGCCATGAAGTGGAAATGCTCGGCAATGTATCCCTCTCCAAGCTTGAGCAGGGCGTCCTGCACGATCATAATTCCAGCAAGCCGCTGCTGAGCGATGTAACGGTATGGACGGCAGGCATTCAGCCGGTGCCGATTGTGCAGCGTCTGGATTTGCCGAAGGATAATCAAGGAAGGCTGATTATTGATGAGCATCATCAGCTCCCTTCCCACAGCGGCGTATTCATTGTCGGAGATTGTGCTGCACTGCCATTCTCTCCAAGCGGACAGGCGGCCGGCGCGCAAGGCAAACAAATTGCTGAAGTGATGCAGGCCATTTGGCATGACAAAACGCCCCGGCTCGGCAAAATCAAGCTCAAGGGCGTTCTCGGTTCGCTCGGCAAAAAGAGCGGCTTCGGCATTATGGGCGGCACACCGCTTATGGGCCGTGTACCACGCCTCGTAAAAAGTGGCATTTTATGGCGGTCCAAGCGCCACTTCGGTTAAAGATCGTCCAGCAGCTTGTCAAGAGCGTCACGATCGGTCTCTTGGCGAATAATAGCTTCATGAATTTTGCCATATAATTCATCAATGGTATCGGCGGCGACAATTTCCCCCTCAACGAGGGCAAATGGCTTTAAGTAGCATTCACCGCAGTTGCCGAGGCAGCCATATTCTGTAATTTCGTAGAGATCTTCTTGCTCAAATTTCTGCATAATGTCCACGGTTCCATGGTGGGCATTGCTTGTACAATATTCAATCATTGTCTTAAACATAAGCTTTACACCTTACCTTGCTGTAGGTATCCATTTTCAATTGCACGACTTTGTACTATAATAAGACAGAAAGGAGATGATTGCAATGAGTGAACAAGCACAAAGCACAATGTACGATGAAGTATTGGACGTACTGGATAAATTGCGTCCGTTCCTGCAGCGCGATGGAGGAGACGTTGAGCTCGTAGACGTTGAGGACGGAATCATTAAGCTTCGCCTGATGGGTGCATGCGGCAGCTGCCCAAGCTCCACCATCACGCTGAAAGCTGGTATTGAGCGCGCACTGCTTGAAGAGGTTGAGGGCGTAGTCGAAGTCGTTCAAGTATTTTAAGCGTACACTAAAGCAAGAAAGCCCGGTGTCCTCTGAGGACAACCGGGCTTTCTTGCTTTGCTTGTTCTATTCAGCTGCGGGCAAGCACTTGCATCTATTTTTATTCACAGTCCTTTAATATTAGGACGAATCGGATCAAATCCGCCCGTCACATTAATAATATTCCCCGTTAAAAAGTCCGACCGCCGTTCGCATAGAAAGGTGATCACCCGGGCAACATCTTCTCCTGTTCCGGGTCTGCCAAGCGGCGATTCCTCATCCTCCTGGCCTTCTACCTCTGCGATCATCCGTTCCTTGTTCGCTCCGCGAATGTCGCCAGGCCCAATCATATTGACGGTAATGCCATGGGCAGCTTCTTCAACGGCAAGCGATTTCGTAAAGGAAACGAGTCCGGTTTTGGCTGCTGCATATACAGCTCGGTGAGGCCATGACCGCGCTTCACCCGCGTGTCCAAACCCGAAATGAATGATCCTTCCCCAGCCACGGCTGCGCATGCCTGAAAGCAGCTTATGGTCCAGCAGCATAACGCTGAGCAAATTGCTGTTTAGCATGTCTGATATGGCGGCAATCTCATAGTCGGCAAACAGCCGCCGCTCCCTGACAAATGGCCCCGCATTGTTGACCAAAATATCAATGCCGCCTCTCCAGTTTGCCGCTTCATCAGCCAGCTTCGTTGCGCCCTCCGTCGTTGAAAGATCGGCCTGCACAATGGTAGCGCTTACGCCGAGTTGTTCGATCTCTTTTTTCGTTTGCTGGGCTTCCTGCTCGCTCTTAAAATAATTAATGACGATATGACTGCCCTGCTTCGCAAGCTGCAATGCGGTTCTTTTGCCAAGCCCTTTGGCGCTTCCTGTTACAAGCGCCGTTTTTCCATTCAACTCCAATTGTGCTTCCTCCTTGCGATTACGAATCAATTATCTTTTTCGTATATAACCGCAAGCGTACTGGAACGTAAGATATAAAGTGTCGGTCACCATTGCTACTCCAGCCGCCAGGTCCTGTGACTGCGCCATGATGTTTTCAAGCTTTACTTCAAGTCCATAGCCTTTATGGCTTTGAACAAGATCATCGAGCATTTCAGAATTCATATAATGGATTTCGGCATTGCGCCGTTTTCTCAGGCGGGCCATTGGCTCCTGCGTTAAGCCTTTGACCTCATCAAGGCCTCCTGTCAGCGTCCGATGGACACCGCGATCCCGCATATTCCGCAGCACCGTAAAAAAGGAAAAATGCGGTTTAATCCGCTCTGTCTTCATGGCGAGCAAATCGTTGAGCAAAATGCCTATTTTATCAAGCAAAGCGAATACGCGAATGAACGCATTTTTGTCAAAATAAACATAACGCTGGTACATAAGATACTCATCAGATTGCATTTGGCTGACTGAGCTGGATTTGATTTTCTGCTTGAAGCGAATGGTTGCATAATGGCTTTGCTCCAGCTCATTTAAGGAAGAAATCAAACCACGCGTCCATATCTCATACGTCCGAAGCTTATGATCCACATCCTTGCCCGCCTCTACCTTGCCCTGAAGCTGCGATATAAACTGCTCCATTAAACGTACCGTCTCACCGTGTCGTCCCTCTAATGCCCGCTCTGGCTCGTCAAACAGAAATCGCAACATCGTGTGTCTCCGTCCCTTCCCCTGGCTATCTAGCGCCTTCCCGCAGCCTCCAAGAACGCACCAACATATCCATTATAACGCCGAATAGAGCACTAACAATGAGATTATGCAATAAATTTGTAAAAACAAACCAGTTTGAATTTGTAATCGTCAATGTGAGCAGAGCCCCGCTTAACACTTGCGTCAGCACGAGAATGAGCGCGAGCTTAGCCATTGGTGCAAGTCCCTCATTTGCTCTGCTTTTCCTGCGAATATGCACGAATACGCCAGCGATTGCAAGAGACAATATAACGGCACCTATCCGATGGATGAATACGATCGTCTCGGCCCCTTCAAAATCAGGTATGACTTTCCCGTTGCAAAGCGGCCAGTCCAGACAGCCTCCACCGGAATCCGTATGACGAATATAAGCGCCTAAATAAATGACAACATAAATGTATACCGCTAGCCCCAAGAGCCGTGGAAAAAACGATCTTGGCACTGAAAACTCGACCGCTTGTCCATCACGATTGCGATATACCCAAAAGACGAGCAGTAGCGTCGAGGCGAATGCCATAAGCGATATGCCAAAATGAATCGCCATCACCCAAGGCGATTGCGGCCATTTGACAGCAGCAGCGCCCATCAAAGCTTGTAAGATGGTGAAAAACAAAGAGCTGCTTGCGAATACGAGAGGCTGCTTGTAGGCGATTTTGTTGCGTTTAAACAAAAGAAACGATGCAATGAACATGCCCACGACCAAAATTCCTTCAATACCTGTTGTAAGCCTGTGCGTGTATTCGATAAACGATTCTAATGTATAGGCTGGTATAAATTTACCATGACATAATGGCCAGTCATCTCCACAGCCTCTGCCAGCATCCATGTTCGTAACCAATGCACCGTTCAGCAGTATGATTAGCATGCCTAGAGATGTTGCAACTGAAAATTTGCGAAAACGGCTTGAAACCATTCGTACAATCACCTTTTTTCGTTTGAATTACCACTCATTATAGCCATAAAATATGCCAAAAGCCATGTTGAAAATGTGACACTTGTCCATCAAGGCTCTAATTATGATGCTTCTGTGACCATAAAAAAATCCGTGCGACGGCGCCGCACGGACTTTGCAAATTGTGCTTATTGGTTTTCCGCCAAAGCATCGCTTACTTGCAAGGCGCGATCGACAAACTGTTCGATCTCCTCACGCGACTTCCGAAGCTTATTGACGAACCGCACAACCTCCTGGCCTTTGCGAAAAGCAAGGAAGCTTGGAATGCCGAGAATGTTCAGCTCGGAGGATAGATCCGGCAAATCATCGCGGTCGATTTCATAAAAAACAGCTTTGCCCTTATATTGCTGCTCAAGCTCCGGCATAAAAGGCTCAATGTAATGGCAATCTTTGCACCACGTTGTTTTGAATACGATAACCGTCAGTTCATCGGCTTGCACAGCTTCTCGGAAAGAAGCATCTGTCGTTAATTTAATCATTTGTTCATTCCTCCTTCTTATCCAACTTCACGTTCAATGACTAAATATTTCTCTGTGTCATAATAAGATTCCCATTTCAAAGATGCGCCAAGCGACTTCGCAAGGTTGCGGGCAGGAACATAAACCGTACCTCTTACAGTAGTTGCCGGATAGGACCATTTCACCGACTTGCCATTCACAATGACGGTATCGCTGCTATTTTTCACTGTAATCGTCGTATCAGTCGCTTTGTCAAACAGCGTCAGCTGCTTCGTCTTCTTGTTGTAAGAAATCGTAGCGCCAAGCTGCTCCGCCACATCGCGCAAAGGCACAAGTGTAATATTCGTAGGGGTTATAATCGGCGGATTGCCATAATCCTGTGTATATAACGTAGCCGTCTGGACACCTACATGGAACGTGTTTTTTAGCAGATCATAAGCATTTGAGCTTTTGTCAAACCATTGCAGCGTTTCATAGCCATTCAAGTCGTACATATCATCCAGATCAATGGCATTCTCGCTCACGACAGGAGCGTCCGCCTTCACCGCTTCGTTCACATTCCATTTTTGGCTTTCGGAGCGAATGACGATGCTCATTTGCGACTCAGGCTCGATATCGCCAAGCGTAATGGTTGCCTCGACTACTTGCTTGCGAATGTCCAGCTTGCTGTCCACATAAACATCTGTCTTGAGCGATGTATTCTTGTTGAAGACAGATTCCAGGAAATAGCCGTCCTCCTCTTCTTCCAGCGCTTGCAGCTCCTCCTGCAAGTATGCAAGCTCTTCGGCAAGGCTGTCTGCAAGTTCTTTAATCGTATCCTCTTGGGTAGGGCCATCAAGCACTACCGGTTGGTCAAAAGGATTAACTTCACCAATCGCTTCCCATACTTCTGGATGGCTGGAAAGCACTTCAACGAAGCCTTTAACCATATTGTCCAGACCCGCACGGTCGCTTACGAGAACACCGACATATTTTTTAATCCATGTCCAAATAGCTGGACCATCCAGCTCCGTATGCACTTTCATCAAGGATACCGATTGGCCATTAATCGTTTCCTGTACCGCATTTACTGAAATTTGATCGGGATTAGGCAAATTATTAATAAAATAGCCGCTTACTGCATCGATAACTTCTTTGCCCAGCTCTACGAGTGAAGCGTCTGCCGAACCACCTGTTACGGACTGCCCAATCGCGCCAGAAATCCCCATTAACGAAGGCAGGTCCGCTTCGCTCATATCCAGAACAAAGGGCTGCTTCGCCCCTTCAATTTCTACGACTGCCGTTGTATCGGACATTTTGAGTGAGAAGCCTATGGAAATCGTGTCAGCCAGCAGAAGCTTGCCGCTGTAAGATACATGTGTGTCATCCTGTACCTTGATGTTTGTAAGCTCAAGCTTTGCGCTGTTGATCAATTTCATAATCGCGAGTTCATCTTCGTCCATATATTCAAGTTCTTCCTCACTCAAATTCAATTGCAGTGACAACGTCTGCTCGCCCTCATAAGAAGTAACCTTAAGCGAGTTTGTTATCGCCTTATTTAGATCGACACCGCTAATAGCCTGACAGCCTGCAACAAACACAAGCACCAATGCCAGCAGCAGGGCGACCCCTTTTTTTATGCTCCCCAGCTTTTTCAATGTACGTGACCCCTCTCGCCAACAAATTAAAAATGAATAAAATCCTCTTCATTGTACATGAGCCTATGACCAGTGTAAATGTATGGAAACAAGCGTTTTACACCGCAGCGCGGCCAGTCAGCCTGAACAGCTTGGCAAACAGCTTGCGAAGCGGTCCTGGGAATGTTTTCACATCTTCCGCAGTCACGACGCGCAGCAAGATAAGCAGGCCTAAATACAAACCGCCAATTACGACGCCAGCGACCATGAGAGAGATCAGATAAGTCAGCCTAGCCGGCAGCTCAAAGTCTTCTAACAGCCATCTGAGCCCTTTGTCCATTCCCCAGCCTGCTGCCATGGAAAGGAGTACGGCCGCGAAATAAGGCACCCAGCGGCGTCCGAGCACGTTGAATTGCACATAGGTGCGAATCGATTGCAAATTAAACCAGGTAATAAAAATAAAACAAAGCGTTGATGCAGCAATAAGCCCATAAATACCGAATATCGGAGCCAATACGAAGCTGGCCACCAGCTTGAGCCCAATGCCAATTAAGGTGTTATACATCGCTAGCCTTGGCCTGCCAAGCCCGGACAATACCGAGTTGCTGATCATCATCGTCGCTTGGAAGATCGTACCCGCTGTCAATGCCGCCACAATGCCGCTGCCTTGCGGTCCTGTGAACAGCAGCCCTGTAACCGAATAGGCCAGAACTGCAAGCGTCAGCGCCGCTGGAATGCCGGTAAACAGCACAATACGCATAACGAGCGACGTTTGGCGATTAACCTCTGACATATTCCGCACGGAAAAGGCAGAGGATATAACCGGAATAATCGAAGTGCTCAGCGCTATCGCCAAAATCGGTGGAATGCCGGCAATGGATTGCGCTTTTCCCCCAAAATCCGCCAATATCTCAATTGCCTGATCATAGCTGTAAACTCCCGCTCTCAATTTCATGAGCAAGTAATTATCGACCATGTAAATGAGTTGAACCGTTATAGCGGTAACGACAATCGGGATTGAAATCGAAAATATTTCCCGGTAAATAGTGCGAAAAGGAATATGGGACGCTTCCGTTTTTTGTAAAACGATCGTATTTGCAGCTTCGCTGTCCGCTGTCCATTTATCCATTTCAAGCTTGTCGGTCCGGCGCAGCTTGATTGCGTACCAGATCATGACCGCAATAGCCCCTATCGCTCCAAAAAAGTTGCCGAAGGACGCTGCTGCTGCTGCCAGTTGATCTCCCCAGCCCCAAGCGAGTACGAGAATCGCCAGGCCGACACCGACCACAACGCGCATAATTTGCTCCATAATTTGTGAGAGCCCACCCGCCATCATGAGCTGTCGGCCTTGAAAGTAACCTCGCATCATGGCGATTAGAGGGAATAGGAGCAGTGTCGGCGCTATCGCCCGAATAGCAAATACCGCATCAGGCAAATCTTGAGAAACGGCTAGCTGCTCTGCAAAAACATACAATAATGTAGACAAGATGAGTCCTGTTACCAAACCGAACAAAAGCGCCGCCTTATAAATGCGCTGCGCTTCCTGCTGACGGCCGAGCGCGTAACGCTCGGATACCATTTTGCTAATGGCGCTTGGGATACCGCCTGTTGCTACAATAAGTAAAGTTAAATATAAATTGTTGGAGACGGTAAAGCTCGCCAAGCCTTCTTTGCTCAGCATATGCTCCAGCGGCACACGCTGGAAAATACCGAGCACTCGGGCGACCAGCGCGGCCATGGCTAAAATCAGCGTTCCTTTAATAAGTGAATCTTTCTTCATAGCGGGAATGTCTCTCTTTCGAATGCAAGATTATGGTTTCACGATGAGTTCAAGTGGCTGGTGATTGCCACGGAAGGGTACACCAGCGTTTGAGGGCTTCGCCCAATGAACCGCATTTTTGATCACTTGGAGCACTTGTTCATTGTAATAAGTCGGGTGTGTTTCATGACCAGGGCGGAAGTAAAAAATCTTTCCTTGGCCGCGATAGAAGGTGCAGCCGCTGCGGAACACCTCGCCGCCCTCGAACCAGCTCAAGAATATGAGCTCATCCGGTGCGGGAATATCGAAATGCTCGCCGTACATTTCCTCATGCTCGATGGTAATGTACTCAGGTAATCCGGCCGCAATCGGATGGGCCGGATTAACGGTCCAGATCCGTTCCTTCTCGCCTGCTTCGCGCCATTTTAGATCACAGGTAGTGCCCATCAATTTTTTGAAGATTTTCGAAAAATGGCCGGAATGCAAGACAATGAGTCCCATGCCTTGCATGACCCGCCCATGCACACGTTCAACAATCGCATCATCGACTTGATCATGGCCCATATGTCCCCACCAGATCAGGACATCCGTGTTGTTCAGGCGTTCTTCGGTCAGCCCGTGCTCTGGCTGATCGAGTGTAGCCGTAGCGATTTCAAATGAATCGGTGGCGATGCCGGCTGCCAGAGCATTATGTATCCCATCCGGATAAATGCGCTGCACCTCTTCATGCACCTTCTCATGCAAAAACTCGTTCCAGACCGTCACCTTAATCATTGATTGTCAGCTCCCCCAATTATAATAAAACGAATTCAAAACGTTGTTGACTATGTTTAACTTAACAGGTTATGGTTTTGTCTTTTAGGTTTTGTCTTTTGTATGATCTTATAAGTTTTTGATGCTCCCCTACAACAGCGAAGGCTTGTCTGAGCTGCTTTGTTGTAGAAACCTTTTGATGAAAAGGGCGGAGTGGAGTAAAAGGTTGGGATTTGAGAAGCAGAGCGTTCGTCTAAAGCTTTTAGTAGGAAAGCAGCATCGTAAGCATACTCCCGTGCCTCTGAATTTACACCGCTAATGCGGTATATTCAAATGAATTCAGAGCAACAACGATCGAAAACCAAACCTTTTACGCAGCGCAGCCTATTTTCATCAATCTCAGGTTTTTAAACAACCAGCCAAACAATAAAGAGCACAATCATGATGGACTGCAAAACAACCTTCACCACAACGCTAGTCAGCAGCCCGACAAGCGAGCCGATACCTACCTTTGCAGCATGCTTCCACTCTTGAACGACAAAAAACTCGCCGATGACCGCGCCCACGAAAGGGCCGATAATGAGACCAAATGCCGGAATGACGAATGGTCCCAAAATAAGACCGATGGTACTTCCGATTATAGACGCCTTGGAGCCGCCAAATCGCTTGACGCCCCAGGCGCTGACCGCATAATCCGCCACAAACAAAACCACGACAATGAGCGTTTGGAGCGTCCAAAAGACCCAGCCGAACGGCTCAAATGTAATGCACAGGCCATAAGCAAAAAACGCGGCGTAAATCGCAAGCGCCCCTGGCAAAATTGGATACACCGTACCCGCCATGCCGACAATAAATAAAATGATAACGAGAGACCAGCCTAAGATGTCCAAGCCGTTTTCATCCCTTCAGTACATATTTCTTAATAATTTCGGCAACGCCATGCTCATTATTCGACAGCGTAATCACGTCTGCCGCTTCTTTCACAGCATCTTGGGCATTGCCCATAGCAACGCCAAGTCCGGCATCGCGAATAGCGGCAATATCGTTCAAGCTGTCCCCGACTGCAACGACCTGTGACATGTCAATGCCCATAACCTCGCAAAGCTCGCTAAGCGCGGTTGCTTTGGTAATGCCTTTTGGATTCATCTCCCAGTTGCTCGTCGAGGAATTTGTAATTTCAAGCGCATTCCACTCGCTGACTTCCTCGTAAATCTTCTTAAGTACGACATCATCTTCGGTGTAGTAACCAAATTTGAGCCAATGATGAGCTTCATAATCATCCGCTGGCGCAATCCATTTTTCCAAATTATAAATGTCCTTCGTGCTGTACGCCCAAAACCAGGTGCCCGCATGCTTCTGCGCAATTTTATGCAGCCGCTCTACATATACCGGATCAAGCAGCGCTCTGCGGTGCAGCACATGAGGCTTCTTCCAGATCTCTCCGCCATTTACCGTAATCATCGGCGTTTCAAGCTGCAATTGCTCGGCAAACGGCAAGGCGCTGCGGAAGCCGCGTCCCGTGGAAAAACTGACCGTTACACCAGCATCAAGCGCCTTTCTAATCCACAACGCATTTTCATCGCTAATTTCACTCAGTTCATTCAGCAGCGTCCCATCCATATCGAGTGCTACTAATTTATAATCTGCCATCTTTACCTCCTGCATTTGCTGCATAACATCATATCTTGATGCAATACAGCCATTTTATCATATTTTGGGCGTAAGCCAAACGATCCTGCTCCACTTCAAAAAAATAAAGGCCAACCGCAAATTTACGGTTGGCCTTCATGACTGCTGCGTGATGAAACGCAGCATAAGAAAAGTTCGCATAACGCGTACTATTGTGCTAAACGGCGCAAACGCCATTTTTTCCAAATGACGCCATGGCTAGGCGAGAACAGCAGGGCCAAGATGAACAGCACACCGGCAGCACTAACGATACAGCCTGCAATCGAAGCATCAAGCACAGTTGCTATGCCATAACCAATAAACGTGCTGACGATGCCGACACCGGCGCTCATCGCGATCATGACGCTCAGCCGTTCCGTTAATAAATAAGCGGTCGCAGCAGGAATAACCAGCAGTCCGACAACGAGGATCGCCCCTACGCTCTCGAAGGAGCTGACCGTCGCCATCGACACGAGCCCCATCAATAAATAATGGAACAAGGCAACGGGAATGCCGCAAGCAGCCGCAAGCGCAGGATCAAAGGCGCATAGCTTGAACTGCTTGTAGAACAGCCCGATGACGACTAAAATGACCGTTAACGTAATGCCCAGCAGCCAAACCGCTATCGGCCCCATACTGACGCCATTCAGCGTCCACGTATTCCAGTGCACATAGGCTATTTCTCCATATAAAATTGCATCCTGATCGAGATGCACCTGGCGGGCATACAGGCTCACCAGCAATACCCCGGTAGCGAACATCGCGGTAAATACAACGCCAATGGAAGCATCCGATTGAATGCCGCTTTGCTGAAACAGCTGAATCAGGAACACCGCAAGCAAACCGCAGGCCATAGCAGCCAGCATCATGACGAGCGAATCACGCGAACCGCTGATCAGAAAAGCAATAACGATGCCCGGCATAACCGAGTGGCTAATCGCATCGCCGATCATCGCCATTTTTCGCAATACGAGAAAAGCTCCCAGTATGCCGCAGCAGCTGGCGACAAGCGAGCCCGTCAGCAATATCCAAAAATCGCTCATAGCGCCGCTCCCCCTTCCAGCTGCCGTTCCTTATGCCCTTGCTCCTCCTTGATGGTACGTGCAACTTTGAGCCGCAGCAGCCGTTTGGCGAGCAGGCCTCTACGAGGACCAAACAATATCGAAATCAAAAATAATGCCGTTGCCGCAAGCACAGTCAGCGGACCCGTTGGCAAATTCGAGCCAAGCGAGCTAATAATCGTGCCGACTCCGCCGCTCAAAGCGCCGAACAAGCCAGAGATGACAACCATAAAACCAAGCTTATCCGTCCAATAACGAGCCGACACCGCCGGCGTAATAATCAGCGCAGCCACCAGCACAACACCGACCGCTTGAATACCCACAACTACAGCTACGACCATCAAAAACATAAGCAATTGCTCAATTAGAGCAACCGGATAGCCAAGTCCGCGCGCAAAGCCGGGATCGAAGGATACAAGCTTGAATTGCTTGAAAAACAACGTACAGATCGCGATGAGCGATAAACTCACAATCGACATCGTAAGTACATCGGAGCCAACCATTGCAGCCGCCTGACCGAATAAAAACTTATCCAGTCCCGATTGATTGCCGTATTCGCCATGCTGGATAATCGTTAATAATACGATGCCGAAGCCGAAAAAGCTGGATAACACAATCCCCATTGCCGCATCATGCTTAATTCGCGAATTTCGCGTAATCCAGCCGATGCCGAACGTAGCGACAAGGCCAGCTGCCCCTGCTCCAAGCAGGAAAAACAGCAGCGATTTTGTGCCCGTCAGCATAAAAGCAATACAAATGCCGGGCAGCGCCGCATGAGCCAGCGTATCGCCCATCAAGCTTTGCTTGCGCAAATAGGAGAAGCTGCCGATGACGCCACTGCTTAAGCCAAGCAGCGTGCAGCTTAGAAAAATCCATTGCATGTTCGGATCTTGAAGCAGTCTCCACAACGTTTCCATCAGCCTCACCCTTTCGTTACAGCAAGCCGGGCATTTCCGCCACGCTCTAGAAAGGCAAGCCGCCCGCCATAGGTTTGCTGGAGCATTTGCTGGGTAAATACTTGTTCGGTTTTGCCATATGCCTGAAGCTCCACATTGAGCAGCAGCACAGAATCAAAATATTCCTCGACCGTCGCCAAATCATGATGAACGACGATAACCGTTTTGCCCTGCCGCTTCAGCTCTTGCAGCAAAGTAATAATCGCCTTCTCGGTTGCCGCATCGACGCCTGCGAATGGCTCATCCATGAAATACAGCTTGGCGTCCTGCACGAGCGCCCGTGCCAGAAATACCCGCTGCTGCTGGCCGCCGGACAGCTGGCTAATTTGCCTTGTGGCGAAATCCGCCATGCCGACCTTCGCCAAGCATTCCATCGCAAGCCTGCGCTCCTTCGCTCCCGGGCGGCCGAACAGGCCCAGATGGCCGTAACGGCCCATCATGACCACATCCAGTGCGTTCGTTGGGAAATCCCAATCAACCGACTCCCGCTGCGGCACATATCCGATCAGCCTGCGCTGCTGGCGATAAGGCTTTCCGTAAATCAGCACTTCCCCGCTGAGCCGAGGAATAAGGCCAAGCGCCGCTTTCATAAGCGTGGACTTGCCCGCTCCGTTCGGCCCGATTACGCCGATCAGCTCCCCTTCTGCTACGGAGAAGGATACGCCGCGCAGCACCGGTTTTTTCTGGTAAGCTACGCTTAAGCCTTCAATTGTCAAAGGAGCTGCCGTTTTCAAATGATTTTTCATAGTAGCCATCGCCTCTCACTGCTTCTTGTTATTTGAGTGCATTTACAATTGTATCTACGTTATGTTTAACCATACCAATATAAGTACCTTCTTCCGTTCCCGGATCGCCCATTGCGTCAGAGAACAATTCGCCGCCGATCGTTACCTCATGTCCTAATTGGCGTGCACCCTCAATAACGGAATCGATGGATTTGCGCGGAACGCTGGATTCAATGAATACCGCTTTGATTTGTTTTTCAACGAGGAAATCCCTCAGCTCACTCACATCCTTCGATCCATACTCAGACATCGTATTCATTCCCTGTAGACCTGTGACCTCTAGGCCATATGCAGCACCGAAATATCCGAAGGCATCATGCGCCGTTACGAGAATTCTGCCTTTTTCAGGAATCGTTGCGATTTGCTCACGGGCATATTGGTCAAGCTCTTCAAGCTTTGCCAGATAAGCCTCCGCCCGTTCCCTGTAGCCCGTCTCGTTCGCCGGATCCTTCTCCACTAGCGTATCGCGCATAACTTCGGTGGCCGACATCCACAGCTTTACATTAAACCAGATATGCGGATCATGCGATGTCGAATCGCCGCCTGGATTGCCATGCAGCTCCGACTCTGGAATTTGCGAGGATACCGCTACCGTTGGCTTTTGCTTCTCCAGCTTCTCGAACATCTCTCCCATTTTCCCCTCCAGGTGCAAACCGTTATAAAAAATAATATCCGCTTCATCCAGCTTCTTTACATCGCCTTGAGAAGCTTTGTATAAATGGGGGTCGATACCCGACCCCATAAGTCCTGTAACAACTACATCGTCTCCGCCAACCTCTGCCGCCACATCCGCAATCATTCCGGTCGTCGCCGTTATGTTCAACTTTCCATCCCCGCTCGCGGCTTCGCTTCCATTGCCGCCGCTTGCACAGCCTGCCATTACAACTGCGGATAAAGCCAAAAACATCAACATCATAATTAACCTCTTTAACGCCGAATTCATTTTACGCTGCTTCTTCATGTTTCCAATCCCCTACCCATCTATTTGATTTGATTTGATTGCGCTGATATATTTTGCCTATGCGAATTTAAGTTAGCCAAGCGCCTCTTTGTTTATATTATACAAAAAAGTTTCTCTAGTGCAACATTTATTTTTAGAAAAGGGCCTTTCCAACCAGCAGCGCTGTTGAAAAGGCCCTTTAGAATAGGCTATATATCTAGATTATTGCACCGTTGTTTCCGTTCCGGCAGCATCTGTCTCAGTCGAAGCAGCGGCATCCTTTGCCTTTCCAGGGGTGCCATTCAGACCTACTTCATAATCATAGGCATCAAAAATTTTACGGGCAACCGGCGCTGCCGACCAGCCTCCAAAGCCGCCATCTGGCATAACAACCGCTACAGCAAGCTTTGGCTTATCTGCTGGAGCATAAGCGATAAATATACCGTTATCTGCTCTTCTGCCTTTTACATCAGACTGGGCAGTACCTGTTTTCCGATTAAACGTGTAACTTACTCCATCAAATCCCTGAACGCCTACTTTCCCCATACCGGTCTCGATCTCTTTCCAATATTCTTCTGGAAAATCTACTGTGTTCAAAACTTCAGGAGTGAAGGATTGAACAACGTTTCCAGCAGAATCTTTGATCTCATTGACAAATTGTGGTTTCATCCTTTTTCCGTGATTAGCAAGCATAGAAGCATACACAGCTAATTGTAAAGTCGTATAGCGTGCCTGTTGTCCAAATGATGCACGAATAAGAGCAGATTGCGCACTCGCTGTTTCCAGTTCATGATAGTAGTCGACAACACCTTTTTTCTCCATGTAAAGTCCGCTTTCAGTAGAAACCCCAAGACCAAATTCTTTCATATATCTATCCCAGACATCTACACCTTCAGCTCCTGGATATTTCTGATTCAACCTGCTGCCAACCATAGCTGCCATAAATGGATTTGAAGATTTCTCAATTGCTCTTGCTGGATCAAGGGCCCCATAGACGTGACCACCAGCATTTATAATAGGCACTTCATGACCAGCTTTACCAAACTTAAAAACACCTGTATCGTTATAAACATCTGTCGTCTTAAACAAGCCTTCATTCAGCCCAATTAGAACTGAGAGTGGTTTCATAGTAGAACCAAGAGGGACAAGAGAAGAAGGATGTTTGGCTCGTTCTTCATCAGAATCATATTTTGGATATACCTCAGTAATCGTACCGTTATTTACAACATTTTTTATATTGTCATAATCCTCTTGATTTATTCTTCCTCCTGACCAAATGTTCGGATCATAATCGGGCATACTTGCCATTGCAATAACTTTACCTGTATCGACTTCAATAGCAACTGCAAATCCTATTTTTGCATACGACGCCCGTTCAGCGGATACGGAAGATGTACTGATCTTTTTGATTTGATCTGTAATCGCTTGTTCTGTCGTCAACTGAACACCACGATTAATTGTCAGATATAGGTCATCGCCTTTCTGTGGGTTTGTAATTTGTACAGGACCTACAATAACCTCCTGATTATTGACCGGATAGCTTTTCAATCCATTTTTACCACGGAGCGCATCCTGATACAGCATTTCCAATCCGTCCACGCCAACCTCTTCGTCTTCCAAATACTGCAATTCCGGCTCTGTTTCTTTAGCCTTATCCGCATAGAAGCTAAAGTTCTCTCGCACACCGCCCTTAAATTTCTTTAAGTAACCAACTAGCTGTACAGCTGTCGTGTCTTGGCTATAATGACGTACGCTTTCTTCCATAATATCGATTCCAATAAATTTGCTTCGATTACCAAGAAAATAAGCTATTTCCTCATTTGTAAGACCAGATTTGATTCGTCTCGGCGTTGAAATATTATTTAGCTTAAACTCTAAATCCATCTGTTTGATGACATCATCAACCGTCATTTTAAGCTCAGGATTTCCATACTTATCAAAAATTTCAACGAGATTTGCAGCTTCTTCTCTAGCCATCTTCTCCAAGTCTGCCGTTTTATAATTCGGCGGAATGCTGAAATAAAGCGACTGCGTCGAAGTCGAATACGCAATGGCTTTCCCTTCGGAGTCATAAATATTGCCGCGAATCGGTGCGATTTTCACATTGCGTGTGCTTTTCTTGCTGCCCGCTGCACTAAGCGTCGGTCCTTCAACAAACTGCAAAATAGCCAATTGAATAATCAGTACGCTGAACAAACCGAAGACGATAAAGAAAAATAAGTTCAGGCGAAAGGAGAAATGGCGTTTATTATTAATTTCCCTTTTCTGTGGATCATCTGTCAACATGCTCACCTCAATTATAAATTAAATACTCAGCTGCTTATCCCGAATATGCGTCTGCTCAAAGTCCGGCGAATTAAACCAATCGCCCGAGGAAGCCCAAGTCGCATCCAGCGGCAGCCATTTCCCATTGATCAACACTTCATTCCATGCATGGGGGCCAAAGCCGCCCTTCCCATCTGCGCCAAGTCCCGTTACAACTCGCACCTCGACGTCTACAGCTCGCGCCATCATATCATACAATCTCGCAACATCGATGCAGACACCTTTTCTCGTATCAAAAGTGTTTTGCGGAGATTGCTCCTGCCAAATGCCCTGCTCCTCATAATTGCGTGCCTTGTCCCAATCATAGGCAATTCGCGTGCCTAGCCACGCATACAGCGCTCTTGCTTTCGCCTCATCCGCCCCTGCATCCTTGACGACCTGCACTGCCGCCTGCTCAATATCTGCAGGAATGGCATAATCAATCACTTCATATTTACGCTGTAAAATATTTTGGAATTCCGCCTGCATCGCCTCGGCCAAAACAGGTCCGCGTCCAGCAAGCATATCGCCCGCGACCGGTTCCAGCAGCACAGCAGCTTGCGTATACAGTGGCGATTGCTGAATCGTCTGTGCTCCAACGCCATTAGGCAGCAAGGACACATACACGAACAGGACACCCAAGATGATGCAAGCACGGCCTGCTCCATGGATAGCGCCTAATAATGCACCAAAAGCGCGGCTTGCCGCCCGCTGCCTTGGAAGCATCATCCGTCTCTCCTGCTGTCGCCCGTCCTCGCCTACGAGAACCCTTCGCCTAAATAGGAGCTCAAACAGTGGGTTCAGCCCAGAGGCCGCTACTCGCAGCAGCAAATAAATGAATAGAAACAGCAGGACATAACGCAGCAGCGCAAAATCCCTTATACTCGTTATCAACGTGTACCAAGCCTGTTCAATCGACCCCAGCGCTCTGCTAGGCACGACGACATGCTTCCTCAGCATATCGGCAGCGACTGGAGAAAGCTTTCCCGCCCAATGCGACGCGAGGACAAGACAAGCCACGATGACGATGCTTTCCCACACAAAAAAGAAAAGACGCCTCGCCGATCCCGATGCGCCTCTAATCAAACCCTGAATGAGCGAGACGAGGAGCACCAGGAGAACGACAGCTGTGACAGGCTCCATCATGCTTTGGCCGTCTGTCTGAATCCAATCCGTCATTCCGATAATCCCCCTCATTCATTGCTCAAAACTTTATCCAAGGTGAAACGGCCGAAAGCCGTCATCTGGCGGCAAGGCGCGTTTCAATCCGAGAAATATAAGCCTAAAGATAAGTGTGAAACTTATAAATTTTTATATATTATAGTAAAAGTGCTTATTGTTTGTTTTGTTTGGCTTGATCAATAATCGATTGAATCGTCTCGTCAATTTGCAGTTTAAACAAGTCATTCCCGCGGTAAGATACGGAAACCTCATTCGTTCCCGGCATGCCAGTCAGTGCTACGCTATCTGTAGCGACCGTATAGGAACCGTCCTCATTTGTCGTAAACTTGGCATTCTTCGCTTCGCCGATCATAGCCGAAATCGCTTCCTGCTTAAGACTTCCCGTTGTTTCCTCCAGCTTTGTGCCAAATGCTTTCAAATCCTCCATCGTATACCCGCTGTAGACGATAACGCCAAACACAATGATGGCAACTAAAGCCCATTTAACAACGGTTTTGACGATACGGATAACAAGCAGCAGCACAACAAGGGCAATAGCAAGCACAAACCAATGGTCCTTCAGAAAATCGCTCCAAGTATTCCAATCATAACTTGAAAAATCCAAAAACTCCAACCTGACCCCTCCTATTATAACGTGCGGACACTGCTATTATCAAACATTATACCCCAGCTGCAATCCAGCGTAAACGCTAGACGTCTTGCTTTATGCAGACATATCCTGTCCGACCTTGGCGTACAAGTAAATTATATGGCTCAGGGGCATGGCCTATGAATGGAATGAGCGTGACCGTCATCGATGCACTCCCTGCTAAGCTGATAACAATCTGGAGGTGAAGCCTGATGAAAACCGCCATCTGGCTCTATTTTTTTCTGTTCGTCGCTTTTTTTGATTTGCATGCTCAATATCCGATTTTGACACCCTTCGCCATCTCGCTTGGCGCAGCGCCCTCGTTCATTGGGCTGATGATGGGCATGTATTCCATTACGCATCTGCCTGGCAACCTCATTGCCGGCTATGGCGTGGACCGCTTTGGCAGCAGGCTGTTTATCGTCTTCAGCTTGCTTGGAGCCGGCATCATCCTCTTGTTTCAAGCCCAAGTGACGAATCCTTGGCAGCTGCTTGTCCTTCGGTCCATTAGCGGCTTCGTGCTCGCCTTCCTTTCGCCAGCATGCCTTGCCCTGCTCGCCCGCATGACTAGCAATCGCACCGAGCAGGGCAAGCTCATGGCTGGCAATGGGCTCGTACATACGCTGGCAACCGTCGTTTCCCCAGCAGCAGGCGCTTATATGGTGGCCAAAATCGGCTTCACCACCGCATTTTATATGCTGGGCTGGATATTAATCGTTACTGCGATATGCGCGCTGTTTTTTATTCGCGACATCCCGGCTGCTGTCGTTCCTGTCACTTCTGCCGGAGCACAGTATCAGAAGCTGCCGTCCCCAGCGGCCGCCGATTCAAAGTCGGTTTCTTGGCTGATTTATGTATTGCCGGTTGGCATCAGCTGCGCGCAGGGCATCCTGTCCTTTGAGCTGCCGCTCATGGCAACAACGACCGCTGGCATGATGACGACAGGCTTGCTTTTTTCCGTGGTCAGCATCGGCGCATTGATTACGCTCAGCATGCTGTTTCTCAACCGTCTCTCCGCCTATCGCCGTACTTTATGGGGGGCGCTCGCGCTGGCTTTAATTTATTTCACAATAGCCGCTGATTCGCCACTGCCCTTCGCTGTCATGCTGCTGCTGGTTGGCATGGCAAAAGGCATCGTCATTCCCGCCATTTCGATATTGCTTATTGAGCTAAGTGGAGGCGCACGCTACGGCCGCACCTTCTCCGCACTGTCCATTGCCTATTCGATTGGAGCCTTTCTCGGCCCCATGCTTGCTGGTCAGCTGCGCAACTATATGTCGCCGTACTATATCGCATTTCTAGTCCTGATGCTCGCTGTGTCGATTCTCCCTTTCCACCGCCGCAGCCCGCTCGTCTCGCGAACCCATTTCTCATCATGACGTCCGCAAGCTTTTCTCCTTGTAATTTGATACACTGGATGCAAGGTAAAACGGCTGTCGCCGTCTTTTGGCGGCGCGGCGCGTTTCAGTCCGAGAAATATAAGCTCATTTATAGTGTGAAGCTTATAAATGGTTATATATTAAAAAAACAAGGTGATCAGCATGATAGACATTGCGATTATTGTGGAAGGCAAAAATGATAAAAGCCGCGTCAGGCGCGTACTTGACGAGAGTATTCCGATCTATTGTACATACGGTACTCCCGGAACCGAGCAGCTTGAGAAGCTGAAGAGGCAAATCGCCGAAAGTCACGTTTATATTTTCACAGACAATGATTCCTCCGGCAAACGCATTCGGGGCATGCTGCGCGATGTGTTCCCTGATGCAGAGCATATGTATACGAGACGCGGTTATTCAGGCGTAGAGCATACCCCCGAGGAATACGTCATCGCCCAATTAGAAAAAGCGGGATTAGAGGAACATATTCTGTATCCTCCTCCCGCTCCTACCCCACAAGATTAAATATGAAGTATAAAAATAACGAATGATACCGTCACAATACTGAACACCGTTGATAAAAATACCGCCTGTGAAGCAAATTCCGGCTCATTGTCGAATTCCACCGCCAGCAGCACGCTGCTCAGCGAGGTCGGCACCGAGGCCGACACGATTAGCGCCGCTGTCGTCAGCCTATCGAATACGAACAGACCTGTGGCGCTGATCAACCAAATAGCAAGAGCTGCCAGCAGCGGGCCTCCTATTAGCCGAAGCCCGTTCGACAGCAGCACATTGCCAAGCAGACGCTTGTCGAAACGCCACTTCATGCTGCCCAACTGAACGCCGAGCGTAATGAGCGCTGTCCCAATAAATCCTTTTGCCAAATATTCAATTGGCGTTTGCAGCGGCTGCGGCATCTCTACGTCCAGCCCTTTTAATAAAAAAGCGAGCGGAATGACATAAATAATCGGCATCGAAAAAATCGTCTTCAGCGTATCGCGCCATGACAGCTTATGAGCGTTTACGCTGTAAATGCCGAACGTATTCGGCAAAAAGGACTGCGTCGTCATGACCAATATTTGCACCGCCAGCGTCACCGGGTTCCCCGCAAACGCCAGCTGATTGAGCGGTATGCCGTAATTGGCACTATTGTAGAACAGCACGCTGTTGCGCATCGATCCACGCATGCCTCCTTGCAGCCTACGCATTTTCACAACGACCTCTACCGCTAAAGCTTGCAGCAGCATGAAAATAAAAACAAACAGCAGCACCTTCCATATTAGGCTCATTTCTAGCTCCGTCGTGCGCAGCAGCTGAAAAATAACTGCCGGCGAAAAAACGTAAAAATTCAGCTTGGATAAGGTTTTGATGTCCAAAGAAAAAAGCCGCTGCATTGAGAAGCCAATAGCTATCATCAATGTTAACGGCGCAACATTACTCCATAAAATATGATAAAAGATAGCCATCGCTATTCCTTCGCAAGCCGCTTCATATCCGCAACGATGCTTTCCGGCGTCAATTCCTCATCGCTTCCAGAAATCCATTTGCGAATTTGGCCGGTTTTGTCCACCAGAGTAATGACATTCATATGCGTAAAGCCGGTTCCTTCTTTGTCCTTAATGGCACTGGCGCCAAAATCCTGGGCAAGCTTGATAGCCGCCTGCGGGTCATCCCCCCGCAAAAACGCCCAGCCTTCATTCAGCTTGGCATAATTGCGCTCCGCGAACGCTTTAATAACCTCCGTTGTATCACGCTCGGGATCGAACGTAATCGAGATCATTTCGGCATCTGTGCCAAGTATGCCTTCCTTCTCCAAACCTTCCTGCACCTGTGACAGCAGGAACGTCGTTGGCGGACATACATCCGGGCAATTGGCAAAATAAAAATAAACCAATCTCGCTTTGCCATTCGTCGATTCCTTCGACACGGTGTTGCCATCCAAATCCGTAAGCTCAAAGGCCGGCGCTTCTTGCAGAACCGGCATCGGCGCCTCCGGTTTAAATACATTGGTCATTAATAAATAAATGCCCATCCCCAGGCAAAGTGCCAGCACAGCAATTTTGAAGCTATGTTTTTTCAAAAAATCCATGATCCCCATCCTCCCATGAAACTTGTCTAGAAATGATACGCTATTTCACCGTATTCACAATCATGACGATGAAAATAACCATTAGATAGTTGACCGAAATGAGAAAATTCGTTTTCGCCCATTTCTCCGTATCCTTCGCCTTCAAGCCGCGAATCGTATGTACGGCCCACAGTACACTGCCTGCAATGGACAGGATTAGAAAGACATATCCGGTGTAGCCATAATAAAACATGAGAAAGCAAGTAGGTATAAGCAGCGCTACATAAGGAATCATTTGCAGCTTGGTCCGTCTAATCCCCTTCACAACCGGCAGCAGCGGGAAGCCAGCCGTGCGGTATTCCTCCACTCGTCTAATGCCGAGCGACCAGAAATGAGCGGGCTGCCATAAAAATAATAAAGCGAACATGAGCCAAGCTCCTGCATCCACCTCATTCGTTACTGCGCAATAACCGATGACCGGAGGCATCGCTCCTGAAATTCCACCTACCGACGTACTCCATGTGGAGCTGCGCTTCAACCAAATCGTATAAATAACGATATATACGAACCAGCCCAACAGCCCTAACCAGCCCGTAAGCGGATTTACTGCTATAAATAGCACCAATTCCCCAATAATGCCGAGCACAAGGCCGTATCCAAGCACAAACAGCGGCTTCATTCTGCCTGTCGGCAAAGCTCGTCCTTTCGTTCTCTCCATCTTCTGATCCAGCTCACGATCCCAATAATTATTAATGACGCAAGCAGATGCCATCGTAAGCGTGGAGCCAATCAACATCCAGAGCAGATCAAACCAGGCAATTTCCCATTTGGAAGCTACCCAAAAGCCGCCAACGGCTGCAAACATATTGAGCCGGAGCAACCCTGGTTTTGTCAATGCTATCAAGTCTTTAAACACGAAGCGAGCCTCCCGAGTATGTGACAAGGTGCAGGTAGCACCCATACATTTCATTGGTCAATCGTTCTTAATCATACAGAAAAAACCACGTTATGACAACGCTCAAGCTTATTGTTCATCAATTTGCCACTCAAGCAAAAACGACTTCGTCGTCCTTCTGGGACGTGCGAAGAGCTTTGTCGGAGAAATATAAGCCTATTATTTATACGTGTGAAACTTATAAATGCTTATATTTCAAGGTGAAGCGGCTGAAGCCGTCCTTTGGCGGCGCAGCGCGTTTCAGTCCGAGAAATATAAGCGTATTTATAGGTGTAAAACTTATAAATGCTTATATTTCAAAAAAGTGAAAATAATTTTGGAACCCTTTCTCTGGGCTCACAATACACTAAGTATGTAGTTTAACGCCCATGATCATTCGCCTATAATTCGGCGGAGCGTCATTGAGGGTTGAAAGGAGCCTGCCTGTGGCAGTCATCAAGACAAATGCAGAGGATACGAAAATGCTGGCTAGGCTGATGCGCGCAGAGGCGGAAGGGGAAGGCGAGCTCGGCATGCTGATGGTAGGCAACGTTGGCGTCAACCGCGTTCTGGGCAACTGTCTCGACTTTAGAAATATTCGTTCCATTCCGCAGATGGTGTTTCAAAGCCCCGGAGGCTTTGAGGCTACACAGAAGGGATATTTCTATCAAAAAGCGCGCGATCGCGACATCCGGCTCGCCGAGCGCGTCATTGGCGGGGAACGGCAGCATCCGGCGTCGAATGCACTGTGGTTTTTCAGGCCGGCCGCAGGCTGTCCTGACACCTGGTACAATCAATCGAACAGCGGCCGTTATAAAGCCCACTGCTTCTTCGTACCTACAGCAGCTGATTGTCCAAGTGTGTATTAGCATCATCGCAAATGCAGCAAATGATTTTTTATTTGGAGAGCGAGGAATTTTACATGACGAATGGTTATGGTTACAAAACAGCAGTTAGTCCGGCAAATACAGGGGGCTACGGCTACCCTTATCAGATGGGCGCGCAGCCGATGCCAATGCCAACTCCGATGCCTATGCCGATGCCGGCAATGATGGGTGGCCAAATGCCTGCCATGCAGCAGGTAGCGGGCATGCAGGCGATGCAGCCGATGCCGGTTAACGTGCCTAGCGGTTCCTTCGTAACACCGTCCGGAGGAAATGTAGTTACTGTTCCAGTCGTAGAGGAATCATACGTAGAAAATATTTTACGGCTTAACCGCGGCAAAATGGCTACCTTCTATATGACATATGAGAACAACCGTGAGTGGAACGCGAAAACGTTCCGCGGCATTATAGAGGCAGCTGGCCGCGACCACATTATTATTAGTGATCCAACAACCGGCATGCGTTATCTGCTGCTTTCCATTAATCTTGATTATGTTACCTTTGATGGCCCAATCAATTATGAATATCCATTCCAAGGCGGCAAAATAACAAACACTACACCGCTAAGCACCAGCCGCGACTAATGCTAACAAGCCGCTGCTAATGGCAGCCCTCTATTTTCGCGCTTCATTATTTCGGCGCAGCGACTGGCTTAAACGTCCACACATGCACCTTCGCTGCGCCGCCCGGCACCCAATCGGCCATCTGACCCCAAGAAGAACGCTCATTCAGGCGTTCTTTTTTTATATGCTCCGCCTCCTCTGCGCTTTCTGCCTGCCATACCTCAACGAATAAATCAGGCTGATCTGTTCCTTCATAAACACGGAGTGCGGCATTGACTGTTTTCATTTCCTCTATATAATGTAAATACTCGATTTTGTTTTCGGTTTTAATACGATATTCCGCAAAGCAAATATACATCGTTACATCCCCTTTTCATTTCCTAAACTCTCCTTCATAAATCAGCTTTCAGCCGTCGATACTACCGTATACGGACGCTTGAATGAAGATACAGGAGGTTGCTACCGTGGATACAGGAACACATCTAGTTATAGGCATTGGCCTTGCAGGCCTTGCCACCATTGACCCCGTTATTGCAGCTGATCAAACGCTGCATACGGCAGTCTTGATTGGAACGGTTGTTGGGTCACAAGCTCCCGACGCCGATACGCTGCTGCGGCTGAAGGGCAATGCCAGCTATATCCGCAATCATCGCGGCCTTTCACACTCGATTCCGGCAATAGCCATTTGGACTATCGTAATTACCGGATTGTTGGAGCTGTTTTACCGTGGCAGCCTGCCTTGGCTTCATGTTGGTGGCTGGGTACTGCTCGCCGTATGCGTCCATGTGCTGAGCGATCTATTTAATGCATATGGTACGCAAGCGATGCGTCCGTTCACGGAAAAATGGATTTCATGGAACATTATACACATTTTTGACCCCGTAATCTTTATCACCCACATTATTGCGATTTTATTGTGGGCAATCGGGGCCATCAGCCCAACGATCATTTTTCCGATTCTTTATTTATTTACAGCCGCTTATTTTGTATGGCGAACGCTAGCCCAGCGGATGATCATGCGGAAGCTTCCTTCGCTGGATAAAGAAAATCTTTCCGCAGACGGATATTTGCTCATTCCAACCGTATCGCTCAGCATTTGGAATGTGGTCAAGCTAATGAAGGATGGCAGCTTCGCAGTTGGCGATTTGCGTAATGGCTCGCTCCGTTGGGTCGATCGGGTCAAATGCTCGGATCATCCCGCAGCTGCCAGGTCCAAAAGCGATCCCGCCATTCGCTCTTTCCTTTATTTAACCAAGTTTGCCTGTGCCGATGTCACTGAGCATGAATGGGGCTATGAAGTGCGCTGGTCCGATGTCCGCTACAGGCATCGCAAGCAATACCCTTTTCTCGGTGTCTTATTAATGGACAAGGAATACAAAACCTTAGGCTCTTACGTTGGCTGGCTAAGCGACGAACGGCTAATGAAGCGGCTGCGAATGAATACTTATTAACAGCCCAGTCTTTATGGGTTGACGGCGGAAAGCTCCTTCCTTCACAATAGAAGGAAGGAGCTTTTCTTTCTTTTGTGCCCGCGTGTCAAATGGACGAAGAAGAAGCCCAGGGTTTCCCCTGAGCTCCTGCTTTGTGTTGCTTTGTGTATAGAAAAAACGATTAACGGTAACCGCCAGACAATTGTTGTTCGGCAATTTGAACTAGTTTTTTCGTAATATATCCACCCAGCGAACCTGCATCGCGAGTAGAAATATTGCCGTAGTAACCGTCTGCCGGAAGTTGAACACCAAGCTCTTGAGCTGCTTCAAGTTTCATTTGATTCAGAGCTTGCGTTGCTTGTGGCACCACCAATGTATTGCTTCTGCTAGACATGAGGAATTTCTCCTTTCAGTATGGGCACTGTGATATGTTGCAAGCTTGCAAGCTTATTATGTGCACGGCCCAAGAAACCTATTCGGATTTTCAAAAAAATATTATCGGGCGGTTACTGCCCCAGAGGAGAACCTCATTATGTCCAAACCATTATCACTGCTTTTCGCCGTCGTTGCTGTACTTTTGATGAGCGCTACCGCCATTTCCATGAGCTATAATGCATGGCTCGCTTTGCTATTTGCTGTCCTTACGTTATTTTCAATCGGTGCAGGCTTCATTGTGAAAGCGAGACTTAGACGGCTAAAAGGGCAAAAAAATTAGCGTTTTGGTGCTAGAAAACCCATTCTTTCTTTTACGTCAGCTAGCGTACGATCAGCAATTTCCGCAGCTCGTTCAGCCCCCTGCTTCAAAATTTCGTGGATTTCGCCCGATGCGCGAATTTCTTCATATCTCGTCTGCAGCGGCTCCAGTACGGAGACGACTTGCTCAGCCAAGGCTTTTTTGAATGGGCCATAGCCTTGCCCTTCGTAACGCGCCTCAACCTCTTCAATCGTCAAGCCTGCACAATTGGCATAGATGCTCATGAGATTGCTGATTTCAGGCTTGCTCGCTACATCATATTTCACTTCTCGGCCAGAATCCGTTGTCGCACGGCTAATTTTTTTACGAACGACATCTGGCGGATCAAGCAGGGCAATGAAGCTTCCGGCATTCGGATTGCTCTTGCTCATTTTTTTGCTGCCGTCGTCCAAAGACATAATGCGCGAGCCATGCTTCGGCATGTAAGGCTCTGGAATGGTGAAATATTCGCCAAAACGGTTATTGAATCTGCCTGCAAGATCGCGCGTCAGCTCCAAATGCTGCTTTTGATCATCACCTACTGGAACTAGATCAGCGTTATACAGCAAAATATCCGCAGCCATCAAGGATGGGTAGACGAATAGTCCAGCCGGAATCGACTCCTTGCCTTGGGACTTATCTTTAAACTGCGTCATACGCTCCAGCTCGCCCATATAAGAAAGGGTTGTGAAAATCCATCCCAGCTCAGCATGTGACCTCACATGCGACTGGACGAATATGCTCGCTTTCGCCGGATCAATGCCAGCAGCAATATAACAGGCGGCTACCGCTTCTGTCTGCTCGCGCAGCGCGGCTGGGTCTGGCAGCTGCGTTGCAGCATGCAGATCAACAATCATAAAAAAACATTGCTCGGAATGCTGCAATTTGACGAAGTTCTTCATTGCCCCGATGTAATTGCCCAGTGTGAGCTGACCGCTTGGCTGAATGCCTGATAATACTTTTTTCATCTTCAATCTTCCTCTCCAATTTAAAAATCAACGCAAAAAATCCCCCGCCGCAAGGGACGAGGGACCGTGGTGCCACCCTAATTCGCTATCCGCAGCCGCCATTATAGGGCAACTTAACAATCGGACTAGCCTTCAATATTCCATAACGGGGAATTACCGGAGAAGCATCGGCAGCGCGAGTCGCTGCGTTTCGCTTTCGGCTCGGGGGCCCATTCGGCTTCAGGCTTGCACCGGTTCACACCTAACCACCGGCTCTCTGGACGCAATTTACCTGCACGTACTTGTTCCCGTCATCGCATTTACAATGATTATACAGCCCTAACAGCCAATGTCAAGCCGCAGGGCAGCCGCTTTTGCTCATAAAGTTGTCCTATTCTGCTTTTTGGATGCATAAACTATGATATAATCGTAATTATTACTATATGAAAAGCAGGTGTGGTTTTTTATGCCGATTATTAGATTTCGTTACATAACCGTGCTGTTGGCGCTTGGCTGTGCTGGAATACTCACTGTCATTGCTTTTAATCGCTCATCATCTTTCACCTTTCTCGATTTTGCCCATGCCCAGTCGTTCAAAATTACATTTTTGAGCATTATTTTAGAGGCGATACCGTTTATCCTGCTTGGCGTGCTGTTCTCCGGCCTGCTTCAAGTATTCGTGACGGATGAGATGATTCGTAAATTCACGCCTAAAAATCCAATTGCCGGCGTGCTGTTCGGCGGCTTGCTCGGGCTTGCTTTTCCGCTATGCGAATGCGGCATGATTCCCGTCGTCAGGCGGCTTATCCGCAAAGGCATGCCCGCTTACATTGGCATTGTTTATTTGCTCGCCGGGCCAGTCGTTAACCCTATTGTGTTCACGGCTACCTTTACCGCTTTTCGTTCATCTCCGGAAATGGCCTATGCCCGCCTTATTCTTGCGTTTGCGGTAGCGGTCATTATTGGGCTGATTATGCATTTATTTATGCGAAAAAGCCCTCTTCGCGATGCGCACACGCCGCAGTTGGCTGTGCATTCCAGTCATGAAGATCATCATGGAGATCATCATGGAGATCATCATGTACATCACACATCTAAGCATGATCACAGCCACTCTCACGAACATCATCACCATGAGCAACAAGGCAGTCTCGGCAGCCGATTGTCCGCCATGCTTGGACATGCTTCGGATGAATTTTTTGAGATGGGAAAATATTTAATTTTCGGCGCACTGCTTACTGCTGCGATTCAGACCATTATGGACAGAAGCGTACTTGCCTCTGTAGCTGATCAGCCTATGCTTTCTTATTTGGCTATGATGGCCTTTGCCTTTATTTTATCGATTTGCTCTACATCGGATGCCTTTATCGCCGCTTCCTTTGGCAATGTGTTTACAAGCGGCCCGCTGCTTGCCTTTCTCGTATTTGGCCCGATGATTGATTTCAAAAATATGCTCATGCTGCTATCCGCCTTTCGGCTCAAAATTGTACTGGCGCTCGCCCTTCTCTGCTTCATTTTAATTGGGTTTGGATCCTGGATTATGGAGGTATGGTTATGAGGCATCATCTGCTTAGAGCTTTCATTCTGACTGCATTTGCTTTACTTATCGTTTATTTATCCCGCTCCAATCAGCTCTCCCTGTATATTGCGCCAAGGATGGAGCTCTATGTAAAGCTGTCTGCTCTTGGCTTGTATGCTGCAGCCATCCATCAGCTGTTTCTAGCCTTGAAAACAAGGCGCCAGCAGCATCAGCATACGGCTGAATGCGGCTGTGAGCATGCTCCATCGCCATCCGTGTTCAAAAACACGGTCATCTACAGTCTTTTTATTTTTCCGCTAGCGCTCGGCTTCCTCTCTCCTGCTGGTGTTTTGGGCAGTACGGCCGCATCGAAAAAGGGCGTAAGCTTTGCCGCTTCTACTACGGTTCAGCCGCTCGGCACCGAGCCAAGTCAGCTCGCCGTCTCCTTGCCTGAACCGTCCGCTTCCCTTGCACCGAAGCCGCTGACCTTGGAGGAGCGTTTCCCGTACGATGAATACACGAAGGCTCACGCCGAATACGGCATGAAGCTGTATCAGAAGCAGAAAATTACCGTCCCGGATACGACCTACATTGAGACGTTAACCACACTCGATTTGTATCGCGATAATTTTATAGGCAAAACGATTGACATTAGCGGGTTTATTTACAAAGAGGATGACATGGGAGAACAGCGTTTTGCCGTTAGCCGTTTCGCCATGACCTGCTGCTCGGCGGATGCCGTGCCCTATGGTTTAATGGTTCAAGTCAGCCATGCAGACGATTATAAGGATTATGCCGCAGATGATTGGGTAAGCGTCTCGGGCAAGCTAATGACCTCCATGTATAACGGCAATGAAATTTTGACCTTAAAGCTCAATACGATTAAACGTATTGCTGCACCCGAATCGCCTTATGTTTATGCGAATTTTGATTTTTAACCATCCAGCATGCGAATAAAAAAATACGAAGCCTCCAGCTCATTTCGCAACACGAGCTTCGGTTCCGGAGGCTTCTTCAAGCTATTGCCATCAGCTGCTTCAATTTCAGCGCTAAACCTCGCTCTATTCAGCACCTGGGTACAGCTCGCGCACATTCGATTGGCGCGGCTGCTTGTAGCGGTAGCTCCAGTTCGACGTATTGTAATTTGACTCATAGCAGACGCTTGCCGACCATGATCCCGCCCCTTGCTTTACGGCAAAATCGTACATAATCTCGCCATGCGTCCAATTGCGTCTATATTTTAGGCCTTCTATCGCCATCTTTCTGAAATCCTGCACCTGCTTAGCGGTCATGCCAGAGTTCAGCTTTTCAAATTGGCCATTTCTCGTCTCTAATGGGTTATGCCTCATACCAAATTTCCCAACCGCATTGTTGCGGATATGTATACATACCGTTCCTGCAATCGCATTCATTAATTCCTCTTCCAATTGCCGAAATACAAAATCAACTTGTCTTGCTAGTGACATTGATTCCAATTCCATACCCATACTCCTCCTGGTTGTAAAATAGTCATTATATATAAGCGTTTCCCTAATTATCTCTATATGTATAGTTCTTGGGACTCATTATAGTTCAAAAATCATGAAGTTACAATAAGAAAATTCGCAATTTTCAGTCAATTTTAGCTAACCAAAAGAATCATTGCCGCCCTGCATGCATAAGCGACAATGATTCTGTATCTGGTTCTCCGGGTCATCAATGTCTTTCGTACTTCACAAAGATTAAACTGCTTCTTTAGCAGCCGATACATTTTTTCAGCCATTTGTTGAATCTGGTACGAAGAAATTCATAATTTGATCATGCAGTCCTGGCAAACCCTCATGGCCAAAATCCGGATAAATTTCCACTCGCTTCGGCGACTGAATTTTATTATAGACTGCAAACTGGGTCGAAGGCGGGCAGATCGAATCACTGAGGCCTACGCCAAGCAGCACCTCTCCGCGGATTCGCTCCGCCAGAAATTGAATATCAATATACCCAAGCTTTGTAAAAATTTCTTCCTCGCGTTTATGCTGCGGATCAAAATGGCGGAAATACGTACGCAGTTCAGCATAGGCATCAAGCGCCAAGTCCATCTCATACACGCGGCGATAGTCGCTGAGGAATGGATAAACAGGAGCAAGCTTTTTCACGCGCGGCTCCAGTGCGGCGCAGGCAATCGTGAGTCCACCCCCTTGCGACCAGCCCGTTGCATATACCTCATTTTCATCCACCTCTGGCAAATCCATGGCGATACGGGCGAGCCGCGCCGTGTCCAGATAAATATGACGGAACAGCATATTATCCGCTTCGCCATCAAGTCCGCGAACAATATGCCCGTTATGCGTCGTTCCTTTAACGCCGCCCGTATCCTCCGAGTAGCCCCCTTGCCCACGAACGTCCATCGCCAGCACCGAGTAGCCAAGCGATACAAAGCTCAGCTTATCGGCCCAGTCTCCTGAAGAACCTGAGTAGCCGTGGAACATAACGACTGCTGGGTGAGGCCGCTGAGCGCTTTGTCTAGGGCGAAGGTACTTGGCATGAATTCTCGCGCCGCGCACCCCTGTAAAATACAGATCAAAGCATTCCGCTGAAGCTGGCTGGAAAACGTTCGGGACCATTTCAACATTCGCAGCAGTTGCGTTAAGCTCGCCAAGCGCGCGATCCCAATAAGCCTCGAAATCCGCTGGCTTTGAACTTCTGCCTTGATATTTATGTAATTCATGAACAGGCATATCTAATAGGGGCATTATTTCATCCTCCATCTCATCTTCATATCCCATTAATTTTAAGCCTGTACCCTACACTTGTAAAGCGGATGAAAGGCGTTATTTAGGGAAAAATAACGTTTATTCCGGCTGTTTGCCAGACCGAATGGAGGACGTCATGAAATGCTCCAGCGCCTGAACAAATTGTTGATTTCGCTGCTCTTTATCGCCACCTTCCTGACATCTGCGGCAGAGCTGAACGCCAGCTCCAAGGCAAACGTAAAGATGGCGGCCATAACAGACAGCGGCGGCAGCCTTAGTCAGGCGGATAAAGCCAAAACAGGCAAAAAACGCCGCTCTGACAGCGTGTCATGGGTTAAGCTGCAGAAGCGCTATCCAGGCGCCTATTTTCTGAATGGGCCGCGTCATAAAAAAGAGGTCGCGCTAACCTTTGACGATGCCCCTGATCCACGTATTACCCCAGCAATACTGGATATATTGGCGAAGCATCACGTACAGGCCACTTTTTTTCTTGTAGGCACGAGAGCGGAAAAACATCCCGAAATCGTAAAAAGAATTCATCGCGAAGGCCATGTCATCGGCAATCACTCTTACAATCATAAGGTGATGTCGAAGCTTTCACCGAATGATTTTCACCGTCAAGTGTGGCGAACTGATGCGATCATTAGTCGAATCATCCCGTATCATCCTCACTTTTTCCGGCCACCCTATGGCGAAATGCAGCCTGGTCAAGTCGCGTGGGCCAAAAACAACGGTTATATCGTTGTAAATTGGGATGTTGATTCAGCGGATTGGAAAAACAATCCGACCAGCACGGTCATTTTACGGAATATGCATAAAACGCTGCGCCCAGGCTCCATCATCTTGCAGCATGCTGGTGGTGGCACCGCACAAAGCCTCTCTGGGACAATCGAGGCGCTTCCACAGCTCATTGCCTCCCTCCAGCAGAAGGGCTATCGCATCGTCACGCTGCCAGAGCTGCTTGAACAAAGTGCGGAGAGGCGCATCCGTTAACCCTGTGTTGTCATTGGAAAACAAACAAGCCAAACGGTCCTCGAGGAGAGGAACGCTTGGCTTGTACATAGGGTTATTGGAAACAGCGTTAAATGTAATAACGCAACAGACCTATTTCAAAATAACGCTCTACTTTACCATATATACTTTAACGTCTTGAATGCCGAAGCTTTGGGCAGTGGCTGTGCTGCCAGGTACAAAAATATCGATGCGATTGCCTTTAATCGCTCCGCCCATATCGTTTGCTACAGCAATCATGCCGCCATCAGGCAAGCCATCATAATCATAGCCTGTCACATAAAGCTTCGTACCAAGCGGAATTATCGAAGAATCTACCGCCACTGTTCCTACTTTAAGCGGATTGCCAAAATAATCGACGGCGCCCCATTTTCCGTTTTCCGAGGCTGCCGCTGTGTAAGCGGTCGCTTTTACATTCAGCTGCTTGCTGAACGTATAGCTGTTGCCGTTGCTTGCAATAATGCTTTTTGCAGACAGGCTCTCCGCCTTAATCGTTGCTGCCGATTTTGGCTGCGCCTGAGCGCTTGCTTTAGCTGTACTGTCAGCATTTTCCGCTGCCTTGACATTCGTTTTCACCGCTGCTGCCGCAACTGGAACATTCAATTTCATGCCTACCATTATGTTCAGCGGGTTGATTTTGGGATTAGCTGCAAGCAGTTTATCTAAATCGACCTTATACTGCTGGGAGAGCTTCCAGAACGTATCGCCTTCTGCCGCTTTATGTGTTTGGGTTGCCGCGTTAGCGGGAGCTGCTGCCAGCGTGCAGGAAAGCACAAGAGCAGCAGCTGTAAGACTTAGCTTTTTCATCACAAATATCCTCCAAAATCGATTAAGTCCATCCTTTACTAAGCCGCGCGGGCAAGGAGCTGCGCGGCGTGAAAGATTTAGCTAACGTTCACTTGTCTCTGTTCACTTCTAGTTCGTAAATTCTTGTACCCATTGGCCGTTGTAGTAGCCAACACCGATTTTGCCGAAGTTTTTGTTCAAAATATTTTCACGGTGACCTGTGCTGTTCATCCATGCTGTCATGACTTCGGACGGGTTGCGTTGTCCGGCAGCAATGTTCTCACCAGCGTAAGAGTAGCTGACACCAAAGCTCTTCATCATATCAAACGGCGATCCGTAAGTTGGGGATGTATGGCTGAAATATTTGTTGTCCGCCATATCCTTCGCTTTGGCTACCGCGACTTTTGTCAGCAGCGCATCGACTGTCAAAGCTGGAAGACCAGCGCTTGCACGCTCTTGGTTTACGATTTTGACGACTTCGCTTTGATAAGCGCTTTGATCGACAGTTGTTCCGCTGCCCGAATTCGAGGAGCCAGAGCCTGTTCCTGTCGTTGGCTTCGTTGTTCCCGTTGTGCCAGAACCAGTGCTTGGCTTTGTGCTGCCAGTGGAACCAGAGCCTGTGCTTGGCTTCGTTGTGCCTGTGCTTGGCTTCGTTGTGCCTGTGCTTGGTTTGCTTGAACCAGTACCCGTTGTTCCGTTAGGGAGGCTGATTGTAATACCGTTAAAATTAATTTTGCTCAAATCAATTCCGTATTGATCCGCAATTTGTTTCAACAAGTCTTGGTCAATGCTATAAGCAGTAATCTTGGAGTTCGCCTTCACTGCTGGTGCTGCTCCCACCGTCGATGGTGCTGCCACGCCTGCGCCGATTAATGCAGCTGCTGCTACGGCAGCGACACCTAGTTTAAATGGTTGCTTCTTCATTATGAAATCTCCTCCTCGAAGTTGTGTGTAATTTGTGTGTGCCGGTCATCCCGACGCAAACTATCGTAACATGGCATTTGGGCGGATACACGGCTCAAAAAATGGTAAAACAAGCGTTTTTCACGCGAAATAAACCGTTTTCAAGCATTTATGAGAAACTGCTCACTTTATAAATTCCGCTGAAAGATTAGCCGCGACTGCCTTTTTTCGCTCTTCGCCAGCCTGCCATCCAAATGAACGCTCCGCCATATTAGAATCCGCTCATAATCCCCTCATTTCCCAAGCCCAACCCGTTTAAAAAACAGAAAAAAGCCCCGCTGCGCTTGGCTTTGCGGGACTTTCTGCTGTTGCTTATTTTGCACACGCTATTTGAGCGTAATATTGCCCGAGCTGGTTTTCAAATCAATTGAAAGGTCCGATCCAGTCCCAATTGTGCCAGCAAAGGAATGTTCATCCTCTTTTTCCGTTTGAACATTGTCCCATTCGACCTTCTGGCTGCCGGATGTTGTTTTCAGCTTAATTTCGGCAGACTGTGGCGGCTGCTTAGCTTCAACGACGATATTGCCTGAGGTAACATCCAGCTTCATACTGTGAGTGATTTTTTCTGCTTCAACTTTGATGTTACCACTGCTCGCTTTGCCGTTCAGCTCTCCCGTACCATTAATAAAGCTTGCATTGCCGCTTGTCGTTTTGAATTCAACCGTTTCTGCCTTATAGTCTTCTATCTTGATGCTGCCGGAGCTGACATCCAGCTTCATGCTCTGACCAGTAACGCCAAGCAGCTCAATTTTTCCGCTTGTTGTTTCAAAATCCATCTCATCCGCAGACAAATCCTCCCCCTTCACACGTCCTGATGAGGTAAGCATCGCCAAAGTGCGGCTGTTCATTTCGGATGCACTGACGTCGCCACTGTTCGCCTTCAGCGTCACCTCATCCCATTTGCGCTCCGGCAGCTCTACGGTCAGCTTAAAAGAAGAATAGTTAATTCCGATGGTAAAACCCGTATTAAAGCTGCTTTTAATGACTAACTTGTCGCCATCCTGCTCCGTCTCAAGCTTTAGCTTGTTTAAATATTTCGAGCTTGCCCGGCCTTCCAAATGTACAACAATCTTATCCGAGCTCCCTGGCACCACTTCTATATCCATCGAACTCGCTTCTACCATCAAGCTGCTTACACCAGCTGCATCAACTGTTTTCTCCTGCGATACTGGCTTCGTTCCGAAGGACAGCAGCTCATCCCAGCTGAAGGAATATATCGCTCCGGCCAACCCGATCCCAACTAATATAAGCGCAACTGCAATTGCCTTTCTCATTGTTTTTTCCCCCTGATGATTTTCGTATTAAACTTCAAATATTTAATCGTTGCAGCGAAAAATCCTTTTGTCAGAGCATTAACGCCTACACCCAGCAAAATGCCGAGTCCAATGCAGATGAGCCCAATAGATGCTGCTTGGGTTAGTGTAAACATGCCGCTCCACATGCTCTCCAGCACCGTTGTGACGCCTGCCAATCCAAGCGCTAGGGTAGTCGCCCATAGAGCAATAAGCACGCCAACTGCAGCCACATAAGGCCCCAGCACAAATACGATATTGAAAAATCCCAAGCTCACCGTTGCAAGCACCGCCTTAGACGTGTTGCCGAAGCTTTTCACCGCTTCAGCCCGTTGTACTTTATAACCAAGCAGCAGCTCGCTCGCAATCTGCCTTGGGTCGCCTAGCTCCAATGCAGCCTCATGCTCGCTCTGCCCATTTTCCTCTGCCTGCTGAAAATGACTGTAATAATCGAACAGCCACTCACGGCGCTGCTGCTCCGGCACTTTGACGAGCAGCCTCTCCAGCTCGCTCATATAATTGTGTTTCGTCATCATCATGGACGGATCCCTTCCTCAATAATTTCATTTACGGCTGTCGAGAAGCTCGACCATTCATGAATGAGCCCTCGCATATGCTGCGAGCCCGCTTCCGTTAGTTGATAATATTTGCGCGGAGGCCCTTCATTCGATTCTTTAAGGTAAGTCGAGAAGTAGCCTTCCAGCGTTAGGCGATTGAGCAGCGGATAAACACTCCCCACGGCCACCTCGAACTTGGATGATATTTTTACGGCCAGTTCATATCCGTAACGGTCTCCCTCAGACGTTAAGACGAGTACGCATAGCTCCAGCACACCTTTCTTGAATTGCACATTCATACACGACGCTCCCTGCTTTGCTTAAATGCAAATGCCTCAGCTATTCGATATTATCGAATAGTGGATGAAACTTCCTTGCTGTTAAGCTAAATTTACCACATGCTATTCTATATTGCTATATACTAAGCTAAAAACAATACCAGCGCCCGAGGGTCTCTCCTCCTTAAGACGGAGAGACGTTAAATAGGATGGTGAAAGAGGAGCTGCGCTGCTGCGTGAAAGGTTTGGCTTACGATCGTCATTGCCTTTGCATTTCCTAATTAGACCGCAAAGCGGTCGAAATGCAAAGGCAAAAACGAACGCTATCGCTTCTCCAGCTCAAACCTTTCTCTTCACCTCTTGCCACCCTTTCACCTCCAAATTTAAAAGCCTTCACCATTTAACTCGGCGAAGGCAGTTTTTTTGAGGGATAACGCGCTTGGCTCGTTATCCCTACCATATAGAGTGACAAAATCAAACAATCAAACAATCAATGCATACAAAAACAATGGAACAATGAATGAATATTAGTTGATGTCGATGAATTTGCCTGTTGCTTGGGATTCGAAGGCGCTCAAAATGACTTTAAGCGATTTGCGGCCCTCTTCGCCAGTTACAGGTGGAGTCGTGTCATTGACGATGGAGTCAATGAATTTATCGATAACAAAGCTAGACAGCTGCTTCTCATTTGTGGAGATTTCGCCTGTTTTGTAGCGCTCTACTGTGCCGTCGCGCAGTTCAATGATGACTTGATCTTCCGGGTGCGTACCGATTTTCATAACGCCTTTGGAGCCCCACAAAATCGTGCTGTTGTCCTCGCCTTTGTAATAAGTCCAGCTAGCTACTAGCGAACCCATTGCGCCGCTCTTCATGCGAAGCACGCAGTTTGCGTTGTCGTCTACATCACTGTCTTTGTCTACTGTGCCAACGAAGCCAGCAATTTGAGCCACTTCATCGTCCAGCAGCCAGCGGATCAGGTCGGATTTGTGCACGCCAAGATCGCCCATTGCGCCCATGATCGCTTCCGGCTTGCGGAAAAACCAGCTTTCCGCACCATCAATGCTCCATGCATCCGGGCCCGGGTGGCCGAAGGATGTACGGAATGTCAGTACTTTGCCGATAATGCCCGTTTTCAGCAAATCTTTCGCTTTTACATGCGGCGGCATGAAGCGTTGGTTATGTCCAACCATCAGCTTAACGCCGTTTTTCGCTGCCGCTTCAATCATTGCTGCCGCTTCTTCATCTGTAGCTGCCATCGGCTTCTCAACCAATACATGTGCGCCAGCGTTAGCTGCTGCAATCGCTACTGGTGCATGAAGCGCGTTCGGTGTACATACGCTAACCGCATCGGGCTTGATCTCAGCCAGCATCGTCTCATAGTCTGCAAAAGCTTTGCCGCCATGCTTCTCGGCATAGCCTTCCGCACGCTCTATAATCGGGTCAACGAATGCGACCAATTCTACATTCGCATTGTCTGCATACTCCGGAATGTGACGATATTTCGAGATGGAACCGCAACCTACTACTGCTACTCTAATTTTGCTCATTATAAATGTATCCCTGCCTTTTCAATAATTAATGGATAAGATCAAGCCAAATTGGCGAGTTAAGCGTTCAGAAAATTGTTTTTCAGCCAGTCCATGCTTTCAGCAACTGCTTCAAGCGGAGGATTTGCGCAAGTATCCTGCTCAACGATCAACCATTCTACACCCGCTTCAACCGCACTATTAATGATAGGAAGCAGCGGAAGATCGCCACGGCCCAGTTCTACCGTATCAATTGGCCATTGGCCATTGTTGTCGCGGTAGTCCTTCAAATGAAGCAAAGGCAGACGTCCTGCATATTTCGCAATGTAAGCGAGCGGATCTTTGCCGGAAAATTGTACCCAGCCGATATCCATTTCCACTTTCAGCAGCTCAGGGCTGATTCGCTCATATAGAGCATCAAACACTTCTTTGCCGTCAATTTCCACTTTAAATTCAAAATCATGGTTATGATAAGCAAAATCAATACCCGCCTCGCGGAAACGTTTACCATACTCCTCAAAAGCTACAAAATGCTTCGCCCAAGCTTCAGCACTGCGCTGATCATCCAGCAAATAAGGACAGATCGCATATTTTGCGCCAATTGTTTTTAAGTAAGCGATTTCTTCATCCAGCTGGCTTTCCAGCAAATGCAGGCCGATATGGCTTCCGATCGCTTTCAGCCCAAGCTCCTGGAGCAAATCACGCATTTTCTCCGCTTCAATACCGCCATAACCTGCAAACTCCACGCCTTCATAGCCCATTGCCGCAACCTTGCGCAGCGTACCCTCGAAGTCTTCCGCTGTTACGTCACGGAGCGTAAACAATTGTAAACCAATTCCGATTTGTCCCACTTTGGCCGCACTCCTTTATATTGTGAATTTAGTTTCTCAATTCTTGTACCTTACCTTTCAAATTATATAGAAGGAGCGCTGCGAAAAACAGCTGTCTTGTTAGTCTTTTTATATGTTATTTTGCTGAATGCTGTCTTTTACTCTCAGGAAAAAACGCCCTGCGACGGCTGTTGATGCGGTCGTCACAAGGCGTTGGTCTGTTTTTGAAGCACATCCGGCATTATGCCGTTTGTTTATTTCAACTTTTATTTCAATCACTTCAGCGTAATCGTCAATGCCGTTTCTTTCGCGCCAGCAGCAATTGATACCGTGCCGTCTTGAAGCGAACCAGCGCCATCCACTTTAGCAATTTCGCCAATACCGTGTAGAGCCAGGCTGAGCGCTTTACCGCTGCCTTGTACCTTAACGGCTACTTCCTTGCCTTCGCGCTTCATAGTAACGAGCAGCTCTGCAGCGCCTTTAATGTCACGAATTGTGGATGATGCAGATGCTCCATCAGCGAGGCTGTACGCCGTCAGCTTCACGCCGTCAGCAAAGTCATAATCCGGCTTCGTATCATTTGCACCGATTGCAATGATCGAATTTGGACGAACGAACAATGGAAGCGACAGGAAGTCATGCGTTTCCTTGATCCATTTTCCACCCTCTACGATCTCTCCAGTCAGAAGATGCGTCCAGCTGCCTTCCGGCAAATAATATTGTACAAAGCCGTTTTCGTCGAATACAGGGGCAACTAGGATGGAATCACCCAGCATGTACTGGCGATCAAGGAACTCGGAAGTTGGATCCTCCGGGAATTCCAGCACCATCGCACGCATCGACGGCAAACCATGCTCCACCGCTTGTGCAGCTGTATTAAACAGATAAGGCATCAGGCTGCATTTGAGCTTCGTGAAGAAGCGGGTAACATCAACCGCCTCTGTATCATACGCCCAAGGCACCCGGTACGATCTGCTGCCATGCAGACGGCTGTGGCTGGAAAGCAAGCCAAACGCAAGCCAGCGTTTGAAGACATGGGCTGGAGCTGTGCTCTCAAAGCCGCCGATATCGTGGCTCCAGAAGCCAAAGCCGGACAAGCCCAGCGACAGGCCGCCACGCAGCGATTCTGCCATGGATTCATAATCTGCGTAGCAATCGCCGCCCCAGTGAACCGGAAATTTTTGGCCGCCAACGGTTGCGGAACGCGCGAACAGCGCAGCTTCATTTTTGCCCAGCTTCTCTTCCAATACCTCAAATACAACCTTGTTATATTGGTACGTGTAGAAATTGTGCATTTTTTCAGGGTCAGAGCCGTCATGGTACACTACATCGGTCGGAATCCGCTCTCCGAAGTCCGTTTTGAAGCTGTCAACGCCCATATCTACAAGCTCACGCAAATAACCTTTGTACCATTCGCAGGCCGCAGGATTTGTGAAGTCCACAATGCCCATGCCCGGCTGCCACATATCCCATTGCCATACGTCGCCATTTGGCTTTTTGATCAAATAGCCCTTGTCTCTGCCCTCTTCAAACAGACGAGAGCGCTGCGCGATGTAAGGGTTAATCCATACGCAGATTTTAAGTCCCTTGTCTTTCAGGCGTTTCAGCATGCCGACAGGGTCCGGGAATATCCGCTCATCCCATTTGAAATCCGTCCAGTGGAAATCGCGCATCCAGAAACAGTCGAAGTGGAATACATGCAGCGGCAAACCGCGCTCTTCCATGCCATCGACGAAGGAATTAACCGTTGCTTCATCATAATTGGTTGTAAATGAGGTCGACAGCCACAGGCCAAACGTCCATGCCGGCGGCAAAGAAGGCTTGCCTGTCAATGCGGTATATTTCCCAAGCACCTCTTTAATCGTTGGGCCGTCAATGACGAAATATTCAAGGGATTCGCCAGTCACGTGGAATTGAACCTTTTTCACTTTCTCCGAAGCAATCTCAAAGGAAACAAGATCCGGTTGGTTGACGAATACGCCGTAGCCTTTGTTCGTTACATAGAAAGGAATATTTTTGTACGCTTGCTCGGAGCTTGTGCCACCGTCCTGGTTCCAAATATCGACGACCTGGCCGTTGCGCACGAATGGCGTAAAACGCTCGCCGAGGCCATAAACCCATTCGCCCACTCCAAGATCCAGCTCTTCACGCATATAGGCTTGCTCTTTGCCTTCCGTAATATACGCCATCGACTTCTGCCTGCTTCCGGTAATGCGCTCGGAGCCGCGGTAGAAGTCCACTGACCACTCGGGTCCTTTACGAATATGAACGCTCAGGCTGCCGCTTGTCAAAATCGCTGCTTCTTCTGTTTCTTCTATAGTAACGAAATTGCCGGTTTCCTTCGTCAGCTCAAATACAGGACCGCGCTCACGCACGCCCATGTGATGGATCAGCTTAACGCCGACAACGCCTGGCATCGGAGAATGAAACCGAACCGTAAGCAGCATCGTATCTAACATATTGGAGCGTGACAAAATAGGACGCGGAGACGCATAAGCCGTAAGCACGCCATCCTTTTGCTCAAAATCATGGGCTTGTACCGCGCCCAGAAGGTCATACTGTTTGCGCAGCATCCAGTTGCCGTCAGTAAATTTCATAATAGAACCGACCTTTCTGCATTTATATCGATTATTTGACTTTAAAATCGTTCTATTTTGCATTATACTGATAAGCAAAGCAACAAACTAACAGAATTATGCCCGTTTATAACACCATTCTGATTTCTTCATCACCGGAGGTTGACTGCAATGGATTTGACGCTGCGTCATTCGCTCAGGGAAGACCGCATGCATGGCGATGTTACCTTTCCTCTTGCTGCTTACTGGATGGAATATGCACCTGGCGAGGTAAATGTAGATTGCCACTGGCATGACGAGGCTGAGTTTCTAGTTGTGCTGGAGGGCGAGATGCTCTTCCAGATTGACACCGAGTATTTCCCCGTTCGCGCTGGTGAAGCCGTCTTCATCGACAGCGGAGATATTCATGCCGGACACTCTTTAAATGGCTCCTCCTGCACCTATTGTGCCATCGTATTTGACGTTCGCTGGCTGGATAGTACAAGCTACGATGCTGTACAGGAAACATGCGTTCGTCCATTCCAGGAGAAGAAAAAGACGTTTCCGAGACATATATCACCGGACAGTGGTTGGAAGCGGCAGCTGCTCTTCCTGCTCCGTTCTATGATTAACTGCTGCAGAGCACCTTATGCCGGATTCGAGGCTGCGGTGAAAGGGTATTTCTACTTAATGCTGCATGAGATCGCTATTGAAAACCGGGCATGCAATCGCAGCGAAGCTAGATCGGATGACAGAACTCGAATAGAGCGGCTTAAGAAAAGCATCCTCTATATCCAGCTGCATTATCGCAGGCCGATACGTATTGGCGAGCTGGCGGAGCAAATTCCGATGAGCGAAGGACAGTTTTTCCGTTTTTTCAAATCAATGACGAGGCAGACGCCGGTTGAATATTTGAACGCCTATCGGGTAAATCAGGCGGCCGAGCTGCTGCTGCACACGGAACGCAAAATTTCAGACATCGCGCTGGAGGTCGGCTTCGACCATATCAGCTATTTTGTTAAAGTGTTTCGCAAGACGTTGAACTGCACCCCGTCCGATTTTCGCAAACAAAAGCGGAATCCGGTCCAAAATGGCGCATTACAAGGTGAAACGGCTTTCCCCGTCCTCTGGCGGCACAGCGCGTTTCAGTCCGAGAAATATAAGCCCAATTTATAAGTGCAAAACTTATAAATTCTTATATTTGAAGCAAAAACGACTTCGTCGTCCTTCTAGGACGTGGGAAGAGCTTTGCCCTAGAATTCTAAGCGGATTTAAGGATGAATCTTATAAATTCTTAGAATTTTAGAAAAAATGACGATTTTGTAACCTTTTCATAACTTTTTTTTAAGATTCGCTTAAGATTCATCAAGTAAAGTTAAATTAAAATTAACCAATGAGCGGAGGATTTCCTTTATGAAAACAATGCTGTTGTTTCAAAATAAAACGATTCCCGTCTATATAACGGATACGAATAAAAAAGCTGTCGAGAAACTGACCGATGTACTGAACCGCAAGCTGAACACTGGCAAAAATGCGCTCAAGCTCTGTATCAAGTCGCTGATCAGCGTCGAAATCGTCGGCAGCGAAGCTACGCTGCATTCGTATCATGAGAAGGATACGTTAACGATTTCCCTTTATTAATCCAAGTATGCTTCTGCAAGCTGAGTCCTTGTTATTCTGGCAATTGGACAAGCGTTTTGACCAAGTAGACACTCAGCTTGATCAAATGAATACGCGGCTTGATCAAATTCAAATCCAACTGGAGCGCATGGAAGATTCGCAAAATGATGATGTCATTGGCATACTTCGTCATACGCATGACAAAGTTTCGCTTTTGAATCAGAATGTTGCCAGCCTTAAACAGGATGTAGAATACATCGTTAAGGAGCAGTCTATTATTAAGCTCGAAATTGAACGTTTAAAACATAAACAACCGCTAATCTCCAATCAATATAAAAATGTGCTCGATGATCACTAATTCATCCCAAATCAAAAAGCAGCCTTCAAATTGCCCGCGACGCGAGCTTGAAGACTGCTTTTTTTCATGTAAATCTTAAATTCTATAAATGGCTACGTGCGACTAAGGCGTCGTCACAGTCGCCTTATGAAGCTGCTGCTGCTCCGAGATGAGCAAGCTAACCTTCCACTTCTCATAGAGCTCCCATGCCGCCCCATTGTCGATCAAGTCCTTGCATGTGTACAAGCCCTCTTCAATGGAATCGACTCGCTCTGCCAAATGAAGCCGGACCGCAGCGTTAAGCAGTACCTGATTCATAAAAGCGAGATGTCCGCCTCCATTAAGCACGGCCTCCGTCACAGCTATTTGCTCCGCGGGCGTCCAATCCACCTCGGGTACAGGCAGCTCCAGTCCATAGGCATCCGGATCAATAATTTGCAGGCTGGCTTCGCCATTTTCTACCTGATACGTTCTAGTTGGCCGCTCGATGAACAAATCCTCCGAGCCCTCCGTCCCTTGGACAATGAGCGCCTTCTTATAATTTAAATTCGTCAATAGCTTCGACATGCGGTCAAATACCGTATTGTGATAAACGCCGAATGCAAGATAAGGGGAATGTCCATAATCCACAAGCTTCTCAGCTGTGTTCAATACCGTTCGCATGCCCAATTCCTCGCGCAGCCCGTGCAGCCGCTTAAGCGGCGGGCACCATTCTTCTGCGGGAATGAACAAAATGCCCGTCTCTCTGGCAGCTTCAAGCGTTGCCTCCTGCGAAAGCAGCTTCGAGTTTATGCCCAGCTCAAGCAGCAGATCCTGCAGCGTAATGCCCCATTTTGGAGGAAGCGAAGCTGTACCGTGCAGCGTAACTGGCAATCCAGCAGCCGCTAAGACGAAGGAGGTCGCGAACGTGGCGTAAAATGATTTCTTTCTGCCGTCGTATGGTCCTGCACAGTCAATTCCCTCCTGCACATGCTCGCGGCGAGCCTGGCTCCGGCACACGTTGACGAAAGCTTCTAGCTCCTCCACACTTTCCATCTTAATTCGCTCCGCCATAAAAAAAGCGCCGATCTGCGCCTGAGTCGCCTCCAGATTTACAATCCATTCGGCTGCTTGCACCGCTTCATCATAGGTTAAATCACGCGCGCCCCTCTTGCCGCGCCCGACTTCCTTCAATAGATTGGTAATCATCGGTACTCCCCCTTTATTTCTGCTCCTGCAGCAGCTGATATACCTTTACAATGGACGTCGCTACATCCACAAGGCGTTTGCGTTCATTCATCGCCTGCTTGCGCAGCAAATCATAAGCCTCCGCTTCGGAAACTTTTTTAATGTCGCATAAAATGCCCTTCGCCATGTCGATCCATTTCCGTTCTTCCAGACGGCCTTCCAGCTGCTGGCGCTCCATCTGCCATTGCTGGCGCTCACTGCATTGCTTGGAGCCAAAATGGAAGGCCCAATGCAGCTCCTGCTCGGTCATAAGCGGCGTAAGGATGCCATCCACCGGAAGATCATCCTCGCAAAAAGCATTCGAAAGCGTTGCGGTTTCGGCACTGCACCACCAAAGCATCGGAATCTTTTTCCAACTCAGCAGTTTAGTGCCCCAATACTTTACTTCGTTTAATGGGAGATTTAATACTACCGCATCCGATTGAACGATATGCTTGCGCGCAAGCTCCTCGCTGCTGCCATACAAAACAAAATAACCACTGGATTCCAATATGACTTCAGGAAAAAGCCTGCTTAAATCGCGGTCTGCCTGGTTTTTCTGTTGTTCAGACTCTCGCTCGACTGCTTTATGTTCAATTAGTAATAAAGAACGCATTCAGGAGCGCCCCCTCCTATTTAACTGTTGTGAATATTTATAACACAAAAACCTTTAATTTGTCGACACCTCATATTATACAACAATTTACGTCAGGTATATTGACATGATATAAAAATCCAGTGTATAGTAGCACTATCAACTATAACGTTTTTTCACGAGTACAATGGCGTATTCGATTGAACCGGCAACGGAGCCTGGTTTCGTTCTACCAAGGGAAGCACAACTGTGTCCTTGGCAGCGAAATCAGGCTTTTTATATTTACCCAGACAGAGCTGCCCTATTTGAGAGGAGAGAACCATTATGACAGTCCCTAAAAAATTAGTACTTATCGGCAACGGCATGGCAGGTGTCCGTGCAATCGAGCATTTGCTCAAGCTCGCCCCAGATGCTTACGAAATCACGATTTTCGGTGCGGAGCCGCACCCTAACTATAATCGTATTATGTTGTCCACCGTACTAGCGGGCAGCACCGAGCTTAAAGATATCATTATTAATGATTGGGATTGGTACAAGGAAAACAACATTACGCTTCATACGAATCAATCGATCAAGAAGATCGATACGCAGCGCAAGGTTGTTATTTCCGAAAGCGGCATTGAAGCCCCTTATGATGAAGTTGTTATCGCAACAGGCTCCAAAGCCTTTATGCTCCCTATTCCCGGCGCAGATAAAGAAGGCGTCATTGCCTTCCGCGATATTCAAGATTGCGAGAAAATGTTCAGCGCAGCAAAATCGTACAAAAAAGCAGCCGTTATCGGCGCTGGCCTGCTCGGCTTGGAAGCTGCCCGCGGCTTGCTCAACCTCGGGATGGACGTCACGGTCATTCATAAACATCCTTATATTATGGAACGTCAGTTGGATGAAGCGGCATCACTCATGCTGAGAAAAGAACTTGAAACGCAAGGCATGAAATTTCTGCTCAGCAAGCACTCCGCCTCTATTACAGGTCGCGGCAGGGTCAAGGAGCTGCAATTTACCGATGGCAGCCACTTGGCTACTGACCTGGTCGTGATGGCGGTCGGCATTCGTCCGAATGTCGATTTGGCGAAGAGCTCCGGTATTGACTATAACAACGGCATACTCGTCGATGATTTTATGAATACGAATATTCCTCATGTATCGGCACTTGGAGAATGTGTCGAGCATAGGGGCGTTGCTTACGGCCTTGTGGCTCCATTGTATGAGCAAGGCGCGGTGCTGGCTAAACGTCTCGCTGGCGTAGAAACGGCTGGTTATGCCGGATCAGTAACTTCCACGAAACTAAAAGTATCCGGCGTCGATGTTTTTTCGGCGGGGCGCTTTGTTGAAACAGAGGGCTCACGCGCCATGCGGATTCAAGATGATGTCGCAGGTACTTATAAAAAGATCGTTATACGGAACGGCAAGCTAGTTGGTGCAGTATTGTTCGGTGATACAGCAGATGGCGCTTCGTTGTTTGCTTCCATTAAAAGCGGAGAATCGATTGAAGGCCGCGAGAAAGAACTGCTGCTCGGCATTTCGAGCGATCTGCTTGGCAAGTCAGGTGGCGGTGCAAGCCGTCTGGAAAATATGCCCGATGATGAAATCGTCTGCGGCTGCAACGGCGTCACGAAAGGTGCCATTGGCGATGCGGTCCTTAACAAAGGCTGCCATACCTTTGGTGAGCTAAAAGCCTGCACGAAGGCATCCGCATCCTGCGGCGGCTGCAAGGCTGACATCGAAGGACTGCTGCATTTTTACGCAGGCGATAAGGTCGGCGAATCGGCGAAGGAAGGTATTTGCGGCTGCACCTCGCTTGGCCGTGATGAAATCGTAGAACAAATCCAAAGCATGCGTCTGATGACAGTCAAAGAAGTGATGCATGTGCTCGACTGGAATAACAAAGAAGGCTGCTCGAAGTGCAGACCTTCCCTCAACTACTACCTCGGCATGCTGTTCCCAGAGGAATATGTGGATGAGAAGGAATCCCGCTTCACGAATGAGCGTTACCATGCCAACATTCAGAAGGACGGTACTTATTCCGTTGTTCCACGTATTTACGGCGGCGTGACGACTCCAGCCGATTTGATTAAAATCGCTTCGGTAGCAGAGAAATTCAATGTGCCGTTGGTGAAATTTACAGGCGGTCAGCGCCTTGACTTGTTCGGTGTTAAAAAAGAAGATTTGCCGAAAATGTGGGAGGAGCTGGAGATGGCTTCGGGCCACGCCTACGGCAAAACGCTCCGCACCGTAAAAACATGCGTCGGCAATACGTTTTGCCGTTTCGGCACACAGGATGCCATGGCCATGGGCATTAAGATGGAAAAAGCCTTTGAGCGTCTGAATGCTCCAGCCAAATTCAAGCTCGCAGTATCTGGCTGCCCCCGCAACTGTGCGGAAGCAACGATTAAAGACCTCGGCGTCGTAGCTATTGACGGTGCATGGGAAATTCATGTGGGCGGCAATGCCGGCGTAAAGGTAAGAGCCTGCGACCTGCTGACTACGGTAAAAACAGAAGAAGAGGTTATGGAGTGGACGAGTGCTTACTTGCAGTACTACCGCGAAACAGGGCAATGGAATGAGCGCACAGCACACTGGATTGACCGCGTTGGCCTGGATACAGTGAAAAAAGCGTTGGAGAAAAAAGAAGACCGTCTCGCGCTCATGGAGCGTGTACAGAAAGCACTCAGCGTGACTACAGACCCTTGGAAAGAAATTGTTGATAACGATGAATTGCGTAAAAACTTCGAACCGATTGCCGGCCCGCTGCCGGTCTAACATCAGGAGGGATTAAATATGAGCAAACTGCTGATTGGCAAATTATCTGATATTGATATTCGCGGCTCGCGTACCGTGCGTGTGAAGGAGACGGAAATTGCTGTATTCCGTCTCGAGGACGGCAGTGTGCTGGCTATTGAAAATCGTTGTCCGCATAAAGGCGGACTATTATCCGAAGGCATGGTATGCGGTACAGTTGTCCATTGCCCATTGCATGATTGGAAGGTTGACCTCCAAAGTGGATTGGTCAAGGACCCGGATGATGGCTGTGTAACGACCTTTGCTACTGAAATTGATCCCGAGAACGGCGCTATCTATGTAACGCTTTAATTTATACATTTTATAAATATTACTTATTTCCTAATATCGTCTTTTTACTTTTATAATAGAGAGCATGTTATGCAATTCCTAATCTTAAGGAGCAACCATTATGTCCTACATCAAACCCGCAGAAGTAATAGACACTATGATCGATACCGGGGCGGCAAAAGCAAATGCTGGCACGCTGCAAATGCTCGTTCGCGGGTTTCTCGGGGGAGCGATTTTGGCTTTTGCCACAACGCTTGCGTTTACAGCAACGAGCCAAACCTCACTTGGCCTTGCAGGTGCTCTCGTATTTCCAGCCGGGTTCGCCATCATTGTCCTCCTTGGATTGGAGCTTGTTACAGGCAGCTTTGCACTCCTTCCGCTAACGGTTGTTGCCCGCAGGACGAGCGCCTCCCGAATGCTGTCCAATTATTTTTGGGTGATCGCCGGACATCTCATGGGCTGCACCGTCTATGCGATCTTGTATGGACTGGTCATTACAAAAATGTTCACCGATATGAGCAATCCGCTCATTCAAATGATTATTCAGCTTAGCGAATCGAAAACACTGGGCTACAAGCATATGGGATCCGAGGGCATGATGCTTGTTGTCATTAAAGCGATTTTGTGCAACTGGATGGTGACACTCGGCGTCGTAATGGCGATGACGTCCAAATCAACGGGCGGCAAAATCATTGCGATGTGGCTGCCAATCGTCATTTTCTTCGCCCAAGGCTTTGAACATGCGGTCGTCAATATGTTCGTCATTCCCGCAGGCATGCTGCTTGGCGCTCACGTCAGCTTTGCTGATTGGTGGGTATGGAATCAAATCCCCGTACTCGTTGGCAACTTTATTGGCGGTGCAGTGTTCACGGGGATGATGCTGTATTTATCCCATCCTTCGCCGAAAAGCCAAGCTGTAAACGTTAAAACACCGATAAATTCCGAGCCAGCAGCAGTTGGAGCGATTGTCGCCAAAGGAAGTGGTGTATGATGGAGCAAGCACCAGGTACGGTTTATATAGTCGGAGCAGGTCCAGGCGATCCCGAGCTCATTACTGTAAAAGCGATGCGGCGCATCCAGTCGGCTGACATTATTTTGTATGACCGGCTCGCTACGACTGAGCTGCTCGATTATGCCAGCAAAAACGTCGAGCTCATCTATTGCGGCAAAGCGCCGAATGCCCATGCTATACCACAGGATCAAATTAATCAACTGCTTGTACAATACGCTAGCCAAGGGAAAAATGTCGTACGGCTGAAGGGCGGCGACCCCTTCGTCTTCGGACGCGGCGGCGAGGAAACGCTCGAGCTTGCGAAGCATGGCATTCCGTATGAGGTCATTCCCGGTATTACGTCTGCCATTGGTGCAGCGGCGGCAGCGAATATTCCGCTTACTCACCGCGAGCATGCTTCATCCTTCGCCTGCGTCACAGGCACCCGCTGCCATGGGGATAAAGCTCCTGTACGCTGGGATCTGCTCGCACACAGTGTAGATACTTTAGCGATTTATATGGGAGTCAGCCAGCTTGGCGCCATTCGCGAAGAGCTGCTGAAGCATGGGAAAGTCTCTACGACGCCCGTTGCTCTTATTGAACGAGGCACCACCTCGAAACAGCGTACCTTTACTGGCACACTTGAGCATATTCATCATCTGGCCGCTTCCGTACAGCTCAGCAACCCCGCGTTAATTATTATCGGGGAGGTTGTCAAAGTGCGAGAGCAGCTGCTCTTGGCTGAGCAGTTGGCGGCGCAGCAAGTAGAACAACAAGAAGAGCAGCAGGCAGAGCAGTTGATTGGCTGACTGAAAAGTATTAATGAATGAGGTCCCGATGAGCATAGCTCTCCGGGGCCTCATATGCATTTGGAACAGCATTTGCTGCCACTTACTAGGTTGGTTCTCTCAAACGATAATCGGAGTAACAGAAACTTGGCGGGCACAGCTTGCCTGCGTGGTCAACGAAATGTGTAAAATTTAGCGTTATGCAAAATATTTATTAAATATCTTTTCTGCCGTTCGTGTGGCCAGCGCTTGTGTTGTAAGCGTCGGATTCGGTCCGCCGATTCCATTGAAGTGCACACTGTTATCGGCGATGAACAGCCGTTTGACTTGCATCGCCTCGCAGTTCGTATCCGTAACGTATCCCATTCGCATGGTACTTTCAATATGAAGCATAAAGCTGAATGGCGTGTCCGAGCGAATGATTGTTTGGGCTCCTGCCTGCTTCAGCGTCTCGGCAGCATATCTAGCCAATTTGTCACGCCGTTGCAGCGTTTTTATGCTCGGAACATAATGAACAACTGGAATCGGGCCATTCTCGTCCTTCAGCAGCGGATCCACCTCTACCCTGTTGTGGTAAAGCGTTTCATCATCCGTGAGGAGCAGCATCGTCATCGTTCGAGTATAATTTCTCATCAGCTCTTTCAATTGAGGACCAACGACCCGCCCGTGAATATCCCATGGTGCTCCAGGTTCGGGAGGGTTCAGGGCATTAAAGCCTGCCTCGCTGAAGCCATAAGTCAAATAAGACATTAAACCCGGGCTTAGGCAGGAAACCTGGAAAATCCCCGTTCCCGGAATATCAACTCTGGCTCCCGAAGTGTGCCCCATATACGGATAGACGGAAGGCATGCCCAGTATGCTCATGAGTTCCTTTTCATCAAAAACGCCTGAAACCCAGTCGAAGCAATGATTCGTCAATCCTCTTCCGACCCAAGCATTATGGGGCAGTCCAGAATTTAGCCACAGACGCGGAGATTCGATGCAGCCTGCGGCCATGACGACGGTTTTGGCATTCAGCTCTCCGATTTCTCCTGTCCATGTGTCTCGAAATTGCACGCCTGTTGCACGGAGCCCTTCTTTTGGATCCTGCTCTGTTAATATTTTTATCGCGAAGGAATTAGGACGAATGGCAACGTTGCCGGTTTTGAGGGCGAGAGGAATGTAGCTGACAAGGGTGCTTCTCTTGGCGATTTTATCTACTGAAGGCCCGACCGAGCAGCCGTTGACACAGTTCCCCTTTAAGGTGCACCCTTCCATGTGGGATAATTGCTCCAACGAATAATTGGGGTCCATCAGATGCTCATTTGTCGGGAGTATAGCGTTTGGATTCGGGCGATAACCTGGCGTAGTCACATTAAGCGTAGGTATGAGCTGCCAGCCTGCTTTTTTAGCCCCATAGTAAAAAAGCTCTTCTTTCGGAGTCGTCGGTGAAAACTGGACAGGCAATGTTGCTTCGGCTTTCTCGTAATAAGGGATCAGCTCCTTATAGCTAATTGGCCATATCCCATCAACCGCAATCGGAAAAGCCCGCGGCGACTGCGTCCAATAATGCTGGGTCGTTCCTCCAACTCCGGAAAGCTGCCAGATGTCTCCCTTCTGGCGCATGACCCTATGCCAAGGTGTGCGCCTGCGGTCTGCCGGACCGAAGCGGAACACGCCTGACACCACATCATTCATATTGTTCTCATACCCATTGTACAGCTTCTTATAGAGAGCCACATCCAGATCATTGTAGCTGGAGCTCCATTCCCCTCCACGCTCGCTGTTCGGGTTTTGCCAGTTTTTATTTCCATACCACGGGCCGGCTTCAAGCACCAATACCTGCAGTCCAGACTCTGCGAGCTCCTTGGCAGCGACAGCTCCGCCGCCGCCGGAACCGATTACGATTACATCCGCATCATACAATGGTAGATTCCCCTCCCTCACGAACGATGGTCAACTTATAACCGAGCAGCGCCCGGTAACCCGGAACGACGCCTGGATAACCGACCTGCTTCCAGCTGATCGGGAAATATTCCAATCTTCGCTCGGTAGGCGTAGCGAGCCGCGTCGTTCCGTACGCGGACCACTCCGAGTAATTGCCAAACATCGTTTGCCTAGTGAGAAAATCAATCATAAATCGGACTTTGCCGCCATCATACTGGTATGGAGGCGGCAAGCTGCCTAGATCAACATCAAGCTGCTCAAGCATCGCTAGAACCCGAATCCTGTCGATTGGAGAAAGTGCAGCATAGGGATTGCTTTCCCAAGCCGCATGATTTGGTGCATGCAGCGCGCGTCCGGAGGAGACGAGTTGAACCGCACCTGCATTGAGCAATTGGGCAGTAGGAGCAGCTAATGGAACGATGGTAAGATGGGTTCCTAAAAAAAGCGAGAGACTGTGATCCAATTCCCATATCATATATTCATGAATGTGCAAATCTACCGCTCCAGCCGTTTGCTCCGCTCCGTAAACAGCAAGCCCAGGTGTGTTTGGTACAATAGCTTCGACCAGCGCCCGAAACGTTGCAATTGTAGAAAGATCAATAGAATTTATATATGATTTTGCTCGATGCATGTCTAATTCACCCTTTGCAAGCAAAGATGTTAGCATTTGAACTCAATGTAATAAAATCTATTCCACTAGTTTGTCTGTTATTCTTTCACAAGCAAAAAGGAAAGAGCAGTCATAAGACCGCTCTTTCCTTTTTTGGGGTTGCCCTATCCTTATGAAGTTGCTGCCGTGGATGCTTCTGCCTCAGCATTAGAGCCCTGGCCAGCACCAGCACCGTTGCCTTGGCCGCCTGGACGGCCTCCGCCCATTCCTCCCCCCATCATGCCGCCGATTTGAATCGTCGCCGCATCCTGGGTGCCGTCGGTCAACGTGTAAGTGACAATGTCATCGGCTTTCAAGTCGGCAAGCGTCTTGGCCGTCTCCACACGCTGGTTGTTTTCGAAAGAAACGGCTGTAATCGTTGTCGCATCGGTCACTGTCACTTCCACCGTCTCCTCGGTGAACATGTTCTCCATATTCATCCGGCCACCGCGCTGACCCTCAGCAGCTTGTCCGCCATCCTGTGTCGGCGGCTCCGGCTGTGTTCCATCTGGTGCCGCTTCCGCTTCACCTTGCTGCGCATCGCCTTGCGCTGGAGGCTCGCCGCCTCCCTGGCGGTCATCTGGCGTGAAGGAAGATTTGTAGAGCGTAATGGTCTGCCCCTCAATGGATTTGATCTTGCCCATTGTGCCTCCCATCATCATGCCGCCTTGGCCCGGACCGCCCTGCCCTTGTCCAGCACCAGCATCCGCTTGTGTACCACTCTGCGTCGTGGCCGCTTCCGTGCCGGCAGCAGCGGTCGTATTCGTTGCTGTCTGATTGGTGCTGCATGCAGCCAAAGTGGCCGTTATGACAATCGTACTTAGTAGTGTTTTCCAATTCTTCATAAGGGTTCGCTTCCTTTCAATAAGCCATGCTTGATTGTTCAAGCTCAGCTTATCAAACCATTATGAACACCGTATGAATGCCGCCTGAACGTCCGCTGAATGTACAGAGCTCACTTGGCAAAACAGCGCTTAGCGGAACGCGACCTGGATAGCCCCCAGCCTCAATGGCTTCAGCTGCTCCACAACAAGGCTGGCAACCTGCAGCGCACCGCGCTCTTGAAAATGCGTATTGTCCTCTACACCATTGGGAAAGTTCATAAACTCGCCGGGTGCCGCCCACATAAATACCGATTGGGTCGCTTCCGGACCAAGCTCCTCGAACAGCTTGCGGCTTTCCTCTGCCAAATCGATTAACGGAACGTTTTCCTCCTCGGCAAGCTCCCTCATCGCAATTAAATAATCGCCATGGGTATCGACGAGACTACCATCTGCTTCATAAAATCGCCGCTGTACGGACGTCACCAGTACGGGAATCGCCTCGCGCTGCCGAGCCCCGTCTATGTACTGTTTTAAATATTCCTTATAAGTGGTAAAAGGCTCCGTCCGCCGCTCCTCATCCGGCTTCTGGTCATTATGTCCGAACTGAATCATCAACACGTCCCTCGGCTTCATCCATTGAAAGATTTCATCAAGGCGGCCCTCTCCAATAAAGCTTTTGGAACTGCGACCGGAAACCGCCCTATTCTCAATGGCTACATCCTGCTTGAACCATTTGGGCAGCATTTGGCCCCAGCCCGCATAGGGATAGCCATCCTCAGGCTGATCCGTAACGGTTGAATCCCCAGCAAGAAAAAGGGTCGGCGTTTGGTTGGAAGAAAGCACCTCAAGCGCATTAATGCGCGGCGCCAATCCCGTAAAGGCCAGGCGGATTCGACCATCCCTTATGGACAAGGAAAAGCTGTAGCGAATAAACTCGCCTGCTACCGTCCTCAAACGCTGTGCCATGAGTCGGCCACAGCCGGCTTTAATCGTCGTCTCCGTTGCGGTTATGGCATCGCCGATTAACAAATTCACGGTGTAGACACCATTTTCAACATCAAGCAAAAAAGAGGTTTCCACGGGAATGCAGAAGTCGCTGCCCATGCCCTCCGCTTCCACACGGCTCTTCGCCGCTACCTTTGTGACCGAGCTGAATCCGTAGCCTTTGCCCGGCTCGTACAACGTAGAGTCCGTTACCTTCACATGCCCGTCCCTCGCAGCTCCAATACCAAAATCAAATCGAAAAACATCAGTCATTTTTGTCTCCTCCTTCAAATGATCATCAGCCGTTTCCCATATTGGTTGTAAGCGTTCTCTAAGCTGTATGTAAGGCAGCGGTCCTGCTGCCCCTTTACTCTCCTAGCGTAGTGCCGTTTGAAAGCCGCGTCCCCGCCCGCTTGCGGTTGCCGATTACAAACAGCAGCGTGCCGACCCAGCCAAAAATGGCAGCCCCGATAAGCAGCGTACTCAGCGGCACACTGTCCGAAAAGCCCGCGCTCAGCAATGGCCCAATCGTCCCCCTCACGCCAAACAACATCAGATGGATACCGAACACGACCGCCTCCCGGCCAGGTGCAAGCCTGAAAATATAAGAAAGAATGCCAATATCCCAAATCGCTTCGCCAATTCCCTGGATCCCATTGCCGAGTATGACAGCCGGGTAGGTGCCTATCAACCCATAAAGCATCGGAACGATAGCATATGCTGCAATACCGCCCAATATCGTATAGCGGATATCAAAACGGTCAATCATCCAGCCCGCTATAAAATAAGTGACCAGCAGTCCGATAAAATAAGCGACGCGCGCATAACCAATTTGCACATTGCTCAGCTCAAGCACCTGTACCTGAATAATCTGGTATAGCGGAATCGACAGCATATTGCCGAAGCCAGCAAGCGACGTTGCGGCCAGCAGCACAGCCAGCTTCTTGTTCCCCGACACGAGCTTCCACTGGTCGCGCAGCGAGAAGCGGGTGACCGATGCGCCGGGAGCTACCAGCTTTTTCAGCGGAACTTTTGGCAGACGCAGCGTCTGGAACAGCAATATAGACAAGGTGCCTGCTGCCGCTGCACAGACGAGCGGCCAGGCCGTTCCGGACGTATCGGCCCATTTTCCGACCAAATAGGCGAGCGGGATCATTATGGCTCCCATAGCCACTCGCACATACCCCATCAGCCTGCCTCTTACATCGGGCGGATACATGCGGGACACTAGTGCCGCATAAGCCGGAGCTTGAATACCCATCAAAATTTGAAAAACGAGCGCCGTTGCCACAAACACCGAAGGATGAGCAAACAACGCCGGAAGCAGCAGAAGCAGCCTGCCAATTAAGTTTGGAATGACCACAAACGGTTTGGGATTGTTGCTTTTCTCGATCCAGTTCGCCCACAGCGGCGAGAAAATAAGGCCAATTGCCGGAGCTGCCGACAATAGCCCTACCTGAAAGTTCGTCGCCCCCTGCTGTATTGCAAACGGCATGTAAAACTGATTAAGCACCACATTAAACAAGCTGAACAATAATGAAGCGCCCACATCAATTTTGGCGTTATACCAGACGCGAGGAGTCATTTGCATGCCAAATTTTTGCAATCGGGCTTTTGTTTCCATCTTCTGCTGCTTCCTTTCGAATCTCTTCCTTATCCCGAAGAGTACTCATTCATTTACGTTACTTTCATTAGAGCAAAATTCAACCAGAAGCGCAACAGAAGATTTTTGCAAAAAAAAAAGAGAAAGCTCCGGCCGCTGCTTGGCTTTGAGCCTTCCCTATTGCCTTATAATGTTGCGGCGATGAGCACAAAGCAGACAACGGAAATGCCCGTGTACAGCCAGGCGTTCGTTCTGCTGCAGGTTTTGCTGGTCCAAATTCGGTATAAATAAATGATGGTTGCGATGACCGAGATAGCCGTAATGCCGCTTAGCAGCAAGCCCACCCAATCTGTTCCCGAACTGGCCGCTTCGCCGTGATGCCTATGCATGCTGCTTTCTACTGCTATACTCCCTGTCAACAGCAGTGGCAGCAGCAAATGAATGCCGTGAATGACAAGGGGAAGCAGCATCCCTCCAATAGACAGTAGCGAGCTTCGCGGCAGCTGTTGCTTCGTAATCGGCAGCCCTCTCCCTTCTGGAAAAATAGTTCATACATGCTTCCCTTTCATCATACGTAGGAAGAGGTCTATTTTATGCCCAGACAACGTTTAATCTTCTTTGCTTAAGCTTTGAATACCCGACAAATACGTTTGCAGTACAAGCTGCATCGATTCATCCAACTGGTAGGGCAAGCCGAAGCCGCCTTTCTGCTCAATGGAGCTAAATCCATGCAGCAGACTGCGCAAGCCGCGGACGATATGAATGGCCATCTCCTGCTTTAATTTGTAGCTATCCAGCAAATTAATAATGAGCCCCATCAGCTGCTCGCTGACCGCTTTAAATTCATCATTATCTTGGGATTGGGACGGAATCGTCGCCTCGTAAACACCCGGATTCGAGCGGGCAAAAGCAACATAGGCTTTGCCCGCCGCATAAACGGCGTCTTCCCCTGTCAGCCCTTCTACCGCTTTACTCATCTGCTCGTTCATTTCGCGCAAGCCATAAATCGCAAGCGCCAGCTTCACCCCACTCAAACCGTCTATATGATTGTATAAGGAGGGGGAGCGAATGCCCAGCTTCTGCGAAAGCGAAGCCATCGTCACTGCTTCCAGCCCTTGCGTATTGGCAATTTCTGCGGCTGTCCGAACTATCGTCGGTACATCCAAGCCTATTCTTGGCGACATGTCATCTTCTCCTTGCTATTCTGAAATCCATACAGATTATATCAGCGTGCTTTTCCTTTAATGCACCGCGGCAGCAGCGAGCTTGCGTTCAGCAGCTATGATGGCCTGCTCCATTGCGGCCGCCGGGTCAACAAGCAGGTTACCATGTCCGACTGCCAGCAAGGACGGCTTCAGCGCAAGCAGGCGCTTCGCACTAATCAGCGACTGCTGCTTATTCCAGGTTGCCCAGGCCGGAAATGGAAACAATGGCCGAACTTGTCCGCTTACCGCAAGGCCCCCACGCAGCTGAAAAGCATCACCGGCAATCAGCTCGCCGCCTCTCGTATCGAGAAAGGCCATGGAGCCGGGCGTATGTCCCGGTGCTGCAACCGCCAGCAGCGAGCCGATACGGTCGCCATCTTGAAGCAGCAGATCCGGCTTCGTTGCTACTTTTTTCGGCACACCGCCTCTGATTGGGGTAGCCGGCTCTCGCGGTTCCAAGGAGCGGTCTCCCCGCAGCAATCGCGCATCCCTCGCCGAGATCGCTACAACCGCCTCCGGCAGCTGTGCTTTGAGCTTATCCAGCGCACCGATATGATCATCATGCGCATGCGTCAGCACGATCCGTACAATCGGCTTGCCGAGCTTTCGTGCTGCCTGCATAATCGCTTCGGCATTATTCGGAAGTGCTGCATCGATCAGCGTCAAGCCATCCTCTTCTTCGATCAAATAGCAATTTACAGGAAATACATGGGGCAAGTAGGTCAACTGATAGATATGCTGGTGTCTAGTCATTCTCACAATGGATCGCTCCTCGGTATTTTGCGCTTGCTGCGCAAAAACTAATATCATTAGTTTCATAATAACTAATGGCATTAGTTTTGGCAATATGTTTATTGTTTTATTTCCATCGTCTACTTCTTTTAAAACTCTCGCATGGACGACTTATGCAGCATTAAAATCAAAAGAAGCTTATCCGCAGCGGATAAGCTTCTAAGCTATAGCCCATTTTATTTCGTCCAATCGAAATCCATTGCCTGCAAAAAAGCTCTCGCCAGCACCATATGGCCTGCCGCCGTCGGATGCACGCGATCCCACGCCAAAGTAGCGGAATACAGATGGGCAAGCACTTTATTAAATGCCGCCTGTGTATCAATAAACAGACAGCCCGTCTCATCTGCTATTCGGCGTACAACTGCACCATATTCGTCCATCGTGCGGCGCATCGCATCCTGCTCATTGCTTTCCAGAAAGAAAGGCGTCATCAGCACGATACCGCTTCCGGCCACCGGCTTCGCAAGTGCTACCAGTTCGCGCAGCGTTTGCTCGTACTCCTCGATATAGACATGCCAATCCGTAATGAACGGCGTATCATATTGGCGCCATACATCATTGATGCCGATCATGATCGAAAGCACATCCGTTTTTTTATCCGTCACATCTTCCTGCCATCTCGCTTTCAAATCACGGACCGTATGCCCGCCCGTTCCCATGTTCACTACGCGAATACCGAGCTCCGGATAAACCGCCTGCAGCAGCGCATCCACCTGCGCTACATAACCTCTGCCAAGCGCGCCGAACAGCCCCTCGCCATCCTGCTTGTTCCGATCGCAATCCGTAATTGAGTCCCCAATGAACAACAGCTTCTGCCCACGTTCCAGCTTCACCCGAATCATTCCCCTTATTTATACGATTAGCCTTGCGTCTCGCGCCGCTTGAACTGCTCTGGTGATACACCGACGAACTGCTTGAACATTCTGCTGAAATGGGCCAAATGCTTGAAGCCCAGCCGATAGCAAGCTTCTGTAACCGTGACGGACGGCTCCATCAAAAACATGATTTTCGCCTCATTGATTCGCCTTCTATACACATAATGAAAAACCGTTACACCCGTCACATCCTTAAACAGTCTGGCAATGTACGACTTGCTTAAATGCAGCCGTTCTTCCAGCTGCTCCATATGCAAATCGTCCGTATAGCTGTGCTCCAGCAAGGAAATAATGCGCTGCACCGTCTGCTCCTTATCCGAGGAAAATTCTTGCCGGTCCCTTAGAGGCTGCTCGCACAAGCCAAAAATAAAATACAATAAATCAACAAAGGCAAGCAGCAGACGGTTGCTGCCGATGGCATCGCCCCGCTGCTGATGCATATGCATTTGAGCCAAAAGCCGCTCCGCCTCTTCCTTATGCTCGCCTCTGAGCCGCAGGCGGTGATTGCGCAGCTCCTCAAACGGCTCCATAACATTGAGCGCCTGCGGCAGCTCCAGCAGCGGGCGCAGCAGCGAAGGCTCAAAATGGACAATCGTCCGGACATAAGGAACGGAAGGATCAATTTTGGCGCAATGCAGCGTCATGCCGAACAAAATCATCATATCACCCGGCTGCATATGATAAATTTGATCGCCAATCAAATAGTTGCATTTTCCTTCATGAAAATAATAAACCTCGTAATAGGTATGCGAATGAAAAATGGGTTCAAGCGGTGTTTGGATTTGATAACTGAAATCGATCATTTTAATCGCTGGACTGCAGTCCATTAATATAGCGGACAAAATGACGCAGCATGTCTGGAGACTCCGCAAATTCCTTGCTGAAATCTTCAATGCCGAGATAGCCGTCGTAGCCGACAGCCTGCAAATCCTCAATCATTTGCTTCCACGGCACTACCCCTTTAGCTAGTCCCGTCCAGTCCGCCTTCCAGCTAATGCTGCCATCTGTTTCTTCTGGGCCAGCTTGCCAGCCCGCATTTTTCACATGCACATGTGCCAAATAAGGACCTAGCAGCTCCAGTCCCATCCGGTAGTTTTCAAAGCCTTCGTAAACCATGTTGCCGGGATCGTAAAGTACGCCAATACAATCCGGGTCCAGCCCTTCGCATAGCCGATAAGCCGCGGAAGCGCTTGCCGCAATTGTCTGATGATGGGTCTCGACTAAGCCTTTAACGCCATACTTCCGGCACAGCTCCTGCGTTTGCTGCAAATACGTCCGTGCGAGCGTGAACAGCTCGCCGAACGGCCTTGTGCGGTCATAACCCGGAACACCAACCCGGATAAAGGAAGCCCCTACCCGCTTCGCCGCTTTCAGCACCTGTTCGGTCGCCTCCAAATCGCCAGCGGTGAGATATGGGGTCAGGCTAAGCGTTGTCAGTCCATGATCAGCAGCCGCCTTTCCGAAGCGGTCCAGCATTTCATCGCCGCCTGAGGGGAAAATCGTACAGCGATTGTTGCCCCAGAAAGACGGCTCCTGGCTTGCTACAGCCGCATCCGGCGCTTCCTTGTAACGCCATTCTACAGCATGAATTCCTGCCTCCTGCGCCGCGGCCGCCAGCTCCTCGGGCCCCAGCTCCGGTGTAGCTACCGTAAATACAGATAACTTCATCATCGATTTACGTTTCTCCCTTCCTCAAACCGTATTGTATGCTTTACTCCCTCTGCTCTTTCCCTATTCGACCCGAACAGCCTGTAATTGTGCCTGCAAGCACAGCTCTGCTGCCTTAAACGTATGCGCCTGCGACATCGCAAGCTCCGTCCCATTCAAGCAATCTAGAATAAGCGCTCCAAAATAAGGGAAGCCCACCTTGTCCAACACATCCAATTTTTGCTCGCCGTCTCCATTCACGAGGAACAGATGGTCGCTGCCGCCTCTCGTCAAATCGACATATTTGCGCAGCTCGATATAGCCTTCTGTGCCAAGAATAATCGTCCGCCCATCTCCCCAAGTAGACAAGCCATCCGGTGTAAACCAGTCCACGCGAGAATAATGCGTAGCCCCGTTGTCGCCAATAAGTGTAACGTCACCAAAATCCTCAAGCTCTGGGTATTGCTTGTTATTGTAATTAGCTATTTTGCTGGATTGCACCGTCGCATCCTTGCAGCCTGCGAAATACAGAAACTGTTCAATTTGATGGCTGCTAAGATCACAAATAATGCCGCCGTACTGCTCCTTATTGAAAAACCAGTCTGGCCTAGCCGCTGCATTCAAACGATGCGGCCCCAATCCCAATACATTCAGCACGCGGCCAATAGCTCCGTCCTTCACGAGCTGCCCAGCGAACTCAGCGGATTCCACATGAAGGCGCTCGCTGTAATAGACTGCATAAATTTTGCCCGTAGCTGCCGTTACTTTACGCGCTTCAGCCAGCTGCTCCAGCGTCGTAAACGGCGCTTTGTCGGTAAAATAATGCTTGCCATGCTCCATGACCTCGACGCCAAGCGGGCCGCGCAAATTTGTAATCGCCGCTGCTGCAACGAGCACCACTTCCGCATCCTGCAAAATTTGCTGCTTCGATTCCGCTGGGCGAACCTCAGGATAGGTGCGTACAAAGGCTTCTACCTTCTTCGGGTCTGGATCATAAACCCACTTGAGCGTGCCGCCCGCTTCCCGAAGACCATTACACATGCCATAAATATGTCCATGATCGAGCGACAAAGCAGCGAATACAAATTCCCCTTCTTTAACTACTGGCTTCGGCTTGCCTTTCGGGGCATAAGTCATTCCATTTGCTGTTGACATAAAATATTGCCTCCCTCTCGCTTGCTCGTTTGTATTTAATGAGTACCTTTAACATCCAGCGTCTCGTAACTGTTTACATCTTTGTTCTTATCCGAGCTGCGTATTCTCTCTTGCAGCTTCTCATAAAATAAATCCTCGTTAATCGGAAGATCGACCCATCCATCCGTCCAAGTAGAGAGCAGCATCGCATTGGATAGCTCCAGTCCCCTAATGCCCTCTTCGCCTGGAGCAAGTAGTGGCGTGCCATGCAGAATCGCATTTACCCAGTCCTGGGTAATGCCCATGTGATTGCCGCCATCGCTGACCGGAATTTCGAATTTCCAGCATTCCGGCTGGCCGAAGCCGCCTTTAAAGCTCGCATTAAATTCGGTTTCAGATACGCGCAGCCGCCAAAACGTCATTTTGTCATTTTCAATGACGATTTTGCCGCGTTCACCGGAAATTTCAAAACGGTTCGTTCCCGGCGACTCAAAGGTCGAGGTGACAAACACACCCGTTGCTCCATTTTCATATTCCACGTAAGCCGTCACATCGTTTTCCACTTCAATATCACGGTGTTTTCCAAAGGAGCAAAAAGCACGTACGCGCTTCGGCATCATTCCTGTCGTCCACTGCCACAGGTCAAGCTGATGCGGGTCCTGGTTCAGCAGTACGCCGCCGCCTTCGCCAGCCCATGTTGCACGCCAGCCGCCCGAATCGTAATAGCTCTGCGAGCGGTACCAGTTCGTAATAATCCAGTTCGTGCGGCGAACTTCCCCGAGCTCCCCGGATATAATCAAATCGCGAAGCTTCGCGTACAGCGGATTCGTGCGTTGATTATACATAATGCCGAACACTTTATTGCTGCGAGCCGCCGCTTCATTCATCTCGCGAACCTGCTTCGTATAAACGCCCGCAGGCTTCTCAATTAATACGTGCAGCCCCGACTCCAGTGCTGCCGCTGCCTGCTGCGGATGGTCATAATGCGGCGTGCAGATGAGCACCGCGTCGACCTCGCCTGAGCTGAACAACTCCTCAGCCGTCGAATACAGCTTTAGTTCTGTCCCCCACTCCTGCGCCGCCAGCTCCAAACGTTCGGACCGTACATCCGACACCGCAGCAAGCACGGCGCCTTCTACTCTTCCTTCAATCAAATAACGTGCATGTCCTGTTCCCATATTCCCAAGGCCTAATATGCCGATTCTGACTTTATCCAATGATTAACATCCTCTCTAAACCTGTTATAAGAAGGATCACTATAGCTATATTGTAGCATAGATCATTATGTAAGCGTTTGATTCAAAAGGCCGAATATGTGCTTTTCATTTGACTGTCATTGTACTTAGGCATCCGCACCTAATCCCCTATCTTATTGCATAAGAAAAGCGGCGGTTATGTCCCTCTGGGACATACCACCGCTTTTCCGCCTTTACCTCGAGCTGCCTCTGGTACAGGTTTGCCGTTTATTTAATATTTTTCTCTGTTACATAAGCTTGCCATTGTTTCATGTACTCAGCTTGAATTTTCTCAAGTCCAGCTTGCTTCGCCTTGTCCATGAACGTTTTCAAGCCTTCGTCAATATTGTCCACGAGACCAGCTTGCAGCGGGAACAGGTACTGCTTCTCCACTTGCTCAAGCGCTGCTCTCTCGGCTTGGTAAGAGCTGTAGTCTTCAGCAAAGCCGTTGAATTTGTCTGGAACTTGGATTTTGTCCAGCTCGTCGAAGATCGCCTTTACGCCGTCATAGTTTTTGTCAAACAGCATGAACTCTGGATTTCTCCATGCCCAGCCGTTCATTCCTTCACGAGCAAAGCCGTTGGAGCTTGCATCGCCGATCATTTGGTAGTAGCCATCTTTCACTTCATAGTTTTTGCCTTCAACACCGTATTGAGTGAGCAGGTTGTAGCGTTGGTCTGTAACCATTTTTTCATAGAATGCCAGTGCGCGCTCTGGGTTTTTGCTGCTTGTTGGAATCGCAAAGCCGTTGTGAATCGCATGTACTGGTGTTGCAATACCTGTTGTAAGCGGGAATGGGTAGTATTTCAGCTCCCAATCTGGGTGAGCCGCTTGCACTTTAATAACCGAATCATTGAAGCGAGTTGGGTTGTCTCCAAAAATCGTTGCTGCTTTGCCGCTTGTCAGCTGCTCCTGAATAACGTCGTTGATGTTGAGCACGTTTTTCGGGATGTAGCCGTTATCCTGCCAACGCTTAATCAGCTCCAAATCCGCTTTTTGCTCATCCGAGCCCCAGTACGTGTAAATGTTGCCTGGCTCAAAGTAGTTCACGCCAAGACCATAAGGCAGCGCGCCGATTGCTTTGTGCTCGACATCGCGAATTTGGTTCACAAGACTGCCGCGAACGTCTGCACCCAGTGCGATTGGACGCATGCTCGGCTCATTAGCTTTAATACCAGCCAAATACTCTTCATACGTTTTCAAGTCTTTTGGCTCTGGCAGATTGTATTTTTTACGAAGATCTTCACGCCATACAAAGCCATTCGTTACATACTCTTTGTACGTTGCCGGAACGGTGAAGATTTGGTTGTCGATTTTAACCGCTTCCCACATATCTTTCGGCACGAACTCGTTCAGCTTCGGCGCAGCTACAGGAAGCAGCTTGTCGAGCGGCTGGAAAGCGCCTTTTTTCGCATAGGACTGGTATTGTGTCCATTCTGCTGTAAAGATCAGGTCAACCTGCTGGCCGGAGCCGAGCAGCAATTTATATTTTTGCTCCCAATCGGTCCATGACGTGTAGTTGAACTTGACGGTTGCATTCAAATCCTGAAGCGCCATTTCGTTGATTTTGTCTTGAATCGCAGCTAGATCCTTTGGCGCATCGCCTAGCATATAAAATTGCAATTCTACTTTTTTGGAAGTATCGATACCCGTTTTCTCGCCTGCTTGCGCATTGTCCGGAGAAGCAGTAGCTGCTCCGCTATCTGCTGGACTGCTGGATGCTGCCGTATTTCCGCCACCATTGCCGCTGCAAGCTGCGATCATGCTCATAAGCAGCATTACGGTGAGAAGCATGACTAAACCTTTGCTCTTTTTCTTCATCATGTGAATCCTCCCTTTTATAAGTTGAACCTATATATGTTAGCTGGACCCTAGTAGCAAGCTTGCCGCTGTGCACTCTGGTACAGTTCTAACCTTTTACAGCTCCAATCGTCAAGCCTTTTACAAAATAACGCTGAACGAAAGGGTAAAGGAACAAAATCGGGCCGGTTACAATAATGGCCATCGCCATCTTTGTCGACTCCATCGGCATATCGCCGCCAAGCGAAACGCCTGTGCCCGCTCCCATCTGTGACAGGAAGCTCATCGCATTGATGATGTTGTAGAGATAATATTGAAGCTGGTACATCGTCGTGTCATTAATGAACAGCGAGGATGTAAACCAGTCATTCCAGTAAGCCAGCGCCAGAAACAGCCCGACGGTTGCAATGCCCGGCATCGACAATTGCAGGACGATGCGAGCGTAGATTGTAAAATCATTCGCGCCATCGATTTTAGCCGATTCCGTTACCTCATCGGGAACGGCGGAGCGGATGAAGTTTTTCATCAATATAATGAGAAACGGCGTCATAAGTCCTGGAAGAATGAGCACCGCATACGTATCGGTGAGCTGCAAATATTTCGTCAGCATAATGTACCACGGCACAAGTCCGCCTCCGAACAGCGTCGTGAAATAAATAAAGAAGGAGAAAAAATTCCGATATTTAAAATCTCTGCGCTGCAGGACGTAACCGGCCATCGTAATGAAAAACAGACCGAGAAATGTGCCGACGACTGTCGTTATGATCGTTACTGTGTAGGCATTGATGACCTGCTGCGGGAATCGCAGCACTGTTGAGTAGCCTTCGAGTGAAAACACCTGCGGGATCAAATGATACCCGTCGCGGAGAATTGATTCGTTCTGGGTGAACGAAGCTGACACAATGAGCAGAAACGGAAACAGGCAAGCGACGGACGTGAGCAAAATAACTACAAAAGCAATAATGCGGAACAGCAGCATATAGCTGTCGTCTTTGATTTTCATAAAGTAACCTCCATGTTCTCTTTGTGTCGGTGATTAGAATAAGTGCGCGCTTGGTGAGATTGGAGCGTCGCTGCGTAAAAGGTTTGGCCTACGATCGCCATTGCCCGTGGAAATTCGTCAATATACCGCCAGCGGTAAATTTCCACGGACAAAAGCGAACGCTCACGCTTCTCCAGCTCAAACCTTTTACTCCGCTCGTCCTCCTCACCCGCCCCCTCCTTCTAAAACACAAACCACAAAGCTCGAATTCATACAGCAGAAAACAATTGATTTGACGCTTATAAATGTCTACATCTTTGTGTTTAAGATCCCTTCGCTCCCATGCTTGAGCACTCGCTTAGGCACAAAACAAGTACACTTGCTCTAGAAGGTACAACATAAGCAAGAATACGGCCAAGTAATTGTTTCTGGTCTTGCCCTTGGCTCTTGGCTCTTGGTTCTTGGCTCTTGGTTCTTGAACTAAAAGGTAGAGCGCAAGTGCGTAAGCAACTAAGCTCCCTTTTTCCTCCCATTTAGGAGGGAGATGAAAAAGGCGTAGTGGAATGGAGAGGTTGAGCTGGAGAAGCGTTAGCGTTCGCTTTTACCCTTGAATTTCCCCCTATGGGGGTATTTCATAGAAATTCAAGGGTAATGGCGATCGGAAGCCAAGCTTTCCATGCAACACAGCCTCTTTTTCAACGCGCTCCTAAAACAGCGCGTATTCGTCGTTGATTTTCCGAATAATATAGTTGACCGTCATAATGAGGATAAAGCCGAACAACGATTGGTAAAGACCCGCAGCAGTCGACATCCCAATATCAAACGTTACTTTCAGCGAGCGGTACACATACGTATCGAGAATGTCCGTCGCATCATACAGCACGCCGTTGTTGCCGATTAATTGATAGAACAAGTCGAACTGTCCTTTCATAATGCTGCCGAGAGCGAACAGCAGCAGGACGACGAATGTCGTTTTCAGCATGGGAACCGTAATGTACCAAATCCGTTGAAAAATGTTGGCGCCGTCAATTTTGGCAGCTTCATAATATTCATCACTGATGCCTGTAATAGCGGCTAAATAGATAACCATGCTGTAACCGAGGTTTTTCCATAGATAGAACAAAATAATGAGCGGCACCCATACCCAAGGTGTATTGTATACATCCACCGGCTCGATGCTCAGCTGCTTGAGCAGCGTGTTCAAGAATCCGCTTTCATAGTTGAACAAATTGTACACGATAACGCTCAGGATAACGAACGATACGAAATAAGGCAAAAACATAACGGATTGCGTCAGCTTCTTGAACCATTTTGTTTTTAGCTCGCTTAGCAGAATCGCCAGCGCGATGGCAAGCACATTGCCAAGCCCGATAAAGGCTATATTGTAGCCAATTGTATTTAAGGTCAATTTAGTCAAAATGCCGGATTGCCATAAAAATTTGAAGTTTTCCAGCCCAACGAATTCACTATTGAATAAGCTCGTATTATAATCGAACCTCGTGAAAGCGTAATAGATGCCGACCATCGGTAAATAGGAATTGATGATGAAAAATAAAATTGTCGGCAGCAGCATGAGAAATAAAATGCGGTTGGTGATCAGCTCGTGAAAAAAACCTCTTCTGGTATTCATGCAGGCTATGTCTCCCCTTTCAGCTTTCAGCTTTGCTTTTTCTTGTTTTCATTTGTACGGCGCTAGCTGCAATTGCCCTCATGCTCACTTGCTTAACTTCTTGGCAACTGCTGCTGCTGCGTCGTTCGTTGTGCCCTCAGTGTATAGCAGGCTCGAAACGCTCAGCTAGAGCAACATCAGGCAATTAGTGAAAAATGCTGCGAAAACACAGGTGAACGAATTGCACCTCTATGCATTTTTCAGCTTTTCACAGGCTGTCTACTAACGTTGCTAAGTGAAAAAAACATAGAGAAAAAGCCGCTTTTCCCGGTGTGAACAGGAAAAACGGCTCTTCTATAGCAGCCTCGCCTATGTCGATATCTTCAAGATCATGACGCCATATGGTTCGATTGTTATTGCGCCAGACAAGTGTTCAAAGGTCAGCAAATCGGTGTATTCTGCTTCTCCCAGTTCAAGCTTGGACTCAAAAGGATTATGATTCAGTACGAAGATGTAAGCTTCCTCCCCTTTATGACGCTGGGCAAGCTCGACTCCGGCATCCGCAAGGAGCGGTGCCCCGATGCCATGCTTCTCGCAAAGCGTCTGCACGAGCCCGCGCAGCAGCTTCTGCTCAGGAACCGTCGCCACATAATAGGCTTCGCCTTCCCCGTAGCGATTGACGGTTAGCGCTGGCATCCCCGCATAAAAATCGGACCCATAGCTGCCAATGGCCTCTGCGCCCTCCAAATGAAGCAAATCGCATAGCAGCTCACACTCATAAGAGCCCCCGGCTATATAGCCAAACTGCTCTCCCACTTCGATGGTGTTGCGCATATCCGGCGTCAAGCTGTCGATTTCTTCGACCCACACGCCAAGCAGCTTTCTTAACGCGCCTGGATAGCCGCCCAGCGTGACCAGATCATTTTCATTGACGATACCGCTGAAAAAGGTCGTAATAAACGTGCCGCCAGCCTGCACGAACGCTTCGATGCGCTCGGCTACGCCCGGCTTCAGCATATACATGACGGGAGCGACGACGATCTTGTACTTGGAGAAGTCGCTGAGCGGGCTGATGACGTCCATTTGAATGTTTTGGTCATAGAAAGCTTTATAATAACGCTGCGCCTGATCCAAATAGTTCAAGTCCACACTTGGACCGCTCGTGATCTCAACGGCATTCCAGTTGTCGATATCAAACAGCAGCGCGGCTTGTGCATGTACCGTGGCATCCAGCAGCTTGTCGCCCAGCGCCTCAAGCTCTTGCCCAAGCTGCGCGCATTCACGGAATACGCGTGTATGCTCATGCCCGACATGCTCGATTAACGCGCCATGATATTTCTCGCAAGCGCCGATCGAGCGGCGCAGCTGAAAGAACATCACCGTGTCGGCACCATGCGCGACCGCCTGATAGCTCCACAGCCGCATGACGCCCGGGCGCTTGAGGCTGTTGTAGGGCTGCCAGTTTTGCTGGCTTGGCGTCTGCTCCATCAGCATGAACGGCTTGCCCTGCTTCAGGCCCCGCATATAATCATGGCGCATCGCCACATTGCCCATCGGCTCATTCATTTGCGGATAGCTGTCCCAGGACACGACATCCATCGCATCGCCCCATTTTTGCAAATCAAGGCCGTTGAACAGCCCCCATATATTGGTCGTAATCGGCAAATCCGGGGTAATACGCTTCAGCTCCTCATACTCTCCTTTATAGCAGTCAAGCATGGAATCGGACATAAACCGCTTATAATCGAGTGCCATCGGCTGAAAATGGCGGTTGTCTCCGTTGAGGTTAGATGGCGGCACAATATCTACCCAGTCATACACCGTATGGCCCCAGAAGCTCATGTTCCACTCTGCGTTCAAGCGTTCGATGGTCCCGAACTTCGCCTGCAGCCAGACGCGAAAAGCTTCCGCACAATGATTGCAATAGCAATGTGTGCCATACTCATTGTTAATATGCCAAATGAGCAGCGCGGGATGCTCCTTGTAGCGCTCGGCTAGCTTCGCCGCAAGAGCACGGGAGAAACGGCGGTACGTCTTGCTATTCGGACAAAAATTAGTACGGGAGCCATGCGTCCGCTTCCGTCCATCTACATCCACCGGCAAAATATCGTCATACTTGCGTGACATCCATGCCGGCTGTGCAGCCGTCGAGGTGGCGAGGCAGGCATAAATCCCATTTTCAGCTATGAGATCCAGCAGCCTATCCAGCCATTCGAACTGATAAACGTCCTCGGAAGGCTGCAGCTTCGCCCAGCTAAATACCGGAAGTGTAACGACATTAATGCCCGCCTCCTTAAACAAACGCATATCCTCCTGCCAGATCGCCTCTGGCCATTGATCAGGGTTATAGTCACCGCCATACCAAATTTTTGGAAGCTTGGAATGAATCATTTTGTCACTTTCCCTTCGACTTATCCATATTGCACTGCGAATTCGAGGAAAAGTCTAAAGGAAAGCAATAGCTTTGTCATCTGAACGTATTGGTTTTGCCAAAAAGTTCACTCCAGTTCGGTTTGTTCACAGCGTTCAGAGCAAGGCCGTTCAATTTTATGCATAGAATACATTGTACGGTTGGCAAAGTGAAGTTTATAATATGAACAGAGATGCATGAGGGATCAGGTGAACAAACTGACATATGCGTATAATCAGGAAACCGATATCTAAACCAATTAGAGACTTATAAAAAGTAAGCGCTTACTAAGAAAAGAGGGGGACAGCTATGAAAGCCAACGCATGGAAAAATAACGGAAAGCTCTACAGCAGGTTTCTGCTCAGCATTACATTATGTATCGTATTGACGCTGCTTATTTCGTCCTTCTTCTATTATCTTGCTTATACAAGGCTGGATTTGAAGCAAGCCTATTTATCCGACGTCAGCAGCCTGACCCGAACGAGCCAGGAAGTGAACAGCATGACGGAGAGCGCCCAATCGCTCACCTTCCAGCTGTACCGGACGTTTACGATTTCCAAGCTGCTTTTTTATACGAAGCCTAATATTTATGATGTGACGGCAGCTATGAATGACTTGACCAACTACTTGAGCTCCATGCCGTTTATTGAGTCGATATATGTATACAATTCAGTGAGCAATCAATTTTATATTGCCAATCGTTCGGGGCAAAGCGGGATTTTTACCAAGGAGGAAATTTCCGATAAAGGCATTTTACAGACGTTAGACGATTTCCAGACGTATAAGCCATTTACTCCAATCCCGCGTTCCTATGTTCCCGAGGAGACCGGCAGCCCTTTATTGCCTGGCCAGCCTTCTCCCGTGCAGCATGTCTATACTTATTTAGGCTATGATGCGGTCGGCAAAAATCAAACGATAAATTCGGCAGTCATCGTTAATATTTCATCGTCGTGGATTAATAAAGATATTGGAACCGCCTCCAGCGAGTCACTCGGCAAATCGTTTATTATCGATGATCGCCAGCGCATGCTTTCGCGTGATACACTTGCCCTCAAATCGCTGAATAAGCAAGATAATGATAGGCTTATATCGCAAATTTTCGGGCAGCAGCAGCCGGGCTATATTGTGGCGCAATTTGACGGCCAGAAATCGCTCATTTCCTATACGTCCTCGGATGCGCTCGAATGGCAATATGTTCGTGTCACGCCTTATGGCGAAATTACAGGAAAAGTAAGTGCCATTCGCAATACGACGCTTGCTATTGCCGCCGCGATTTTGGCCATCGGCCTGCTTATTTCCTGGCTGCTGTCACGTATGCTCTACCGCCCGATCCATCATATTATGGATAAAATGCATATGCTCGAAACAGAGCGGCGCAACAGCTCCTATACGATCAGACAAAATATTTTACGCAATTTGCTGGAGGGCGCACAGCAATTGCAGACGAAAACCCAGCTCGACAAGCTTGAGCAAAGCGGCATTACGTTTGATTTTACAAACCATTACCGCGTTGTATTAATAAAAATTGATGATCTGGAATCGCTCAGAGAAACGCGGGGCAATGATCTGCTCGCTTATAAATTCGCCATTATGAACATTAGCTGGGAAATTGGGCTGAAGCATTACCGCGTCGAAACGGTTGATATGAATGAAGACAGCGTTGTGCTCATGCTTGGCCGCCTCGAATCGACGGAACAGCCGGATGATGAGCTGCTGCGGACGATGCTGCTGCAAATTCAGCATTCGAGCCTGGAATATTTGCGGATAGGCATTTCTATGACGTACAGCCCGGAGGCGAACCAGCCTCAGCAGCTTGCCTCCCTCTATAAGCAGGTGAAGGAGGCTTCGCTGCATCGCTTATTTTATGGGCAGGGCTGCTTGATCTATTCGCAGCAGATTATGGAGCTGAAAGCGAAGGAATATAAATTCCCCGTCGATAAGGAGAAGAAGCTGACCGATGCGCTGATGGCTTCCAAAAGTATCGATGCAAAGCAGATTTTCGCCTCTATTGTAGAGGAGACGGCTGACTATCCGATTCACGTCGTGCAGCTCGCTATTTCCCATTTAACAATGACGGTCAATACGATTTTGTACACGATTCATAAAAATAACAGCCTCGAGGTCGAAACCGGGCTGAATACGAACATCCCTTCACTCGATAAATTCGAGACGGTGGAGGAAATGAACGCCTTATTTTTCACCTTGTTTGATGATATTCAGGCTAGGCTTATGGAAAAGCGTACGGTTAAGCAAAGCGATCTCATTCGTAAAATCAATGAGCTGATTGAGCGCGACTTCGCGAACTCCAATCTATGCTTGAATTGGATTGCAGAGGAGCTGGATATGTCCTCCATCTATATTAGCCGGGTTTACAAGCAGCAGACGCTGACCGCTGTCGTCGACGTCATTAATCAGGTGCGGCTGGAGCATGCCAAAGATTATTTGGAAAATACCGATTGGTCCGTCGTGGATATTGCAGATAAAAGCGGCTATACGAGCAGCTCCTATTTCCATCGCATGTTCAAGAAAAGCTTCGGCGTCACCCCCGCCGACTATCGCAAAACCAGACTCGCCCAGCATGGCTGATCGGCATAGGTGAAAACTATAATCTTTATCTCTATTATATATTAGACCAATAAACCAAATTGTCCTATGATAGGTTGTATAGCGCCGAAGGGAGCGATCAACTTGTCCATCTATGACTTTCAAGTTAAAACGATAAACGGAGAATGGCTGGATTGGGCAGCCTATCAGGGGAAGGTTGTCCTCATTGTTAATACGGCGAGTAAATGCGGTTATTCCAGCCAATTTGCCGCACTCCAGCAGCTTTACGAAACCCATCACCAGCAGGGATTGGAGATACTCGCTTTCCCCTGCAATCAATTTAATGACAAAGAACCGGGCAGCGATGCTGAAGTAAAAGCCTATTGCGAGCAAAGCTTTGGCGTCACGTTCCCTCTGCTCAGCAAGGTGGACGTTCGAGGCGAAACGGCTCATCCTTTGTTCCGCTATTTAGTGAGTGAAGCTCCGTTTCACGGTTTCGATATGCGAACCCCGAATGGCCAGTGGCTGGACCAGTTTTTACGTGAAAAATACCCCGATCTCCATGCCGGAGATGAAATCAAGTGGAATTTTTCCAAGTTTCTCATTGATCGCAGCGGTCAAGTGGCTGACCGTTTTGAGCCGACTGTACAGCCGCTGGAGCTTGAAGCAGCTATACGGGCACTGCTTTAAAAAAATAAAAAGCAAGGCGTCTAGCTCGTCCATCCGAGCTAAATGCCTTGCCTTTTCACAATCCTTCGACCTTCGGCCTTCGAGCCGAATCGTCTATATGCCTTCGTTTTATCCCTTTGGAATAAACTGATTAATCCAGCCGCCGAAGCTTTTCGGATTTCTCGTTTGGATCAAGACGACGCCTTCGCCACGGAACCGGCACACAACGCCTTCTCCGCTCGTAATGCTGGACAACCAGCCGCTTGATGCCTTTTCGATGCGATAATCCATATAATCTGGCCATGCTACAAGATGACCGTTATCGATGATAACTTCCTCACCAGCGGCCAGCTGCACCGCATGAATCGTTCCGTAGGAGGAAAGAAATACGGTTCCTTTGCCGCTAATTTCGACAATAAAGAAGCCTTCGCCCGACAAAAAGCCTTTCGCCAGGTTTTGCATCTTCGTATTAACCTCAATACCCGGCGTTCCAGCCAAGAAACCATCCTTCTGCACATACAGCTTGTACGATCCATCAAGCTCAATCGATTCAATATCGCCAATCGCTGCAGAAGCGAGCAGTGCTTCGCCTGGGCCCCGTGTTGCAGACAGCTCTTGAAAGAAAAACTTCTCGCCGCTCAGCATCCGCCCAAGGCCGCGCATAATGCCGCCATCAAGCGTACCTTTCAGCTCAAGGTTTGGCGACATCGATACCATCGCACCCGACTCTGCTTTAATCGTTTCGCCGCGCTCCAACTGCACCTTCAATAAAGGAAAAGCGCCGCGATATAAAATTTCATGTCTCATTTCAATTTATTCCTCCGATCATTCGTACTGCCTCAAGCTTGCCGATGTTGGCACGCTTTCTAAAAAAGCGGCCCGCTCATCATCATGCTGCTAAGAAATTTCAAGGAAGCACCACGCAAATTTAGTATGCTCCATTTTTTCTTCAATAGCTGACGCACGCGAAATAACCGTGATTTTATGGTGCCGACAGGTACCTGTGTCTCCTGGCTAATTTCGTCCAGCGACATATCGTAAAAATATCGCTTCACGACCAGTTCGCGATCCTTATCGGACAAGCCCTTCATCACCTCGGACAGCTCCTCAGATAGCTCCTGTTCCAAATACACATGCTCCGGCCCTTTATCCAGACTCGGCAGCGTTTCCTTAAGCGGCCATTGCGACATAAAATAATCCGGCTCCGCATCCAAAGAGACGCTTCGGCGCGTCTTGCGTTTTCTTAGCGTATCAATACATAAATTAATCGTAATTTGAAAAATCCAGGTCGTAAAGTTTTTCGAAGGGTCGAATTTATCGATATTCGTCAGCAGGCGAATAAACGTTTCTTGCAGGACATCCTCGCTTTCCTGACGGCTGCCAAGCATCCTATAAGCAGTTGAAAACAGCCTATCATAATAGACCTTTGTAATTTCCGCGAAAACCAACGGGTCCTTCTCTTTGATTCGAACCGCTAACTGGGAAGCATCCATAGTTTCTCTCCAAACTTAAATAGGATAATAGACTTTAACATTGGCATTACCGAATTTTGGCGATGTCCTCGCCCGCCCTCTTATACGCCTTCACAAGCTCCTGAATTTGATTAAATTCACTGTCGCCAGGCCCAAGGCCATCCATAAACATTTTCTGCAGCACTGATTTGAAAAGGGTTGTCCGCTCCTCGATGAGGCTGCGCTCCAGCTCCAAAATCTCATCCAGTGTATGGCTGTTGATGAAATCATCCAGCTCGCTCCGCTCTGCGCGGCCGCCGCCCCCATCACCGCCGTAGCGCTCACCCCGCAGCCTCTCCGGCTCTGGCACTTCCTCCTCTTCCTCGTAAGGATTCAGATTAACCGAGGAACGAATCGACGATAAAATAATATTTTCTTTCGCGAGCATAATTTGAAATGACTTGTTTTGAAATAAATCGCTCATAACGCTGCGACACAGATCACGATTTTTAAGTAAGATGCCATCGAAGGGATGAATGGTCCAATTATCATTCGAATAAAATAGATTAAATATAAATTTCTCGCTGCCAAAAACGTATTCTACGTTTATTGTATGTTCATCCAGCATCTCAAATGAAAAATCCAACATTATCGTTCCCTCCATACGAGCAGCAGGCCCGAATTCTTCCGATAAGTCAATTTTACCAAATGATCCGCCATTACGCTAATATTATATAAAATTCGACTCTATTCTCGTTTTCCATAGAACGATAACAATGGCCGCATCTTCCTGTTCTACAGAAAATACGGCCCTGCCCACGATTATAATTGGTTATGCTGCTCTAAAATGGCCTCTACCCGTTCGCTGGTGGCAACGATAATCAACGTTACAATCAATAAGCCGAGCGTGCCTACTGCAATCAAAGACAACCATCCTCTCATTCCATCGCTTTTGTTAAGCCTATGAATGAGTGGCGCCATCTATGTGTATCGTTGTTAAAATAGAACGAGCCTCCTGCTATATTTAGCTGAGCAGCCTGTCTATGTCGTTTGCGCCAGCAGCTCCACTGCTAATGGCCGCTTGCGATTGTCCGCCTGTTTCCAAGCCTAGACGCTTCGACATGCTTTGGTTGATTTGCGCCAGCTTCTCCGTATGCGTTTTGCAGGTCGCGATAATGTCGCGGTTGGATTTTTCCGATGTGTCGAGCGCTGTAATCAGATCGGCAATCGCCGTATTGACAGCCTCCAGCGACATCGCTGGTTTTTTGAGCAGCTCCGCCGACTTTTCCGTTGACGTTTTGAGCAGCTCGGCATTGCGCTTGAACTGGTCTTCAATCGTGCTGTTTACACTCTCGACTGCATTGGCGATTTTCAACTGATCCTCGATAGCGAGCGTAATCATCGCCGACACCGTAATCAGATTAGACGCTTTATAAATGCTGTTGTTGACCGCATCAATCAGCTTGTCGCTGTTGTCATTGACGATGTCCGTCGCAGCAACCGCCTGATTGAACAGCAGTATATCCTCGGTCATCGACTGGATGCGGGTGACGACTTTACGCAAGCCACGCTCCAGATACGTTTTGCGCTGCTCATTTTCCGGCTTGGCAATTTCCGATTCGAACAGCTCCTTGAGCCTGTTGCCCATGGCGATCTTCTCTTGCAGCGAATAGATTTCCTCAAGCGAGCTGCGCTTGAGCGTACGCATATTCACAATGCTCTCCTCAAGGCCATCCTTGCCATCCCGCAGCCCCTGCACAATCGCATCAATATTCGTCCTTACGGACTGATATTTATATACGTAGTTTTTCACAGGCGACTTGCGGATCAGCTTGCCAATAAAGCCGACATTTTTACTTTGCTGCAAAGATTCGCATTCATTACGCAGCGACAAAATCAGATTTGATACTTGGCTGGACCCGCCTGACATGAGGGTGGCAACCGGACGTTCCAGCTGCTTAAGTGTCGCGCCCGCACGCTCCTGCGTCTTGGCGCCCAGCTTGCCCATCTCGTCCATTAAGCCATCGAGTGAAAGCGTATCGGCCTGTGCTACCTTCTGAATAATGACGGCCGCTTCCTGGACGGCCTTCTGCTCGTCTTCTTTTTTCAATTGAATCGTTTGTATGGACACTTAAATTCCCTCCCCACGGATTTTCAATCTGACGTGCAATTAAAACTCCGAGTAGTTGTAGCGTTTGTGAATAACCTCCGCCTTGGTTTGCAGCTCCATCAAATCCTTGTGTTCAATCGTTGCAACAATTTCCGAAATTTTTGTATTAATATCCCTCAGACCATTTAGCAAAATACGGCGGTTTTTCGTTTTGGCGTCGCCGCTCAGCCTTAAGAAAGGATTGATGACGCTGTTCAGCTCCTTGAGCACAAGCCGTCTGACCGTATGATTAATTTCATCATTATTCAGCTCAGACAGGAGTGGCAATACCCGGTGCAAACGGAGAAAAAGCGAACAGGACTTTTCCACAATTTCATTGTCCAGCGTGTTTTTCTGCCCTTCGGATATCACCATATCCTCCAGCACTTCCAAATACTCCAGCACGGGATCAAATATAGGACTAATCGCCGGTGCTGGCGCAGATGCAAATGTCCCGCCTCCGCCAGAGGAAGAAGGCTGCACAGCTTCCGGCAGCTGCCCAGGCCCAGAAGAAGCACGGGCAGGCGATGGAATCGCATCGATAATATTGGTTTTGCGCAGCAGCCGCTTCTCATCGAGCACCACACCCGTGAGCGTAGCTGCGACAGGAATAAGCACCGTTATAAATTCTGGCAGCAGCCAGCTTGTTGCAGCGGCAATAACAAGTCCGATTGCCGCTCCGATAATCGAGCGTTTTTGAATCACTCTCTCACCCTCCAACCTGCTGTGCCACTCGCTTCTATTCGAATGCTGTCAAACGCATCGGCTGCTCAACGTGGCTCGCAAGCACGCCATACTCAGGCGTCAGCTTGCCCACCTCTCCCCCAAGCGCCAGCTTGACCGCCAGATAAGGAAAGTTGATGCCGCTTAGACAGGAAACATGGAGACCGCCAGACATCCGCGGATTAATCTCCAGAAGCTTGGGCACTCCATTTTTGTATTTCATTTGTATATTATAATTGTAAGGGATTTTGTACGTTTCTGAAACCCTTTGGGCAATTTCCAGTAATTCCGGCACATTGTCGAGCAGACGCAGACGACCGCCCGCTTTACGGCGCGGAACTGCGGCAAGCAGCTCCCCATTTGGCGCAGCTAGGCAATCAATACTGTATTCAAACCCGTCAAGCAACTCCATCACCATTAAATCGCCAAACTGCGGGACGGCCGATAAGGTACGGTACACCTCTTCAAACGGCAGCGCACGCGACACGGACCCGAACAAATCCGCCAGCTTGTCGCGCTCATTGTCAATGATGCGGAAGCCTTGTCCACCTTCGCCATCCGTTGGTTTAAAGCAGACGCGATGCCCCTTGGATACCAAATCGTCGTAGGCCGCCTTAAACTGCTCTGCCGTTGAAACAACATGATAATCAGGAATGACCATAATGCCGCTTTCGCTCACCGATTCATAAAACTGATCCTTGACCATCAGCTTGCCGAGCAGCTCCTCATCCTGGCAGACGACGACTTTAACGCCTATTTCATCAAAACGCTTGATGCTCTTCACAATATCCAGCATATTCAGTCTTGGGACGAACACATCTATTTTATACCTCAAACAGAAATCAATACAAAAATCAACATAAGCCTCCCCTTTAAAGGGCGGCTCAACCTCCGCCACATCGCAAGCCTGCAGCGACATATGCTTCGGATCGGAATGCGTGCCGTACAGCTCAAAGGCTGCTCCGTCGCTATTGTTACGAATCGCATTCATATAATGATAAGCGACCGAAAACCAGCGGTTAAACCATACTTTTGTTACGTTGCTCATACGTTCGCCTTCCTTTCTACTGCTGCTGCTGTCTTAAACTCAGCCAATACAGTGGACACAAAGTCCAAAATTTGCTGCGATGCCCTAATGCCCGAATGTGTTGTAAACGTGTAAGCCAAATTTCCCGGCTCACGCTGCTCCTGGCGAAACAGCTCGCCGTGCCTTGGAGCAATCGCATGGCTTGCCGCATCCAGCAGGCACTGATCCAGCAAGGAATCGCCGGAGGCAGCAACGACCGTCGCCCCAAGCTGCTGCTTCAAGTGCAAGAGCGCCGCGCTTTTGCTCACCTCATTTGGCACAAGATATATTTTGCGTCCTTGTACCGACACTTTCCAGCCAAGCGCCGTAATTCGTTCCACAGCACGGTTCACCTGCTCGGTTGGCATCCGCTCGCGATCAATGACGTAGGCGAAAAAAAGCTCGTCGCAATAACGTTCGCCATGAATCCAATCCGTACTCGCCACCTCATCGAAAATCGCTTTAATTTCCGCCGCCGGAGCCGCACTAGCCGCGATAAGCGTCTGGATATGTGCGCTCCAAGCAACGTCTCGTGCGCCATTCACCAAAATATTGCCGCCATTGCTCGTAATCGCATAAGTTGGCGCTATATGATCGCGGAACAGCTCAATTCGATTGTACTGCTCCATCGTCCGAGTCGTCACCGGAATAAAATGAACCTCCTGCGCGATAGCTTGCAGCAGAGGCAGCATTTCCGTCAAAAAATACGACAGCACTTGACCATCCTTCGTTTCTGCGGGCATCACAAGCCCCGAGCCCTCCGCACCATCCAGTCCCATCGATCTCGTGGAATAAATGAGCGTCTGATCAAGATCACTGGCGAAAATCATACAGCTTCCTCCTCGGCGGAAGCAGCAATATCCGCCTTCTTATTTTTCGGTTTAATAATGCCGCAGCAGGAATACGTCAGTTCAGGGAACACTTCCACCGGAACGCCGCGATCGCTAGCCAGCAGCAAAATATGCTGGAGCCCCGGGTTATCCAGGCGGTCAACGAGAATTTTCCAAGGCACGCGCCGCAGCAGCACCCGTGTCGTCTCCCCAACGCCCGGCTTCACCAAATTAATATCCTCGATGCCGTAAAGCTTTTGAATCGCTTTTATATCCTTCAGCCCCTGCCAAGTTACCTCAGCCTTCTCGTCCATCAGCTTCACAGCTTCCTGCTTCGCCTGCTGCGATATTTGGCTGAAATACGCGGATACCGTATCGATGAAATGATTCGACAGATCATCCTTCATCCATTCCTTATAAAACTTCGCTCCATGAAAATCATCCGGCCCAATCATATCGCCCCGCAATACCGTGCGGCTCATCAGCCCGGACACGGTAGAATTAAGGCAAGCACTCGGAATGAGGAAATCCTCGCGGGTACCGAATATACTTGAGCTGCAGGCTGGATCGGCAAGTACCGCGAGCTCCGCATCTAGCTCGATCCCATACTTCTGCTTAAAGGTTCGACATGCTTCAATCAGAACCTGTGTAATCGCTCCTTTACCCGTCCAGCCGTCAACGAATTGAAGCTTCGCTTCGGGCCCATGCTGCTGCAAAATGTAAAGCAGCGCATTTTCATCAATGCCCTTGCCGCGAATGATCGAGATGCTGTAATGAGGCACATCAAGCCCACACTGCTCCGCTATGTAGCGTTTCATAAGTATGCCAATTGGCGTGCCCGCTCTCGCTAAAGAAACAATTACCGTGTGCTTGCCGCTGCGCGCTACTACCTGCTCCGCAACGATGCCCGCAGCAAGTGCTACCCGCTGCGCAGACTCCGTCAATGTCTGGTGAAACAATCGAATATATTCAGGTGTTGGCTGATATTCGACGGGCAGCATTTCCGAATAATGCACGCCGGATTGGATCGCTTCCTCACGATCCTCGGTTCCCCGCTCCAACTGCACATCACTCAAATCCTTCAATAAAAAAACGACGTCGGAAGGCTTATAGCTGCCAAGCGGCTTCGGAGCCCTGATCGGTTTTTGCAACCGTTGTTCAAGCAAGCTTCTGCTCATGCCTTTTCCTCCTTATGACTGCCCTTTGATGGACCGCAAACTATGACGTTGATTTGCCCAAATCCGCATGCTTGCAGCGCCGACAGCAATGGAGCAAGACGATCCTCCGGCCAGTCACGCTCTGCAAAAATAAAGCAATCGTCGTATTGCAAGGCACCGACATTATAAAAAAAGTTCCTCACCTGCTCATCTTCCGGTGATGGAAACGCCTGTCCCGATTTAATCGCATAATCTGGCTTATCAATGGGATGAACAGGGCTTCTCGTCGTTGAATGGTAAAATACACCTTGCCCCAGCTCCGCCGCTATTCGCATCGGGATATACATAAACTCACCCGTGCCCAGACATAATGTGCGCTCGCCTGTTCTAATGCTTCTCAGCTTCGCACCTGCTTCTGCAACACTGGCATCCAGCGTCCCATTATCGCTGGAGCGAACGCCGAAGCGTCCCGTTCCTGCCACATAAGGCGAAGCATTCTCCGCTCCCGCTGAATCAACCGAGCTGTAGGATGCGAGCTCGAACAGCTCGTCCAAATACACTTTATTCAGGCGACCGCTCGCAGGCGTTTCAGCCAGAGTCTGAGCGCTGGCTGCTACCTGCTCGGGCGAGCTGCCTTCCACCCTAATTGCGCCCTTCATTAGCGATAATACTTCAATCGATACGCCAAGCTCTTGTGCTGCTTCCACAAAACGCTGCTCATCCGCTTCTGTTCTCCAGTCGAGCAGCGATGCTACTATATATTGTCGACGGGGAAATTGCCTTTGGATATCCCGTATTATGTTCAAGGCTGTTTTACCAGTCGTTAGCTCATCATCGACGAGAACGATCGGCTCATTACCGTTAAAAAAGGCCGCATCCAAAGCGTAGCATCGATGTGCAACCGCGTGGGAATGCTCCTCTTCAAAGCTAATGAGCGATTCCATCGCCGGAATCTGCTCCCTAGTCGTATGAAGATAGGTGCAGTCTTCACTGAACACGCGATACATGCTATGCCCAAGTGCTGTTGCTGTTTCTGCAAAACCGATAAACAGCGCTTGCTCAGGCAGCTTTAGATTAGCTTCAATCACTTGATGGTACACCTGCTCTGAACGTCCCGGATTAGTCAAACCTTCAATAGCGGCATCCAGCAGTTCATTAGCCAGAGCATGCTGCTGTTCATCCGCAGCGTACCTTTTATAAAGCAGCAGAGACAATGCCGCGCCGCTAAGCAGCGAAGTATAAGGATTAACAGGAAGATGCTTGCCCAGTACTTTGCTGACAAACAGAAAGGCCCGCTTCTTGTTCATGCGCGCTGCCATGGCAAACAGTGTATCCGGGGATAATCCGAATGGGTTTGCTGTTACCGTTACCGATACTTTAAGATCATCTACAATGTTATACGTATGCTTGCTCTTGGCTTGCGAGTAAGGCGATAAAATGTTGTTCTTCATGCAGCACCCCGTATATTTTTGATCTTGCAATTACGCGATTAGCCCAATTCATATGGGGTTTCACTTCATTCATCTTATTGGCATAATCGCTCTTAAGCACGCCTACATAGCCGTTATGGCTAGCAATAATGCTCTGTGCATCGATATATTCTTCATACGTCACCGCATAGAGCGATTGCACCGGCCGAATATGCGACGGGTGTATAATCGTTTTGCCAATAATGCCGTTTTCCTTGTCCATCATGACTTCGCGCAGCAGGCCATCCGTTTCTGGTGCTGCCGAATGCCGCAGGGGCCAGCGCTCTCCTTTTCCAGGCAGCTGCTCCGGCTGTAGCGGAAACAATGAAGGAACAGAAGCCTGCTTGCTGCTCGAAAAATATTCCCATACGGGTCCCGAGATGACATATGAGGCGTCCATTCGCCCAAATATATTTATAATATCCGCCATACAATCGCGAACAGGAAGAATATCGTATATGGTCATGGTTTTGCTGCGGCGCAGGCCAAATAAACTGGAGAAGTCTGTCGCTCCAATACGCACATTGAGCACATAACGCTGATAACGATCGAGAAGCTGCTTAATGGCCAGCAATTCCTCCAGGCGTGACTCGCGATAAATGATAGCAGGCGTTTCTAGTATGGGCAGCCCATAAAGCACCGGTGAGCCAACACTTTGCTGACGGTTAAAAGCAGCGATTTGACTAAAATAAGCTTCGCCGTTTGCTGCTGTAAATTTCGGAAAAATAAAGCCGGTAATCAGGCTGATCTTTTCTTCCAGCCGCTCGATCATACGGGCAAGCTGCTGCGCGCTGCGAATGCGAATGAATAGTAGAGGAAGATGATCACGCGATAACGAACCAATTTTCAAAAAAGAGGATAAACGAAAAATTTGCTGCAGCAGGGACTCCTCTGCCATCTCCACCAAATGGTCGCCAACCGCATCCTCCAGGTCAATGACCATCGTCGTCAAACCTTCATGCTTGCGGTTTAAAATATCTTCGGAAATCGTGGGGCGGGTAGCCGGACAATACAAAGCAGCTCCGACGGCATAAGCGAGAAGCTCCCGCTCCGTCGTATGATCGAATGGGGTAGGTGCCGAGAAGAAAACCGCTTCTTCTTCCTCCCAGGTAAAATAATCAAAGTATCGCATTCCGGTTTCCTCCTGATTCATTCCAGTAATCGACACTGTTCCAATTACTCGGCCCCGATCGCCAAATACGCGATCTACTCATAAAAAAAATAATCCCCCCTTTAACCAGGAGGGATTAAGGGATCATTACCCGCATAAACCGCTATTTAAACATGGTCTAGTTGCTGTTTGAAGTACCCTTCTTTTGTTTCATGAGGCTTAGTACAATCGTACCGCCAAACAAAAGGCCAATTAGGGCAAAGAAGTAGAGGTGAGGGATCTCGATATGGAAAGCCCCCAAAACCATTTTAACTGCGATTAACGCAATGAGGAAAAATGCCGTTTTTTCCAGCTCAGGAATTTTCTCAATCAGCTTGAGGAATACTTGGGCCACGCCGCGCATCATCAGAACGCCGAGAATACCGCCAAGGAACAATACCCATACTTCCTTGCTGACGCCAAATGCCGCGATAACGCTATCGATACTGAATGCAATATCCATTAATTCTACAGCGATAACCGTTCTCCAGAACGATTGCCCTTTGTTTTCAACACTGTCTTCGCCGCCGCCCTTGAACAAGCCTTTATAAGCGATGTACAAGAGATAAGCCGCACCTAGGAATTTGACGGCTGTGAACGTAACTAAATACGTACCAAAGCCAATCGCCAGAAACCTGAAAATATAAGCGCCCAAAATACCGTAAAACAACGCTCTCTTTTGCTGCTCCTTCGGTAAATGCTTAACCATAACAGCGAGCACAAGCGCATTATCGGCGGACAACAGTCCTTCCAATATAATCAGTGTTCCAATAATTCCCCAGCTGACAGGGTCGGAGAGGGTAGTTACTACTGCATTCCAATCAAAGAAATGTCCGTAGTTCTCCACAATGCTTCTGAAAAAATTCGATAGCCAGTCCACTTCATTCTAACCTCCATTTTATTTGCTTCCTGCAACCCAGCTGAGACCCCAATCGAAAGCACTATCAAGCTTCCGATGCCCTTCAAAATACCGAACAATCCGCTCAATGCTGAACGTTTCATTGTTCACATTCGTAATCATCGCAATTGCACACATCGCCTGTCCATTGTCGTATTCATCCAGCTTAACGACAATATCCGGGCCGCCTTGCTGGCTAAGCGTGACGACTCCGTCAGCCTCGGACCAGCGCGTCACCCCTTTGTAAATAAAGGTGAAAATGAGCAGACGCTTAATTTCCTTAATTTTCTCTCCGTTAATCCGGATATTTTCACCCGTCGTTACGGAGCCTGTCCGATCATCGCCGTCAAGCATCACGTATGGCGCTCTGTTCAAGGAACCGAAGCTGTTGCCAAGCGCCTGAATTACGCCTTTGCTGCCATCTTTCAACTCATACATGCAAGCGAGGTCAAGATCAATACCCGTACGTTTGAACAATCCGCCGCCGGCTTTCTGGTTCCAATTGAGGTTAACCAAAATTTCACCCAAGCCACCGCTTTGCTTCGTCAAATTAATGACATCGCCCTTCTTCTTCAGCTCAATTTTGGAAAAGTTGATTTTCGGCGCTTCTGAAGTCGGCTGCTGCGAAGCAGCAGGTGCAGATGGTGCAGGCGCTGGCGTAGAACCAGGCCTTGGCGGAATGACGATGCGCGAGCCTTGCGTCTCCTGTGGCTTAGGAGGCGCTGGCGGAATCAGCGGATTCCGTGGTGCAGAAGACGTCTGCGGTGCAGGCGGTACTGGCGGCGCAGGAGGAGGCGTAGGAGCAGCAGGAGCTTTGGGCTCGTCCTTCACTTCAATGCCGTAGCTTCCGCATAAGTCTTTCAGCCCGCCAGAATAGCCGGCCCCAATCGCATTAAATTTCCACTCCTGATTGTACCTGTAAAGCTCACCGATAACAATTGCATTTTCCACCGAAAAAGGCTCACGCAGATCATAACGAATGAGTTCCTGGCCCGTACTTTCATTCAGAAAACGTATGTATAGGCCGTTTACCCCGCTGAACTGCTGATTCCGTTTTTCGCCATCGTAAATGGTCAGCGTAATTGCGATTTTCTCGACTGCAGCGTCGGTACGGGAAAGATCAATCTTGAACTGCTTGCGGTCATTGCCGCCCGGCGATTCAACATAAGATAGAAAAGCATTCGAAGGATTGCCGTAAAACAGCAAATCATTGTCGCTTCGCACCTTGCCGCTTGCAGCTAACAAAAACGCAGAAGTATCGATTTCGAAGGAGGAAGGGGCTGACCATCCCAGTGCAGCCGTAATCCGGGTCAAACCCGGATTAGACTTGGTTACATCAGCTTTCTGCCCCTTTACGAGCGCTACCGTCATACCTCTAGGCCGTAATTGCGGCAAAGATCGGCTAGACCACCAGCGAAGCCACTTCCAATCGCCTGGAACTTCCAATCGTTCTCATGGCGGTAAAATTCGCAGAATACAACTGCCGTTTCCGTCGAAAATTCTTCACCAAGGTCAAAACGAAGCACTTCGTTGTTATTCGCCTCATTGACTACTCTTACGAAAGCACTGCTCACTTGACCGAAGTTTTGCTGGCGAACAGGAGCATCATGAATCGTAACTGTTATGCCGATACGCACGATATGTGCTGGAACTTTGCTGAAGTCGATAATGACTTGCTCATCGTCGCCTTCACCCTCGCCGGTACGGTTGTCGCCCGTATGCAGCACAGCCCCGCCGTATGTTTCTCTATTATTGTAGAAAATAAAATCTTCGGCTCCCTTGGCCTTTCCATCAGCATGGAGCAAAAATGCAGAAGCGTCAAGGTCAAATTCGCTGCCGCCTGCATATTTATTCGTATCCCAGCCCAGACCGACAACTACTTTGGTCAATCCTGGATTTGTTTTTGTGAGATCGATACGTTGGCCTTTAGACAAGTTAATAGACATATGTTTTCCCCGCTTTCTAGAAGAGTGATGTTTTAGAGGTTCGATAGGTAGAAAAAAAGCTGTAAAGGGGCTTGCCCTCCCCTCCCGCCCTATCGCTCGCGAGAAAAAAGGACCTGCCCCTGCTGTTATGCTTTTAAATGTTAGTTCAAGCCGAAGTCGCGAGCCAGACCGCCCAAGCCGTCTTTATAGCCGCTTCCGATTGCGCTGAACTTCCATTCGCCGCTGTGGCGATACAGTTCGCCAACAACAACGCCCGTTTCGATCGAGAAATCTTCGCCCAGATCGAATTTGATCAATTCTTCGCTGCTTGCTTCATTCACAATGCGGATGTACGCATTGGAAACTTGTCCAAAGTTCTGGTTGCGAGTCTCTGCATCGTAGATCGTAATAGCGAAAGCTATTTTTTCTACATCAGCAGGCACAGCTGCCAGTTCTACTTTGATTTGCTCATCGTCTCCGTCGCCTTCGCCTGTACGATTGTCGCCTGTATGTACGACGGAACCGTTCTCATTGGATGTATTGTTGTAGAATACGAAGTTTTTCTCGCCTTCTACTTTACCTGAAGCTGCCAAAAGAAATACCGATACGTCGAGGTCAAATTGGCCGCCGCCGTCATATTTATTCGTATCCCAGCCTAGACCTACCAAAATTTTGGAAAGTCCTGGGTTTGTTTTCGTCAAGTCTACTTTTTGACCTTTGGATAAGTTAATTGCCATTGTCAAAAACCTCTTTTCATTTATATGGGATGGGTATTACTTGTATCGCGCCGCCAATATATCAATATGTGGCGCTTGGGCTCCTTCACCGATAGCGTTGAATTTCCATTCGCCATTGTGACGGTAGAGCTCGCCTGTAATAAGAGCGGTCATGCCAGCGTAATTATCCGTCAAATTAAACTTAACCAGCTCTTGCATATTATTCGCATTTAAGACCCGGATATAAGCCGAGTGTATCATGCCGAAATCCTGCTTTCTTGCTTCCGCTTCATAAATGTTGACAACGACTAAAATTTTCTCCACGTCGGCTGGCACTTTCGCCAGATCGATGCCAATTTGCTCGTCATCGCCATCCCCTTCACCCGTAATGTTGTCACCCGAGTGAATGACCGAGTTGCAGGCACTCTGTTTATTATAGAAGCAGATGAGGCTTTCGCGGCTTGCCAGCTTTCCGCTCGCATTCAGCATTAGAGCTGAAGCGTCACAGTCAATGTTAGCCGCCTGCTTCCGTCCCATTCCGAAGAAGCTTTTTTTCTCTTCCACCGCTGGGTCCCAGCCAAGACCAACCATCAGCTTGGTAAGACCGGAGGTTCCTTTGGTCAAATCAATCTTCTGTCCCTTAACCAGATTAATACTCATGTTCGAGGTCACCTCCTTCCCACATCAGGCGAAGCAGCTTCGTCATCCGTGGCTTTCGTTTTGATTCTACCTTTTCTACGCATGTAGCGCCCAACAAGTTTCAGAGAATTTTGGCGAAACGTATAAAGATTTTATAAAGGGAAGGATGTGCTGGATTAACATGACATTTATTTAGAATAATTGCTTTTCTTTCGCTTCTTTAATCCATGTCGGAAACTCAACAAGCAGGCTGTCATACAAATCGTCATCGGAAATTTTATCGAGGTTTTTCACCTTAAGGAAATTCGCATTGTCGATATAACGGCCATCCAGATTGTCCAACTCGTCCAGGAAATAGAAACGCTCATTGCCTATGCCGACAAACTGAAAGAAGATCCCAAGTCGTGACAAGCCGCGAATCAGCTCGCGCGTCTCCTCTTTGTCGGAGTTGTCCCCATCTGTGAAAAATAGGACATACACGGGCGGGTCATTTTTAATCTTGGATGCATCAATTTCATATTCCGTCCGGCCGCCCAAACCGAGAAAACCGCCCTTGCGGGTAAGCTTCAATGCCCCCGGATAATAAAAATCTGCGATCTGCTTCATGACACCCGCATATTGCGTACCCATCTCAAGCTTATGCTTGCTCGTAATTTCCCGCTCTACAAACTGATAAAAATTCGCTTGATAAATTTCCCCAATTTCATGATTGCTCAGTCCAAAAGCGAATACATCCGCCGCACCGTTATCATCGAAATTCATCGCAAGCGCAAGCGCGCGCTCCGCCGTTTTTTGAATAATGCCGCTTCTATACAAATTCGTCATCGAACCGGAAATATCGAACACGGCTGCCACGCGAGCAACCTGCCCCCCTAGCCCCCGCTTGGTTAAGGAAATCGTTGCTTTCTTCTTCAAATCAATCAAATTATCTTCCGCTTGCTTCCTTAGATCAATACTCAAAGAGATCCCTCCTTAGCTTGATACTGTTAACTATATCAAATCTAATATAAAATGACAAAAATCCCAATGTACATTGCTGGTTTTTTACTTTTTTCGACAAAACGCATACCCGCTATCATTACCCATTTTTTGCTCCATTTAATCAGCTCAAGCGAATACTTTGCCCCGCGAATGGCGATACAGCTCTTCGTAGTACCCATGCCGTCTCACCAGCTCTGAATGTGTGCCCTGCTCGGCAATTTCGCCCTTGCGCATCACAATAATGCGATCAGCCTTCATGACGGTAGAAAGGCGGTGTGCGATAATAATCGTCGTGCGTCCTTGCGATACGATCGCAAGCGCCTGCTCCAGCAGCTGCTCGCTATACGAATCCAGATTCGCCGTCGCTTCGTCAAGAATGAGAATTTTCGGCTGAAATACGATTATTCGGGCAAAGGAGATCAGCTGCCGCTCGCCGGCAGACAAGCCGCTTCCCCGCTCGGACAGCCGCGTATTATAGCCATCGCTCATCCGCTTGATAATAGCATCTGCCCCAACTAGGCGGCACGCCTCCATAACCGTTTCCTCATCAATGTCCATATCGAACAGCCTCACATTATCCAGCACGCTGCCAGAATAAAGATAGGGCTCCTGTTGAACGAGACCGACAATGCGGTGCAGCTGCGCTTGCTCGATATCGCGTACATCCGTGCCGTCGATCCTCACGCCGCCAGAGCGAACATCGTAGAAACGGCAGAGCAGGCTGATCAGCGAGCTTTTGCCTGCACCAGTCGTGCCGACGATGCCAATACGCTCCCCTGCCCGGATACGCAGCGACAAGCCCTGAATGACAGGCGTCCGATCGTCGTAACCAAATACAACATGATCAAATTCAATATCGCCACGTATTTGCGCTTTCGCAAGCGTACGGGGCTTCTCCTTGCTTGCCACCTCCGGCTTAAGCGCAAATATGCCCCAGATGCGGGACACCGCAACCGTCGCCGATTGCAGCGTATTCCACTGCTGCGTAATCGTATTAAGCGGCTGGAAAAACTGGCGGATATACGTAATGAACGCGTAAAGGACGCCGAACTCGATTTGCTTGTTCAGCACCGCCATGCCGCCAAGCCACGTAACGAAAGCAATAGACAGATTACTTAATATATCGAAGGAGCAGCGAAACCATACCTGCGTCTTTACTTCCTTCATATTAGCCCGGAAATAGCCTTCATTGCGCTCCATAAATTCCCGCTGCTGCTCCTTCTCCTGGTGAAAAACCTGGATTAGATTCATTCCGGCTAAGTTCTCAGCAGTAAAAGCTATGAGCCGGGAGAGCTGCGTTCGCGCCCGCTGATAGGTCCGGCGCATATAAGAACGGAAACCGATGGCGATGCCCGCAATAATCGGCAGCAGAAGCAAGCAATAAAGCGCCAGCTGTGCGTCCAATTGGAACATCAAAAATATAATGAATACCAGCGTCATGCCATCGCGCAGCACGCTCATCAGCACTTGGCTGAACAGTTGATTCAGCGATTCCGTATCGCTGGAAACGTGGGTAATCAAGCTGCCGCTTGAGGTCCGGTCAAAATAAGACATCGACAGTTTTGAAATGTGCTCGAACAGCTGCTTGCGGACTTTCGCCACAATGCTTTGCCCTGTGTATTGCAGCATATTGTTCTGCAGGTAGGTAAACAGCAGGCTCATTGCGGCTAAGCCCAAATACAGGGCTCCTATACCGATAATAGAGCGATACTCCCCCTTGCCCGCCATCAAATGATCATCAATAATCACTTTCACTAGATAGGGCTGGAGCAAATCAGCCGCTATAGCAAGCAGCGTACAGAAGAAGATTAGCATAAAGCTCCATTTATGGGGTTTAGCAAAGGCGGATAATGCCCGAAATGCTGACATATATTTTATATCTGGCTTCGGCTGGTTTTGACCCGTTTGCTGTTCAGCCCTCTGGTCAGCCTCCCAATTGCGAATGGAATTAGCCATCTGCTTCTCCCTCCTCCTGAATCGCGCACAGCGATGCGTATAAGCCCGGCTTCGCCGACAGCTCGGCATGGGTTCCTTGCTGCGCAATCGTCCCTTCCTTCATGACGATAATTTGATCGGCATGCTTGATCGCGCTAATTCTATGGGCTACAATAATCGTCGTTTTCCCTTTGCGCATCCTGCGTACCGTATTCATAATTTCCGTCTCGGTTACAGCATCGACAGCGCTGACACTGTCATCCAAAATCATTAGCGGCGCCTGCTTGATGAAGCCTCTCGCAAGACTCGTTCGCTGGCGCTGCCCGCCAGACAGCGTCACCCCGCGTTCCCCAAGCTTCGTCTCGAACTGTTCGGGAAAAGCCATAATATTTTCAAAAATTTGCGCCTGCCTTGCCGATTCCTCAACAGTCTCCATTTCACGCCCCCGATCCGAAAACGCAATATTGTCGCGAATGGAGGTACTGAATAGAAAGCCATCCTGCGGCACGTAGCCGATTTGGCTGCGCAGGCTCTCAAGTGTAATGTCGCGAATATCCGTCCCATCAAAACGAATGGTGCCCATCGGCGCTTCATATGTGCGCAGCAGCAGCTTCATAAGCGTCGTCTTGCCGCTGCCGGTCGCTCCCACGATGCCAATCGTCATGCCCGGCCGAATGTTCAGCTGAATATCGCGCAGTGCCGCTTCGCGAGCCCCCGGATAAGTAAAAGACAGTCCCGCAACATGAATGCTCTTGCCCTGCAAATCAAGCGAGGCTGCTGCCTTGCTTTCCTGAATATCCGGCGTCTCTGACAGCAGCTCGTTCAGCCGCTCCAATGAGGCCCGCGAGCGCTGCATCGTATTAATGACAGTGCCGATTTGCTGAAGCGGGTTCATGAGCATCCGTATGTAAAGCGTCAATGCTACAAAATGCCCCAGCGACAGCTCGCCATTCACCGTTAAGTAGCCGCCTAACGAAATGGCTATAATTAAAGACAAAGCGCCGAGAAAGGGGATAATCGCCTGAAAAATCGAAGATACACGGACCAGACGAAGCTGATTGTCCTTGATTTGATCCACGGTCGTGAAAAACCGCTCATTCATGACCGATTCAACAGCAAATTTCTTCGTGACGCGTATGCCCCCGAATTGCTCCTCCGCTGACTCGGTCATCGTAGCGAGCGAGGCCTGCACTTTTTTGGAGCGCTGCATAATGACTGGCCCGAATCTCGTTACGATGAACGGGATCAGCAGCAGCGGCACAATGGACGAGGCTAGCAAAAACAGCGGGATGCCGCTGTAAAGCATCATCGTAACGACGGCGAAAAACAACGTCACCGCACTGGCCGTCTGATTGACGCCCATCGAGATCGACTCCCTCACTCCAGTGACGTCATTGACGACATAGCTCAGCAGCTTGCCGACGCCATTTTTCGAATAAAAACGTTCGCTAAGTCCTGTAAAATGCACAAACAGCTTGCCGCGCGTCAATCGCTCAAAACGTCTGCCAATGTACATAATGAGAAATTGCGCCACACAAGCCAGCACAACATAGCTCGCGCCGATGGCGAGCAGCAGCAGGCTGTATTCTTGAATAAGCCCGCTCGATAAACCGTTATTTTGCAGCGCATCCGTAAACCTTCCCAGCACCTGCGGAAAGAACACCTGAATGATACTGGATGCGACATGCAGCAGAACGGCAACGGCATACAAAGGCCAGCTTTGTCTTAGAAAATCGACTAAAATCCGCCCTTTTTTCATTCTGCACATCACTCCTTTGCCGACTAACTATTTACCGCTATAGTATCCATTGTAACAGTTTATTCCCCTTTTGGGTCGAAAATGACGAAAAGACGGCTCGCTTGAGCCGCCTCCACTCTGCGTTCAGCCTCTCCCTGCCGCCTACAGCAGCCCTTTGCGATACAGCACGGTCAGCAAGCGATAAAAGTCCAGCGATCCGCCTTCCGGCGTGTCGATGACTCCAGCTGCTGCCGCAGCCGCGACCGCTGCTTTCGCCCATGCTGGCACCGCCATGCTGTGCTTGGCTTCTAGCTCCGTTACCCGCTTCACCAGCGCATCAAACTGCTGGCGCTCCGCATCTGTCATGGGCTCCCCCTCCTCCTCCGGCTTTTCCGGCTCTGGTTCTGGTTCCGGCTCTGGCTTCACTGGATCGCCCAGCAGCGCTTTAATTTGCAGCAAAAAGCTTTCCCAGCTGCCCGGCCGGCTCCGAAACGTATGCGGACAGTTTTTGCCGCTCCAGTGGTTATGCTGCACAACTGCCGTAATCGGCAGCCCGAGCTGGCGCAGCAGCCCGGCAATGAGCGCCGCTGCATTCGCCTCCGCCTTGCTGCGGTTGCCATCGGCATTTTCACAAATTTCGATGCCGATTGAGCTGCGGTTGCCCGGCCCATTGCCATCGCCTGCATGCCAGCCATGCTCGGTCACTGGCAAATGCTGCACGACCCTCGTATCATCGACCGTAAAATGCCAGGACACGGGAAGTGCGGCGGCGGCACTGCCTTTTAAATATTTGGCATGCGAAAGCGCATCCGCTCCCTTCGAGCTGTTCGCTGTATCATGTACCGTCACATATTTCGGCCCTTGAATGGCGTTGCCGGGACGGTTATTCCTGCCCGCCGGAATAAAATCCTGTATCCTTTCAGCCATCGGTCACCCTCCCTTCAGGCGCGAGCATCATTCGCTCGCTCTTATTAGGAAGTGCAGCAGCACCACAATTGGTTTGTACACCTGCCTGAAGGCGACAAAAAAAGGCGGGGAAGAGCACTGCTCTTCCCCGCCTCGTTATTCAGCCACAAGCTGGCTCTTTATTTGCCCAGCAATATTTTCGCATATGGCGAGTCGATTGGCAGCATGATGACAGGCTCGTTTTTGAGCGTCGTCACATAGCTGTCCAGCGTCCGGTAGAAATTATAGAACGCCGGGTCCTGTCCGTATGCCTTATTGTAGATTTTCGCCGCCTGCTGCTCGCCCTCGGCAACGATTTTTTTCGCATCAGCCTGAGCTTGCGACATCAGCTCGCTTGCGGTGCGGTCAGCCTTCGCTGTAATTTTGCGCGATTCCTCATCACCCTCGGACAAATAACGCGCCGCGATGGATTGACGGTCGGAAATCATCCGATTGTACACGCTCTGTTTATTGCCTTCAGGCAAATCCGTCCGCTTAATGCGCACATCAACTACCTCAACGCCATAATCGTCGCGCTTCAGCGCCTCAGCTACGTCGCGCGTAATTTCATCATTAATATTGCCGCGCTCCGTCTGCTCACTAATAATATTATCGTAATTGACCTCGGACAGCTTGCGCCGCACCGAATTGTAGACCGCTTCATCGATACGCTGGACGCCAGCGCTTACCGTCTGCGCCGTTTTCAGAAATTGCTCCGGGTTCGTAATGCGCCAAACGGTGTAATTGTCCACGATGATCGGCTTCTTATCCTTCGTCAAAATCGACGTTGGATTGCTCTCGTACGTCATCTGGTATTTCGGTAATGGCGATACATTTTCGATAAATGGAATTTTCAGCTTGAGGCCCGGCGTTTCGGCAACCCGCACCGCTTCCCCAAACTTCAGCACGACCTTGTATTCGCCTTCCTTTACGATATACATCGAGCCTGCGCCCAGAATGACGACGAGCACAAGGCCGACTAGCAGCATCAATTGGTTTTTCTTCATGGTGTTACGCCCCCTTCCGCCTGCGGAGCAGGGGTTTGCGAATTGCTCGAGCTGCTGGAAGAAGCACTTTTGCTGCGAAGCAGCTCATTAAGCGGCAAGTAATTCACCGTATCTCCATTATTGTTTGTAATGAAAATTTGCGCGTTCGGCAATATTTTTTCCAGCGTCTCAAGGATTAGACGGCTTTGCGTAACGTCTGGATTATTTTTATATTCGGCAAAAATCGCATTGAACTTCGCCACGTCGCCCTCGGCGTTCAAGATCCGCGACTTTTTCTCTGCCTCGGCATTTTCGAGCAGCGCCTGTGCTTCACCGCGCGCCTTTGGAATGCGATCGTTTTCATATTTTGCCGCGTTGTTGATCTTTGTATTTTTCTCCTCGCGGGCATTTGTGACTTCGCGGAACGCTTCCTCTACCTGGCCGCTTGGCGGCTCAATATCCTGGAACTTAATGTCCATAATTTGAATGCCGGTTTGATATTTCGTTTGCAGCTCCAGCAGCTTCTCCCGCACCTTATCCTGAATAACGGTTTTCCCATCCGTAATCGCATAGTCGAGCTTCTCTGAACCGATAACCGAACGGATGGAGGAGCTTGCCGCATTGCGCAGAAAGCGCTCCGGATCATCAATATTGTACAAATAGTCATGCAAATTGCTTATTTTCCACTGGACGACGGCGTCGGCCGATACGATATTTTCATCCCCGGTAATCATAAGCGCTTCGTCGTCAACGGGTGTCACGCTATCGCCATTTTGACGGTACCCGATATGAATGCGCTGCACCAGCTCAGCTGGCACCGTTACAACTTGCTGAATCGGATATGGAAACTTAAAATGCAGCCCCGCCGTCGATTCCCCCGTATACTGTCCGAATGTCAAAATCGCCGCCCGCTCCTGCTCCTGCACCGTATAAAAAGATGAAAATCCGAGCGTAACGGCTACGATGCCGATGGCTGCCCCGATGATCGCCTTTTTTACCGTTTTTGGATTAAGCGGCTTCTGGCTTCCTTGCGGTCTGTTTATTTCAGTGTTCAATTAAACCTCTCCCTTCTATTTATATGAACAAAATGAGAACAAACCTAATCTGTTCATACGTGAAGGGAGCCTATTAGGTGACAGTTTTTTCCCAGCGATTATAAATCCGCACGACGATGATCTTCACAAGCAAATAAACCGGGATCGCAACCATGATGCCGATGATGCCGCCGAGCGTCCCTGAGACGAGAATAAGCAGCAGCGTTGTAATGGGATGAACGTCCAGCCTTCGCCCATAAATATATGGGGACAAAATGTTGCCTTCAATTTGCTGGGCCAGCATAATGACGACCACAACCCAGATGACGGACGAAGGCTCATCGATAAACGCCACGATCACACAAGGGATAAGCCCTAAAAATTGCCCAATATACGGAATCATATTCATCAAAGCAATGAAGAGCGCAAGCACTAGCGGATAGGGCACGCCGATTAGAAGGAAGCCAACGAGCACCATCCCGCCAAGCAGCAGGCACAGCGTAACCCGGCCCACAATAAAGCCGCTTAACGCTTTGTCCATCTCCTGAAGCGTCTCTTTCAAACCGTTTTTGTATCGCCCAGGGACCCGATCCAGCAGCTTCTGGACCGCGGCCCGGTCATCCATCAGCATGTAATAGAGCAGCAGCGGAGCCGTAGATACGACAATTATAAAATTAGAGAGCACAGAAAAGGCATTTTTCATATAATCGGTTGCCGATGCAATGCTTTTCGTTAAATAGGGCCCGGCTTTATCCATTAAATTAAAACCTGCAAAATCAAATTTCGACAGATCGATCCCAAACAAAATTTGATTTTTCTGAAGCTGGTCCAGCTGCCTTCGAAAATCATCCGCCAGCTTTGGCAGCTGCTCAAGCAAACCCGTCAGCTGGCGCTGCAATATCGGCCATACGACGATGCCGAGCAGCGTAATGAGCGCAGCCGCGAGCACATATAGGAGCAAAATGCAGAGCGGCTTCGGCAGCTTCCAGCGATGCAGGCGTGCGACCAATGGGCGGAGCAAATAATACAAAAATACCGACAGCACGATCGGTACAAAGATGATTTTCAGCGCAAGCATAATTGGGTCAAAAAAGGCGGAGTTGCGCGCAAACAAGTACAAAATAAGCAGCACTAATATAATGCTGACGAAAAATTGGTTCAATCGGGTTAAACGCATAGTGAAGCTTCCCTTCTGTCGCTTAGTCATGCCTATCATCTATGCTTACCCATTCCCCTGCTCCTGAAACCAAATGACAAGCTTGGCTTGAGCGTTCGGTAAACATACCACCTATCGAAAAAGCCCCATTTTTCGCGGCTAAAACAACATGTGAGGTAATGATTATTGCTGGAATCGCTTTCATTCCTTACGATGTGTCCAAGGAGGTCGAATGGAATAAAATACAATTTAAGCGATTACAAAGGAGGAAATAAACGCAATGTCCACTATGCTATTTAAGAAAAAGGGGATCAAACCACTCGCCTTCCTGCTCTGCTTCTGTCTCGCGCTTCCTTTTACATCCATGCTCGGTAAAGTTCAGGCGGCTACGCTTTACAGCGCTGATTTTGAAGCGGGAACAGCTTCCGGCTGGACGTCGACAAGCGGTACATGGTCGGTCGTACAGGATAGCGGCTCCTACACCTATGCCCAAACAAGCTCCGTAGAGGGCCGCACTTCCGCAGGAAATCAGGCCTGGACGGATTACAGCGTTGAAGCGAAAGTGAAAATTGATAATTTTAATGGAACGAACCGTACTTATGTAGCCGGACGCTATCAGGATGGCAATAATTTTTATGCGGCGTCGCTATATAACAGCGGCAGCGGCAAGCTTGAAATACGCAAAAAGGTAAGCGGTTCCACGACTACTCTGGCAACCGTTGACTACCCCATTGCTGCTGGTACATGGTATACGGTTAAACTCACGATGGCTGGATCGGCAATCACTATGCATGTGAATGGCACGCAGGTGCTGACGGCCGCTGACTCCAGTCTGACCTCAGGGGCTGTTGGTCTCGTCAGCTTTAAGACGGCTGCTAAATTCGACAATGTCATCGTGTCGGATTCGGCATCGACGCCGACGCCGACACCGACACCAACAGCGACAGCAACTCCAACTCCAACTCCTACAGCTACTCCGACCCCTACAGCTACACCAGCACCATCCGCTACACCAACGCCAGCTGCAGGCGATCTGTTCGTAGCGGCGAATGGCTCTGCCAGCAATAGCGGCACAATCAGCAGCCCGCTTACGCTTGCAGCAGCGCTGACGCAAATTCAACCGGGCAAAACGATCTATTTGCGCGGCGGCACTTACGCTTTTTCCGAAACGGTAACGATTGAGCGCACGAATAGCGGAAGCTCGGTTAGTGCACGCAAAGGACTTGTCGCCTATGGCAGCGAGAAGCCTGTGCTGGATTTCTCCGCACAAGCTTTTGCCTCCACGAACCGCGGTCTGCAAATTAATGGCCACTACTGGTTTGTGAAAGGTCTTGAAGTGAAGGGCGCTGGTGATAACGGCATCTTCATCGGCGGAAATTATAACCGGATTGAAAATGTTGAAACGCATCATAACCGCGACACGGGTCTGCAGCTTGGACGTTATGTATCCACCGCCGGCTACAGCGAGTGGCCAGCATACAATGAAATTATTAATTCTTATTCCCACGACAACTACGACCCGGATAATGGAGAGGATGCAGACGGCTTTGCGGCGAAGCTGACGGTTGGCCCGGGCAATGTTTTCGACGGCTGTATTGCGGCGTATAACGTGGATGACGGTTGGGATCTCTATTCAAAAACCGATACGGGAGCGATTGGAGTTGTAACGATTCGCAACAGCATCGCCTATCAAAACGGCCAAACGTCCGACGGTACAACGACCACCGATAGCGATGGCAATGGCTTCAAGCTGGGCGGCGAAAAAATTGCCGTCAATCACATTGTCGAGAACAGCATCGCTTTCCAAAACAAAAAGCATGGCTTCACTTATAACAGCAACCCAGGCACCATTTCCATGAAAAACAATACTTCATGGAGCAATGGACAAAGCAACTTCGCTTTTGATTTAGGCACACATATATTCACCAATAACCTGAGTCTTGGCGGCGGCTCCAGTGACAAAACAAGCGGAACCGATGTTTCAAATACCAATGTTTGGTGGAAAAGCAATGCCAGCGTAAACGGCAAAGGCTTGCTTGCAAGCTCGGCTGACTTCGTGAGCTTGACCCCAACCGTTACCCGAAATGCAGACGGATCGCCGAATCTTGGCAACTTCCTCAAGCTGGCCACTGGCAGCGATTTAATCGGCTCCGGCACGCCATCTGGCACGAATGTTGGTGCCCGTTAGACCTAAATAAGAGCAGGAATTTACGGCCGCCCCTTGCCTGAATGCGTCAAAACCGCTACCATGGTAAGGGTGCATAAGCGAAGGCTGCCCCTTGTGGCTCCTTATGTACGATTAACTTTTTGCCTAAGGAGACTTAACATGTTAAAGCCAGGAAGAAATGATGTATGCCACTGCGGCAGCGGCCGTAAATATAAAAAATGCTGTATCGAGCTTGATCGCGAGGAAGAGCGCCGCTTGGCGGCGGCGCAAGCTTCCGGCGGGCTGCAATCGTACGCGGATATCGAGCGTCTGCTGGATCAAGAGCTCGTGTGGGAAGCACCGTCCTATGGAGAGCTTGCCCGTGAGCTGGCTGGACAAATGAAGGATGGCTACACGCCTGCCCAAATTAGCCTTGCCCTGTTTATGTGGAAGGAATATACGGATGCAAATATTCCTTCCTTCCGTAAATCCGGCGTTTACTGTGCGGCTTTGGAATATTTGATTTGTGAAATTCAAAGCATTCCTAGCTCGAAAGCCGAGCTTGCCGAGAAGTACAGCGTATCCGTATCTACTCTATCGAAAAAATGCACCGAGCTGACCAGCTTCTTTATGGAGCAATATGCAGAGCTGCAGGCGGAGCAGCCTGGGGCAGCAGCCACTGGCGATGCTGAGAAAGCAGAGCAGCTCCAGCAAGAGGAGCTTGTGAAGGCATAAGCTAGAGCTGGTCTACGGGCTGTAGCATCGTGCTTTTTCACTTCAATCTATTACAATTACATGGTTGTCAATAGCAGCAAAAGAGCCCGCTGCCTTCACATAAAAGTGAAAGCAGCGGGCTCTTTTCGTTTGTTTTTTTATGGAAAGCTCTAGTTAACCACTACTGCTAATCGATGGCTATTGCAGCCACACCTTGGTCTCGCCACCGTCTCTCGAGTATTCAATATACTCCGGGAACGCTTCTATAATAATGTATTCCGGATCATGAGGTCCATCAAACCACTGCTTAAAGTTTTCATTCCATAGCTTCTCACGCAGCTTGTCGTCCGCACATAACTCGGCACGAGCCTGAATTTGAACAATATCGGTAGATGGCTTGCCATCGTAACCGACAAGAATATGTACATTCGGGTTAGCCCGCAGCTCATCAACCTTGCTCGTATCGCGATTTGTCGCCAAATATAAGTTAAGTCCATCATGGAAAAGTGCCATATAACGCACCATCGGCTTATCGCCATTTACGGTAGCAAACGAGCAAACATGGTTCGCTTGAAGCACATCAATAATTTCCTGCTCCAATTGTTTTGTTGTATTCGGCATCGGTATCTCTCCTTTAAAGGTTCATCTTTTGCCAAACTTTCTGGCATCGCGCTTGCCATAGATTACCCCTTTTGCCGTTTTTTTAATCGGAGCTTTGATTTGGTGTTTATTCTTCTTTTATGTAATGGACAGCAAGGCACCGATAGATAAGCTGCTTTTCTTTAGCTTACAACCAGCGCCAGCCGTATAGCAAACGTGCAGTAAATGATTTATTTTTCTACAACATCATTTGCCGCGAAGCGGTAAGGCTTCTTGGAATGCCGATTCGCATAGGAAGAAGCGACAATTGCTTCCGGTTTCAGACGAGCTTTCATCCCCATAGCTTCCACACGCAGTACCATTTCCGCCACATAGGCAGCTGTCTTGCTGACAGCCGGATCGGTTCCGGCATCAACGTCAATATACGCTTCGAAGGATGCGCCTTTGTATACAAAAGGAAGCACGATATCCTCCATTTGCGTCCTGCGATCTCCACCAAAAAACAGTGCAACCTCTTCACTGTACGACGTTTCCAGCGACAGCTTCTCCTTAATGGATTTCAGTTCCCGCGGTATGACGACCTGCCGATAGCAGGCCCATGCCCCTTTGCCCTCACGCTGGATAACGACGCCGGTAATCATCGTCGTATGTCCCGCATGCACCTGGCAGTCGGTACCGATCATGAAATTGTAATTTGCATGTGGATCAAGCGACATAAAACGGACAATGCGATCATGCACCTGCTCCAAATTGAGGCGTCTTTCCGATACATTGTGAAACTCCATGTCGTGAATCAATTGAAGATGTTTTCTTATTTTCATCATCGTCACCTGTAAAGCAATTAGGCTTCTTCCCTTCTTTAGTGAGATTAGTGTGCTTCAAGGGACTTGAACCCTTAGTGTCTTAATGACAGCGGATTTTAAGTCCGCCGCGTCTGCCATTTCCGCCAGAAGCACAAATTAATGGTGACGCATGGGGGATTTGAACCCGCCGTATCCACGAGTGAAAGTCGTGTGGCTTAGCCGCTTGCCGAATGCGCCTTAATGGAATAATTGCTTTAAAACAAGGGGCGCGGGTATCGAACCCGCCTCATTCGGATTTGGACTCCGAATCGCCTGCCTTGGACATGTCCCCCTCTATCGGATTGGCTGCCCCTCTTGGAATCGAACCAAGACGCACGGTGTCAAAGACCGTTGCCCTACCGTTAGGCGAAGGGGCATTACTTGGGGAGATTAACCGGACTCGAACCGGTACTTATCAGGACCACAACCTGACGTGTTTGCCTTTTCACCATAATCTCCATGGTGACGCATGGGGGATTCGAACCCTCCGTATCCACGAGTGAAAGTCGTGTGGCTTAGCCGCTTGCCGAATGCGCCTTAATTAAATGACTACTGAATCAAACCAAAAAAGGAGCGTTTATTCCAATTTTTGCAATAAAAAAACTACTTTCTCCCTCTCGGCTCCGCCTTGCCTCCCCCGACTTCAGCCTACTTCAGCTAAGTTGCGAGAAAACACAAACGGACCACTCGCCTAGGGTGCAAGTAGTCTTCACGTATACAGATAGCGAATCATCGGAATTATTCTACCCCGTGCTTCAAGATCAGGCTGCCGCTTCTCCCCCTTTATTCAGGCTGGAGCAGTCCGGCTGCGATACGCAAAAACGACGAATATTCGGTTCGATGCAGGCAACATGTAAGTTTTCATTCATCTCTTCTAAAGCTGGATGCTGCTGTTCATCCGTCTGATGCTTAACTGTTCCGCTCTGCACTTGCTCATACTGATGTAAATCAAGCTCCGCTTGCCAATTCATAAGCTGTTCTGCTGTGTTTTTCATTTCCCGCACCTTCCTTTCCTCTTCGTTATTGGTCTCGCAATGGAATCGGCTTACCGATCACGCATTCCACTTCAATGCTTTAACGCTTTAATTCATGTTTGACTTGATGCTTCTCATACTAGCATATCGACTTTTAACAAGTCAACCCTTTTTATTTTAAAAAATGAAAATAGTTTATATAATTGATTTTATTACCTTATATTCATGAATGTCACACGGAAAATCGAATCATTTTTCGTTAATGAATGATTTTCTCCATCTGAAATATTCCTAAAACAAATAAAAAAAGGACTACTGCTCAGCGGCAGTAGTCCTTCATCTCCCCTTCAATAGCCTACCCATCCAGGGGCTCAGGCGAATACCTGGTTCCCTTCCGGTTGGCGTCGAAAGCATATAGGAGAAAGGCTGCTGCACGGGCTGTAAGCATTATCGGCCTGCACAAAAAGATGGCTGCTCTGTTCCGAGCCCCACGGTTGTTCAAGCTTGCTATCATGATTGAATAATAAAATGGTTAACATGCGCCGTGCACTTCCTTTCCTTTGATTGATTATGTTAAATGGATTAAGTTAAAATGGAGTCAACAACATCTGTTAATATTGCATTTAATCCTTGTCAATTGTTTCCCATCTTATAGCAAATAATCCTATGCTGTCAACAGCAAATATTTATTCGTCTGAATGACAAAACTCATTTAACAAAAAATATCAGGCAATTTATAGGTGTACAGCTGATTCGTTTTTATAGCCCAAATTTTTTTGCAACCTTTCTGGTCATGTCTCGTCTGATACGATGTAAGCAGCATGCAAAATTTCACATAGAGGTGATATACAATGAGAATCAAACATAAATTTGTGATGTTATCCGCTACTGCTCTGCTGGCGATATCTTTTGCCAGCCAAAGCTTCGCGGCTTCTACTCCTTTCAATGATGTTAATCAGTCTTCTGTTAAAGATAAAATTGCTTCACTACAGGAGAGGGGAGTTGTTAAAGGCGTGAGTGCTGACGAGTTTAAACCAGATGCTGCCATTACAGCAGCCCAAGGCATTCAATTGATTGTGAATGCACTGAATTTGAACATCGATAACATTAGATTTTTCAAAGCGCCGCTAGCGACTGACTACTTCGCTAAGGCTAGCAATGATGCCTGGTATGCAGACGCTTTAATCATTGCGGCGAATAATGGGCTTGAGCTGCCCGCCGATCTCGACCCCGCCAAGCCATGGACCAAAGAGGAATTCATCCAATATTTGATGAAGGCTGCCGAAGTTACGAACAACCTGCCGCTCATCAACATTAAGCCTTTGGAATTCGCCGATGAAACCGATCTGGACGTACAATATCAAGGAGCTGTTCAACGGGCACTTGTGTTGAAAATTGCGGATCTTAATGCGGACGGTAAGCTTAATCCAAAGGAGGAAATTTCCCGCGCCGAAGCAGCGGTTTTGACCTATAATGTGCTGGAGTATATAGCTGTGCATCCAGCTCCGACTCCAGCTCCAGTCGAGCCGGAAACGGGAGCCGCCGAGTAGACGCAAGCCCGCTCCCCGCCCAACCCAGCCCGTTGTATCATGAATATTAACTATCAAAACGAATTTAAGCAGCCCATTCTTTCATGCACCAAACAAATTAAAAGCCTTGATGTTTCCGCCCCTTATGACAAGGAGCAGATACCATCAAGGCTTCTTTTACATGCAGATTAAATTAGCAATAGGCCTGCATTCTTCGCAAGGACACAACTGGCTCCACCGTAATTTCAAAAGCGCGGTCCCAAATGAATTTAGGATTATCCCGCTTCAAAACGACACGGGTATATGGCGCTAGCGACCATCTTCCGTCACGAATTTGACGGATCGCGCAGGCCGGAGCTGCTGAGCTAATGCCAAAGGCCTTTTGTTGGGCGAGCGTCGCTGTATTCGTCTGCATACGGCCCTGCAAAAGTGCAGTCAACAGCTCATAGTCGCTGGCTGAATTGAACAGCCGCATATTTTGATCCGCAGTTACATTGGTATATGGCGAGCGTCCGCGAGACTCCGTGCGTATTTCAGCGATTGTAACAACCTTATAATAATAGTCTTTCAGAAAGCGCTTGAACAGCAGCGAGCCGTGTGCATCCATAGCCGTATCGAGCACAGCCGCATGCGTCTCCATCGTCAAGCAGGCATAGCGCGACTGTGCCATGCCAAGTGCCATGCCGATTTTATTGCCGGCCGTATTCCAGCCGCTATAGCCAAGCAGGCTGCCCGTGTACTTGCTGCCTAGCAGCGCCGACGTAACGGCTTCATTTGCCGCCCCGCCGCCTGTAAAATCAATTACAATCGTCGGCTGCATATTCGCCGCGTTTTCAGCTTCACGGCTCACCGCATTTACCGCTTGGTCAACCGCCGTAATCGCGATAATTTCCATATCACTCTCGCCACCGTTCACCGCTTCCCCGCCCACAATATCGATATGGCGCAGCAGGTTTTGATGAACATCCATATACTCATAGGGATTAACAATCGCCCGGCCATCCGGGCCAAAATATCGGATTGCAAAACGCGGCTTGCCGTTCACACAATATAGTTTTTTCGCCATACGAGCCAGCAAAGAATGTCCTAACCCATCGGCATCCGGCAAAATAATAGCCCGCTCCGGGTTTTGTCCATCCGTGCCGCCTAGCCACTCATTAATCCAATTTTCCACAAAAGCGATCTCATTCGCCTGAATCCCGTCAATATAGGCATCGTCAACGCCAATGGCAACAAAATCAATATAGCCCTGCCGTGCAAGCTGATCCAGCATGTAATACGTCATCGTCAATTTATGGCGCTTCGCATTATAATATTGCTCCTTATCCACATAAACGGTATCAGGGAAGTTCGTACCATCCGGCTGAATATCGTAGCCATTCAAAATAGCCAGCAGCTCCGTCTCCGGCTTGCGCGGCTTCTGCATGAGCGTACGCGTCTCGGTATAGGCTGGCATTGCCAGACCATCTACGAAGACGGTAGAAGCAAGCCGCATAATCGTATCGAGCACATAAATAGGCTTATACGGATAAGCCTGCTTGACCTCTCGTATAACATCAAGCAGCTCAGTCGTCTGCGTGTCATATGCAGGATACGTACCTTCAGCAGTAGCGCGCAAGCGCCTGCTCCCAATAAGTCCGCCGTACACAAGCATATCCAGAGAGATAATAAAACCATCCACCCTGGAAGCATGATGAAAAATAAAACGGCGAATAGGCTCCGGCTCGCCGAACGTCGGGCCAGAGGTACCGGTCACAAGCGTTTCGTCTGTCGTCATGTGGGAATCGAGTCGGTTGCGAATATCTCCTGCTGGCGGCACAATCACTTGAATGCCCGCGGCTTTGCCTTGCAAAATAATATCGTCCAAATTCGCTGGACGGTCGTCAAGCGGAATGTATAATACTTTTTTCATTTCGATCACTCCATGAAGTAAGGGTAGGCACATCTCATTGAAATATCTTGTACCTTCACTTATGTAGGTAACCTTTTCGATAGAATAACAACCAGAAAAATATTTTAATTCCTCAGTACAGTTCTCAATCGCCTCGAGAGGACATTTGAAAACCCGCATCTGAAAGTGCAGCTGTTCACGAAAGTAGAATAGAGCGCGCCTTTTGCAGCCTTAATTGCTTTTGGAATTGCAGCGGGCTCATCGCCGTTATTTCCTTTTACTAAATTGATCTTGCCTGCGATTGAACAGCCATCTGATTTTAATATGAATGAGACCCCTGCATAAAGATAAACTTGGCGGACACAGCAGCCGCTATTTTAACAAAATCATGGGTTAAGACTTAGTCGCGGACTCAGGGGCCGCTAATGCGCAGCAAATAGCCTTTTTGACGGGATAATGAGAGCGATAACGGATTTCCTGTCCGCTTACGGCATGAAATCGATTTAAAAGCCAGAATAGCTGAATCTCAGTCCTCCAAACAAAGGAGTGAGTGTCCCTCGTTTCCTGGCCTCAGCAACAATCACAGGTTGCGGTTCCCCTGCCCCCGTCAGATGAAATTGCTCTCGAATATGCACGAAGCAAGGTGCAGCAGACCGATTCCAGCTTGCTTACACATCCCCTAAAAAACTGTAAAATAAAAAAGCTATTTTCCCCTAACGGAAAAAGCTTCATTATTTTCGTTTTAAGTTACCCCCTACAACAATTTTATTTCGACCTGCGGCCTGTTCCAATTGCAAGGCAACTGATTTTGCATCATGCATTTGTTCCATAAAAATAACAATAGAATCATACTCATTTGACTCATTAAAGTAGTTGATAAATAAGTAGCCTTTTTCATGAAACATAAACACCCAACTTTTTACTCGCTCTTTACTAAATTCTTGCTCTGTAATCGTTGAAGTTCCCTGAATTTGTTTGAAATCTACGTTCATTTGAAAACCTTTGGAATTCCAAAAAATAAGTTGATCATAAAAAAACAACTCAATATCTGCTCCTTTGTGCAGTGGCAAGCCGTGGATATGCTGACCTTTGAACCCAGTTGCCTTTGTCTCTGTCTTTTTATTGATTCCTAAAATATTCATTAAGCCTATAGTCACTAAGATTAGGAGCTCTACAATTAGGATAAAAAAGAGAAACAAACCAATAACACTTATGAATATTTGTTGTTTAGGCATAAGAATGATTAGAGGCAATAGGAAAACAATAGCTAATGCGAACCAAATCCATAATCTAATTTTCCATTGTTTTTTCAAAACAACACTCCCTTAGGCATCTAGAAAAATATGTTAGTTAAAATAAAAAGAAGCCTTGAACATCAAGGCTTCTGGAATTTTTAAGTTATGGTGCGGTAGACAGGATTTGAACCTGCACGTCCATTGGACACTACCCCCTCAAGATAGCGTGTCTGCCGTTCCACCACTACCGCACATTTAGGGAAGTCTTACAAGAAAAAAATGGTGAGTCATGTAGGATTCGAACCTACGACACCCTGATTAAAAGTCAGGTGCTCTACCAGCTGAGCTAATGACTCGCACTAACAAAAAATAAATGGTGACCCGTAGGGGACTCGAACCCCTGTTACCTCCGTGAAAGGGAGGTGTCTTAACCACTTGACCAACGGGCCTTAAATGTCGCACACAGTGATATTAGGCGTAAAAAAAAGACCGGCATGTTGAACGGCCTTCCGTTACAATCACTTTTGAGAAAAAATATGGCGGAGAGGAAGGGATTCGAACCCTTGCGGCTGTTACACCCTAACGCTTTAGCAAAGCGCCCCCTTCGGCCTCTTGGGTACCTCTCCATGTGTGGCTCCCCGAACAGGACTCGAACCTGTGACAACTCGATTAACAGTCGAGTGCTCTACCAACTGAGCTATCAGGGAATATTTTGTTTTTTCTCAGTGTTGCCTGTGAACCGCGGCGACAAGTAATAATTTATCATGTATCTAAATTTAAGTCAAGCGTTTTTAAAAATAATTTTCCACGGCATTTTCCGCACGCATATTTAGCAGGGTTTATCCGCCTTTTTCGCATGTATTCCATCCCGCATTCCTTGCATACAAGCTTGTACCGAAATGGCTCAACACGGCGCTCCGGCAGCGATTGGCAGTACCTTGAACCGCCCACCTGAGCAAGCAGCCGCTTAAAATCTTCATCGCGGTGCCGATAGCCTCTTTTCAATATATGTAGATGATAGTGGCACAGCTCATGCTTAATTATTTTTTCTGTTTCGTCCACTCCGAACGTCGAAAGTTGATAAGGGCTAATTTCAATATTATGCGACTTCATAAAATATCGTCCGCCTGTTGCCTTCAAACGGCCGTTAAATGTTGCCAGATGTTTGAATGGCCGTCCAAAGCTTTCCAAGGACACCCGCTCCACCCATTGCTGGAGCTCCTCGTCTTTCATCGTCTGCACCATAAATCTTGAATCTCCCCTGTTCATTTGTTCTCTTGCATTCTAGTTTGCCAAATAAAATAACAACCGTAAAGAGGGCCAAAAAAGTGCAGCAAATTCCGACTCGTTTTTCTGGCATTTTTGCAGCCCATACGCTACACTGTCAAGTAGTGATGCACTTTTAAGGCACAGCAGCAATAAACGGCTGCATGATGCAGCGAATGTTTTGAGGGGAGAATCGAATCATCTTATGCCAACGATGCGTTTTGTACTAATGAAAAACAATGATCAGGTCTTCTTTGTAGAAATGCCTGATACGCATGCCTATCAATTAAGCGCCCTTAACCTGCGCCTGCACAAGGAGCTGGACAAGCTTACTGCTGAGCAGGTGCCTGCGCTGCCATATGCGATTGCTGAATGTGACCGCGTAGAGCTCCATGACAGCTCGATTCGCATTGCTTCGGGCTTAGACTACATTAACGAGCTGGAACGCGAATTTGCGGCTGTTAAAGAGTCTGCTTACCCGCTTATTGCGCTGCTCACGGAAATTCGTGCGCTGCAAGCTCAGCTCGAGCAATGGTACGAAGATGAAATCGGCTAAATAGGACCTGCACGGACATTCGCCCTTCCCCATATGGTAGTAATACATCAGGGATGACCGGGAGGAGGGCGATCCACAATGCCGCAGTGGCTGTGCAATCAAATGATGCGTGCGTTTCATAAGAAAGATCGCAGGCAAATTAAGCTGCTTAATGAATGCTGGTATTTTTATCGCAGCAAGCAAAGCACCAAGGAAACGGACAATAACAACGAATTGACGATTCGCCATTGAGCGTCATAGCAAAATGAAGCCTCCGGCTCCCACTAATTGCAGTGGCCGCCAGAGGCTTCTTCGTTTAGGATTATGAATTACATTTTGTTGAAAAATGCAATGTCGTTGATCGGCAGACGCGTACTCGGATGTCCGGTTTGGGAAGCTTTGCCGATTGGCAGCAAAATGTTCAAAGCATAACGCTCTGGAATGTTCAGCAGCGCTCTTACTTTATCGCGATCGTAGCCGCCCATAGGTACGGTGTCATAGCCTTTGGCTTTTGCTACTTGCATAATTTGCATCGATACGAGGCCTGCATCAAATACAGTCACTTCATGCAGACGTTCCTTTGGAATGGATGTGTACAGCTTTTGCGAGTTGGCAGCGAATGATTCGCTCATCTCTTTGGTCATAAGGCCCGCTTCCGCCATTGAACCGTAAATCTTTTCAGCATTTTTATACATTTCCAGGTCGCCCAACACGACGATAACAGCTGCTGCATCCACCACCTGCTGCTGGTTGTTCGAGATAGGCAGCAATTGCTGTTTAAGCTCCTGGTCCGTTACAACTAGAAAACGCCAAGGCTGCATGTTCGACGATGACGGCGCTTTTGCGGCAATTTCCAAAATCTCTGTAATTTCCGCTTCTGTCATTTTTGCAGTATTGTCATAGTGGCGCACCGAGCGGCGATCGCTTAATACTTGATAAAAAGATTGATCCAGCTGTGTTTGTACAGTCATGATAATTCCCTCCAAATATCGTTTATATAAATGCAATTCTTACTGTGCGTAATATAACACAGTTGATTTCAAAAAAACATCTCCTACACAAGCAATAGTATAGTACTCCATCTGCTCACTTGTCAATCGTATATTTCTAACTATTTTATAGTTGGTTATCTGTTGCCTTTTTAAGATCACAAACCCGTCTCGTCAGCTGTTCAATTGTCCCTTGACCAAGCATTTCGAGCGCGCTATTTTTTACTCCCTCAGAAATTTCACCAAATGCCTGGCGCATTTCCTGTCCAAATTCATGCTCTCCAGTCGTCTGCTCCAGCCCTTTGCATAAAGGCTCGCCTAGTTGAAGTGCCAAATACACATCTGCAAGCGTAATTGCGTCTGCTGAGCGGCTTAGCTTGTAGCCTCCATCCTTGCCTTCCTTCGTTTCCAAAAGCCCCTCGCGGGCAAGCTCCGCCATCACGCGGCGCAGCAGCGTTGGCTCGACCTGGAGCCGTTTTGAAATTTCTGCGCTTGTGCAGGGCTGATCCTTATGAGCAAGTACGACGAGCGCCTGAAGCGCTATGCCAAACCATTTATGATGGGGAAAAGTGCTGCATTTCTCGGCTTGCATAGATTGTCATCCTCTCTGTCACTTAACAGGTCCATTCATTATATTCCCTGTTAAGTATGACGGACTTGCCGGCAATCGGCAAGTCCGTCTTTCAAGCTGTTATTAACCTGGCTTGCGCATCGTAAGGCCAACGCGCCCTTTTTTCACATCTACGGTCAGTACCCAGACGGTAACGGTATCCCCTACAGAAACAACGTCCATCGGATGCTTCACGAATTTATCGCTTAATTGGGAAATATGAACGAGCCCGTCATTTTTAAGCCCAATATCGATAAAAGCGCCGAAATCAATGACGTTGCGAACCGTGCCCTGCAGCTCCATGCCCGCAGTCAAATCCTCCAGATTCAATACCTCGGTATGAAAAATAGGAGCGGGAAGCTCCTCCCGCGGATCGCGTCCAGGACGCAGGAGGCTGTCCACAATGTCGCGCAGCGTCGGAACGCCCACACCAAGCTCAGAAGCAACGGAAGCCACATCAAGCTCTGTCAGCTTCTGTTTCAGCTCTTCCGAGCCAAGCTGGTTCAGCTTAACGCCCAGATGGGCAAAAAGCTTGTCCACGACCGCATACGACTCGGTGTGAATTGGTGTCGCATCTAGCGGATTGGCCGCTTCAGGAATGCGCAGGAAGCCGATGCACTGCTCGTATGCTTTCGCGCCAAGACGCGGCACCTTTTGCAGCTGCGCCCGCTTCACGAAACGGCCATTTTCCTCGCGGTATTTGACGATGTTGCGGGCTGTCGTGGCATTAATGCCCGCCACATAGGACAGCAGTGACGCTGAAGCCGTATTAACGTCTACACCAACATGGTTAACCGCCGATTCCACGACAGCGCCCAAGCTTTCATCCAGGCGCTTCTGGCTGACGTCATGCTGATATTGGCCGACGCCGATTGCCTTTGGCTCAATCTTGACCAGCTCGGCCAGCGGGTCCTGCAGCCTGCGTGCAATGGACACGGCGCTGCGCTCGGCAACGTCAAGCGAAGGGAATTCCTCGGCTGCCAGCTTGGAAGCCGAATACACGCTCGCCCCTGCCTCGCTGACAATAATATATTTCAGCTCGAGACCAGGCGCAGCTTGGCGTGCTTTAATCAGGTTCGCAATAAATTGCTCCGTTTCCCTTGAAGCCGTCCCATTGCCAATGACAATCAGCTCTACTTTATATTTATCAATCAGGCCATTAATTAGTCGTTCGGCTTCCACTACTTTATGATGCGGGGCAGTCGGATAGGATACGGCCACCTCCAGCAGCTTGCCTGTATCGTCTATGACCGCCAGCTTACAGCCTGTGCGGAAGGCGGGATCGACGCCAAGCACGACGTTGCCGCGAACGGGCGGCTGAAGCAGCAGATTGCGCAGATTTTCAGAAAAAATCGATATCGCATGCTCTTCCGCTTTATCCGTCAGCTCACCGCGAACCTCGCGCTCAATAGATGGCGCTATCAAGCGTTTATACGAATCCTCAATGACGGCAATGAGCACGCTTCGCACCGCTTCAGCTGTATGATTCCGTAAAATTTTACGACCAACATGCTCATGAATCCGCTCTGTGGACAACTCGAATGCTACCTTCAGCACGTCCTCGCGCTCGCCGCGATTAATCGCCAGCACGCGATGAGGAGGCAGCTTGCGCAGCGGTTCATTGTAGCTGTAGTACATTTCGTATACAGATTCTGCTTTCGCATCACGCGCTTCGGTACGAATAAGCGAATGATCAAACGTATGCTTTCGCACCCAGGAGCGAATCGACGCATCATCCGCTATATTTTCAGCCAAAATATCCATTGCCCCTTGCAGCGCTTCCTGAGCGCCCGAAACACCTTTGGCCTCATCGATATATCTAGCTGCCTCGGCGAGCGGCTCCCCTAGACGCGGCTGCGACCAAAGCCACTGGGCAAGCGGCTCTAATCCACGTTCCTTCGCCACGCTCGCCCGCGTTTTGCGCTTCTGGCGATACGGCCGGTATAAATCTTCGATTTCCTGCAGCTTTACGGACGCATTGATGGCTGAACTCAATTCCTCGGTCAGTTTGCCCTGCTCGTCGATAAGCCGAATGACCTCACGCTTGCGCTCTTCCAAATTACGCATATATTGCAGTTTTTCCTCAATCGCTCTAAGCTCGGTTTCATCCAGCTCGCCCGTCATTTCCTTGCGATATCTGGAGATAAATGGAATTGTATTGCCTTCATCCAGCAAGGCGACAGCCGCTTTCACTTTAGTAACCGGAATAGATAGCTGGGCGGCTACGCCTTTAATAATCCGTTCATTTTCCGCACCTATTTGCTCCGCTGTCCGTTCCACCTTGCCAGTTGGTCCATCGAGCGCTTCACTCGTTAAATTCGTCCTCGTATTTGCCAAGCGGTACGCACCGTCCTTTTGCATTTTCATAGCCTGCTTGTTTTGCCGCAGGTGGGCTTCTCCCTATTTTACCATTATGTTGGGCAAGTGTTCAAAATCATTGGACCGCCTATACATTTTAAATGTGCACAGCATCCAAAATCAGCACAAAAAACCGCCAGCCGCAGGCGGCAAATGCCACACTGGCTGACGGTCATATTGCCATTCTCTTGTAAAATGCCTAAGCGATTATCGCGTAAATGGATTATTCGCCTTCTCAAAGCCAATCGTCGTCCGCGGGCCATGCCCCGGATATACTTTAACCTCATCAGGCAGCTTGTAAAGCTTGCCCTGAATGGAATCGTATAAATCCCGCTCGCGGCTGCCCGGCAAATCCGTACGTCCAACGGAAAGCCTGAACAGCACGTCCCCGGAAAAAAGATCGTTGCCGTGCAGAAAGCTAACACTGCCTGGGGAATGCCCCGGCGTATGCATAACGCGAAATTTCTCGCCCAGCAGCGTAAGCGTCATCCCTTCATCCAATGCATACTCTGCTGGATCGGTCGTCAGCGGCGGCGTTACCTCCTGCCAGCGCATCGAACCATTTTTCCCAGCATCCTTCAGCCAGTCGGCCTCCAGATCGTGAATATAAACCGGACAGCCTGCCGCTTTGCGAACCTCGTCCACACCGCCCATATGATCGAAATGGGCATGCGTGAGCAAAATCGCCTCAATATGCGTATCGGCAATCCGCTTCAGTAAACCCTTTGGGTTCATGCCCGGGTCAATGATGAGGCCCCGTTCCTTGCCTGTTTCCTCATCCTTTACCGTGAGCAGGTAACAATTCGTCTGGAGAGGTCCCAGCGCAAATGACTCAACTCGCATTTCACTCATGATCAGCGCTCCTATTCTTTTGTTTAGAACGACTCCAGCAGGTCGCGCAGCTCTTTCACAATAACCGAATGATAGCCTGTGCCTTCGCCGTAACGGCGGCCCATTTCTTGGCGAACAAGTCCAAGCTTCTCTTGATAATCCGCTGCTTCACGGTCTGGATTTTCCAGCTTGAATGCTGTCATCGCTTCTTGAACATGCTTAGGACGTGGTCCCCATTGTCCGAGCACATGGCCGCCTGTATCTGCAATAATAACGATCGGCACCGCGCGGCCGCCCATTGTCAAAAACTGCTCCATCGTATCGAGATGCTCCTCCATAATGAGCACCTCTGTTGGGACGCCGCTATTTTCGAGCGCACGGAATACAACCGGAATATTGCGAATGACATCGCCGCACCATTCCGCCATCAAAATCAAGCAGCGCAAATCGTCGCGGTTGTTCAGCGATTCGAAAAATTCACGGTCGCTTTCATCCGTCCATGCGAACTGGTTGTACCAGTCTTGAAAAGCCTCTTTATTTTTCTCCATGCCGTCGATGAATTGCTGCGGGCTAATGCCTTTATTCAATTTCTCTGCTACGCTTTTGCTCATAATGATTTACCCTCTTTCTCCTGTTATATGTATCGTAAGTTCTTGTGAATCAGGCTGTATTAAGCCGATTTTTTACGTGATTTTCTAAATTTATAAAGCGAATAAACAATGATTAATAATACTGCGAGAATAATAGCTGGAAGCACATAATCCTTTGCCTGCTCGTGAATATTTTCCCAATTTTCGCCAAGCGAGCGGCCCAAGTGGACGAACAATAACGCCCATGGCAGGGAAGCAGCTGCAGTAAGTCCAGTAAACAGCCAGAAATTCATCTTCGCCATACCCGCGGGAATCGAGATAACCTGACGCATGACGGGAACGAAACGGGCTGTAAACACGATGCCGGAGCCATATTTTTTGAACCATTCTTCGGCTAGGTCGACATGCTTCTTTTTAATTTTAATATATTTTCCGTATTTCTCCACTAGGGGACGTCCGCCGAATCTGCCGAATGCATACAAAATCCAGTTTTGACCAACCGCGCCGAGCGTTCCAAACAAGACGGCGCCCGCGTAGGAAATTTCGCCTTTGTACACCAAATAGCCGCCAAAGCCGAGTACAATCTCGCTTGGTATGACCTCCATCAGCAAACCGATCAAAATCCCAAAGTAGCCAAGGCTCTCAATCCATAAAAGCAGGGTATGCAAAATCTCCGAAATGCTATCCATCACGCTTGCCTCTCACATCCTCTCTAAACTACTGCTTCGTTTGTTATTCTACCACACCGAAGGAAGGCTCATCCAGTCGAAACCGTGCAGGTGACGTTCATGCGGGAGGAAGCATACATATAGAGGAAAGAGAGGAGCGGGTCTGCCATGAAGCCTACTGCCCAGAAGCATGACTCCAGCCTGCCTACCGCTCGCAAGATACGGCGTGCCTGCAGCAATGAGCTGTACCGTACGGTCAAACGTTTGAAGCTGTGGGTGTCCAAAGAAAAGCTGGATCAGGCGGAAAATTTGTATTTCAAGAAGGTAGCAGTCAATCTGCTGTGGATTCACGAGCATAAAAGCAATCGCAAGCTGCTCGCGGATTGGTGGGATGAGAACGTCTCCGCTGAAATCGCCGAGCTATGGGAGACGGATCGTTCAAAGCTAAGCGAAGCCTTTCGCGAGTCGTTTGGCGGGTAAGATGCTCCGCATGCGGGCATACGAAAAAAAGCAGGGTTTTCTATGGGCCGCCGGCCTGAGAAAACACCCTGCTTTTCAGCATAAACGGAGTCTGCGCCTCTTGAAGCGGCAGTTACTCTTCCCGCAGCCGCTCCACTGATACCGTCTCCGTATTTAGTGGATTGGAGCCCACTTGTACAGTCGCCATGTTATTGGCTATATCCACATGCTCAATCCAGACGGATTTGCCATCGAGCTGTACGCCAATAGTTTGTGATGAATCATAAATTTGCTTGGCGCGCGAAGCGTCCATTAGGTTCCCTCCTTTTGCTTGATTGCTACCTGCCTTCTTCTTCCATCGTATCGGTCGTTGATTCATCGATAAGGCCATTATGAGGCGTTACATTCCCTCCTCCAAGCCCTTCGTTCACCATACGGTCAATATCCATAAAATAATCAGAACGCCCTTCGTGCTGGGCATCAACACCAGCATTCGCTGCTATATTCTGATTTTCAATTGTCGGCTGTTCATTTTCGTCTGCCATCGTTTTCCCTCCTTCCTTCTACGTTCTGCTAGCCCACTTGCAAAATATGCCCAGACAACAGCTGTTTCATTCATCAACAGGAACAGCTACAACAATGGAGACAGCATATGTGCTGCGGCTTCCGCCATCTTTTGCTTAGCAGGGCGTTTCGTAAAATCAGCCAAGCTTAGCTCATCGCTGTCATGCTCATCCTGCCGAAAATCCCTTTTCAGCTGTGCAATCGAGCCGGGATCAAATAAAAGTGCATTTTGCTCATAATTGTTGTAGAAGCTACGCATGTCCATATTCGCCGTTCCCACTGCTGCCAGCATGTGATCGATGATGAGCACCTTGGCATGTATAAAACCTTTTCGGTAGCGAAACACCTTAATTCCCGCCTTAAGCAGCGGCTCCACATAGGACAGCGTAGCCCACAACACAAGCTGAGAGTCACCTTTCCCCGGAATTATGATTCGCACATCGACGCCGCTCAGGGCCGCTACCCGAAGCGCCATCAGCAGACCCGGATCGGGTATAAAATAGGGCGTCGACAAACATATGCTATCTTTCGCAGCCATTACCGAAGCTACGACTGACTCCAATATCGGCTCCCCGATTTGATCAGGGCCTCCGGGTGTAATGAGTACCGGATCATGACCCTCGCAATGATGCATGGGCATATAACGTTCATCATCCAGCTCCTCATGTGCAGCAAAAGCCCAATCGCTCCTGAACAGCTGCTGCAAAAAATAGACCGCATCTCCCTCCAACTGCACATGGGTATCCCGCCAAAATCCAAGCTTCGGATTTCCCCCCAAATACTCATCGCCTATATTTATACCTCCAACGAAGCCGATTACGCCATCAACGACTGCGATTTTACTGTGATTGCGGTTGTTCAGCCTCCGTTCGTACCATGCATGGCGCGGCGGCAAAAAACAGCTTGTCTGAATGCCAGCAGCAACAAGCTCGTGAATATAGGCTTGGCTTAAATTCATGCTGCCGATACCGTCATACAGCACGCGAACCTCTACCCCCGTCTTCGCCCGCTCGATTAAAGCTTGCTTGAAGCGCTGTCCGATCCCATCATCCCGTATTGTATAATAATCAAGATGAATATAGGTCTTAGCCCGGCTAATCGCCGCTAGGATCGATTCGTAGGTATCCTGCCCATTTTGGAGCACATGAACTTTGTTGCGCAGCGTAATACAGTGGCCCTTCGAGGCCGTCAACAGCCGAAAAAGCTGCTCTTGCCCAGAGAGCTTTGTGCAGCCCTTCAAATCGGCGAAGCTATGCGCATTGTGCGTCAGCTCCCCTGCTTGAAGTAGCTTCTCTTGTGCCAGACGTTTATGTGTCTGGCTGTTTTGGCGATTCACTGGCCGTGCAAGCAGCAAGTAAAGCACAATCCCCAAAATTGGCAGCAGCATCGTAATCGTAAGCCAAGCAGCTAGGCGTGCAGGCCTGCAATATTCCATTGTGAAGATAAACACAAATTGCAGTAAATAAAGCCCTAGAACGATGGCCAGGGCGCAAAAAATCATCCATATGGACATGAGGGCCTCCTTATTGTGACGCACGCTTAAAGCACCACAAAACCTACTAGCTTATGCAATGTAATGCAAACAAACAATCAGCTGTGTTTACCATCCTGTTGGTTTAGTGTCCTCGGTTCATCGTTCCATTATTCGCTTGTTTCCATACAAAACAGCACGCCACCCCATTTACCAAATTGAGGCGGCGTGCTGTTTATTGCTTTACAATGCTGTTTGCATAAAGCTTCGTTAAGTATATCTGCTAATCAGGCTACCCTGTATGTTTCATAGGAGTCGACGCATCGTTAGCACGATGCATCCGGTCCCAAATCAACTTATGCATGCTGAAATACCTGCACAAAAACACCGGAAGACGCTTATGTTTTATACCCAGCTTGTAGCCGATAAGCTTCGCTGCCGATTCTGCAAAAAGCACAGGTATCAAATGATAACGATGCTCCTTCAGTAAGCATTGGAGCTGGGTTTTGACCAGCTTAAAGCCGGGCTTGCCCACTTTGCTAAAAGGGATAATCCATTCATTACGGCACATCGATACTCCATTGTCAAAAAAACGTCTGAACTGCTGCATCAGCGTATAATCATGGGAATGATAAACCCCCGCTTCCGCCGCATAGGCAATGCTATACCCGTTCATGACACAGGTTGCTGCCATAAACATATCCTCATTAAAAATAACAGGAGCTGCAAAGCTTCCCATCTCATAAAAGGTTTCTTTACGGTAAGCCGCGCATACATTCGAACAAATAAACGTTTGAATGCCCATTTGATCAATATCTGCTTTAGATTTCAATCGCGGCTCCGGCGGATAATTGGATGCTCTCGCCAGCCGCTCCAATATACCTGCATGGGGATATGGTATTTGCCTTGCGTAGGAGCAGGCGGTTCCGGGATCATCAAGCAGCGGCTGAACAAGCTTTTCAAGCAGCTGTTCATCATAGGGCAGCGCATCCTGCGTCATAAATACGAAAAAATCGCCTTTTGCTTGGGCAGCAGCCGTATTGCGCGTACCGCCATGATCAAATTCACTGCGAAGCACCGACAGCACACGCGTGCCCAGTTGACGTGCCCGCTCGGCTGTACCATCCTCCGAGCTGGAGTCCATAACGATAATTTCGTAGGGTTGCAGTGTTTGTTTCTGCAGCCTTTGAATAAGCTCGACGAACTCCACTCCTGCGTTTAATGTAGGAATTATTACCGAAACCTTCACATTTGTACTGCTGTCAGTAAGCATTTTTATTGACAAACCCTCTCACAATCGTCATTACGATGATTTTCAAATCCAAAATAAATGTCCAGTTTTCAATATAAAATAAATCATGTACGATGCGATCTTCAATAGAAGTATCACCGCGCAGCCCATTCGTCTGCGCCCAGCCGGTAATGCCGGGACGAATCTGATGCTTGATCATATACTTCGGAATCTCTTCTTTGAACTGGTTAACAAAGTACGGACGCTCCGGGCGCGGCCCGACAACGCTCATATGTCCGAACAGCACATTAAAAAACTGCGGCAGCTCGTCAAGGCTCGTGCGGCGCAGGAAGCTGCCAAACTTCGTACGGCGTGGGTCATTTTCCACCGTCCACTGGGTATTGGACACTTCGCCAGTCGACACGCGCATCGAGCGAAATTTATACATAAAGAAATTTTTGCGATTCAACCCCATCCGCTCCTGCTTAAACAGAACCGGTCCAGGGGAGGTCAGCTTGATGCCAATAACCGTCGCCAGCATAATAGGCGAAGTAATAATGATAGCAATAAGCGAGAAAATGATATCAAAGCCGCGCTTTAGCACGCGATTACTCAGCTCATCTAGCGGAACATCTCGTACATTTATGAGCGGTATACCGGCAAAATTATCAAAAAATGGCCTAGCCGGCAATAAATCAAAAAAGTCCGGGATAATTAGCGTCTTCACGCCTGTCTTCTCACAAATCTCAATGATCTGCGCATATTTCTTATGCGCTTCGAGCGGCAGTGCGATAATAACCTCGTCAATCGTAAGCTCATTCAGCTTCGCTTCAAGATCGTCCAGCTTGCCGATGATCGGCTGCATGAACCGATGCTCCTCCGCGTGCTCTCCCTGATAATCGTCAAGAAAACCGACTGCTTCATACCCCAGTTCAGGACGCTTCTGCAAATTATGATAAAAGCTGCGTCCCACTGAGCCTGCCCCTACAATTAGCACATAACGCTTGTTATAGCCGCGACGCCGAAAGGAGAACAGCATCGATTTTACAACATAGCGATAGAGGGCTATAGCTGCAATATTCATCAGGAAAAAGATTAAAAGTAATTCCCGGGAAATATGGACTTCGCCTGTGAAGTAAAATAAGCTGAGCAAGAACAGGAAGCTGATCGTCTGAATCTGAATAATCTTCAGTACTTCATAGGAATAATTTTTGCGCCGCTTAGGCGAATAAAACTGCAAATAAAAACCGACTACGACAGCTGAAAATGAATAGACGGTTCCCCAAACCAAATAGGTGGAGAAAGGAACGGAATTCACATAGGACAACCAGTCACTATAAAATTTAAGCCAATAGGCGGCAAGAAATACAATTAACGTACATAACAGATCCGCAAGCATATATAACTGGGACAATATCCTCTGGTTTTGCCGGATCATAAATGCAAATTCACCCACATTCTATCAGATTTCGACTCTAGTAGTATTGTATCAAAATCAGGAAGCAAAAAGAACCCCATATGTTTCCACATTGGGGTTCTCATTAAATGACTCATTAACTACGCTTTTCCTTCATCTTGCGATTGACCTGCTTGCGCTTGCGCAGCATAGCAGGCAGCAGCTTGAAAATAACGGGCCAAGAACCAAGCAGCCCTGGTTCTCTAAGCAAAATATAAGCAAGCTTCGCAGCTTCCACCAAAGTTAGCAAGGGAATCAACCAGAGCAACTGCCAGCTGACCGGTTCATTTTTAATAAGCGTGAACCAGCGGTTCTGATAGGAGTGCCTACGGATGAACAGTGGCACAGAACGACGGCCTCCCTGCTTCCATCCTCGATGATGCAGCGCACCAGCCGAAGGCACATAACTGGCTTTCCAGCCTAGCTTCTGCGCCCGCCACGCCACGTCTACATCCTCTTTATAGGCAAAATAGTCCTCATCAAAAAACTGACCGTCGATTTGAATATCACGAATCATAGCCATGCGATACACTGCCGCTGCTCCGGAGACGCCGAATACTTCCAGAGGTTCGCCCCAATTCGCGGCAGGCTCATCAGTGGCCAAATCATAGGCTTGACGAGTGCGGCGCATGCCAAGTCCTGCACTATCCATCTTAGAAGGATCGGAGCCGAGTACTAGCTTCCCCGTCACACTGCCGACTTGCGGATTGCTTTCCATGAAAGCTACCGACTCCGCCAAATACTCCTGCCCGAGCGTCACATCGGGATTAAGAACCAAAACGTAATCGGCATCGGTTTGCGCGATCGCCTGATTTTGCCCGCCGGCAAATCCATTGTTTATGCTATTGGCGCTAAAATGAATATTTCCTTTCAAGCCCTCATTTGCGACATAACGCTGCACAATCGCTTGCGTTCCATCACTGGAAGCATTATCAATAACAATAACCTGCTCTGGCCGCAAAGTCTGACGCAGAACTGCATGTAAGCACGCTTCAATATCCGAAGCACTATTGTAGGTCACGATACAGACGCTTGCTGTAGCCATTGCAACTCATCACTCACTATCCTTCAAATAATGTTGCAGCGCTTCCCTCCATGGACGCAGCGGCTGAAAATCATTGCTGCGGATAGCGCTGTGATCCATGACAGAATATGCTGGTCGAGGAGCGGGACGAGGAAACTCATCGGTTGTACAAGGGTCTACCTGAGCCTTAATCCCGCTCTCCTCAAAAATCGCCTGAGCAAACTCATGCCAAGAACAAGTTCCTGTGTTTGAAGCATGATAAATACCATAGTTTTCTGTCTGTACAAGCTCTAGTAAAAAATGAGCCAAATCATACGTATACGTTGGCGAGCCTAGCTGGTCTGAGACGACTTTCAAGCTGTCGCGTTCCTTTCCCATTTTCAGCATCGTCTTGACGAAGTTATTTCCGTACTTGCCATAAACCCATGACGTTCTCACGATAAAAAAACGATTATGCATCGTCTGGACCGCATATTCGCCTGCCAATTTAGATTTGCCGTATACCGTTTGCGGATTCGTATGATCATATTCATTATAAGGCACAGCACCTGTACCATCGAACACATAATCGGTACTGATGTAGCAAAGCTTAATTCCCGCCGCAGAAGCTGCAACCGCAAGATTGCGAGTTCCTGCTCCATTTACGCGAAAAGCCTCATCCGGCTCGGATTCGGCTTTATCAACGGCTGTATAAGCTCCACAGTGTATAATAGCGTCAGGGCAATGCTTCGTGAGCACGGCACGACATTGCTCACTGTCTGTTACATCCAGATCGGAGCGACTAAGGGCGATAATCTCTATTCCCTCTGCCTTGGGCAACTGTGCCAGCTCTGCCCCTAACTGCCCTCCCGCGCCAGTAACCACAATTCGCTGCGGCTTCCCAGGCTGCTGGGTGATCATGCCTGATCACCCAAACAATCCTTATACTGCGTATCATAATACTGCTGGTAAGTGCCGGACACAACCTGCTCCATCCATTCCTTGTTGTTTAAGTACCATTGAATCGTCGCTTTAATCCCACTCTCATAGGCGAACTGCGGCTGCCAGCCCAGCTCGTTGCGAATTTTATCCGCATCAATCGCATAACGGCGATCATGGCCTAGTCGATCTTGTACATAGGTAATGAGAGACTCTGGCTTACCCAGCTCTTGCAAAATTGTTTTTACAACATGAAGATTGTCACGCTCATTGTTGCCTCCAACATTATAAACCTCGCCATTGCGTCCTTTATGCAATACGAGATCTATGGCACTACAATGATCTTCGACGTAAAGCCAATCACGAACATTGAGACCATCTCCGTAGACTGGCAGTTGCTTATCCTGCAGTGCATTTTGAATCATTAGTGGAATGAGCTTTTCCGGAAATTGGTACGGTCCATAGTTATTGGAGCAGCGCGTAATATTAACTGGCAAGCCAAACGTTTCGTGATAAGCTCGTACGAGCAGATCCGCCCCAGCTTTACTCGCTGAATAGGGACTGTTTGGAGCAAGCGGTGTTTCTTCTGTGAAGAGGCCAGTCGTACCAAGCGTACCGTATACTTCGTCGGTAGACACTTGAACAAATTTAGAAATCTGATATTGCTTAGACAAGTCAAGCAGCGTCTGGGTGCCCAAAATATTCGTCTGCACAAAAATTTCCGGATGTAAAATGCTCCGGTCCACATGCGACTCCGCTGCAAAGTTCAGCACGGCATCTATACCAGCTGCAAAAAGCGGCTCGATCGCCGACTTATCTGTAATGTCCGCCTTCACGAATGTATAGTTTTGGTGCTGCTCAATGCTGCGCAAATTTTCTAAATTTCCAGCGTAAGTGAGCGCATCTACATTAATAATGTGGTACTCCGGATACTTATTGATCATATAAAGTACAAAGTTGCTGCCAATAAAGCCAGCACCGCCGGTAACTAATAATTTCACGAGTTAAGCTCACCCTTCATATACAAAATTAATTTCCGCATTGGCAAGAACAGGATGCTTGCCGTCCTTGTCAGAAAGAATCGGGGCAGAGGTCGGCCAATTGATTTTAAGTGTTGGATCATTCCAAGCAATACCTCTGTCATGTTCAGGAGAATAAAGCGCATCGACTTTGTATTGCACTTCAGTATTAGGCACGATTGTACAGAAGCCGTGGGCGAATCCTTGCGGCACAAGAAGCTGACGCTTATTGGCTGCACTTAGAATAAAGCCCTGCCAATGTCCAAAAGTAGGTGAACCTTTGCGAATGTCGACAACGACGTCGTAAATGGCTCCTGCTGTAACACGTATGAGCTTTGTTTGCTCTTTAGGTGCCAATTGATAATGCAAACCACGAAGCACTCCAGCTTCTACGGAGAGAGAATGATTATCTTGAATGAATTTATAGGGTATACCGTTATTATGAGCTTCTTTTTCATTGTAGCTTTCCATAAAGAAACCACGAGAATCAGTATAAGCGGTAATTTCAATCAATTTAACTGCATTGAGCTGAGTGTTCAACACTTTCATAGATACCCACCGTCAATTACTAATTAAACTCACCGAATTTCAGGAACTTCTCGCTTGAGAAGGCTAAGTTAATTTTCAGTTCGGCTGTACCACAATTATATTCCTACAAGGATAGGTTTACTCCTGAAATTAATTAACAGGAAAAATATGACCTTTAACCTTGATTACATTTACATCAATTCAGCATCATTAAATAAAGGCTGTCTCTTATCTTTAACTGAAAGAATGGGATGTCTTGTTGGCCAACTGATTCCAATATCCGGATCATCCCATCTTATTCCTCTATCATACTCAGGTGAGTAAAATTCATCGACTTTATAATGTACCTGTGTATTGGGCTGCAAAGTGCAAAACCCGTGAGCAAATCCTTTTGGAACCAAAATCTGTCGCTTGTTCTCAAAGCTTAGAACCTCGCCTATCCATTGACCATACGTTGGGGAATTTCTTCTAATATCTACAACAACATCAAATAGTTCTCCCGCAATTACACTAATCAGTTTGGTTTGCGTTTTTGGATACAATTGGTAATGAAGTCCGCGAATAGTTCCAACCTCTTGCGAAGAGGAGAAGTTATCCTGTACAAATGAGTAATTTAAGCCATGTTCTTCAAATGAACGTTTATTATAGCTCTCCATAAAAAAGCCTCTTGGGTCATCATGTACTTTAGGTTCAATTACATACACTCCAGCCAAACTTGTTTCAATAACATTCAATGATTACACCCCATTTAGCCAGCATTACTACAAATCCATATCAGTTATATCAACCCTTCTTTTTTACAAGTACATATTTAGACAAAACATATGTAATTGGAAAAGAGAAGAAAATCGAAATAATCAGAGCCAGTTTGTCACTTATATGAAATTGTTCTACAAATAGATATATTAAAAGCAAATTCAATAAATATTGTACAATATACACTACGGGGAATTTTAAAAAGCTTTTAATGGAGACAGGTTGTTTGAAAACAAACAAAGTATTAAAAACATACGAAATAACTATTCCAGCAATATAAGAGATGGAATAAGCCATTGAATAATTAAAAATACTTAAAAGTGCTAAATATAAAAAATAAGTTACTACTGTATTTAAAAGTCCAACTAATCCAAAGCCAATTATCTGTCTGAACCTATCCAATCTTTTATATATTCCCGTTCTCATTTCGACTCTTCAAAAAGCTGATCATTAATCAATTCGTATTTTGTTAAGCAACTGCCACAATTGTATTTTTCATCTAATTTTTGCCCGCACTTGCATACATAACCCATCATTCGAGCAGGATTGCCGTACCATAAAGTATAATCAGGTATGGACTTAGTTACAACTGAACCAGCGCCTACCATTGCATATTTACCTATATTATTTCCGGCAATAACTGTGGAATTTGCTCCAATTGAGGCAAATTCATTAATGATTGTTTTTTCAAATTCAACGGGATACTGCTTAGAGCGAGGGTTCAAATCATTTGTAAAGGTAACATTTGGCCCAATAAAAACATTATCACTAACTCTAACTCCATCCCAAATGTATACGCCGGATTTCACGGTCACATTATCACCTAATACAACATCGTTTTCAATAAAAGTATGATCGTTAATGTTGCAATTTTTACCGATAACTGCGCCGCTAAGAATATGCGTAAAAGCCCATACTCTAGTGTCATCTCCTATGTTCTCTGTCTCAACCAAGGCTAGTTGATGTTTAAAATAGTTCATCTATTCACCCTCACTATAGACTTCATCAATTATATATGCTGGTCTCTTTCTGCTTTCATCAAGTATTCTCCAAAGATATTCCCCTATAATCCCTAACATAACCATTATCAATCCAAGCAAAAAAGTTACTAAAGCTATTATTGTTGTCCAGCCTTGAAGTGGAATTGATCCAAATATAGCATTATAGATGACAAACAATCCATATAGAAAGCTTAATACTGCGGTAGATATTCCTATGAATGACATAACCCGTATAGGAGCATAGGAGAAACTCACAAATGAGTCTACAAACAACTTGATCTTTTTACTTAAAGTCCATCTTGATTTTCCATGCTGCCTTTCCTGCCTAACATAGGAAATCGTATCTTGCGAATAACCCAGCCAATAAATCAAACTCATAATATTGGTGTTCTTCTCACTAATTTTATTTACCTCTTTAACGACTTGCTTATCCAACAATACAAAATCAAATCCACCGTTAGGATAATCTTTCAAAGCAAACTTTCTCATTAAAAAATAATATGTATTCGAAAACAACCTTTGAGACAAGGATTCATCTCTACCCATCCGAGTTGCCAATACGACTTTATTCCCAGACTCCCAGCTTGTAATCATTTTTTCAAATAGCTCTGGGGGATCTTGCAAATCCGCTGAGATAATGCCAATACAATCACCAGTTGCATAGTGAAGTCCAGCTTGAATGGCTGACATAGAACCGAAGTTTTTACTTAATTTCACAACCTTAATTCTACTGTCCTTTTCTTTTTCATCTAACAGCAATTCTAAAGATTTATCTTTAGAACCATCATCTACAAAAACAAATTCCAATTCAAAACCAGGCAATATATCTTGTAATTTTTTCAATCTTGGAATCGTGTACGGAATGTTTAATTCATTATAGTAGATAGGAATAACAATACTAAATTTTTTCTTCGTACTCATTTAAAGCCTCCGTCACTTTTACTGCATCAGACAAGCTCATTACTGGGCTAACCGGCAAGCTTAAAATTTCATTATGAATTTTCTCCGATTTAGGATAACTTAAACCGTTCCATTCTTTATATGCTTCCTGTTTATGTGGTGGAATCGGGTAATGAATAAGGGTTTGTATCCCTTTTTCCATTAAATAGGCCTGTAGTGCTGCTCTATTCTTTGTTCTGATTACATATAAATGCCATACGTGAGACAATGGACTGTCTACTTGTTCAAGTGAAGGAATTTCAAAACAAGGATTCACAATATGATTGGTATAGTACTCTGCAATGTTTCTCCGAATTTGATTATCTTCATCCAAATATTTCAGTTTTACTTTCAATACTGCAGCGTGCAGCTCATCGAGTCGGCTGTTAACACCTTTATATAAATTTTCATATTTCCGATGAGAACCATAATTTCGAAGTGCCTTCAGTTGTATATAAAGCTCTTCATCATTTAAAGTTATTGCTCCGCCATCTCCTAATGCCCCCAAATTTTTCCCTGGATAAAAGCTAAATGCGGCAGCATCTCCCAAATTACCTACTCTTTTATCTTTATATACGGCGCCATGGGCTTGAGCGCAGTCCTCAAACACTTTTAAATGATAGATTTTAGCTAATTCATTAATAGGATCCATATTGCACGACTGCCCATATAAATGAACAACCATGATTGCTTTTGTACGTGGAGTAATTTTCTCTTCAATAGCTTTAGGGTCAATATTATAACTTAGCAGATCAGGCTCGACCAGTACTGGGGTCGCTCCGCAGCTCGAGATAGCCAATATCGACGCAATGTATGTATTTGAAGGAACAATCACCTCATCACCTTCGCCAATACCATAGGCTCTAATAATAAGAGAGAGAGCATCCAAACCATTCGCCACACCTAAACAGTACTTCGTTCCACAATACTCAGCAAATTGTTTTTCAAATTCTTCGACTTGCTTTCCAAGTATATACCAGCCAGAGTGCAAAAAATCATTTATAGCTTTTGAAATCTCGGCCTCATGTCTCAAATTAATCTGTTTTAAATCAAGAAAGGGAATCATAGTACCTCCTGAAAATAACTATTTTCTAACTGTTTGCTTTAACTGAGTAAACGTCTGTAAATTGTTGATAATCCCTAATATAATCTTCCGGATCATATAAATGTGATGCTAACACTAGCAGCACACAATCGGAGGTAAAGTCATACATTTCATGCCAATCATTAGGTTCAAGAATTAAAACTTTATTAGGAGAATCTAGTTCAACTATTTCTTTTCTTTGTAAATTGTCTAAGTAAACCTTGCATGATCCTGAAACGGAAACTAACGCCTGTCTGGTTTTATAATGTCCATGGTATCCGCGTCTGACACCTTCTTTGGTTCCATAAATATAGAATACACGCTTAATATCAAAAGGAATATTATGCTCCCCTTCTATAACACTTAATAAACCACGCTCATCGCCACGTTCACTAATCAACGTCATTTTACTTGTCTCACTTTGTAGGTTAACATTACTGCTCATGAGAATTCCTCCTGATTATGGAAGCCTGGTTGACAATCCAATTTTATTTTATGAGTTCTTTATGATTTACTTTTTTTGTTAAAACGCACTTTGTCAAAGTTAACATACACGAATATATATATTAGTGTAAATAATAATATATATATCGCTAATTTAAATTCTTTAGGCTCATAGGAAAACTCTATAGTATGTTTACCTGCTGGTACTTCAATACCTTGCGTCAGACCGTTTACTTTATGAATGGCAGTCTCTTTCCCATCAATAGAAGCCTTCCATCCCGGATAGTATTGTTCTGAGAACACTACAAAGCTAGCAGCATCTTTTGATTCAATCTCGGCTTTTCCATAGCCATCCGAATACTCAAGCAATTTTATTGACGGAAGGTTCATATTCGAACGTTGCGGATAATCCCCCACAATTGCTGTAGTAAGCAAATTAGTGGAATAAAGATCACCTTTCAAATCATCAGAATTAACCGTATTCTGAACAGCATAAAACTTATCTAACGAATGGTTATTTTTATAAATTGTGTAATTCTCATCTTGAAAAATATTTTCATATGAAGGAGCCGTATTCTCTAATTTCGGAAGCATTTCGACAGTTAACTGGTCGACTAATAAAGGTGATTTATCCAGAGAAACAATTCGTATATATACTTCTTTGGGAATGTTAGAACCGAAGTGAAAAATTTGTGAGTAAGTGTTAGACTCTGTGTTAGACACTTTTAATTGTTGAGCATCTCCGATGTAATTTTCTCCCGCAAAATCGACATATAAATTTTTACTTGAATTTTCTTTTAATCTAAAACTAATATTGTAATAATTATTAGGCCTTAATTTTACTATCTCTTGATGAATTCCATACCCCGCCTCTTCAATATATTCTATTTTTTTATTCGAAATGTTAGCTACCTCAATACGATTATCTACATCAAAAAAACTTGAATTGTTAATAAGGTCTTCTTTATCATTATTTGCAATAATATATTTTACATTTAAAGCTGACAAGATATAGTTATTTGAAAGCAACACTGGCGATTGAATATTAACCCCTCTTTCATCAAAACCCAGTAGCGACTTATAGTCGTTAGAAAGAAATGTTGCATAGCCGTTTATAGAGCTAATTCCGTAAAACATATTCCTATTTGGAATCATCCCACCGAAATCTCCATTACCTACATAACGATCAAAGACAGCCCATGCTCTTTCATCTGGCTTAATCAAATCCCTAACTTCTTTTGCAATAGTTTCATTTTTATCAGTTTGAAAAGCATTTGCATAATAGAAAGAGTAACTATGTAAGTCTAATAATAACACTACTGAGAAAACAATTTGAATAATTGCTTTTCTTTTTATTTTCAAATAAACAAATAAAATCAAATTATAAACAATGAGCAAAACAATAGGTATAATAATCGAAGAATTTTTCAAACTAAAATTACTTACTATGATATCTTTGTTCATTCCATCTGGGGGACATAATATATATACACCAGCAGTTGCTATTGCCCAGACCAGTATTATTCCGCTTGTATATAATATATATTTTTTTAGTTTGATTACACGCTCCGGCTTTTCTAAAATCCTATGAATTTGCATAGCGAATAGTACAGCTATTGCCAAATCAAAAGCAAAGTTAAACCTAGCTGATACTCTAAAAGCATTATATAAAGGAACATGATACATAATTTTATTTATAAGTGGAAACGAATCTCCTAAAGCTAGTACAAGAGACACAACCATAATGGTAGTCCATATCAATACTTTCCTACTAGACTTAACTTTAGTGAAAATCAAAATTAACGCCATTATTGCCGTTATCAATCCTACATAAACGCCGAAGCTCCAATTATCAGAAAATATATTTTGATTCTTATATATAGGGTAAGGAACATATGGTGTGTCATTTCCATAAAAATAAGGAAAGAAGAAAGTAATTAAAGACTTTAAAGGCAAAGAAAATCCAGCAAAAAACTCGTAAATGATGCTCTCCCTTCCCACATATCTGGTTAAAAATATAGTAGGTAATAATTGTATCGCAATAAGCCCAATTGCAATAAATAAAAAATTGATTTTATCGAGCAACCATTGCTTCATATTCGGATATCTTTTCAAAGAAAATAAAAAATACACCCCTAATACCATTGCTGTGTAAAAAGATACCTGAGTGAATCCGGCAAAAAATTGTACTGCAAAGGCTAAACTCATTAATACAAGATAAATTTTCTTTCTTTTATTGATGAGCATTTCATAATAATAGAGTATCAATGGTAGCCATATTACTGCATCGCGAATGGTTACTTGTCCTTTGCGTCCGTTAATGGCTGCTGAAAACATAAAAGCAAGTCCACCAACAAAAGCCGCTCTGCGGCTTAGCTTAATAGATCTTAAATATAAATAGGTAAAACTGCCGGCAAGCGTTAAACACAATAGAAAACTGAAATTATATGCAGTATTGAATGGAAGAATAGCATATATTAAATTTGGGGGATAAAAAACCGAGGTTTGCACATCGGCCAAAAACGGCATTCCCAAAGATAAATTACTATTCCATAAGGGAATATGTAGATTATGCAGAGCTTCAGCATAAAACTTTTTTAGTGGCACATATGACACGATACCATCACCGGGAGCTAAAAAACCAGAGGAATTGAACATATTAAAATACATTAAACATGAAATTACTGCATAAAGCATTATAACAACTACGTCTCGATTGTAAGCTTGATAAAAATGGCGTAGCTTAGTGTACAAAGCCTCCATACCCCTTTACTAATTAATAGATTTTGTGAGTTTATAGACACCAAAAGCGAATATATTGAATGCATGAACTTTTTTGGCTAGGGTGAATTTCCCACAAGACCTATTAATCATACTGTATTATACTTTTTCATTTAATTTTTTATATTTCCGAATTCTTCATCTAGCAGCAAATTTTTAGATAGTTCATTTGCTAAAGCTAAAGACTGATGTGTACCTGCGTCCGTCCACCAGCCTTCAAGAAGGTTGAAAGAAAGCTGTCCTCGTGAAATATACGCATTATTAACGTCTGTAATTTCCAGCTCTCCCCTAGCTGATGGCTTTAAGGTTTGAATGATGTCAAAAACTTCGTTATCAAACATATAAATACCGGTAACCGCGTAATCACTTTTAGGAATTTGCGGCTTCTCTTCAATGGATATAATTTTATCTTCTTCGAGCTCTGCTACACCATAACGTTGTGGATCCTCAACCTGCTTTAATAAAATTTTGGCACCTGATTTTTGTTCTCTGAAGCTTTGTACATAAGAGGTTATATTATCCTCAAAAACATTATCTCCTAAGATAACTACTATTTTCTCGTCACCTGAAAAACCTTTGGCAAGATATAAGGCTTGAGCTATGCCTCCAGCCTCATCCTGAACCTTATAGGTAAAACTAACTCCCATTTGCTTGCCGCTTCCTAGCAAATTCACTACATCACCCATATGTTCTTTACCCGTCACAATAAGAATATCCGTTAATCCTGCTTGTTTAAGCTTATGCACAGAATGAAAAATCATCGGATATCTTCCAACCGGTAACAAATGCTTATTCGTTACTTTTGTTAAAGGATAAAGACGGGAACCCGTTCCTCCTGCTAAAATTATAGCCTTCATTATTTTATCCCCCTAACTTTAATATTGTATGAACATTAAAACAATTCGTGTTTTCTAATCTTATAAAACCCATAAATAAACAAAAGGAAAAACAAAATATTAATAGAGAAAATGACTGGATGACTTTTGATGGATGAGCTCAAGGTAAAGAGCATTTCTTTCAAACGATCATTTTGATATATGATGTGGTCCGTAGCTAACGTAATGTTCGAATACGTCGAAAACCAATACGCATTTTCCTCGTCTACTAAATCAAAATCCACTTTAGCGTAATCCACATTAGCCAACGTGGATTTCAATGCTAAATCAATATCAAAAGTAAGCTTTCCTACTCCATCATCATTAATAGAAAGAGGATATCTCTTTCCTTCCCACAGAATTTCTTTATTATTGTTATCATATAAATGATAAGCAACAAAAACCTTATCGCTATAGAGTTCTTTATTATTAAAAACTACTGTTAAATTAACGTTCATCTTCTTTGAGTAATTTTCTTTCTGAGAATTCACAATAATTTTAACGTCTGAATCTAATTCATTAGCTGCAACAGCTAAGTTAAAAGTGAAAAATATACTCAGAAATATAAAACTCCACTTAAATATTTTGGTCATCCTCATCACCTTAATTCAGAAGTTTACTAAAAACTTGATTATACTCGTTCACCACTGTTTTCCAATCCCTTGCACTAAACTTAGTGTATAGTTCCTTTTGTTTAGTGAATAACAGATCTGCATGATCTACACCCCAAATGATTTTTTCAGCAATTTGACTTATATTATGGGGATCAAATAGCATGGCATCCTGTAAATCAGAGTCTCCAATTTCCGATCGAACAACCGGTATATTACTCATAATTGAAGGGGTACCTACCGAATAGGCTTCAGAAAAGGTAAACGGGAAGCCTCCTTCAAACAAAGTCGGATTAACAGCACAATTAGCCAATTGATTCAAGGCGGCAAGCATTTCTGAGGATATATTATGAAATACAAAAATATCATTCTCTAAATGGTTATCTTTAATATACTTTTTAATATAATCTACTTCGTAGATATCTCCTGTTAGAAAAAGCTTGATATTACGATACCTATCTTTATTTACTATTTTTATCGCTTTGATCAAACTAAATATATTTTTATGGGGCCTATATTGAGAAGAGTATATGATATACTCAAGTTTCTCAAAATTTGCTTTATACAATACATTACCGGGATGTGATTTTATGCGCATATAATTCGAAATAATCTGTTGAGCATTTTGTTCAACTGTCAGATACTTTTGAATACCCGTTGATATTTTCAAGTGACGATTCATTTCTATATTTGCATGTTTGATTACCGTTACTTTACTAGGATCGACACCACTTTTTATAACCAAATGATGATTTTTCACATATTCACTATAGCTAATAAAATGATCCGCTGAGGCTATACTTCTACGAATTCTATTATGAATATCAGTTACCCCAATAAATTGAGTGGGAAAATCGTAAAAAACAATGTCCGGTGCTGCCAGAACCTTTTTACAGTTTAAATGTTGGATCTGCGGCCAAACCATAGAAGGAATATAGCAAACCTGAATATCCTTGCGTTTATTCGTGATTGAAACAAGTTTATTAAGCTCTGTGTCAATTACGAGTTGATAAATAACACCTCTTGCATTTATGATAACACTTTTAGCTTTGTTTGCTATCTTTCCTACCGGAATAACTGCCTTAGCTACCCTATAAAGCTTTGATATAGCAAACTTTAAAACTTTATACACAATATAAACTATACCTACAAAAATAATAAAAGGAGATGCTACTGCTGCAAGAAGAGTCAAAATTAAAATTTTTGCTACTAAAAGCGTCCAAGATGACGTGCTAAAGAAATCAGCGGTATAACTGCTAAATAATGATTCCGCTTTTGTTTTCACACTTTTTATTATTCTTTTTAATTTAGATACCCCTGGCTTTTTCTTCTTCTTATCCGAAATATAGTTCTTCAACCTTATGCCAATTGGAATGCTTGCTGTAGTTACAATTTCAAAATCATCCGGTGATATTTTATGATCCTTCAGTAGCTTATGAAGCGTCGGAATCAGCCACTTAGGACAAATTAATACGATTTTGTTACTCTTCTCTTCGTTTTCTTTCAGAAAAAAAGCTAATAGTCTGCCAATCCCATGTATTGACAGGTTATCACTTGATTGAAACCCTAAAAACACACCTATTTTACTCATAATAATTTCCTCCATACATCCGACAATAGCTCTGTGTTCACGTCAGGCAGAAGCTTAGCTTTGTTAGTTCCCAGCTTCATTTCATCTGACTCAGATAAAACTTCTATAAGAGCATTTTTATTTAGAGCAAAATTTTTATATTGAAATTGACCTCCTATTTGCTGTTCAATCTCATTATAAAAGGGGTAATTATCTAGTACGACAGGCTTAGAAAAAAAGGCTGCTCTAGCAAGTTTATACTGCACATTATCAATATGATGCGGAAAGATAATTTTCTTCGCAAATTTGTATAATACATTATACTGGTTTTCACCAATTCCAGCATAAAGTAATACCTTATCTTTTATAATATTATTTTTCTTTACTGCTTTAGATATTTCATCATAGAAATGAGCCGCTTTTTTATCATTATAATTATCGAAATTAATAATGATTTTTTCATCGGCTCTGTATAATTTATAGTAATCAATTATATCATCCAATATTTTAGTTACATGTGTTGGGTATTTTAAATTAGCCTCGATAAGAATGTGATCTTCAGCTTGATTAGACGTATCCATGGACAAATTGAGATTTGAATACACAAAAGGAATGATCATGATTTGTAAACTGTTAATTCCTAAATAAGTGATTAGATCTTCCTTCGTCTGCGCTGAATTCGTAAAAATAAAAGCAGCATTTTTTATATTTGAAATACAAATATTATTTATCGTTTCGAAATACCGTTCATTTAGATTATCAATAAATAATCCATAAGGTTTAATAGAAGCTATAGGCTGCTCAAATTCTTTATAAAAAAATAGCCAAAAATCCACATCAGCATAGTTTTGCGCCTTATCCGTTGGAATAACATATTTCTCATACCATACTTCTTTGTTTTTAAACATAAGCGCATAAATATCGTTTATTTCTTGAGTATCTAACGTTTGAAGACTGTACTCCCTAACATCTACGCTATTATAAAGTAAATCTGAAAAATCATGATCTATATTATATTCATTACTATGCACATTAAAAATCAATTTGTGCTGCTGATTAACTGCTTTGAGCCCTTCATCTAAAGCTTTAAATAAAGCTACGTAATCTTGAATATGTTGTTTAGATTGTTTCTCTGCAATAAAAGTTGCGATAGTTACTGATTTTTCAGATGAATCTTTATTTTTCCGTTCTAAAATAGGAATAAAGTTTTGTTCCCAGCTCATTTTGTTATATTGAAAAGAAAAATAATGAAGGATCTTTTTTTGATCTTCCCTTATTTCCTCTATTAATTTCGTATCTCCATCAAATATTCTCTGAATTTTATTGCGAGCTTCACTTATATTTTTACAGCATCCGGATTGACGCTCTCCACCCAATTTATTGAGAAGCCCTCCTTGTAAATAAAGCACAGGCATTCCCGCTATCATCGCCTCAAGAGGATGATAATGCAAATGCCTTGGGTAGGTTGAATGGTAGAACATGACTTTACAGCCTGTGAATAAATCATTAATTTCTTCACGTTCAAGAAACCCAGTTACATTGGGGTCATCTACTGGCACGGGTTGATTTCCTGCTATAACATAATCTAATCCTTTAAAATCTTTTTTGAATTTCTTGTATATCCCATTTGATTCTGCGTTGAAATTTATTCTCGTGCAAAAAAAGAGCAGTTTATTAGTATTACCTACCCACTGATCAGAAACCGTATAAAAATCATCTGGCAAACCTAAAGGCATAAATACCGATTTTTCTTTATAAATTCCTGTTTCAATATCAACAATGCTCTCATAACAATGCGAGAACCAAAATCTATCCTTAATCGTCTCTAGCTTATAAAAATACTCCGGACCAAATACATGCTCCGTAATTTCTCTATAAGTGATTGCTTTGCCTAACCCAAACGCCCTCGCAAATATGTTCCCTTTAAAATTATCTACAAGTTTATTCAAAGCATAGAAATCAAACATTACTATAGCCGTATCAAAGTATTTATTAATAAGGTGTCTTATAATAAAAGGCATTTCTTCGTTTTCATAAAAATTATATTCATTTAGTATTTTCAGATCTTGCTCAGGTATCGAAAGAGTTGTATCATATTCATACGTGACTGAACCACTTTGCTGCAAAGTATTTTTAGGGACTATTTTTGGTGTGAATATTTCGAATCCTAGCTCATGGATTAAAGGCAATTCGAATTTACTTAAAGTATCGTGATTCAATACCCATAACACTCTTTTTTTCAACAAAATAACCCTTCCTTTATAAGCAATTATACGGTTTGTTTATAGAATTCAATAACCTCTTCTGGATTTCCATCCTTAATTATTTGCCCTTGTTTAACTAAAATAACTCGATCGCATACTTCCTTTATTGTGTTAAGATCATGAGATACTAGTACAAGGATTTTGGCCTGACTCATAAGTCCCGTCATTCGTTCCTTCGCTTTAACCGCAAAAGAAGCATCTCCTGCACCAATAACTTCATCAAGTAAAAGAATTTCACCAGGTATTGAAGTCGAAATCGCAAATGCCAGACGAATCAGCATGCCAGATGAATAGGAACGAATCGGGTAGTCAATAAATTCACCAAGCCCTGCAAAGTCTATAATCTCTTGTTCTTGCTTTCTTATTGCTTTCGGTGTCTCACCTAGTAAGAGTCCACGGTACATAATATTTTCCCTGCCCGTTGACTCAAGGTCAAATCCTAGAGAAAGATCAAATAAGGAACGGATCTCGCCCTTCACATCAATACGACCTGATTTAATGGGGTATACCCCTGCTATTGTTTTTAACAGAGTGCTTTTACCCGCACCATTATGTCCAATAATTCCTAGTTTCTCGCCTTCATTTACTTTCAGGCTAAAGTTTCTAAGTGCATGTACATTATCAAGTTTTTCTTTCTTCTTTTGCAGCTTTAACATGGAAAAAACTTCTTGTTTTAAAGTGGTCGCATTATAAATATGAGACGGATAATATAAATCAACATTTTCAAGATTAATAAAACAATTGTCCATATTAATTTCCTCTTATCTGTTATAGATAAAAAATAACTTTACTTTGATTTCTAGCATTGATCCAAATGGCTAAACTACCTAATATGAGTATGGCACCGAGCGTGTATGCGTAATCAATCATCGACGGCATAGAGCCGTATAGAAAAGGCTCTCTAATTAGAGCTAATATATGAGTTATTGGATTAATATCCATAAATGTTTCCAAGGCTGGACTTGATGAAAACATTTCTTTTTTAAAGAAAACAGGGGACACATACCACACAGCCTGAATAATTAAAGCTATTACTTGTGGATAGTCCCGATATTTAATATTCGTAAATCCAGCTATTGTCGTAATAGCCCAGGACATAAAGAAGTATAAGAGAGTGGTCAACGGTAATGTTATAATTCCCAAAATAATATTTTGTGGATTAATAAACAGAATCCATACCAGCAAAGAGATCATTGCTATTACGAAAGTAATCGTAAATACTAGAGCAGTCTTTAATGTATAAATTAGTATTGGATGATTAAATTGTCGTATATATTGCTCACCGGTCATAATAGAATGACCACCACCGATAAAAGAACCGCTTATAAGCTCCCAAACAATAATGCCAGATAATACATAAGGTGCATAATCCACAATTGACATATTAAACACCGTACCAAAAACGGTTGACATCAATAATGTAAGAAGCAAAGGATTCATAAATGTCCATAGTATTCCCAACTTGGAACGTCTGAATTTATTTTTCAACTCTGCTCTTACAAGATGTGACCAGAAATATCTGGTACGATATATTTTCTTCATATATCCACTCAATGTGTTACCTCCGAAGGTCTTCCTTATTAATTTCTTATTAGCTGTTATTTGTGCAGTGGAACACGAGCCTCTCACATATGTAGCTGATATCAGTATCTATTAACAAGGCATTAGTCGGGATATTAAGTCCCCTCACAGAAATGTGATCTGAAGTCGGATAAGTCGAATCTTCAAAATAAGGTGGCATCTGATGCATAGGATAAAATAAAGGTCTCGTCTCTATTCCGTCTATTTCCAAAAGCTTCATTAAGGCATCACGGCTTATTTTAACTTTATCCGTCAACAATACAGATACCATCCAATAAGAATGTTTAGCCCATGAAAGCTCTGGCTGCATAGTAAATAGCTCAGAATATGGGGCTAATTGTTTGATATAAGCATTAGCTACTTTTTTACGTCCATTGAGATGCCAATCGATATTTTCCAACTGTCCCAAACCAACTGCGGCTTGCATATTGGTCATACGATAATTGTAGCCTACAATATTAAACCAATATCTTCTTTCAGGATCCATACCTTGACCTCTAAGAAGCTTCATTTTGGCAGCTATTTCACTATTGTTTGTTGTAATCATTCCACCTTCTCCAGTGGAAATAATCTTATTTCCAAAAAAGCTAAAGGTGCCGACGTCGCCAATCGATCCAACGATTTTGCCTTTATACTCTGCACCATGTGCTTCAGCTGCATCTTCGATTACAAACAAATTGTGCTTTTTGGCAATTTCCATTATTGGATCCATATCCACAGGATGTCCGTATAGATGTACAACAATAATTCCTTTAGTTTTATCCGTTATTTTTTCTTCAATGAGCTTAGGATCAATATTCCAAGTATTTGGCTCACAATCAATTAGAACAGGCGTTGCTCCACAATATTTGACAGCATTCGCTGTAGCGATATAAGTAAAAGTAGGAATAATGATTTCATCACCTGGTCCAACCTCATAAGCTAATAGGGGTAAATGAAGTGCCACTGTCCCATTCGCACATGATAAAGCATGTTCCACACCGCAAAACTCCGCAAATTTCTTTTCAAACTCATTTACATACTTGCCATTTGAAGAAATCCATCCTGTTTCAAGACAATCCATTACATATTTTTTTTCATTGCCGTTAAGCACGGGTACTGCCAATGGTATACTTTTGACTGCCTTCATAGTTCTCCATCCTTATTTATATATTTTTTTGCTGGTACACCTACTACTTTTACATTTGACGGTATATTAGAAATGACTACTGAACCAGCTCCGATAACTGACCATCCGCCAACCTCTATGCCTGGTATAAGAGTACTGCCCGCTCCAATAAATGTTCCTTCTCCAATAGAAACAGAACCAGCTATCGTGCTGCCTGGAGCAATATGAACATGACTGCCAATGCAGCAATCGTGATCCACGCTTGCTTTAGTGTTGATAATTACATTATCTCCAATGCAAGCATACGCATTAATTATGGCACCAGGCATGATAATAACGCCTTCTCCAATTGTTGCGTAGGACGAAACACATGCGAATGGGCTTATTGCATTTACAGACTTAAATCCCATTTCAACTAGTCTATCGAATATTTTTCTGCGTATTTTATTATCCCCTACTGCTGTGAAAAATGACTGAATGCCTGAACGATAAAGCTCCTCTAGTGTGGAATCATCCCCTAAATAAGGAGTGCCACATAGACTTCGTTCTTTATCTGATTGAGATGTAAAACCCACAACCTCATAATTGCCTGACGTTTGGAGGATATCAATAATTACCTTCGCGTGCCCTCCTCCGCCCACAACAACTACTTTATTAGCCATCGTAAACTGCCTCCCTCTTAAACCTTAGCTATTAAAGCTATGTTCTCTCCAGTAGGCAAGAAGATCTCTCATCGTATCTTTCAAATCATGTTTAGGGTACCAGCCTGTATCACCTTGCAGCTTCGTGCTGTCACCTACACGAACAAAAGTATCTTTTTTCCGCACTTTGCTGCTATCTATTTCCACAGTAGGATTTTGAATATTTGAAAATAAAAGCAAGGAATTCAATAGTTCCCCTATCGATACTGATTTATTTGAAGAAACGTTATAAACCTCTCCCACCTTACCGTGTTTCATCAACAACAGGTAGGCATGAACGACATCTCTCACATCCAAAAAATCTCTGCTGACATTAATGTTCCCTACACGAATATTTTGTTTACCTTCATTCTCTAAAAGCGCAATCTGCTTCGCAAAATTTGAACATACGAATTCAGATGATTGCTTAGGGCCAGTATGATTAAATGGACGAACTCTTATAATTTTCATGTTGTAGGCTTTGGCATATTGTTCACTTATTACATCTGCTGCAGCCTTAGCCCCAGCATAGGGATTAGTAGGATGAAAAAGATCTTCCTCCGTAAAAGGGACCCCCTTGCCGATTCCATAGACTTCAGCTGAACCAACATATAACACCTTGGAGTCTATCTCCAGATTTCTTATGATCTCATACAACGAAAGAGTCCCATTGACAATGGTACGGTAAGTTTCGATGGGCCGCTCATAAGATATAGGGATAAATGCAGAGCCAGCAAGATGATAGATATGGTCCGGTTTAACCTCTTGAAGTATTTGTTTTAGCTTACCTTCATCAAGAATATCGCATTTCCTATATTCTATATTTTTATTTGAGGAAGGTGTCCGTGACAGCCCAACAACCTCAAAATTGTTAGCTAATAACTCTTCACTCAAAAAACTGCCTACAAAGCCGCTTACTCCAGTTATAAGAGCTTTCATTGAAACCTCTCTTTCTTTAAACTTTAGGCCCAGCTACTAATATGTCGCTATGTTTATGTTTTTCTTTTTTCAAATCCGTATCTACCATTAGCTGTACAAGCTGCTTGAATGTTGTCTTTTGTGGATTCCAACCCAATTTGCTGATCGCTTTAGCCGGGTTGCCAAGCAACAGGTCTACTTCAGCCGCTCTGAAGAATTTAGGGTCTGTAACGACATAATCTTCATAATTCAAACCTACATAGCTGAATGCTATTTCACAAAACTCTCGGACAGAGTGCATTTCCCCAGTAGCAATAACATAATCATCTGGTTGCTCCTGTTGAAGCATCAGCCACATACATTCAACATAGTCCTTGGCGAATCCCCAATCGCGCATAGCATCAAGATTGCCCAACCGCAGTTCTGTTTGCAACCCTAACTTGATTCTTGCGACAGCATTCGTTATTTTCCTTGTTACAAATTCAATACCTCGACGTGGTGATTCATGATTAAACAATATGCCTGAGCATGCAAACATATTGAAGCTTTCGCGATAATTTACAGTCATCCAATGACCATATACCTTTGCTACACCATAAGGGCTTCTCGGATAAAAAGGAGTAGCCTCTGTCTGGGGAGTTTCCACTACTTTACCAAACATTTCACTGCTCGATGCTTGATAATAACGGGCATCAGGCTTAACGATACGCACGGCTTCGAGCATATTACTTACGCCAATAGCAGTCACTTGCCCTGTTAGAATAGGCTGATCCCAAGAAGTTCCCACAAAAGACTGCGCGGCCAAATTATATACTTCATCCGGATTTGAAATTTTCATCGCGTGAATAAGTGAACTCAAATCAAGTAAATCGCCATCAATAATTTCAATTTTATCTTGAATATGTTCGATGTTCTCCAGTACAGGTACACTTGTTCTTCTTCTTAGTGCAAACACCTTGTACCCTTTTTCTAATAATAAGTCCGCCAGGTACGATCCGTCTTGTCCAGTAACTCCTGTAATTAGTGCACGTTTTTGTGTCATTCTTATTTCCCCTTATTAATAATGTTTAAGTTGCTTCTTATATAATTTCATTATAAGTATCGCTCTAACTTTTGAATTTTAAGCTCTTTAATTAGAGATTTTATCTCTTGGGCCTTGTCTTTCTTACAAATCAGGGTCACATCTTCAGTCTCTACAATAATTAAATCCTCAACACCTAAAGTAGCAATGAGCTTACCGTTACTTTCAATAATACATCGTTTGGTATCGATATTTAATGTGTTGCCATTGGTCACATTACCATTATCATCAACATCATTTATACGTTCCAATGCGGTCCAACTGCCTACATCATCCCAGCCGAAAATGCAGGGAATCACATGTATATCGCTTGCTTTTTCCATAATCCCGTAATCGATTGACTGATCAGGCATTTTTGGGAATTCAGCTTTAATAATCGTATTTCTATCATTTTCTTTAAACGCCATTTTCATTGTCTCTAATAAATCATGCATTTCAGGCATGAGCTTTCGAATATAATCTCTGACAACAGCTACTCTCCATACGAAAATGCCGCTATTCCAATAGTAATTTCCTGCTTTTAGATAATCATTCGCTTTTTCTTCATTTGGTTTCTCTACGAATTTGTTCACTTTATGAACATTCAAACCATTTAATTCGAAAGTTTCATCCGTACTCTCTATATACCCGTACCCTGTTTCTGGATAAGTAGGAGTAATTCCTAAGGTAATCAAGTTCTCTCCTTCTTTGCTGGCCAACACTGCTGTTTGCAATATATTCACAAATTCAGTTTCGTTTTTAATGATATGATCCGATGGTATTACAATCATCGAGCTGTCAGGATACTTCTCTTCAATAATAATTGAAGCAAGCCCTACACAAGGAGCAGTATTGCGTCCGATAGGCTCTATAATAATGTTATCCGCAGGTAGATTAGGAATTTGAGCCTTAATTAATTCAGCATATAACTCATTCGTAATAATAAAAATTTGCTCAATAGGTATAAAAATTTGCAACCGATCAATGGTTTGCTGAATCATCGATTTGTTGCCCGATATATTCAGAAACTGCTTTGGCAAGTTCACACGGCTTCTAGGCCAGAATCTTTCGCCTTTTCCACCCGCCATAATCAAACAAGTTGTTGTCATCTCATCCTCCAAACTGCCAGTTATAAATATAGTCCAGTCTTTTTTGAATTAGCTTCCCAATTACAATTGGAGAGTGAAACTCTTTTATGTACCTTTCCCCTCCAGCAGCAATCCTCTCATAATATGGTTGATCGTTCACCAGCTTTTTCATATATTCTGCGGCATGGTGCACGTCAGGCTCCGCCCAATGCTGCTCCGACTTATATGGCCCATAATCTTGTCCTAATTGCACTAACTCATAATCGACAAGACATGCATTTTTCTCATTCATGAAATCCACATTAGAGGACCAATTCGTGCCAATCACTGGTTTACCGAGATACATGGCCTCTGCGAAGCCCAGACCAAATCCCTCGCTGCGATGTAACGAGATAAAACAATCTGTTATGCTAATTAAAGCATTGACATCATTTCTACTAATCGTTTCATCTAATAAGTAAATATTTTGATACTCGCCAATCAACTCTTTAAGTAAAATCAAATCGTTGTCATTGCTCTTATAACGGTTGATTTTAACTACCAATCCAACCTTCAAATTATTTGGTTCAAAAGCTAATTTGAACGCAATAATGGACGCACGGGGATTTTTACGCTCCTGAGAACTTTTCACATCGTACATTGTAAGAAAAAGAAAGGCTGCCTCTGGTAATTCGAAATATGAACGGTCCCGATCTTCCTTTATTTTCACTTCTATAGAGTGCGGAATTTTTACAACCGGAACAGGACTTTTTAGTGCTATGGCATCCCCAACAAAGGTAGAGGGAACCCAAATCTCATCCACATATCTAAAGCTATTAAGCCACTCGTCAGGAAACTCCGACAACTCCCAGTGCCAATAACCAATATTGTATTTTCCCTCAAATAATGTATTACCATATAACACATTTATCTCAGGCATCTGTTCCGCATTGATATGAAACACATTAACATCGAAGGTTGGCTCTGATACTTCTTTATGCATCCAGGTTGTGTCAGCCATCCTTGAGCTGCTAGTACCTGTAAAGTTAAGAATTCCAAACGGTATATTGGCTGCGTTTAAGCTGTTTGCAGCTAATCTGCACGATTCACCAACTCCCATTTCAGCTCTAGCATAACCAAGTAAATTAACTCCCTTAAGAGCACCATTATTACGAATTTTAAACGTGCTTTTATTTATAGGTTCAGCTGTTGCTAATAACTTTTCCTTAGCATAACGCCTGATAGTAGAAGGAACTAGACGAACCAACACCGGTTTTAAAAAACTGGACGTTTTATATAAAAAACGAGAAATTATTCTTTTTATTACAGACACCACCAAAGATATTATTGTAAGGATTTGTATCACATTCAATTGGATACCTTGTCGATTTATTATGAAAGGAAGAAAGCTTTGTCGAAATAAGTATACGGTAAATCCATTCCTACGTCGAGCATAACGAAGTGAAAACTGCTACGTAGCGCAAACCAAATTTTCTCATTCCATTTTTAGTCAACGCTAAATGATAGTGATCTATACTCGCCACTGAATTTTCTCCCTACAACAGATGCCCCGCTATATCGAATCAATCTATTTTCTCAGAGGTATATTCTGCTTGGTTATTTAGCACTCTCGTTATGATAGAAGAATAATTGCTTGAAATTAGGTTTAATATACCTATTTGTGATATAAGCTATTAATAAAGGCAGTACCATTGCACAGAATAATATCCAAATTGCATTTATCACATTCGATTGAATCCCTAGTTATGTTCTGTAGCAATTCTTATAAAAAGAAAATGGTAGAGGTAAATATACAATGAATGCTTACCTATATAATTAAATAAAGTTAATCCTTTTTTAATATATCGAATTCTACTATATGAAACGTTGAAAACACTAAAAACTATGCCGAATATAAGAAGAGTATAGAGCATTGTAAGTTCAGTAGGTGGGTTAGACCATGAATTAAATATATAACCTCTATTTTCAAAGAAGATCAACCCTGCCATACACAACACTAAAAAAATTAAATTCGTTTTCATATTCGAAGGCTTTGGCATCCACATGTAAAATAGTATACCTAAAGCATAAACAAATAAATAAGTCCCACCTAAAATATTCCCTCCAGCAAGAGCTATGTTCGATACAATTGTATTTTCCGTTAAATATACAGACAAAAAATATATCAAACCAATGACTAATATTATTAAGGGAGACTTGTGTTGCGCTTTGATAATCTTAAAAAGTAGGGTGGAAATTAGTACAAGTTGAATAAAGAACGCTATATAATACATTGCTGGATAAGAGAAGGTTATTAGTTCAACGAAAAAACCACTCAGACTAAAAACTCCTTTATATACATAAAGATTATACATAAGTGCCGCTAAAGTATATGGGATTAATATACCTGATATTCTTCTCATTATAAATTTTGGTTTAACTTCCTTTTGCCTATCTATAGAAATAGCAGCTGTTATCCCCGCAACAAACACAAACATTGTTACCGAGAAAATTGTATGCAGTAACAGCACTCTATCTGTGAAAATAATATTGTATGTGTGGTTTAACACAACAGCTATCATAGCAAGCGCCTTTAAAAAATCAATCCAATCATAGCGTGTATTTGGATTCATGATGAACTCCTTCATTAACTAAATTTGATTTAAAGTACATTAGACTTTAAGTATCCAACTCTTTCTGAAATAGAAACCTAGATTCTTTAAATATGGGTTCAACTTTTCTCTGATTCCTTCTCCCCCCAATAATCGTATCAGCTAGTAGATTCATTATTCCGGTTCAAAAAAGATCTATTAGCTACATAACTATCCTAAACCATAACTCCATATAAATGTTTGACCATACAAAAGAGGTGCAATTGTATTAGGGTTAGGATATCATTCTTAGTGTGATATAATTTTATTACTTAATAAAGTCGCTCGTTTCAACTTTGTTTAATTGGGGATGATGATTTGAAAATTTTCAAAAAAATTTATTACAAACTAGCGAATCCAATTTTGAATCAGATAGCTTCTAATCTTCAGCAGCATATGACATCTATTCAGCAGCATATCGCATCGCTAGAACAATCGAATGCAATCTTAACTAACAAACTAGTAACTTTGGAAGAAAACCTAATTATCCTACAACAAAACGTGCAATCAAATGAAGATAGAAAGCATACTAAAAAAACCGATACACTAAAATTGATATTGAATAATCTACCTCAACAAAACATAACAGGGGTAAGTCAATCAGCACTTAATAATAATTTTAGTTATCAACTTGAAAGCACATCTAAAAAAATAGAATATGAAGTATTTGAATATGTAAGCATTGACCAACTGATTTCAACATTTAATCAGGGCACAAATATAGCTGTAATATCTCATTGGCCGAAATTGTATAAAGACTTGTCCCATAATATCAAACTAATTAACCCAATGTCCCTAGAGAACCTGTTATCCCTCTATACAGCCGATTCCAACAATGATTACTTCACAGCCAGCTACCCTTCCGCTTTACCACAATTAGCACAAGATTTGGATGCGGTGTTTGTTGGAAGTCCTGTGCTCTCCAAATATTTATTGACCTCTGGAGCCATAAAGGATTTTGCAGAAGCAGTAACAGGAAAAATGGTCTTTTCCGTCTTTGCGAGTACAACTCCTATATTGGTTTCATGGGAGTATGGCTTTAGCAACGTTGAAATTGGAGATACTTATTTCCGTTGGATTGAAGGCGTAAATAAGGAAGCATGCATTAATATCCGTAATAATACGAATGAAACTCATTCCTTTCAACTGGAATGGACAAGCCATAGTCTAAGCCATTTCGGTACAGAATTTTTCACAGTCAATGGATGCGGTTTAAATAAGACCTATAATTTAAATGAGCAATTAGTATTTTCAGAAAAAATCACTGTTGTTCCTGGTGACAATAAATTCATCTTCAACTATTTAGGAGAGACGATTGTACCAGAAAACGGATCTAGAAATCTCAGCTTTTGTATAATGGACATGAAGTTGAATGGGATAGATAGTAAACATAATCTGTTCGGAGAAGAGGTTTATAATAGCTCCCAAAATATCACCCAACATCTTGTAAATGATTCGAAAGTTAGAGAAATTCTGCATACAAATGGTTTTTTTGAAGTTTCGTCAACCCTATTTTATAATAATGGGCAATACAGTACGCTAGGGCCGACAAGTAGATATTTTCACGCAACGAACAGCTATTACTACCTAGAAGGCAATGAACAGATTCTTAATGATGCTTACGAAGCCGGCTTGTCTACTTTATTGGTTGTCTACACAGCAGAGAGACGCGTCATGAAAGGATTAGAAAATGACTAACAATAGAATCTATCTTTTTTTTGGATTTGGTGAAGGTTCCGAATATGTGCTACATCCTTTATACCAATATATGAAAGACTTAAATTACAATTGTATCGAAATTGATATGATGAAGCAACAAAATGCTATCGACGTTATTAAACCGCTCCGAGGCAAGGATATTGTTTTTATAACATCTGCTCATTTGTTTATGGATAAAAAAAACTTCTCCCCTTATTACCAGGACGATGGAATCATAAGTGCGCTGGAGGTTATTGAATATTTAAAACCTAAAAAGTGCATTTATTATCCGCATGATCTAGTAACACCTGTTCTTCCACAAGATAGTATGTGGCTTTCCTTGTTTGATGTTTTTCTCTCCCCCCTGCCTAATCTTAATCATTTAAAACGCTATGCTGAGGTGGTTGAGGTTGGTTGGATTAAAAAGCAAAAAAACACCCCGCCAAGTCATTATGTAGCCGGGGAAGATTTGCGTGTAGCTTTTGCAATGTCCTCAATAGGCTATTATTTCAAAAAAGGCTACGACTTCACTTATGAATTTTGGAAACCGCTATTTGATAAAGGTATAGGGATCAAGCTGCCTTTTTGGCCAAACGTACTTGAATTCGAGTCCTATTTGAAGAAAAAAGGGGTTAATATCTTTCCTTCTCATACGAATATTTTAGACTTGATTCATTCAAACGATATTATCATTACCAACTCAACAACCTCTGTTACTATTGAAGCTGGATTAAGTGGGAGAATGGTTCTAAATGTATTGGACAATGTCGTTCCCCGCCAAGAACAATTGTCTTATAGCATAGGTATCTCAAGTATTACGTCTCTCCCCTTAGAAGACTGCATGAAGACTATAGAACAAATTAAAGCTGGGGATATGCCGGTCCGAAACGCTCCCGAATTCATACTCCCTTTTAACTTTGAACTCGCAACTAAAATTTTATCTGTATAAATAGAAGGAGCATTTTATGAACTGGAAATTCTTATTTGATTTGGACGGTACAATTACGCAAAAAGAGTTGCTCCCGGAAATCGCTAAGGAAGTAGGCATATTTGAGGAAGTAAATGAGCTCACTTACAAAACAATAAACGGGATGATACCGTTCCATATTAGTTTTCAACAACGAGTTGAGTTATTCAAAAATATAAAAATTTCAAAGGTCAGAGAAATTGTTGACTCTATTCCTTTAAATCCTCAAATTCTTGCATTTATACAAGAGTATAAGGAACAATGTTTTATCGTAACTGGAAATCTGGATGTTTGGGTCAAGCCACTTTGTGATCGTATTGGGGTTAAAAGTTATACTTCGATTGCAATCAGCAAAGATGACTTCGTTATCGGAATAGAATCCATATTGGACAAAGAAACGGTAGCTTTGCATGTTCCTAAGCCCTTCGTAGCCATTGGCGAAGGAAACAATGATGCCGGAATGATAAAAAATGCAACGATTGGAATCGGTTATGGCGGTGTGCATGCGCCTGCTGATTCCGTACTTGCCTGTGCAACACATGCTATTTACGATGAGGTGAAATTATGTCAGTTTCTAAAACAATTGTTATAAGCTGTGCCGGAGTTGGCTCTCGTCTTGGCATGGGTACTACGAAAGCACTGGTGAAAATATTAGATAAACCGATTATTCAGTGGCAATTAGATTTGTTAAAAGATTTTAAAGATATACGAATCGTAGTTGGTTTTCAAGCCAAGCAAGTGATAGAAACGGTATTAAAAATCCGAAAAGATGTTACCTTCATCTTCAATCACAACTACACTAATACAGGTACAGGAGCAAGCCTATCCCTTGGTGCCCAATATTCAAATGGAATGGTTGTTTCTTTGGATGGTGATTTGCTTGTACATCCCGAGGATCTTTTAAAATTTCTATCTATCAATGAAGAGTGCTTGGGCTACTGCATCCCATCCACAGAGGAGCCTGTATATGTGGAGCTAGATGAATTCGACAATGATAAGAAAGTCACATCATTTTCCCGAAAAAATGGCACCTTTGAATGGACTGGCTTACTGCAGCTTAATCATGAAAATGTAACTGCAACTAAGGGTCATGTATTCGAGATGGTAAATAATCTTCTGCCCATCAAGGGGGTTTTCGTTAGGTCCATTGAAATAGATACCCCCTCTGACTATGAGTCTGCTGTCAAATGGGTAAAAGAAAATTATTAATGGGGTGCCTTTCGAATGAATCAAAAGATAATCGATGATTTTTGGGAATCAAGAGCTAAAATAGAGGACCCTAGAGTAGCCACACATTTTACAAAAGATGATCAAATGCTTGAATATGACTATCAATTCATTATTAAACAAGTTCCAGCTCAGTCAAAAATACTGGATCTAGGCTGTGGCACATGTACGCTAACCAACCTATTGGCTGATCACGCTTCTTTTATTAGAGGGGTAGAGAAGCATGAGGAATTACTGCGTTTCCGCTCGGATAAACCCAATTTAGAAACAGTTGTTTCTGACGTTACTAATTATAATGATGATATTAAATATGATGCCATTCTTCTATTTGGAGTATTACAATACGTTGTTGATGATGAACTAGTAAGTAAAATATATAAAAACTGTGCAATGATGTTGAAGCCTAACGGCAAGTTAATTGTTAAACATCAATCGGGCGTTAACGAGGACGTCATTATAAATAAATATTCAAGTGAGATTGGTCATGATTATTTTTCTATCTATAGGCATCAAAAGAAAGAGCTTCTTTTACTGTCAGAATACTTTAGTGTCGAAACCGTAGACATTTATCCCTCGGAAATGAACCGTTGGAATAACACTCACTTCTATTCCTATATAGCTACTTTAAAATAACTAGCTTATAGACTATTAAAATGTGGTTATTATGGAATCAGCCCCCATCATTTGTTAAAATAGTACTATGAAGAAATCTACTACGCATACAAGGAGTACATATTAATGAGTGCAAGGAAAAAAGCAACACAAAATACAGCGGAATTGTCTAAAGAGCAACCGCTGTTGCAAGGGTTACTGACGCTTGGCTTGGCTTTGTTCGTCCTTATTTTCCCATACGAGCGCGGATTGTTCAATGGCTATGAATATGGCTTTGAGTCTCCCATTTACAGCGCGGCCATCTATGGCTACATTCTACTCGCCGCAACCGCCCTGTACGCTTATCTTACGGACTGGAAACTGAACAACCATCGCAGCGTGCTGTCGATTGCTGTTTTGCTGCTGCCGACCATCTATTGGCTCTCTTCGATGCAGGCCGTCTCCAGCTATTATGCCAAATTTATGACGTTTGTCTTTTTCCTGCTCGCTGCCCTGTTTCTGACCAGTCTATATGCCGCTGGAAAAGTACAGATGCGAAAATGGCTGGAATATGGCGTTGTGCTCTCTGCCTATTTAATCGTATTTTTCGGCCTGCTGAACTTGTTCGGCCAGCAATATTACAAGGATGCAATGTGGCTCGCCCACGATGGCTACCGGCTTAGCTCAGTCTTTCAATATTCCAATACATACGCCGGCTTCCTAATTGCCATCTTTCTGATCGCCGCTTATTATGCAGCAACCTGTGAGCGCTGGTATATGCGCCTAGCTAATTCTATTATGCTCGTACCAATTTTAATTTCTTTTTTTCTCGCTTATTCGCGGGGCGCCCTCGTTATTATTCCAGTGATGCTTATTGTACTTCTGCCTTTCCTGAAGCTGGCAAGACAATTTGCCTATGTCGTCTATGCTGGTCTATCCGCTTTACTGACGCTCGTTATTTTGGGCAAAATCACGGCTAATACAGAAGCGATTTCCGCGATTGTCCAGCCGACCGAAACAAAAGTGGCGACGACGATTTCGATGTTCGACAAGCTGCCGCTGCAAAGCTGGGCATTGCTTGCTGGATCAGCCCTTGTTAATGCAGGACTGATCATGCTAATTCACAAGAAGCTGTTCCCGTGGATCGATAATAAAAGTGCACGTCTTGCGCAGCGCAAATGGGCGTTTGCTGCTTTTCCCGCTGCTATTGTCGTTGTTGGACTATTAGCAGCCGTATTACTTATTACAAGCGACGGCATCCGCGATCTGCTGCCTGAGAAAATGGCTTCCCGATTCGAAAACATCAACTTGCAGCAGCACAGCGTTCTCGAACGCTGGACCTTCTATGAGGATGGCCTTAAGGTTGCCAAAGACTATCCGCTGCTCGGAGCTGGGGGAGGCAGCTGGCAGGCTCTATATGAGCAATACCAAAACAATCCTTATTGGAGCAGACAGGCGCACAGCTTCTTCATTCAAACGCTAGTTGAGGTAGGCTGGATTGGATTTGCTGCACTGATTGGACTGCTCGTGTACATCTATTACTTGTATATTCGCTCGTACATTCGTTATCCTGAACGTCGGGGCAGCCACTTGATCTTTTTTATTTTGGCAACGACGCTGCTGCTGCATAGCGCCATCGATTTTGATATGAGCTACGTCTATTTGAGCGCTTTGCTGTTCATTAGCTTAGGCGCTATGATTGCGCCATATGGCAAATCGCTAGTGTTTAAACAAGGAGCAGAAAAATCTGTACAGCGCAGCGCTGTAAAATGGATCTATCCATCTGCCATCGGCGTGCTCGCAATTGTCCTGCTAGTCGGCTCCGCACGCGCGAACGGCGCAAACAGCACGTTTCAGGATGCGTATAATACGGCTGCCGCTGGGAGGGCACAGCTCAACCAACTGCTGCCTTCACTCAATAAGGCCATTAAGATTTCTCCTGATCAATCTGTGTTTAACCTGACTAAATATGAATGGCTGATGCAAGCCTATGAGCAGACGCAAAATGCTTCCATGAAAGAAGAAGCGCAGCAGACGCTTGCAAGCGGCAAAGCCAATGATCCTTACAACCGTTCGTTCATTATGGCCCAATATCAAAATGACAAAAAGGACGGCAAAACAACAGAGATGCTCCAAGTATTGGAAGAAGGCATTAGCAAATTCCGTTGGGATATCGAGTTTTATGATCACGCGATAGTTGAGTATGTCGCGGCAATGAGCAGTGATGCCGGAAATGCAGAGAGCTACCGCGAGCGTGTGCTGGAGCTTAAAGCGGAAGTGGAGCGGCGTATCGCCCAGCTTGCGACATTGCCTCCAGAACAATCGCAGGGACGCGACTTCAGCTTCACTACTGCGATGCAGCAAGCACTAGCATCTATTGAGACCAAATAAGCAATTGGCACACGAATAAGCGCCTTTCTGGCCTCGTCTGTAAACGGTTGAATCTATGCATGCTTTACGCATAAACCCGTTTTAGGGCGTTCCCTGGGAGGCGCTTTTCCTATTTTTCTGACATGTTTCCCGCCGCGGCAGAATAAATTGCATTAGAACGTTCTAAATTCTCATACCGGCCGGAAGGAGAAACCTCTATTGAATCGATCTTCTAATTCAAAGTGGTCGTTTGTAGTCATGCGCGGCGCCGACAAAACCGTCAAGCAGTTTCATGTCTCAAAGCGATCCGTCATTGCAGCCCCTGCCGCAGCTGCACTTGCCGTGTCGGGCTGTTTTGCCGCCCTCCAGCTCAAATCGGTACTCGAGCTGCATGAGCTTGAGGCGCAGCTGCAGGAGCAGGCGACACAGCAGGATGAACAATTGCAGCAGTATCAGCATACCGTCGCCAATAAGGATGAGACGATCCTCGCCCTGCAGCAGCAGCTGGCGAGCCTTGCTCAGCAAACCGAGGACATGCAGACGCGTGTAGATGAGCTGCTCGCACTGGAAAACAAGCTCAAACAGTTTATCGACAAATATGGCAGCTCTGACTCTGGGATAGACACGAGCAGCCACAAGCCTCAGCAACAAACTGAACAGTTGTACAAGCGCGAGCAGGCTTTGGCACAGCAAGCCGGTTATGATGCGAGCGATTCCTTGCAAACGAGCGGGATGTCCTTTCGAGCTTTGGCTTCCTCTACCTCATTTGACGTTCACTCGTTAAGCGCAATGATCGACTCTTTGGAGGAAACGATGGCGCAGACGCTGCGGCAAGCACAGATAAGAAGGCAGCAGGTTGATTCCTATCCATCAGGCTGGCCTACCTATTCGAAGAAGCTCACATCCAGCTTCGGCTACCGCAAAGATCCTTTTACAGGGAAAGCTGTCTTTCATGCTGGCATTGATATTGGCGGTAAAGCAGGCGACCCAGTTTTCAGCGCAGCGGATGGAACGATTAAGGAAGTCGGTACTGGAGGCTCTGAGGGCAACTATATCATTATTGACCATCATAACGGGCTGAACAGCGTCTATATGCATATGCAAAGCATAGAAGCCAAGGAAGGAGAACAGGTCGTGCGGGGCGAGAAAATCGGCCTGCTAGGCTCTACAGGCAGAAGCACGGGGCCTCATCTTCATTTTCAAATTATGCAAGGCGACGAGGCTGTCAATCCTTTGCCCTACTTGCTTCAACCATCCTAAGCTGTGAAACAAGGAGGTTTTTCTATGTCTATCTTTAAGGAAAACAAACGAATATCCCCCACGGATACACTGATCGGGCAGGGTACCCATGCAGAAGGTAAGCTCATATGTGAAGCGGGCCTGCGTATTGAAGGCGAATATCGTGGAGACATTGAATGTGTTGGAGATGTCATCATTGGTGAATCTGGGGTAGCTCGTTCAAATATAACGGCGAAGGATTTGACTGTAGCAGGCAAACTATTCGGAGATATTACGACGAAGGGCCGGCTCACGATTACTGCAACCGGGCAAATCACAGGAAACATTAATGCCCATTCCTTAATTATTCAAGATGGCGGAAGCTTTAATGGCAGCTGCCATATGGAACGGGCTCAGGCCCCGCTCACACGCCCGCTTTCGGAAACAGACAGCGCAGGCAAAGATAATGCTGCTAAGGACGGCAGCAATCGGGATAAGGCCCGTCAGGCCGTCTAGCAAGCGTCCAGCGTGTGCCAATGAACCGCATTATAAGCTTAATAAGAGCAGCTTGAAGCAATCAGCTGAAAACACATAGAACAACCAAACGGATTGGATTAGGGGAAGCAGCCTGCTAGCAGCATTTGGGAACATCCTGTGCAAAAAAGCTTCACTTATTTTTGAACATACGAAAACAGGGCAGGCGAGTTATCGCCTGCCTTGTACTCTTTCATTTATCCAGCTTATCCGCCCTATTCAGAAGTCTGGCTGGCAAGGCTTCTTTTTTTCTGCGAACTCAGTCAGGGCGAGCTCCCAGCTCCCATCATGCTTATGAGGCTTCACTACGCGCCAACGTCACGCTTAGAGAATACAAACCAGGTGAGCGCTGCAAATAGCGCATAATAGACGGCAAGCACGCTTATCGCGAAGCCGAGCGTCCGGTCGCCAACGTTTCCGGTCAAATAAGGCACCAAATCCAATTGGACGAAAAACAAGTAGTCCACCCATTTATAATTCATCAGCCCGATAAATGGACCGATGGAAATGGAGGAAAATACGAGAAAAATGGAAAGCCCGATAGCTAGCCCGCCGCTCCGGAATACCGTTGACAGCATAAACGCTATCATCGAGGTCACAAGCAGGGCAATAAAGCGCATCAAATAATATTTCATATTATATACTGCCGCCGAGCCTTCAAATTGGCCATCATCAACGAAAAAACCGTGAATTTCTGCCGCCGTTACATTCGTATGGTCAAAAAATAAAAAATTGAACGCAATAGTAAAGGCATAAAGCAGCACAACCTGTAACAGCGCGAACAGCACGACTGAAATATATTTGGACAATAAAATTTTCCATCTCATCCACGGGCGAATAAGCAGCAGCTTGATCGTTCCGCTCGTGAACTCCTCAGCAACGCTCCCCGCCGCAACGACGGATGTGAACATGGCAATAAGCAAATAACCTACAGCTGATTCATATTTTACAAGTGTCCACATCGATATCGCACTGTCTTTGGACATAAAATAAACGGGTACGGTCATAAATACAACCAATGCCAGCAGCAGGCCCGTCATAATCCAAGTTCTTGTACGGAGGTATATTTTCATATTTTCATTCAATAGCAGCTTGCTGAAGTTATGCAATATGACCGCCCCCCGTCTTCTCGAGGAACCGATCCTCTAAAGATTGATGCTGTGCCTGAATGCCGTATACTTTAATGCCCGCCGCTACAAGCTTTGCATTAAAGATAGCGACCGCTTCTTTATCCGCTCCAATGGCAATGGCTTGGCCAGCCCGTTCCCCTGCTATTCCCTCATCTGCCGCAACAGCCAGCGCCGACTCTAAATCGTCCACATCAAAAACAACCCGCTGCGTTGCCGTCTGTTCCGGCTCCCTATTCTTCTCGACCTGGACGACCTCCACTAGCTTGCCCTGCTGGATAATGGCTACCCGGTCGCACATCAGCTCCATCTCGGCAAGCAAATGGCTGGAGACAAATATGGCCAGTCCCTCCTGCTTGGCCAGCCTTTGCAAATAATCCCGCAGCTCGCGGATGCCCATGGGATCAAGTCCGTTCGTCGGCTCATCCAGAATGAGCAGCTTTGGACGATGCAAAATCGCCTGTGCTACACCAAGCCGCTGCCGCATCCCAAGCGAATAGGTATTCACTTTATCATGAATGCGTGAGCCAAGCCCGACAAGCTCCGTCACCTCCTGAATACGTGAATGCTCAACACCTGGAACCATTCGGGCAAAATGAACCAAATTTTGATAACCGGTCATATATTTGTACATCTCGGGATTTTCGACAATGGCACCAACATGGCGAATCGCTTTCTCAAATTGCTTTGAGATGCTGTGACCATCAATTTTGATCTCGCCTTCCGTTATTGAAATGAGGCCGACCATCATTCGAATCATTGTCGTTTTGCCTGCGCCATTCGGGCCGAGGAAGCCGAATACTTCACCAGCCGGCAAGTCAAGGCTGAGATGATCAACGATCGTCCGTTTGCCGATGCGCTTCGTTACATTTAGCATTTGTACGATTGGCTGCTCCAATTTTTATTTCCTCCTTCTCCAATTAACCGCATGTCCTGTCACATTTCAATTAGCAATCTAATAATGATCTAACATTATTCTAACTACAACTAACCTTACCTAGTATAATCGAATAAGGAAACGATTGGAATATGTACACGAATCTTAGAAAAAGCCTCCTGCTACACAACTTCTGTAGTCAGGAGGCTTTGGGATTCAGGATAAAAGCTCGTTTGATAGGGATCAAAATCAGATTTAGCAGTTAACGGGATGACTCCGCCTGTTGCGCCTTGCATTTGTGCCTCCAACTTGTTAGCATGGCCAGCTTGGGCCTGAGCACAGGCTCTACAACAACCTAGCCGATTTACTACACGGAAAAATCCGGTTCGGAACAACACATTCGCTTGCCCAGTAGGTATCATGTTTTGGCATCCGACGCAATAGAACTGCTCCTGAGGCTGAATCACCTAATCACTCCTTGTATACTTAATGTATCATAATGTATGTAAAATGTTACGTAATGTATCTGTTTGTTTATATTTTATGGTATTTAGCGAATAATGTCAACAGAAAACTCAAATTTTGTCGCCTTACAGAAACATCGAACCCTGACAACGATTTGTCAGGGTCCTTATCCTTTTTTTATAGGAGCTAAAGCTTTAAACCGCATCCGTTTCTATGCTCATTTGTTTTTTCAAAAGCTCGTGAATTCGATCCCGCTCCTGATCACCGACGATGTAATACCATACTTTATCAATCATCGTTCCGCTGCCGCTTATTTCAATGCTGTCCACCTTTTCGATCCCGGTCCCATATTCTTTAAAAAAGGTTTTCATCTCATCAAAAGATATATTTGTTCTTACATTGTCACCCATCTCCACAAGCAGATTGCTTATTTGCGTAGCTCCATATAAGGTAAACACATTGGAAATGAGCTGCTTTAGGACGGCGCGCTGCCGGTCATTTCTGCCCCTGTCCCCCTTCGGGTCCTCATATCTCATGCGGGAATAAAGCAGCGCCTGCTCTCCATTCAACTGAATAGGCCCTTGCTCAAACGTATAACCACTGAAATCAAAAGCATAAGGATTGTTGACGGTTACTCCGCCAAGCTCGTCTATGATTTTTGAGAAACCTTCCATATTGACCCGAATATAATAATCAATCGGATAATCAAGAAAATGCTCTACCGTCTGCTTTGACATTTCTACACCGCCAAAAGCGTAGGCATGGTTTATTTTATCCGTCGTGCCATGTCCAATAATAGCCGTTCTCGTATCCCGCGGAATGTTGAACATAAAGATCGAATGCTTGAGCGGATTCACCCCCATGACAATCATGGTGTCTGAACGCCCGCGATCATTCGTTCGTTCATCTACTCCCATTACTAATACGGTGAACGGCTTCTCCGCAGTTATTGCTTCTTCTATGCCGGATATTTGCAGCTCCGAATCTGAGCTGACGTATGGTGTAGAAATGATGGGCTCGAACATATCAGCAGCCGTTTTTTTAAATTTTCCATATAGATACCAGCTGTATAGCGCCGTTCCCAAGCCAGCGACCAGACATACGGTGCTGACGATAATAAGCGAGCGTTTCACCCAACGTTTCACCCGAAGAGCCTCCTCATTTGACAAAAGTGCTTCTTGCGTTCAAACTGCGATATAGCTGATGGATTTTCCGCTGCTGCGGCTGTTGGGCGAGTAATTCTTCGTTTAATAGGCGGGTAATAATGGATTTGATAAGCAGTGGGGGCTGGAAATGCATACCGTACTCGAAAACATTATCCGTTCGTTTACGCCAAACAACATTTCCCTGAAGCCGGATGTTTTTGCCTGAAAGCTTCATGCGGACTTCTACCATGTACATCCGATGTACGGGGAGCCTTAAGGAAGACCAAAAGCATAAACCCTCCTGGCTTACATTCAGCACTAGTACCGTTCCGGTAGATGGACTCATTAATTGGCCATGCCGATTGAGCAGCCTCAATCCTGCTTTAATGCCTGGCCTCAGCTTTAAACGGACCTTACTGCGTGAGTTTTCCTCTTTACCGTCCATTTGTTTCTCCTTATAGGTATAAAGTGATAATGACTTGGAAATAATTTGATACGTTATGTATCAAGCTTTTCCTTCACTTTAAGATACAAAATGTATCATGTCAAGCAAAAAAAACGTCTAACAATATTTTTTGCGACATTTCGTTGCAACAAATGCAAATCTAACGTTTCCGTATTAATATAGGTGTAGCAGTTATAATCCAATAAGTGTGTATACAAACTAGGTTTTGCATAGCAAAACCTGCCGTTTATATGTTGTAAGCAAGTTTATGCTTACGAAGATGGTTTGCTTAGCAAACCTAAGACTATGCTTACGATGCTAGTTTGCTTCGCAAACGAAAGTTAATGCTTACGAAGATGGTTTGCTTAGCAAACCTTTAGGAGGGGTCATATGAACATAGGCAGCAGAATTGCTCAATTGAGAGATGACAGACACTGGACACAAGAGCAAACCGCAGCAAAGCTAGGCATTTCACGTGCTGCTTTATCTCATTACGAGAAAAATCGCCGGGAACCGGATTCCGAGACATTGAAAAAATTTGCCGATCTATACCAAGTATCCGTTGATTTTCTGGTTGGACGCACCCTTCATCCGCAAACGGTACTTAGTGACGATGTTCGCAATTTTGCCGAGCATTTGGAATTATCCGATGATGAAATATTGGAGAAGTTTAATTTGAGTATTGATGGGCGTAAGTTGACGGTGGAAGAAACGAAACGGTTTATTGCTTTTGTACGAGCGGAGAGAATGATGAATTAGACTATTTATTGGGATGGTGAATTCACTATCGGTGGCCACTTCTCTGGAGGAATTCCCATTTGCCTAAGTATATCCTTTACATCTAGTTCAATACGGCCTGAATTTTTCTCTGCCATCTTCGTATCCGACTCCTGCCTTATGTATAGTTTGAACAATACTGTTATTATACCCAATACCTTACTGGGAATTTGTCGTAAGGTGGGAGCACGATTGTTCTTTTTTTGTTGTTTTTTTGTCGAATTACGTAGATTTAAGGTAAATATTTTGTGATTTTTGAAATACTTCTCATTTTTCCTAAATTAGTGAACAGTGCTTGTACGGAAAAACATAGATTAAAACCTACCCAGATAAGCACTTTCTAGTAGTGGTGCAGCATAAAAAAGCAACGAAAAACGGCTTTCCTTATCGGAGAGCCGTTTTTCGTTTATCTATTAAACAACATGGATCAGCCGCCTGTACGGGCAAGCTCTTTCATGCTGGCTTCAAATGCTGACAGCAGCGCTGCATCTTCCTTCAAGCCGGAATCTTCAGCTTTGCGGATATACTCCAGCATTTTCTTGTAATCTTTCGGAATGACTTTTACGAATTTCTCAAGCGACAGATTCCAGTCATTCAATACACGACCGCCAATGGCGCTATCTGTATAGGTAACATGGCGTTCAATCAGGCCGCGCAATTCAGCAATATCCGCTTCCTCTTCAAGACGCTCCAGCAATACCATTTCGATATTGCAATGCTTATAGAAGTCGCCTTGCTCGTCATAGATGTAAGCAACACCGCCGGACATCCCAGCTGCAAAGTTACGGCCAGTCTGACCAAGAATGACGACTCTGCCGCCCGTCATATATTCGCAGCCATGGTCGCCTACGCCTTCAACAACAACGCTCACTCCGCTGTTGCGAACCGCGAAACGCTCCCCAGCAATACCACGAATATAAGCTTCGCCGCTTGTTGCTCCGTATAGTGCCGTGTTGCCGATAATGACATTTTCCTCAGCGGCAAAGGTTGCTTTCGATGAAGGAGCAACAATGACCTTGCCCCCGGAAAGTCCTTTACCTACATAGTCATTCGAATCGCCTTCCAGCGATAGCGTAATGCCTTGAGGAACGAAAGCGCCAAAGCTTTGGCCTGCTGAACCAACGAAGTGGAAGGAAATCGTATCCTCTGGCAAGCCCTTCGCGCCATAACGACGAGTTACTTCACTGCCGAGCACGGTTCCAACAACACGATTCGTATTCAAAATTGGGAATGTACCGCGTACTTGCTCCCCATTTTCCAAAGCAGCTTTCGCAGCTGGTACCAGTTCCTTAATATCAAGCGACAAATCCAAACCGTGGTTTTGCTCTTGTGCACAGTAACGAATAGCATCCTGAGATACTTCCGGTTGATACAACAGCGGCGTCAGGTCAAGACCTTTCGCTTTGTAATGATCAGCCAGATGCTTCGCTTCAAGAATATCTACGCGGCCAACCATCTCCTGAATCGTACGGAAACCAAGCTCAGCCATAATTTCGCGCAGCTCTTCACCAACGAAACGCAAGTAGTTGACCACATGGCTTGGATCGCCCATAAATTTCGCGCGCAGCTCCGGATTTTGCGTAGCTACGCCGACCGGACACGTATCCAGCTGGCAAACGCGCATCATCACGCAGCCAAGCACAACAAGTGGTGCTGTCGAGAAGCCATATTCTTCAGCGCCGAGCAAAACAGCGATCGCAACATCGCGTCCGTTCATCATTTTGCCATCTGTTTCAAGCGTAACGCGATCACGCAGCTTGTTGATCATCAGCGTCTGGTGCGTCTCAGCCAAACCAAGCTCCCACGGCAGTCCGGCATGACGAATCGAGTTCATCGGAGATGCGCCCGTTCCTCCATCATAACCGCTGACCATAATAATGTCGGCACGGCCTTTGGCAACACCTGCTGCAATCGTGCCCACGCCAACCTCGGATACGAGTTTTACGTTAATGCGCGCACGCGGGTTAGCATTTTTCAAGTCATGAACAAGCTCGGCCAAATCCTCGATGGAATAAATATCATGATGCGGTGGAGGCGAGATCAAGCCTACGCCCGGCGTGGAGCCCCGAACCTCAGCAACCCAAGGGTATACTTTCCGTCCTGGCAGCTGTCCGCCTTCTCCTGGCTTCGCGCCTTGCGCCATCTTGATTTGAATTTCATCCGCATTGACCAAATAGTTGCTCGTTACGCCGAAGCGTCCCGATGCCACCTGCTTGATTGCACTGCGGCGGGAATCGCCGTTCTCATCCGGAATGAAGCGCGCTGGGTCCTCGCCGCCTTCTCCCGTATTCGAACGTCCGCCAAGGCGGTTCATCGCAATCGCTAGGCTTTCGTGCGCTTCCTTGCTGATCGAGCCGAAGGACATCGCGCCTGTCTTGAAGCGTTTCATAATCGATTCCAGCGGTTCAACCTCTTCGATAGGAATCGCCGTTCTACCATCCTTGAATCTTAGCAATGAACGAAGCATCATATGCTTCTTGTCCTCGCCTTGAACGAGATGGGAGAATTTTTTGTAAAGCTTATAATCATTGGAGCGCGCCGCCATCTGCAGAGTATGGATCGTCTGCGGACTAAACAGGTGGTCCTCGCCGTCTTTACGCCATTGGTATTCGCCGCCAGACTCTAGTTCCGTTACACGGCCTTCTTGGTCAGCGTAAGCCAAGTTATGATATTTAAGCGTTTCTTCTGCAATTACATCAAGTCCAATACCGCCGATACGCGAAGGTGTCCAAGTGAAATATTCATTAATGAGTTCCTCTTTCAAGCCAAGCGCCTCGAAAATTTGTGCGCCACGGTACGATTGAATCGTGGAAATACCCATTTTGGACAATACCTTCGTAACGCCTTTAGTAGCAGCTTTAATGAAGTTTTTGACCGCTTTCTCATGCGAAATATTTCGCAGCAAACCTTGGCGAATCATATCATCAAGCGTCTCAAATGCCAAATACGGGTTAACCGCACTCACGCCGTAGCCAAGCAGCAGCGCAAAGTGATGAACCTCGCGCGGATCGCCGGATTCAAGCAAAATGGCTACTTTAGTCCGCGTACCTTGACGAATCAAATGGTGATGCAATGCGGATACGGCAAGCAATGCCGGAATCGCTGCATTTTCCTTATCGATACCGCGGTCGGATAAAATAAGAATATTATGCCCTTTGTCGATAACGCGGTCTGCTGCTTCGCACATTTGCTTCAGTGCTGCGCGCAGCCCCTCTTCCCCTTCACTCGCCGTGAAGAAGATCGGCAGCGTAATCGACTTGAAGCCCGGACGGCGAACATGGCGAAGCTTCGCAAACTGCTCGTTGGAAAGGAGCGGTGTCTCCAGCTTAATGTGGCGCGCACTTTCCGGCTCCGGATTCAATAGATTGCGCTCAGGTCCGATTGTCGTACCTACTGCAGTAATGATCTCCTCACGAATCGAATCGATTGGCGGGTTCGTTACTTGCGCAAACAGCTGTTTGAAATAGTTGTACAAACGCTGAGGACGATCCGACAATACAGCAAGCGGAGCGTCATAGCCCATTGAAGCAATCGGCTCCATGCCGCTGCTTGCCATAGGCTCAAGCACTTTGCGCAAATCTTCAAACGTATAACCGAAAGATTGCTGGCGCTGCTGTACCGTCGCATGATCAAGCTCAGGCAATTCAGGCGCATCCGGCAAATCCTCAAGATCGATCAAATGCTCGTTCAGCCACTCGCGATAAGGATGCTCTGTCGCAATTTGCTTCTTCACTTCCTCATCGGAAATGATGCGGCCTTCCTTCGTATCGATCAGCAGCATCATGCCTGGACGCAGACGGTCTTTGTATAAAATGTCCTCTGGCGGAATGACAACCGTACCCGCCTCGGAGCCCAAAATAATATGGTCATCCTTCGTCACGTAATAACGAGCTGGACGCAAACCGTTGCGGTCCAGGAAAGCGCCGATCTGCACGCCGTCTGTAAAGGCCATTGCAGCCGGTCCATCCCAAGGCTCCATTAATGTGCTGTGGTATTCGTAGAAAGCTTTCTTGTCATCATCCATGCCTTCGTGGTTGGACCATGGTTCAGGAACCATCATCATCGCCGCATGCGGCAATGAACGGCCGGACAAGTATAGGAATTCCAGCGTATTGTCAAACATCGCTGTATCCGAGCCATCTGGATTAATAATCGGTTTAATTTTGTCCATATCACTGCCGAACAATTCCGTCTCGAACAGCGTTTGGCGCGCATGCATCCAGTTCACATTGCCTCGAAGCGTATTAATCTCACCGTTGTGAATTAAATAATGGAACGGATGGGCACGTTCCCAGCTCGGGAAAGTGTTCGTACTGAAACGGGAGTGGACAAGCGCCATCGCTGTAACGACGGACTCATCGTTAAGCTCCACATAGAAGGAGCCAACCTGTTCAGTCGTAAGCATGCCTTTGTATACGATTTTCTTCGTGGACAGGCTCGGGAAATAGAACATTTCTCCGCCTTCCTTGCCCGAGAAACGAATGGCGATTTCCGCCCGTTTGCGAATGACATACAGCTTGCGCTCGAATGCCAAGACGTCCTTCAAGCTTTCGTTCTTGCCAATAAATACTTGGCGGACAAAAGGCTTAACCGACTTAGCAGATTGACCGAGCTTTGCATCATTCGTCGGCACGGTACGCCAAGCGATGAGCGACTGGCCTTCTTCACGAATAATAGTTTCAAGATCGTTCTCCAGCGAACGGCGAACGTTCTCATCCTGCGGCAGAAACACCATACCTACGGCATATTCGCCTTCGCTTGGCAGCTCCACTTCCATACGCTTCAGCTCATTTGCAAAAAACGCATGTGGAATTTGAAGCATAATGCCTGCTCCATCTCCCGTGTTTGGTTCGCTGCCCTGACCGCCGCGATGCTCCATATTCTCCAGCAACGTCAGCGCCTGGCGAATAATCTTGTGCGACTTTCTTCCTTTGATGTTCGCCACGAATCCCATGCCGCATGCATCTTTCTCAAATTGAGGATCATACAGACCTTGTTTCGGCGGTAATCCAAAAATTTTCTCTTTCATTGTGTGCAACCTTTCTATCAGAAGATTTTTGGGGCGTGCATAACGGAACCAAGCCGATCGCTGTGAGAACAAGCAGTAATGCTTCATCAAACAGGCTTGTAGCTTGACAAGCGTAAACGGCTGAAGCCGTCCTTTAGTGGCAAAGCTGCCGTTTCGCGATGAAATATAAGCCCATTTATAAGTGTGAAACTTATAAACGCTTATATTTTAGCAAAACGGATAGCAGAGCCAATCCGCCAGCTTATCACTTTGCATAATTACTCAAACGACTGTATCCGGCAGCGCGCCGGATAGGTGTACACAAACTTTTTAGCTGCACTCGCAGGTAAACGTTCGTGTTATGTTGAATAAAATTAAGCAGCGCTGCGGGGATCGTTTGAGGTTGACCATATTCCGGGCTGTATTCCGCCACTTGCGATTATTACAGTATTTTAACATCAGGCCAAAACGGAATCAATTTAATATTTTCATAATTGGGAGCAGAACGGCAATGTTCGTGTTCTTACTGCAAACTTTATACACAATTATGCAAATGAATGAAAACCCGCTGCTACTATTTTATCAAAAGGAAGTGTCTATGTTGTCTGGAAAGTGGAGGAAAGTGTCGTTTCTATTTATCATTATCGGTTTATTAGTGGCTTCACCCGGCTTGAAAACAGCCGCCGCTGCAGAAGAAGATGCTGCTGCATCCTATCAAATCGTTGCGCTTGGAGATTCACTTACGGCCGGCTATGAGTATGGCTTTGATGCAAAATCTGTACCCTATGGCTATGTGGAGCATGTATATGAGCAGGCCTTGTTCCAGGGGCTTCGCGCGGAATATGTCAATTACGGCCTGCTGGGGCTGACGACAACTGGCTTTAGCCAATTGCTTGGCGCGGCTAAAGATGGCAAAAGCGTCACCGTGAGCGACGTGCAGCCTGGCCTGAAGGACCCGCGTGCCACTAGCATTATTGGCGATGCGACAAAAATCGGAGACAGCATCCGCGGCGCCAATCTCATCATCATGACGATTGGCGGCAATGATCTGCTTGGGGTAGCTGCACAAATCACTTCCACAACGACAGATGAGGAGAAAGCACAGCTGCTGCAGGCTGCACTGGATCAATATGAAACGGGACTGACTGCGGGGCTACAGGCGGCAACGTCACTCGCGCCAAAAGCTAAACTCGTGATCGCCGATCAATATATGCCGATTCCAGCAACGATTACGGTTGGCAGCCTAAGCTTTCCTCTGCCACCAGATGCAGCGCGCCTGCGGGAATTTGAATTACAGGCGCTGAGCCAGCTTAATGAAAAGCTAAAAACGATTGTTGCCGCTATAAAAGCGGAAGGCATCGATATTACCATTACTGAGGTCAGCAAGCCTTTTGTCGGCAAGGAGCTGGAATATACATCAATCGCCAACAGCGATGTTCACCCGACTCGCCTTGGGTACGCTGCTATGGGTCACACTTATTCTACCACAATATGGAATAAATATTTGAAAGTTCGCACTCGCCCAGCGAATGTGCCCGTCTCGGTAGTTGTACGCGGCAAGGAACTGCCAGCTGCTTCCCCTGCCACCATGAAGAGCAATCGCACCTTCGTACCGATGCGCGACATTACAGATGCCATTGGAGCGAAGCTTGTCTGGAACAAAACGACCCAAACGGCAGCCGTTTCCTACAATAAACATACGGTAGCGTTTACGATTGGATCGTCAACCATACTCGTTGATGGCGTGAAGAAAAAACTGAACAGTCCTGCCGCTTATTTGCAAAAGAACGGCAAAGAGCAAAAAACCTATTTGCCGCTAGCGGTCCTCTCTGATGAGCTTGGCTTGCAGGTTACCTACCGCAGTACGCTTCAAGCTGTCTTCATCAATTAGCTTTAAGCTGGGAAAGCAGGTCGGCGCAAGACTAGTCATAAATGAAACAAATGGCAGCCGTCCTAAGTGAACGACTGCCATTTGTTTTATACGATTGGCGCAATCCAGTCCATCGGCTGCAGCAATGGCTACTTGTATTGCTTTCCAAGCTGCTCAAGCAAAGCAAGCCCCTGCTCGGACCAGCGCCTTAACCGGTCAAGCGTGGCCACTTCGGCTGCCAAAGCCGCATGCAGCGATTCGCGGTAATCCGGCACATGGCCGCTAAAGGTCTGCAGCTGGCGCAGCGGAATCATCGTCTTCTCTGTATAGGCCAGCGCCGGCCGCTCATGAAATAGCGGTACATCCGGCTCATACGGATGGTGCAAGTCACCTTGCTGTGGATGCTTAAGGACAGCCAGCACCTTGAACAAGGCACGGGGCCCGTGCAATTCCATTACTTCTCCTACATATTGTCCCGATCTTACTTCCGCTTTTACAATGGCTCCGACTTCAAATGTGCTCCTTGCTTCTTCCATTAAGCATGCCTCCTACTTAAGTGCCGTATGCAGCTTCTAAAAACAGCCGCAACACCCGCTTTATTTTAAATGAAACGATCATGATGAATAATCTGCTTCCGGTTAATGCCATTCTAATCATAAAGGACAATAGCGCCGGCAGGCAAGCTCTGAACCCCGCTGCTTGCGACAGGTTGCTGCACCAGCATATTGAGCAAGCTACTAATGAACGCAACAGGTGTGGCCGCTTGCATTTTAATAACCTGGAATGACTTGTGTTCCCAACCTTGGCGACGTATTATGGAATTAGAAAAGTAGGTGACATTATGCGTAAGAAAAGAGTGCTGCTGCTCTCCGAGGGCTTCGGCTCGGGACATACGCAAGCCGCATATGCTTTAGCGGCGGGATTGCGCCAAATTAACCCCGAGATTCAAACCCGCGTTATCGAGCTGGGCAAATTTCTTAATCCGGTTGTCGGGCCATGGATTATGTCTGCTTATCGCAAAACCGTAAGCAAGCAGCCAAAAATGGTCGGCCTGATGTATCGCAGCAATTACAAGAAATCGCTTAACCGATTTACGCAGCTTGCTCTTCATCGCATGTTCTATACACAAACGTCGCAGGTTATTTCCCAGTTGAAGCCGGATCTTATCGTATGTACGCATCCTGTTCCCAATGCAGTCGTAGGCAGGCTAAAGCGTCTTGGACTACATATTCCGCTTTACACGCTTATTACCGATTACGATGCTCATGGCGCATGGGTCAATCCGGAGGTCAGCAAATACCTGGTATCTACCCCGCTTGTGAGAAACAAGCTGATGGAGCGCGGCGTAATACCCATGAAGATAGAAGTGACCGGCATTCCGGTACACCCGAACTTCTGGACAACCTACGACAAGCAGGAGCTGCTGCAAAAGTTCAACTTAAAGCCTATGCCTACCGTGCTTATAATGGGTGGCGGGTGGGGATTGATGTATGAAGACAATCTCCTTGAATATATGACCAAGTGGCGCGACAACATACAGTTGATATTCTGCGTAGGCAGCAATGAGAAGGTAAGGGAGAAAATGCTTTCGAGCACCATGTTCCAGCATCCGAACATTCAAGTGCTCGGGTTTACGAACGAGATCAGCAAGCTGATGGACATTGCCGATCTGCTCGTGACGAAGCCTGGCGGGATGACCTGTACCGAAGGCATGAGCAAAGGAATGCCGATGCTTTTCTATGAACCGATTCCGGGACAGGAAGAAGAAAACTGCGAATATTTTATCCGCAATGGCTTTGGTGAAATGCTTGATTCTGCTGCTATGGTAGATAAGTGGTTTGCCATGATTCAGGAACCGTATACCTCAGGCCAATTCCGAGAAAGCTTGCTAACGAAGCGCAACCAACAATACGACCCGAAGAGCTGCCCGAATGCCGTCCTGCGTTTAATGCAGTGACGGCGTTTTTGTCAGACTCACGGCCAATCGATAAGGAGTGGAGAGCGAATGAAGGAACGCAGCATGGACGGTAAAACGATTATTTTACGGGTGGAAATCGATATTCAGCAAGCACAGTTCGGCAAGGCCGCGACGGCTATTGAGACTGCTGGCGGCGATATTATAGCGATTGACGTCATTCATACCGATAAAACAACGACCGTACGGGATTTGACCGTAAAGATGACCGAAGCAGGCACCGCCGATCGTATTTCCTCGGCTCTTGGCACGCTGCCCGGCATCCGCCTTCAGCACATTTCCGATCGCACCTTTCTGCTCCATCTCGGTGGCAAAATTACGGTTCAGCCAAAAACGCCGATTCAGAACCGCGACGATCTCTCGCGCGTTTACACACCGGACGTCGCAAGAGTATGCCAAGCAATTGAACAGGATCCGTCCAAAGCATTTACACTAACGATTAAACGCAACACCGTCGCTGTCGTCTCTGATGGCAGTGCCGTGCTTGGGCTTGGCAATATCGGGCCATATGCCGCAATGCCTGTCATGGAGGGCAAAGCGATGCTGTTCAAGCAATTCGCAGACGTTGATGCGTTTCCCATTTGCCTCGATACCCAAGATACGGAGCAAATTATTCAAGCCGTCAAACAATTAGCGCCGGGTTTCGGCGGCATTAATCTGGAAGATATTTCCGCACCGCGCTGCTTTGAAATCGAACGCCGGTTGCGTGAAGAGCTTGATATCCCAGTGTTTCACGATGATCAGCATGGCACAGCCGTCGTTCTGTTCGCCGCTATGCTGAACGCGCTCAAGCTGACGGGCCGAAACATTTCTAATACCCGCTTCGTTATATGTGGTATTGGAGCAGCAGGTACGGCTTGTACCAAGATGCTGCTTGCCGGCGGCGCAAAACATATTATTGGAGTCGACCGTGAAGGGATTTTAACCGCTGATCGCCACTATGACAACGGCATGTGGCAGTGGTACGCCGAACACACAAATGCCGAGAAGAAGACGGGCCATTTGGCCGAAGCGCTTGCTGGTGCAGATGTTTTTATTGGCGTATCGGCAGGCGGGATTTTGTCTAGAGCGCATGTTGAGTCGATGAATGCAGAGCCTATCGTATTTGCTATGGCGAATCCCGAGCCTGAAATTCGTCCAGAGCTGGTCGAGGATATCGTTGCTGTGTTTGCAACAGGGCGATCCGATTATCCGAATCAAATTAACAACGTGCTGTGCTTTCCGGGGATTTTCCGCGGGGCGCTCGATAGCCGTGCAACTACCATAAATGAAGAAATGAAGCTGGCTGCCGCCGAAGCGATTGCTTCTGTCATTAGCGACGACGAGCTCAGCCCGATGTATATTATCCCGAGCGTTTTCAATGTCAAAGTAGTCGAAGAGGTGCGAAAACGCATCATCCATGCTGCTATCGAAAGCGGTGTAGCTCGCAGACATCCGCGCGAATAGCCTCACAGAAAGGAAGAAATGCTACATGTCTACAGCATCCTTGCAGCGCCGGGAAGCGATTCCCGAGCTGCAGATTGTTCGTGCAATGGCCATATTAGGTGTATTATCGGTCCACTCGACCTCCTACGCTACGCTGAAAATGGTCAATTCCGGCTACTATTTCTTGTATAACTTTTTTAATATATTTATGAAGTTCGGCACGCCGACCTTTATTTTTCTAAGCAGCTTCGTCCTATTTTACAATTATTATACGAGGCCGCTGGACGCCAAGCTGATTGGGTCCTTTTATAAACGCAGAGCGCTGTATATCATTATTCCTTATTTGGTGTTTTCCATTATTTATTTCACTCTGCTGCATTACAACTACTATCCAAACAGGCCGCTTGACCAAACGCTAAGCAGCTTCTGGGACAAGGTGTTGACCGGCAACGCCTATACGCATTTGTATTTTGTGTTTATCAGCATCCAGTTTTATTTGCTTCTCCCTTTGTTTCTATGGCTGCTGAAAAAGTTCCCGTCTCTAGTCAAATGGGCGATACCAGCTGGCTTTGCCATTCAATGGGCATTCGTTCTCATTAATAAATACGCGCTGACGACGCCGATACCGAATAAGGGCAGCTACTCGCTATCCTACTTCTCCTACTATTTGATGGGGGCAGCAATCGGTATCTATTTTCCGAAAATCAAGCATTGGATCATTATAAATAAACAAAATGCGAGTAAAACGCGAGTTGCGGCATGGATTGCATTATGGTGCCTATGGCTTGCCGCTGGACTATGGCATGTAAGCAATTGGTATGATACGAGACTTAAAATCGAGAGCTACCACTCGCTGCTGTATGAGTTTTTATGGAATATGCATACTTTCTTCTCGGCGCTTGTGCTGCTGCAGCTTGGCTTTCTGCTCTACCGCAAGGCCGCGCCTTGGCTAGTCTCCCTGCTCTCAAAGCTTGGCGCTTTATCGTTCGGCATTTATTTGGTTCATCCGTTCATCCTGTTCTACTACCGCGAATATCCGCCTGTGACAGGCAATTCCTTGCTGCTGCACAGCTGGTATGTGGGCGGCTATGTAGCTGCGCTCGTCGGCTCTTGGATAATCGTTTCATTAGCCGCACGTTTTTTACCATTCTCCTGGGTGCTGTTCGGCAATTTGCCGAAGCCGGGGAAACAGTCGCAAACGCCAATCGCACCGCAGAAAGACTTTACAGCTTAATCCCAAGTTGGCTCAATGAGCAGCCTCCAGCATCAATCGTTGCATAGCGATGAGTGCTGGAGGCTGATTTTTTATAGCAGATGTTTCAAAATTGGTGGTTGTCCCTTGCCCGGCCTACAGCGCGCTGCCTCCATACAGGAATCGGTATTCCCAATGTGTGCCTGCTATGCTGCTTATCGTTACGCCGCCAGACTCATTGGAATATGTATGCAAAATTTTGCCGTCCCCTAAATAAATGCCATCATGCGTAATCGTTGCTGTTGCTTTGTTCGTACCCGCATAGGCAGAAGCTTTACTTCCCTTATAAGACATGAAAAACATAATATCGCCACGCTTAAGCTGGCGCCAGTCCGTCACCGCTTTCCCTCGCTGCGCCACATGCTCCCCTTGCCCCCTTGAATCAGCAGGCAGCTTAATGCCTACCCCATCCAGAAAGGCTTGCCTTACAAAATCCGAGCAATCAAATGTGGCTGTCGTGCTGCGGCTTGAGCCATATTCATAAGGCGTACCTAAATATTTAAGCCCCGCCGCAATGACGCCTTCCACAGAACCGGTCGATGGTGCTGTAGTGCCAGGCGATCCACCTGAGCTGCCTGAACCGCTGCCACTGCCGCCTGATGAAACGTTTCCTGAGACGCTAATATATTGGGATTGAGAACTGACATAACCAGCTTGTCCAGAAGAATCTTTAATTTCATACCAACTGCCGTTTGGCTGGGATACAATCGCTACCTGCTCACCAGCCTGCAAAAACCGGATACGGCTAGCCGAAAGCGCTGCGCCTGTCCGGAAGGATACCGATTTTTTAATGGTGCCTGTTGCCGTATTCGGAGTCGATACGGAGGACACGGAGAAATAGGAAGGCGAAGCATAGCCTGTCCGGCCAGAGGAATCCTGAAGCTTGTACCAATATGCGTTTGACGCATCCAGAATTGTGACCTGTTCTCCTTTTTTTAGCATGCGAATAACGGGAGCTGAGGCCGATGGTGCACTGCGGAAGTTCACGCCTGCATCTACGGTCGCGCTCTGAGCAGCCATCACTGTGGGAATTGAAGCCGAGACAGAACCGAGCAATAGGGATGCGGTGAAAGCGGCGGTAATCATCCTTTTTTTCATGGTGTGTTTCAAGCTGTACGCCTCCTTGGTTGTTTAAAAAATAAATAAATGGTGCTCCAACCATTGTAGGGGCGGCTGCTTGCTGACAGCATCAACCTTTTTTCCTATTTGCCAATTTACCAAATTGGTAAATTGGAAGCAATAAAAATTCGCAGCAAAAAACGAAGAGGCCTTCGCATTTGCGAATGGCCCCTTCAAATAAAGCGCTGCAGCTACTGCTGTTGCTCACTTTACTGCTCTTTTTGCCCAACCTAGAAAACGAGACTATAGTCGCGATAATCAATTGAGACTAAAGTATTAGATAAATTGGTTTATTTTACCTTGGGAACAATTACATCCCTTTTATTCGACATGTTACTCGGCATTTGACTACAATTTAGCATGCTCCAGCTCATGGGGTTCTACATGGACATGCACACTCATAATATTATGCTTGCGCTCCATGCGATGCTCAATTTCATCGCAAATGACATGGCTCTCGATCAGTGTGAGCTCGGGATCAACCTGTACAATAACGTCAACAAGCACGTTGCTGCCATGAACGCGGGCTTTAATATCCTTAATGGATTTTACCCCTTTCGTGCGTTCAATCGTCGCCCTTAGCGTCGTCAGCTCATTCTCATCAAAGCCATCCGTCAGCGCATGGGTCGAGCTGTAGAAAATTTCCCAAGCCGTCTTGCAAATGATAACACCAACTGCAATGGCTGCTACTGGATCTAACCAAGGCAGGCCGAACTGCGCGCCAATAATGCCGATCGCAGCTCCCGTACTGACGAGCGCATCGGATAAATTATCCTTTGCCGCCGCCATAAGCGCCTGATTGTTAATTCGCTTCGCCAGCCGGCGATTGTAATAATAAACGCTTAGCATGACGACAGCAGAAAAAATGGCGATCCACGCCGAGTTAAGGGATGGCGCCGCTTCTTTTCCCGACCAAAGCGAACCGACAGCAGTAATCAATACCTGGATGCCGACCGTTGCCATAATAAAGGACGCAATCAGCGCGGCAATCGTCTCTGCCCGAAAATGTCCATACGGATGATCTTTATCCGGCGGCTTCTGTGAAATTCGCAAACCGATAAGGACCGCCAGCGATGCCACAATATCCGTTAAATTGTTAAACCCGTCCGCAACGAGCGCTCCAGAAGCAAAATAGTAGCCGCCTCCCAGCTTTAGTGCGGTCAGCGTCAAATACGTCGCAATGCTGAGCCAAGCACCCTTCTCGCCCTGCTTGATTTTTTCATACTGATCCAAAGCGTCCTTACCTCATTTCCTAATGATCTCCAAGTAAAGGTATCATACCCGACTAAACCAGAGTGGGTCTAGAGAAACAGTGTTGACCTTATGCGTACTTTTATGCAGCAGGGCAACACTTTACCTTGGAAATCGCATAGCAGCAGGGGCTGAGGCGGATCGCTTTAAAATACTATTTCAGAAAAAAAACTTCACGGAGCGGCTTAATGGGTTCGGCTTGCTGAAAATCAAAGGAGCCTTGAACCATTTTTGACGTCAGGGCATTCCAGCGGTTGCAGGCATCGCTATCGGCCATGTAGGCGAAGGCCGCTTCCACATCATCGCACTCAAAGCAATAGAAAAACTGCGTGCCATTTTGAAAAATAGAATAGTTGGAGATGCCGGCACTGCGATGCTCTTCCATGATTTCCGGCCACGGATCAAGATGCATCCGCACATATTCCTCCAAGGATTCCTCCTTCACCTGCCAGCTCCAGGCATATTTATTGCTCAGTGCCATGATGCTTCCTCCTTTTTTTAGCCCGGCCCGGTTTTAGTAGACTTCCTTCCACTCTGCAATGTTGGCCGCGTCAAATTTGAATGGATCGCCGAGCATAATTTGCGTGCCGCCAACGTCAACGATTACTTCTTTATCACCAAGGCGTCCTGCTGTAAACTTGTCGCCTACCTCGCCTTTAATGGTGCCATTCACCAGCGCGTCAGCCGCATAGCCAGACAAGTAGCCTACATCAAGCGGGTTCCACAAATACATCCATTCACTCACGCCGCCTTCAATATATTCCGCCATTTCGCTTGGCAGGCCGAGGCCCGTCAGATGAACTTTGCCTTTTAGCCCTTTGTCGATAAGCACTTTGCCTGCCGCTGCAATCCCTACTGTCGTTGGCGCAATGATCCCCTTCAGGTCTGGATACGATTTGAGCAGCGCCTCTGTTTCCGATACGCTTTTATCCCGCAAATCGTCGCCATAAGCGACCTTCACTAGCTCGATGTCTTTGTATTTCGGGTCCTCCAGCTCTTTCTTCATCCATTCAATCCAAGTATTCTGGTTCGTCGCCTGCGAAGTCGCACTGAGAACTGCAATTTGCCCTTTACCGCCGATCATGTCGGAAATGGCCTGTATCTGTACACGCCCAATACGCTCAGGGTCTGCTTGGTTAATGTGCACCATCCGGCTTTCCCCATTAACCGCGGAATCAAGCGACAGCACCTTGATCCCTTGATCCATCGCTTTTTTAAGTGCAGGCTGCAAGGCGTCGGGATCATTGCCGACGATGGCGATAGACGCAACCTTTTGCGAGATGAGCTCCTCAATCATTTGAATTTGCGCTTCAGCAGTCGGCTGATCCGGCGCCTTCAAAATCGCCTCATGCCCCAGCTCCTCTATCGCCTGCTTAAAGCCTTCCATTTCTTTCTCGCCATACGGGTTGCCCGTATTTTTAAAGATAATGGCAAATTTCTTCTTTCCTCCGCTCGGACCAGTATCGCCGCTGGACTCTCCTGCCGGCTTGCTTCCCGAAGTGCTGCATGCAGCTAAAACCGTTAACACCATGATTACTGTCAAAAATGTCGCTAAAACCTTTTTCATCTGTATTGCCTCCCTTTTATCATTTGTATATAAAAAGCTGCATCTTTCCCGGATGAGCCGGGCAGGCTGCCGCAAACGAAACGCTTCTCTCTCTGCTGCCCGCTCCTGTTAAACATGCAGCCGTTTACCGCGTGTTGCGCTTAGCGGCTTGGCTTCTTGGCAGAAGAAGACAGCTTAAGCTTCGGCAGCATAACCGCTACGATGAGCAGCAGACCGAGAATAATAAGCAGCATTTGCGCAGGCACATTGACGAGCCCTAGACCGTATCGCAGGAAGCCGATCAGGAAAACGGCCAAAATCGCGCCGATCATCCGCCCTTTGCCGCCCGCTGTGCTAATGCCGCCTAGAACGACCATCGCAATAACATCCAGCTCATAGCCTGTCGCCACATTCGGTCTCGTGCTGCCCATCCGCGAGGTGAGGAATAACGCCGTAACCGCCGCCATTAAGCCCGCCAAGGTGAAGACGATAATTTTCATCCGTTCGACGCGAATGCCCGAGAAGCGGCTCGCTGTCAAATTGTTGCCCATCGCATAGATGCGCCGCCCGAAAGTCGTACGATGCAGCAGCACGATAAACACCGCCGCGCATCCTGCAAAAACAATGAGGATGAATGGAATCGGGCCGACGTAGCCCCAGCCAAGAAAGCTGAACCACTCTGGAAACTTGCCTGCCGCTTGATCCTCCAGCAAAATATAAGCGATGCCGCGATAAATAATCATCGTTGCCAGCGTCACGATGACCGAGGACAGCTCCTTGAACTTGACGATTAACAGGCCATTAATGAAGCCGCATACGACGCCGACGCCGAGGCAAATCAGCATCGCCAGCGGCATAGGAACGCCTGAGTTATATAAGTCCGCCATGATGACGGAGGATAACGCAACAATCGACGCTACAGAAATATCAATGTCCCCAAGAATAATGATGAGCACCATCGGCAAAACGATAAACGCTTTATCAAGAAACGTCATCGTCGCATCCCGCAGGCTGTCAAAGCTCCAATAATACTCGGACAAATTCATATTCATTATGTTTACGGCAATAAATATCAGCACCAGCATCCATTCCCATTGCATAAAAAAGCGCTTCCATGAAAAGGCCCGGCTGCCCGAAATGACTCGTGTTTCCATCGTTAAATGTTCCTCCTCATGAGGTTATTGCGGTCAACGCCCCGTTTGACGAGCGCATTCGTAATAACAGCGATCAATATAATCGAGCCTTGAATGCCCGTCTGCCAAAAAGGCGATACATTAATAAGAGGCAGCGCATTATTTAGGATGCCGAGCAAAATCGAGCCAAGGATAACACCGGAAACTTTGCCCGAGCCGCCCGCAATGCTCACGCCGCCGAGTACACAGGCCGCAATTACGCTTAGCTCATACCCCATAGCTGTATCGCCTTGTGCAGAAGCGAACTTGGATACCCATAGTACACCGGCCAGACCAGATAAACCGCCCATAATCGAATAAACGAGCCATAAAATGCGATCATTGCGGATGCCGCTGATTTTCGCCGATTCCGGATTGCTGCCCACCGCGTAAATCTGCCTGCCGGTACGGGTGTGATTGATGAAATAATAAAATACGATGTAAATGACGACCGCAATGACGATCAGCGTATTGATGCCGAAAATCGAGCCTGTGGCGATCGCTTTGAAGCTGACCGGCATTTGATGGGCGCTCACCCATTTGCCGCCGCTGGCCATAAAGGTCAGCCCGCGGAACACGTTCATCATGCCGAGTGTGGCGATAATCGGGAGAATGCCCATTTTTGCAATGAGAAACCCGAGTACGATGCCGCACACTAGCCCGACAGCCGTTCCCAGCAAAATCGCAATCAGCGGATTGACCTCTGGAAAAGCGTTTACCGTCAGCGCGGCAATCATCCCCGATAGCGCCAGCGTCGCCCCAATCGACAGGTCGATGCCTCTCGTAATAATGACGAGCATCATGCCCGCCGCCAAAATACTTAATATCGCCGTATTCGTAATCATGTCGTTCATATTTTCCAGCGTTAGAAAGCTAGGATTGCGCAGCTGCACGAGGAGTGACAGCACAATAATAAATGCCAACAATCCCAGCTCGCGAAACTTCGCGACCACAGCGCTCAGCGACTGCTTCTCTGCCGGCTTGTTTACTAACCCCTTGGCAGCCATTTTTGTCTCGGCCATTGCCGTCCCACCCTTTTCGTTCATAATGGAATATTCCCCGTTCAAAAATAACGCTAGCGAATCGTCCCGTCTCACAGCAGCGGAATGTTCGCGCTTTAGCTCGCCGCTACGCCAGCACAACACTCGGGCCGCGACTTTCCATCGCCGCCTGCAAAATATTTTCCTGCGTTACCTCATCCTTGCCTAGCATCGCCGTCATTCGACCCTCACGCATAACGGCGACCCGGTCGCACATTCCGATGATTTCCGGCATTTCCGAGGAAATCATAATGATGCCGTAGCCTTGCCCCGCTAATGTGCTAATAATTTCATAAATGGCTGATTTCGCCCCAACATCTACGCCTTTCGTCGGCTCGTCGAGAATGAGAATATCGAGGTCAGCCGTCAGCAGTTTGGCAAATACAACCTTCTGCTGATTGCCCCCAGATAGCGAGCTGACCAGATTGTAAATGCTTGGCGCCTTGACGTTCATTTTTTGCGCCAGCCTGACCGCTTCCACCTCCTCCTTCCCCGTATCAAGCGAGCCCTTGCTGACGAAGCGATCCAATGCGGATAGCGTGATATTGCGCGAAATTTCCCAGTCCAGCACCAGCCCCTGCTTCTGCCGATCCTCCGGCAAGTAGCCAATGCCAAGCTTCATCGCCTGCTGTGGATTGTCTATTCGCACCGGCTCGCCTTTCACATACACATTCCCTTTGTCATACGCTTCAATGCCGAACAGGCTTTGAAACACCTCCGTGCGGCCCGCGCCTACTAGGCCGGTAAAGCCCAAAATTTCACCACGCCGCAGCGAAAAAGAAATATCTGCGAAGTAGCCTGTTCTGCCCAGCCCCTCTGTACGGAGCACTTCCTCCCCCAGCTTTGCCTCCGTCTTCGGAAACAGCTGGGTAATTTCCCGGCCTACCATGGCGACGATTAAATCTTTATTGTCAATTTCATCGACCTGCCAGCTGCCGATATATTTGCCATCGCGGAACACGGTCACCTTGCTCGCCAGGCGATACATATCCTCGAAGCGATGGGAGATGAAAATAATCGAAGCTCCCCGATCGCGAAGCCGCTCCGTAATTCGGTACAGCTCCTCGCTCTCCCGCTTCGTGAGCGCCGCCGTCGGCTCATCCATAATGATGATTTTCGCCTCGGCGGATAGCGCTTTCGCAATTTCGACGATTTGCTGCTCCGCTACGCTGAGCGAGCCCATCAGTGTACGCGGGCTGAATGTTGCGCCAAGGTCATCCAGCAGCTTTTGCGCTTCCTTGTGCATCTCGCTCCAACGGATGCGACGCGTGCCTTTTTGCACCTTTTCATGCCCCATAAAAATATTTTCCGTCACGCTAAGATCCGGATAACAGGTGACATGCTGGTAAATCGCAGCGATGCCGAGGCGCTTCGCGTCATTCGGGTTTTGAAACCTCACCTTCTGCCCATTCACATACATCTCGCCTTCATCCGGTGCGTGCACGCCGGTAATAATTTTAATGAAGGTCGATTTGCCTGCTCCATTTTCACCCATTAGCGCATGAATTTCGCCGGGTCCCAACTGGAACAACACATCGCTTAGCGCCTTAACGCCGGGAAAGATTTTTGTAATCGCTTTCAATTCTAAAACATATGGCTCCATCGGCTTGCTCCTATTCATCAGCTTATTTAAAGCAAACATGAAATAGCTTTTTTGTGACGCTTTAGATGTTTATTTACTTTCTTTTGTGATTATTCATGTTCGTTGATTTATCATTTCGACATGTTGTGCGCGATTCCTTTTTTTGAAATCGGTTTTTTCGGAAAAATTTTTGAGTTCGCTAGACCGAAATTGGGTAAATATGAGAGGATATAAGGATGAGACTGCGAGACTGCCTGGCGTTACATCACCGTTGTCCGCATTATTTAAGGAGTGAACCGCTTGATTTTGTATCTATTTTTGTTTATTGCTATCTTTCTTTTCCCAGTCAGTTCCATAGTATTAATGATTCGCAGCTGGATCGTAGATGAGCGTACAACCGTTAAAAAGGTGCATGTGAAAATAATGGAGTTGCTGTCCTTCCTCGCAATGGTTGGGTTTCTAGGGCTAGGCTTTCTGTTCAACAGCTACGGTATAGCAGGAGGATTGCCGCTGCAGCAGAGTGAGCTGACGGGGAACTTCATGGATGGCTACGCTACTCTTTCCAATGATTATGTAGTGACCGTTATTTGCAGCCTTATTTTGAGTGGCTTCGCTTATGGGGCGTTGAAATGGACTAGAGGAGCTTTATCGCCGATTCTTTTTGCAGCAGCCTCTGTCCTCCTAATTGCTAATGTCATCTTCGCTATCGTGTATTTCTCGCACATCGGCTTCGGCCGTTACGGCGATGATTCCGCTGGAGCCACTCCTATTATTTTGCTGCATTTGGGCTTCGCGTGCTTAATCGGACTATATGCAGCTGAGCTTAAGCATTCCGCCAATGCGTTTATGCACCGCGCCCAGCAAGAAGAGATCGTGTACAGCAGCAAATGGCTGCGGTCCATGGACTATTTTCACCAAAAATATTCACGGCTGCCACTGCTCTGGTCGATTGCCTTTTTCCCGGTCATGTTAATCGTCCAGCTGGTGCTTGTGCTGTTCGGGCAGCGCCCGGATAGCTTCATCCGTGTATTTCTCGAAACGAGCAGCTTTCATTATTCGAAGTTGCCCACCCCTCCGCCGATTATCGTGCCGGGAGACGGTCATTATTTATGCACCGTTTCGGTGAGGGGGCATCGCAAAATCGTCAAGCCGCTGCGCGCAGGGCTTCGGCACGGCAACAGAATCGTCGTCAACCGCCAGCTGCTGGTTGCGAATGCTTTTGAAAATATTATTGAAGAGTACGCGCCGCGAACGCACAAAATCATTCGCCGCTGCTATGACAAATATGGTTATCCGCTCAGCAAACACATCAATCAGCCGTGGTCCGCCGATGTCGTTTACCTGCTGATGAAGCCGCTGGAATGGTTGTTCCTCGCCGTATTATATACGGTCGATCGAAATCCCGAAAACCGCATTCATCGGCAGTATAGTGAGTTGCGGGAATAGCATTATGGGCAGTGGACTTGCTTAATACCTCATCACCGAATCTTTTACCATCACGCTTCGCTGTTCGTAGCAGTCGGCGCAATGATTACGATTATTGCCCTGCTGTCAGGCATCGCCCCCGAAGCTGACGAACAAGGAGCAAGACTGCCGGGATCGAATTCCGGCGGTCTTGCTCCTTGTTCCGCGCATCCGGCAATCTGCTTGCTCCGGACTTACCCCGGCTCTCGCTTTCGAACGAATGTTCAGCGCTACATTCACATAGCCTGTCTAATGCTGCGGATGTAGTAGAAGCGGGCGATCAGAAAGTAGACCAGTTGAATCAGCAGGAAGCCGCCCAACACCAGCGCCGCCTCCTTCGCAAGCGAGGACATGAACATATGTTGCAACGCTGTCAGCGCTACCGCGCCGTGTACCAGCGCCACCGCTACAGGAGCGAAGAACAGCAGCAGCATCTGCCTGCTGACGATACGAGACAGCTCGTCGGAGGTCAGCCCAAGCTTCGTAATCATCGCAAATTTGCGCTTGTCGTCATCCAGATCCTGGTACAGTCGGAAATACAGGAAGCTGCCCGCAGCTACAAAGAAGATCACCCCGATGAACAGTCCGATGAACAGCACAATATTATAATTACGCAGCATTTGATCCAGTTCATAGCTCTTGGCTCTGAAGGAGTAGGATGGGTGGCCTGCCTGAAGCAGCTTCTCCTTCAGTTCCTTGCCTGCCTTCCGCTTGTCCGTTCCCTCGTCCAGATCCCATAAGTAGAAGGCAAACAGATTGATCGGCTTTCCGAGCTCCGCGTACAGCTCGTCACTGACAATATAATAAGGCCGGAATCCCGGGACAGCCCCCTCAGGGACCTCCAGTTCAGGCTGGAGCGTTATCGCCGTTCCCTCTACTGTTATTGGTCGGAGCAGCTCGCCTGGCTTGGCAATCAGGTTCCCCCGAACATTGCTGACAACGATGACATCGTCGCCCGAAATCGCATGCTCCTCATTGCCGATCACCTGGGCCAGCTTGTTATAGCTCGACAGCGGCACAACCGCTACCGTCCCCTCTGCTCCAAAATAACCGCCCTCCACCTCATATTCCTTATAGCCTATCTGCTGCTCTCCCAGGTAACTGCGAATCGATTGCATATCCTGAGCCGTCCGCGGGCCGGAATAGGTGTACTGCAGCTCAAACGGCATGCCGGCCTCAATCTGCCTCTTCAGCAGTGCACCGAAGCAGATCAGCGTCCCAATCGCGGTGAAGGCCACCGTGGAAATTATGGAGATAATGAAAAAGGTACGCGCATTATCCTTCATCCGATATGCTAGATCGCTCAAGGTCAGCATATTGGTGCGCCGCCAGAACAAGCCCTTATTACGCTTCAACGTGTTAATTGCAAACACACTAAGCTGAGTGAACAAGAAATAAGTGCCGACAATGACGACGATGGTCACCGGAACAAATGCAACTAACACTATTGCACCTTTAGCCAGCAATGCTCCGACGTAGCCGCTCCCGAGCAGCAGCGCCGCCAGCAACGACAGCAGCAGGGAAGCGCGCGGGTCCGACTTGGGCGCTGTCGCCCCCTTGATCAGCTCAATAACCTTTTTACCGCGCAGGAGCATCACCGTGAACAGGGAAATGACTGCAAACAGCAGCATGAACGCGCCGAATGTAAGCATCATCGCCTCTTTGGGCCAATAGAAGGGCAGCGTATGATCCAAACGAAGTAAATTTTCCGCCGCCATCAAAATCGCCTTTGCCAGCACAAGGCCGAGACCAAGTCCGCCAAGCGTTGAGAAAAAACCGATCAGCAGATTTTCCAGGAAAATCATTAGACGCAGCTGGAAGGTGCTCATGCCATGCATGATGAGCAGGCCAAACTCCTTGTTGCGCGATTTCAGGAATGAGCTCATCGAGTACAGCACGAAGAATATGGCAAAAATATAAATAATAGCCTCCGCTGTATGCAGCCCGCGCGACACACCCTGTTGCAGATTCTCGTCAGCGAGAGCCGGATGGAAGGCGAACACCGCATAGACAAAAAACACAAGCACCGAAAACATGCTGCTGAAAAAAAAGGCGGCATACAGCCGTTTGTTGCGTAGCACATTATTGAAGGCGAATTGTCGAAAGGTCACTGGCATCACCCCCCAACAGCGACAGCGTATCGATAATGTTCTGGAAGAACGCTTGCCGATGCTCGCCGCGGTGAATCTCAGCGAACGGCTTGCCGTCCTTAATAAATACGACTCTGGAGCAGTAGCTTGCCGCTACCGCGTCATGGGTAACGAGCAGCATCGTCGTCAGGTCTTGCTGGTTGATCGTCTCCAGCGTCTGCATCACATCCCGCGCCGCCTTGGAATCAAGATTGCCGGTCGGCTCGTCCGCAAGCAGCAGCTTCGGCTGATGGATGATCGCTCTGGCGATCGCGACCCGCTGCGCCTGGCCGCCAGAAATTTCATACACCCGCTTGTCGGCAATCGCATCAATGCCCAGCTTGCGGGTCACGGCGGTCAGCCGCTCCTTCATCACAGCCATGCTTGAGCCTTCCAGCGTTAGTGGCAGCACAATATTTTCAGCCACGGTCAACGTATGAAGCAGGTTGAAATCCTGGAATACGAAGCCCAGCTCGCGCCGGCGGAAGCGGGCCAGCTCGTTGCGCCGCAGCTTGTGCGGATCGCTGCCGTTAATCAGAACGCTGCCTGAGGTCGGCATGTCGATCGTGGCAATCATATTCAGCAATGTCGTCTTACCGCTGCCAGAAGGCCCCATAATGCCAACGAACTCTCCTTCTTCCACCGAGAGGCTGATGCCCGAAAGCGCCCGATAGGCCAGCTTTGTGCCGTACACCTTGCTTACTTGATTCACTTGCAGCATTTCCATTCCTGTATCTCTCCCCTTTGTCTGAATCATCTACCTTCAGTTTACAGTGCAGGGAGCAGCTGTGCTATCGATTCGTCTTTCAGCAATCTTACATCGGTGTAAGGTTCGCCCTACCGGTGCCTACCGGTGCCTCAATGCCCCCGCGCTGCCAAGAGGGGAACAGCAGCCTGACCGCGGTGCCCTCGCCAGGGGCGGACACCAGTTCCACCTCATGCTGCAGGTGGTCGCAGGCCTGCTTCACCAGGTATAGCCCCATGCCGGTCGATTCACGGTAGCGCCGTCCGTTGGCCCCCGTATAGAATGGCTCGAACACGCGGCGAATGTCGGCACGCGAGATGCCAATGCCCTCGTCCCGCACCTCCAGAACAGCCTGCCCACCCTGCTCGCCGAGCGTCAGCTCCACCTTTTTATGCTCTCCCGCCGAATATTTGATCGCGTTCGTCAGCAACTGCACGATGATAAACACAAGCCATTTCTCATCCGTTCGCACCTGCAGCGACTTGTCTCCCTTTACCAAAGGGTAGACAAGACTACGGATAAACAACCGCTTGCACTCATGCACGGCCTGATCGGCAGCCACAGCCAGCGACACGAGCCTAATATGAAAATCATGCTCGAACGACTGCAGCCGCGCCGCATACAGTACCGTTTCCAGCCCGGTGCGCAGCCGGTCCGTCTCCTCGCGTATACTGCTTGTATACGGAGCTGCCGGCTCCTGCTGCAGCGTCAGCTCGATGACTGCAAGCGGCGTTTTCATCTGATGCACCCATTGGTTCATGAACAGCTGATGCGTATTCTGCTGCTGCTGCGAGTCAGTCAGCTGCTGCTGCAGCAGCTGGTAATGCGAGAGAAGCAGCTGCTGCAGCGCCTGTGGAGCGGGCGCCTGGTCGAGCGCCTCAATCCCCTCATCCAGCGTGGCAGGCTGCGAGGCCAGACGCTTGTAGTATTCTCTATGCGTCACATAACGAAAGCATAGGTAGGCGGCGAACAACAGCGCGCCGAGAAAGGCGGCGTACAGCACCATCTCTCCATTGCGGTAGCCGTCCAGCCAGCAGATCAGCAGCACCACTCCTATAATGACCGGCTGCAGCAGCAATAGCGCCAGATGATCGCGCCAGAACAGCCTCATTGCCTCTCCCCTCCTCGCCATGACGGCACAAGCCTGTAGCCAGTGCCGCGCAGCGTCTCCACTCCATCCTGAATGCCCAGCTCCTGAAGCTTGCGCCGCACACGGGCGATATTGACATTAAGTGTGTTCTCGTCCACATAGTTCTGGTCGTCCCACAGCTTCTCCAAAATTTCGTCCCGGCTGGCATACCTAGGCGCATGCACCATCAGCAGCTCGATAATATCCGCTTCCTTTTTGGTCAGCGCGGTATGACTGCCGAACAGCTCCAGCTCCAGACGCTCGGGGTACATTGTCAGCCCATCCAGCTCGTAGACGCGTTCCTGCGGTCTTGATGCATATTCACCATAAGAGCGGCGCAGCAAGCTGCGAATTTTGGCCATGACGACCTCGTAATGGAACGGCTTTGCTATATAGTCGTCTCCCCCGTTCTCCAGCGCCATCACCTGATCCATCTCACCGGCGCGCGCCGAGATGAACAGGATGGGACACGTCGATACCGTACGAATCTGGCGGCACCAGTAGTAGCCGTCGAATCGCGGCAAATTAATATCTAGCAGCACCAGCTCCGGCCGCATCTGCTCAAACTGCCCAAGAATCGCGCCAAAATCATCCGGCACGCAAACGGTATACCCATACCTCTCCATATAAGAGGTCAGCAGCGCCGAAAGCTTGGGATCGTCCTCAACAAGCATAATCGTATGCATTTCGCACCTCCAAATTTAGCTTAACGCTTATGACAATTATATCATTGCCGGGCCTACGGCGCGTACAACCTCCGCCGTGCTCTACAAGCTGCTGAGTCTAGGCTTCAACAATGTGGGGAGGAATGCGCTATAAACAGGAAATGTTATCCAAATAATCATCACTCGAAACAAGCAAGTCGCCGAATTTCAGGTCTTTAACAAACGTCCATCCCTTGCCATCAAGCCAGAATGGATGCTCGCCTGTGACCTCGATGATTTCATCCCCGATGTGGACGTAATAGATTTCGTCAGCCTGTTTCTGGAACAGCCCTACGACCTCTTTATAGGCCACTTCTCCGGTCTCATCATCCTTAGAGAGAACCTTATCCCCTACCTCGATTTCCTCGATCGGTTTCTCCTCTACTTGTTTCCTGCTAGAAGCCTTTCCCCATTCACCTCAGTGGTAACAGAGTCATAAAAAAAAAAACCTGAAAGGCAAAAGACCAATCAAGGTTTACAAAATTTAGCCTTCACATATTTGAATAATCTCTTTAGGATCAGATTCAAATAACTCGGGTATAAAGATTATGTTCTTTCTTCTTGCTCCGCTCGATTCATTCATTAGTGGGTAGCCCTAACAACTTGTAAAAATTGATCACATGAAAACCAAAATAATCATGATTCAAATGTAGTTCTTTCTGGGAACTCGCCCCCCTCTCTAACCAAGCAAATCACCAATCTTTGAGCTGCTCTATCAAAATAAAATTTGCTAGGAATATTAGGATCAGGTATAGACTCTATCTCGGAAAACTTCTTAGTTAACTTATGAAATTCAATTTTACCCATAACATCTTCATTTGGTCCAAATCTGTAGACAACTGTTTCGTCATCTTCCTGAACTTTTAGTAGCAATACATATGAAGCCAAATTTAATCCTCCTCATGTGGATACCATGGACGACCAGAATCAACCGTTCTATCATGTGCAGTCCTATAGTCTGTTTTAAAAATACCTTCAAATTTAGATTCAAAGAGTTCATGATTCAATAAGTCAATATCTTGTGGTTTAAATGATCCTTTTTGAAGTCTATCCCATGCTTGTGCGATTTCATAATCTGCTTCAAAGCGTCCAACACCATGTTCTTTAATATGCTCTTTAAAAAACAAGTGATCTTTTATTCTTCGAATTCTATTCACAGACATACCTGTATTTTGGGAAATACTCTGTATATCCACATTCGATTTTCTAAAGGAATCATACATTGCACCAGCAGCATCAAGTCGCTTTAGATATGCATCAACTGAAAGTTCTCTCCCACCTGTCTGAACATATCCCGTCCCCCGAGCAAAAAAACGTGATTTCAGCTTCGAACCTGCCCA
>NZ_JBCNGR010000015.1:0-151877 GCF_050481745.1 Paenibacillus algorifonticola | reverse complement strand
ACTTATTGGACAGCCCCTTTGCTGCTGCACTATTTTTCAATACCGTACTTGTGCTTCATCAACTCTTATAATTCCAGCAGCACGTAGCTGCCCATATAAAACAATTCAGCATCGTCATATTGATCAGGTACCTCTTCCCATACCATATCCCATGTGTCATCCAGCATTTCCGAATAATCAACCTCAGGGGAGAGGCGCAAAATAATTTGCTCCTGCCCGCTTTGCAAGAGCTTCTTCAATTCGATACGAAACTGCTTATTGGAAGTCACTTCGAGACCATTTTTCACATAGTAGTCGTACTTGTTGCTGTCGCCGGTATATTGGTCGAGCTCATCGTCCAGCCAATAAGAAACATCCTCTACATATTCCTCGTTAATGGCTGTCGCATCGCTCGCGTTATAGAGCATATAAGGAACATCTGAATTGGTCGCATTGTTGGTCGGATCGACGTTCAGCCATTCTTCGCCAATTTTGACCTTGTTCCACGCATGGGGAACGCCATCCAAATAGCCGGTTACGACAATCGTCTCCACGCCAGCGAGCTCGTTCAACAGCTTGTAGGTGTAGGCATAGCTCATGCAGACGCCGAGTTTATTGACCATAATGCCGTAGGTGCTGTAAGCATCATAAAACTCCGGGTCCACCTTGCGAAAATCGTATTTATACGCATTATCCAGCGCATCATCATCGTACACCGTCGTATCGTTCAAATAGTCATAAATCGCCAGCCGCTTTTCCTCGTCGCTCATTTCAGGCGTAATCGTGGCTGCAATAATGCGCTCGGCCTCCTGCATAATTTCCCGCTGCTTCGCGCGCATCTCCTTGACCGGATTCTCGTAGGACACATAAAGCGAAAGTGTGCGGTAATCGTAGCCGTAGCTTGCAAGCCCGATAATATATGGGTTTTGGTACATAACCTTCTCGACGACATCAATGAGAACCTCGGTATTTTGCGCTTCGGGAAAGGACATGAGCGAAATGTCTTCCTCTCCGGTCATCAAGTTGCGGGCCAAATATTCCTCTAGTGCCGAGTCGGCAGAAATAGTCAGCTTCTCCAGCAGCTTGTCGGTTGGAACTTTTGCTTTATCGCCCTTGGCGACGACCAGTCGCGTATTTTCGATTTGCCGATCAATCAGGTTGTCGGTAGTCGAAGCTGCTTTGGTATAGCGGGTAATAATCGTCGGCACATTGGCATCGGGTATAAAATAGGTCGTGTTTTCCGGCTGTACGTAGCCGGTATTCGCTGTATTATCGGCTTCTTCATCCTCGTCCTCATACCAGGAGGCTACATAATCAATATCCTCCTCTATGACGTCTTCAACCCAGACGACGCCTGTCAGCGCTGTGCCTTTAATGGAATAAGGAATGCGCAGGGGGCTGGACGGCTCAAGTGCAAGCTGATCCGTTTCATAGACGATGTCCTTAAAGCTGATCGAGCCATCCGTATGCTTTACCTCGACGCTGTATGGCAGATCATCTACGTACTCGTAGGTGTTGCCAAACAACTCTCCTTCATATTCGTCCACAACCTTCGTTGGAAGCTGGCTCGACACATCGGCCGTCACGACGGGAACGCTGAAGTTGGATTCCTTGCCGTTTGCAACGGCGGTAACATAGAAGTTGCCCTGTACACCGGTATTTTGCGCGAGTGTAAAGCTCTCGCCGCTATCCAGCACTATTTGGTCGGAAGTGGCATCGCCAAAAACGTCTAGCTCAGTTGCTTTGACCCGATCAATCAGAACAGGAGACTCCAAATAAAAAGCGGATTTTTTGCCGGGAGCGCTTGTTATGCCATCCGTTTTCCGAGCCTCTGGGAAGGTCTGGTACACCTTGTATTCGCTGACCCCGGTTATTTTATCCCAGACGAGCTTTAGCCTGCCATCCTCGCTAATTTCGTAGCTGAGATTCGGAACGGGCAGCTTGGACTGTACCGTGAATGGGATAATGAGCGGCTCCACCAGCTTTTGGGGTGTAGTAGAAGCCATGTCATAATTAATGCGGAGATAATAAATCGGCGCATTGCCCCAGCCTAATGGATCATAAGAGGAAGCGGAAGGAAGCGGCAGCACACCTGAATCCAGCGGCTCGACCGTAATCATGCTTTTGTTGCCCTCTACAGGGGTGACCCGGTTGAATGAAGCCATTTGGCTGGAGGGCAGCGCCTGCCGATCGGTATGAACGGTGATCGTGTCATCCCTTTTTAAAATGTCGAGTTGCGACAAATCGGATTGGAAATTAAACTCGAACTTCCTATCTTTTGCTACATTGTAGAGCGGCATGATCGATTTCTGGCTGGTTTCGCCGTATTTTTGCTTTAGCTGCTGCACGGATAGCTTCTCTGGCGTCTGCCAAGCATATTTAAGCAGCTTAATGCTGAAATTGAAGCCATTGGTTGCATCTGACATACAGCCCGTCAGCAGCAGGCACATGACCAGCAGGCTGAGCAGCATTTTTTTCATTTATTTAGCTCCTCAAATTGATATTCATATGAAAAGTTTACCTCGTTAAATATAATTGTTCAATCCATTTTTTCCAAAATGCTGTTGCTCAATGGATCAGTGGTATAATGGTGTTTTCAGGAAAATAGCTGTAGAAAAGGATTCATTCTACTATTTCTAATGTTGAGGAGTGCTGCAAATGTACGAATTAGCCCAAGTGGATTTTTATAAAGTAAAGCCGCTGCTTGAAGGTCATTTTCTGCAGCCCGAAATGGTTTCCGTCATTGAAGGAAATAACCCGGGCTGGATTTTTGTGGACAAAATGGATCAGCCGAGGACGGCTTTAGTATGGAGTAAGGGAATTCAAGGGTTCTATTTAATCGGCGACGATATGAATCCGGCATTTATTGCTGAACTGGACGATTATATTAATACTCATGTTGCGCCTAGGATGCGTGAGGCTGGACTAGATCATTTTGAATGTTCAGGTCAGCATGATAAATGGATGCTGGATGTAGTTTTTGCCTCCAGAAGCCTGCATCCGTTTGTGCAGCTCGTATTCAAGCTGTTACAAAAACCGTCAGCACCCAGCGCAAGCGGGATGAAGACCATTAATCTCAAAACAGACAATTGGCAAGATTTACCCTATTCGAATCTTGCATTTGTGAAAGATACGCTTGAGCTATTTTGGTCATCGATAGATCATTTTAAAGAAAAAGGGTATGGCTTTGCCGCGATAGATGGGTCGGAAATCATTGGCGTGTGTTACTCAAGTTTTGTAACCAAGGATACGCATGCGATAGGTATTGAAACCCTTCCCCAGCATCAGAAGAAGGGCGTTGGTACGCATTTGTCGAGTCTGGTCGTCAATGAAATTGCGGAAAATGGCTTTATGCCCTATTGGGACTGCTCATCAGATAATGAAGGCTCTCAAAAAGTGGCGCTGCGGATAGGATTAGAGCAGGTTCATCAATACCGTTGCAGCTCTTTTTCTATATAGACCATTGATGCTGGCCAGACGGTCAGCATTTTTAGCCTCTCCATCAATAAATCCCTGATGAATCTCCTTAATAAAAGGTGAAAAACGTACTTTTCAGCCTGCTTATTCTATTTTTGAAAGCGGCCGGCCGGAATTGAACAAAAAATTAAACGACTGGCATAAATAATCCCATTGTGTAGCGGGGCGCTATGCTATTTAATTATTACGAACCAATGAAAACGCATACATTTAGGAGGGGGAACATGAAACGAAGAAAAATAGCAGCGGTGCTGCTGGTTGCAGCCATGCTGCTCAGCACGCTGACGGGGCTAGCGCCACGAGCGGTTTGGGCAACTGAGGAGGAGCCTGTCTTTTCGGATGAAGGAGTGTCGGCAGCGGAGGCGGTGTACCAGCCCGGCCTGATTTTACACTATGATATGAAGACGACGGCGACCGATGCAGGGCAGACGATTGTGAAAAATGTAGCTGGCGGAACAGGCGCGTATGACGGCATTTTCCGCAATCCGTCGAACGGTCAGCTTGTAGCGGATGGCTCTGCCGGCTCTGCCGGCTTTGCTGGCTTTAACGGAGGCGCCGCATCAGCGAACAGCGGCTATATTGAAATACCGAAAGGCGCAGGCGGTGAGGATCTGCTGAGCGGCTTAACCGATGTCACGATTTCCTCGCTCGTCAACTGGGAGGATGACGGCACGAACCGCTGGATATTCGGATTTGGGGCAACGACGAGCGACCCCGAGAACGGCAACAAATATTTGTTTGCTACGCCGCGTCATGGCAGCACAGGCAATTACGCTGCTGCGGGCATATCGAAAAGCGGCTGGCGCAATGAAGCGATTTGGAAAGGCACTACCTCGCTTGCAGCCGGAGCCTGGAAGCAGGTTACGGTCGTATTCTCCGGTGCAGCGGATACGATAACGCTGTATGTGGACGGCGTGAAGGCCGCCTCCGGCTCGGCGAGAGGCATTAAGCTTGCCGATATTATAGCGACAGGGACGAATTATTCCGGTTATATTGGCAAGTCTATTTTTGCGGGAGATGCATTCTATCGCGGCTTGGTAGGCGACTTCCGCGTCTACAATTATGCGCTGAACGAGCAGCAGGCGTCTGAGCTGTATACGCAGACTGCCAGCACAATTGCGAATCTCAAGCAGCTTGTACTGACAGCAGCGGCGGATGCACTAGTTCCAGCGGCGATGCTTGCCTCAGGCGATGTGAGCGCTGATGCGGTTACGAAAAATCTGACGCTGCCAGCAGCGGGGCGAAATGGCGTAGCGATTGCATGGAGCTCCAGCGATGCGTCCGTCATCGCTGCAGATGGAAAGGTGACGCGGCCAGCGGTGTCAGAAGCGGATAAGCCGGTGCAGCTAACGGCGAGCCTGACGTATCAGGGGCTTTCCATGCAGCGAGTGCTGAGCTTTAAAGTATTGAAGGAACTTTCTGAAAGCGCTATCACCGAGGCGGATGCGGCGGCGCTAATCATCCGTAATCCAGATCAGGTTAAGGGCAATTTGACGCTGCCTCAGCTTGGAGGGAACGGCTCCAGCATCGAGTGGGAATCGAGTGACCCGGCGGTAGTGAAAGGCTTGGCGCAGGCAGCGGGCGATGCGGCGCAGCTGGGCAGAGTGCTTCGTCCTGTGGACATGGATGCTGCTGTTACACTGAAGGCCACGGTGAAAAAAGGCAGTGCAAGCGCGGAGCGGCTGTTCCAGCTGACCGTGAAGCAGGCTCCGCCGAGCCTTGATTATGACGCGTATTTCTTTGCTTATTTTACCGGGGAATATGAGGGAGGAGAAGAAATTTCCTTTGCGACAGCCGAAGACCCGCTCAAGTGGCGGGCGCTGAATAATGGCCAGTCGATTATTCAATCGACGCTTGGCGAGAAGGGGCTGCGCGATCCTTTCATTATGCGCTCGCATGAGGGGGATAAGTTTTATTTGTTGGCGACGGATTTGCGCATGGGGGAAAGCACGAATTTTGACCAGGCACAAATAACGGGCAGCCATTCGATTATGATTTGGGAATCCGACGATCTCGTCAACTGGAGCGAGCAGCGCATGGTCGAGGTCGCGCCGAAAAACGGCGGCAACACATGGGCGCCGGAGGCGATCTATGATGAGAAGACCGGACAATATGTTGTATTCTGGGCTTCTTCAATGAAGGCTGCTGATACGTATGGCAAATATGCCAGCGGCCGCCCATCAGGGCAATACAATGTCATGTATTACGCGACGACGCGGGATTTCTATACCTTCTCCGAGCCAAAGGTGTATATGGATGAAGCGTTCCCGACAATTGATACGACGATGCTGCAGAAGGGCAATGACCTGTATCGTTTTACGAAATCGGAAATCGGCTACAAGGTGTATTACGAGAAGGCAGCAAACGTCTTTGACGATGTGGATGGCATTGCAGCCAATGGCTATCAGTTCGCGGCGATTGCCGGAACGAAAAATGGCAACCAGGGACGAATCGGGCATGGCGGCAACAACGAAGGGCCAACCGTATTCAAGGATATTCGGGAGGATAAATGGTATATGTTCCTCGATTCCTGGCCGTATCATGTACGCGTCTCCAGCAATCTGGAGGACGGGGCACAGTTCAGGGATAACCTGCTCGCTGCTGATCAATATGCCCTGCCGCCAGGGCCGCGCCACGGCACGGTCATTCCGGTGACGCGGGCGGAATATGATGCGCTGCAAGCGAAATACGGCTTGTCCGGTCCAGCGGAGAAGGAGCAGCCAGTGGTGCATTATACATTCGACAGCAGCAGCATAACTGGCACGCTTGTGCAGGATATGTCCGGGCAGGGGCACAATGCGACGCTCGTTGGCGGAGCTACCATTAACGAGTCGGATAAAATAGGCAGCTCTGGCAGCTCGATAGAGCTGGATGGCACAACCGGCTATGTAAAGCTGCCGGAAAATCTGGTGCGTGATTTAAATTTGGAGAAGACGACGATCGCCACTTGGGTGAAGGCGGATCAGAACAAGCTGAACCAGCGGATTTTCGACTTTGCTTCGGATACGGGCAGAGCGGCTAACCGCAATACGATGTATTTGAGCACGACAGGTGATACTGGCGGCCTTGAATTTGCTATCGTGACGCCATTTACGGAGAAATTCGCAAGCGATTCGACGCTGCTTGGCGCGAGCTATAAATATGCGCTTCGCGCAGCGACGCCAGCGGCAAATGCTTGGCATCATGTAGCCGTATCCATCGACGGATTTGAGGCGGTCATGTATGTGGACGGAAAAGAAGTGTCGCGCAGCAGCACCTTTAACGTAGAGCCGCGCATGCTGCTGCAGACTACGATGAACGATATAGGCAAATCCCGAAATGCGAGCCACGGCTTGTTTGACGGCAAGCTTGACGATTTCCGCATTTACAATCGGGCGCTGACGAAGGAGCAGGTTGCTGCGCTTGCAGCGGACATGCCGGAAACGCCGGGAGGCGGCGAGCAGCCGGAAACGCCGAAGGCGATCGTCCATTATGATATGGGGCAAGTGGATGGCACGACGGTGAAGGATTTGGCTGGAAGCTTCAACGGCACTTGGGTCAATTCGCAAAATGCAGAGCGGATTCATGCTGGGCAGACGGGCGTTATCAGCTTCCCAGGCGGCACGACCAGCTCCTATATTGAGCTGCCAAAAGGGTTGACCGATGGCCTGACCGATACGACGGTATCCATGCTGATGAACTGGAGCGGCAAGGCTGGGGCCGAATGGGCTTTCGCAATAGGGCAGAACAGCACCAAATATATGTATTTTACACCGCGCTATAATACATCGGCGGCGAATGCACGTGCGGGCATGGCGACAAATTCATGGAACAACGAGGTAGCGGCGCAGCACACAGCTGGTCTGACGACCAATCAGTGGAAGCTGGTAACAGCGGTTTTATCTGAAAAGGAGCAGACGCTAACGCTTTATATTGACGGCGTAATGGTAGGAGCAACGCCAACAGGCGGCAAAACAATGGCACAGATTCAAAATGCAGGCGGCATTAGCGGTTATATCGGCAAATCTTTTTATGCAAACGATCCTTATTTTGGAGGGATGATTGCTGATTTTAAAATGTTCAACAGCGCTTTGAGTGGAGCAGAGGTCGGGCTGCTTCAGCAGGAGGCAGCAGCGAAGATTACCGCGCTTGATGGGCTCACGCTGGAATATGCGGCGAACCAGCTGGATTTCAGCGCTTTTCTGAACGGAAATGCGAGCAAGGACAGCATTCGCACGAATTTGAAGCTTCCGGCAAGCGGCGGACATGGTACGACGATCACTTGGGTGTCTGGCACGCCGAGCGTCATATCGAATACGGGTGCTGTCACGCGTCCTGCGAGCGAAGCAGGCAACCAGAGCGTCATGCTGACGGCTACGATTACAGATGGAGCCAAATCGGTGACTCGCAGCTTCACGGTCATCGTGGAGAAGGATGCGAGCCTCATGGAGAAGGCGCTGTTGGATGCGCAAAGCCTAATCGTCCATAACGTGGCCGATGTTCGCAGTCATTTGACGCTGCCGGTGAAGGGGGCAAGCGGATCAGCGATTGCTTGGACCAGCGAGAAGCCTGATGTCATCACGGCAACAGGGGAGGTTACACGTCCCGCACATGGCGCTCAGGACGCTACCGTTAAGCTGACCGCCATCATTACGAATGGTGCAACCTCGATTTCGAAGGCGTTCATAGCGACGGTGAAGCCGCTGCCTGCACCAGCCGACTATAAGGGCTATGCGTTCACCTATTTTACGGGGGAAGGTTCTGCGAGCGGCGAGCAAATATATTTTGCACTTAGCAAAGGTAATGATGCGCTGCATTGGCAGGAGCTGAATGGCGGACTGCCAGCAATTACATCAAATTTAGGTGAAAAAGGTTTGCGGGATCCGTTTATTATCCGTTCCCCAGAGGGCGACAAATTTTATCTAATCGCAACCGATTTGAAAATATACGGCAATGGCGATTGGGGTGCCGCCCAGTCGAGCGGAAGCCGCTCAATTATGGTATGGGAATCGACCGATCTTGTGAATTGGTCGAACCAGCGAATGGTAGAGGTATCTCCGCCGGAAGCCGGGAATACTTGGGCTCCTGAGGCATTTTATGACGAGAAGACAGGAGAATACGCTGTATTTTGGGCATCGAAAATGTATGAGGACGAGAGTCACAGCGTAGGCACGCATCAGCGCATGATGGTCGCTAAAACGCGCGACTTCTATACGTTCTCGGAGCCGGTCGAGTATATGAACGATGGTTATTCGATTATTGATACGACGATGATTGGACATGATGGCAAAGTATATCGTTTTACAAAGGATGAGCGCAGCACTAGCAGTGCGACGCCGAATGGAAAGTTTATTTTTCAGGAGTCAGGCAGCAGTGTCTTTGATAGCAGCTTTAAGCTGATCAAGGAGGGTATTGGGCGTGGACAAATTGGCCAGGGGGAAGGCCCGACCATATTCAAGTCCAATACAGAGGAAAAATGGTATATGTTCATCGATGAATTTGGCGGCAGAGGCTATGTGCCGTTTGAGACAACGGATCTCGGTTCAGGCGAATGGAAAATATCGACGAATTATGAGCTTCCGTCGCGGCCGCGCCATGGCACGGTCATTCCAGTGACGCAAGCGGAATATGACCGCCTGCTTGTAAGCGTACCGAAGGCTGGGCAATCCGAGTCTGGAACGAAAGTAACCGGTGTACAGCTTGCGCCTTCAGCGCTTGCACTGAAAACAGAGGAAGGAGCGCAATTGGCGGCAAATGTCGCGCCTCTGGCTGCGACGAATAGATCTGTCGTCTGGTCGAGCAGTAATCCAGCTGTAGCAATGGTGGATGCAGCAGGTTATGTGCGTGGGGTTGGAGAAGGTACCGCCTATATTAGCGTGGCAACCGTAGATGGCGGATTTATCGCCGTATCGGCAGTGACGGTAACCGCAGGCGAAGATAACGGTGGTGAAACACCGACACCGACACCAACACCGACGCCTAGTCCAACACCAGCACAACCGACACCAACCATACCAAGCCCAAGTCCAACACCAACCATACCGGGCTCGACGACTGGTCCAACACCGACGCCGGTCATATCGATTCCGTCGACGGCACCGGGTACGACGCCAACGATACCGAGTCCAAAGCCGAGTACGGCACCTAGCACACCACCATCTGGCGCTTTTAGCGATACAGCGAACCATTGGGCGAGCGCTTCGATTGCAAAGCTGACGGAAAAAGGACTGATGAAGGGTTATCCGGACGGCAGCTTCAAGCCGAATGCCGCGATGAGCCGCGCTGAATTTGTGACGGTCATCTATCGCATGCTTGGTCTAGACACTGCTGCTGCTGGATCATCTGCATCCTTCAGCGATGTAGGAGCAGATGCTTGGTACAGCGGAGCGGTTCATGCCTTGCGCGAAGCGGGAGTCGTTAGCGGCGATGCCGCAGGCACATTCAGGCCTAACGATTCCATTACGCGGGAGGAAGCTTTTGTGCTCGTATACCGCATCGTGAAGGAAAAGCTAGCGCTCAGTGGTACTAGCGATGAACCTTTATTCACTGATGATGCTGCGATTTCAGAATGGGCGAAGGAGGCGATAGCTGCTTTGTCCGCAGCAAATGTACTGACTGGCTACGATGATGGCACGCTCAAACCGGACGGCAGCATTACTCGAGCGGAAGTCACGACGATTTTGGCGGCATTCGTAGAATGAGCAATGGATGCTAGCTGAAAAACCAGCGAAATAAAAATACGGCGGAAGCTCCCGAATGTTTGCCCGGGAGCCTCCGCCGTTTTATTTTCAGAAACGCGTACCGCTGAAAATTCCTCGAATAATTGTAGAGTTCAGTATATTACTACTATGGCGAAACTTCCGCTGCTAGACATCGCTTTTCACAAAGAGGTACAATTTAAAACAGATCCTTTATGCTCGCAGCATAAAGGTCTACAAGAGAGGATGGCGACGAATGCCTAATTCAAATTATTTATTTGGACAAGCCCTTGTCAAATCGCTGGTGGGGGAACGCGGTCATATTCGCATCGCCCGTGCTTTGCCTGACATCGCTGCCGAGTTGGCGGGACGAGTGCACCAAGATATGCCTTACAGCATCTATCAGCTGTTGAAACATATGCATTACTGGCAGCATTTCATGCTGGAGCATTTGGAAGGACGGAAGCCGCAGCTTCCCGCAAGTGTCATGGAGAGCTGGCCTGAAGAGACTGGCCCGCAGGATGAGCTGACATGGCAGGCGGATATTCAGGCCTTTCTGGATGGAGTCGACCAAGCGGTAGCTATTGCCGAAACCGCGCAGCTGGATGAGCCGCTTCTGTATTTTCCCGGCGAGACCAAGGCGGGGCTGCTGCGCAATATTGCATCCCACAATTCGTACCATCTGGGCGAAATTGTGCTGCTGCGCCGCTTCTATGGTGCTTGGCCGCCCCCAGGAGGGGGATTTCCGGCGTAGCGGACAGAGACACCCTTTTACAGTTGCTTAGGGGCATAGGGGCAAACGCTATTAATATTAGCAGCCCCTAGCCCGTTATTTTGTGACCTCAGTAAATAATGCAGCGACAGTAGCGGCGAGCTGTTCAGAGGCAAGCTCCAGCTGAAGGCCAATTTTCCCGGCGCTGACGACGATCGTCTCCTGCAGCTCAGCGCTGCTGTCGATAAAGGTAGGATACCGCTTTTTCATGCCAATTGGAGAACAGCCGCCGCGTATGTAGCCCGTCCACTTTTGCAAATCCTTCACTGGAAGCATTTCAAGCTTCTTCTCCCCGGCCGCTTTGGCCGCTTTCTTCATATCCAGCTCAGCCCCAACGGGAATGACAAAAATGTAAAGGCTGTTTCCGCTATGCGTGACCAGCGTTTTGAACACACAATCCGGCGCTTTTCCAATTTTCTCAGCTACAGCACTGCCGTGGATTTTCCCATCCTCGTTATCATAGGTGTGCACCTCATAAGAAATATGGTCGGCGTCCAGCTTTCGCATGGCATTGGTTTTGGTTACTTGCATGTTTTATTCTCCTTGTATGTAGAAATCGATGTATTTCATGAGCTGGGCTGCGCCTTTAAACTGAAGGATAAGCTTTTCGTTTAAACTTTGGAGGGCAAGCTGAAACGCTTGATCGACTTTTGAATAGCTCTGCAGCTCAAAGGCTTTTAAGAGCTCCTTCATATTTTCGATATAATAAACGGTTTTTCTTAAGCTGCTAATGACGAGTATTTTTCTTAATTCAGGTACGGTGAAAATGCGATAGCCATTTTCTTTATCTCTTTCGGATTGAATCAGTCCCTCTTTTTCCCAATGCCTAATTGCGGAAGTATTCACCCCGGCTATTTCGGCAACTTTGCCAATTGTCATCGTGTTCGTCATTTTAACATTTCGATACTTGCTAAAATCAGCATTTTTAATGAGAGCAAGAATCTCCTCAACTCTTTGTTTTTCTACTTGATTGATGTACAACTGGTTATTCACCAACCAGAGTGCCTGAATCCGATCTCCGGTTTTTATTTTTCGCATGACCTCATAAACCACGGGTATATCATAGCCTTGCAATAAAGAGCGAATCGTTATAAAAGCTTGAAAATGTATGGGCATATAGTATCTATGGTTGCCTATTGTTCGCGGTACATCAGGAAGCAGGCCCTGCTCTTCATATCTTCTTAAAGTAGTCGTACTTACGTTCAATTCATCGGCAATTTGTACAGGGGTAAATGTATTTTGCATGCTCCTGCTCCTCATTAAAGTAAAACCTTCAAGTGCTACAATAATATATTAATGTCAGATCCGTAATCCTATCGCTGCTTCCTCATGCTGAACCGGAATATTGCATGAATGTTGTATGGTAATAGTATAAACGGATTAGGAGTGATAATCATGAAAAAAAACGTAACCTTAAATGACGGTTCAAAAGTGGAGGTTGGTCTGACCGGGAATCCTTCTGGCAAAGTCATTATGCTGCCAATAGCAAAAAAATCGGTTTATGGTCAAGAAGCCGAAAGCTTAAAAATGTGGGGAGTAGATCCTGAACTAGGGAAAAATTTTATCGACGGACTTTCCGATGAGTTCCAGGTTTTGTATTTTAATTTTGAAGGCCACCTTTTTGAAAATCCTCAACCGGATCATCTCACGCCTGAAAATATAACAAAGGATTTCTTGCTCATAGCCGATGAAATGAAGGTAGCTACCTTTAGTTATTATGGCTACTCATGGCTCGCTTTAGTTGGATTGCAACTGGCTATTCGAACGAACAGATTGGAAAGCTTGATTATGGGGGGATTTCCGCCATACAAAGGACCCTATAAAGAAATGATGATCGTAACCGAAAAGACTCATGAGCAAGCCTTGAATAATCCAGGCATCTCTAAGGAGCAATTTGAAGAAAATACGACTCCTGAAGAAATAGATTGGAATAATATCCAAATCAAACTCGATCCAAAGCAAACCAAGCAATTTCTCACAATGTATAAAAATTTAATGGATTTTGATGATACAACCATTCATTATGAGTCGGACTGCCCTAAACTAACCTTCGCTGGGGAAAAGGACACGATTGTTTATGGCGAAAACTTTGGCAGTGTTACGGTTGATATGATTGGTTTATTGCAAAAAAATAAACAGCAATTAGAGCAATTGGGTTGGGATGTCGCTATTCTCGAAGGAAAAGACATGGATCATACAAAAGTGATGCAGCCTAATGTTGTTCTGCCCTTGATCAAGCCTTGGTTAATGGATCATTTATAGGTTTGAGCAATATTCACAGCTATGTAGGCTCACGTCATTTGTCTGTGATAAAATCACTGTCCACGACGTGAGCGTTTGATGGTTCTTTTCTATATTTAATTATCTATCTACCGATCTGGAATAACAAACGACACGGTTGTTCCTTCATTAACGCTGCTCACGATCGACAAGCCTTGGCCATACAGCTGCTGCAATCGGCGATTCGTATTAGGGATGCCAATTCCAGCTTTTTCACTCAGAGCAGCATTTTGCAATTGAGCGACCTTCTCCTGCTCCATTCCCTTGCCGTCATCTTTTACTTCAATAAGGGTGAAGCCCTCCCGGCGAGTGATGGAAAGCTGAATCGTACCGCCTGTGTTTCGGCTGAGGAGACCGTGCTTGACCCCGTTTTCGATCAGCGGCTGAATAGAGAGCGGGGGCAGCAGCAGACGGATGCCCGGCTCCACCTCCCATTTTATTGATAGTCGATTCCCGAACCGCGTTTTTTCGATATATAGATAGGCTTCGACGAGCGCGAGCTCATGAGACAGCTCTACTAACTCTCCGGTATTCAGATAATCAAAGCTAATCCGTAAAAAGGACGAGAAAGCCTCACCCAGCTTGCGCATGCTTTCCGTATCAATATCACTTAACGCCATTAACGAATTAAGGGTGTTGAATAGGAAGTGGGGCTGGATTTGTGCTTGCAAATAGGCGGCCTCCATACGCAGACGCTCATTAATGGATTGCTTTAGCGCTATCAATGCTCTGATCCGATATTTTAACTCCAGAGCATCTACGGGCTTCGTCACGTAATCGCTTGCTCCCGCTGAAAATCCAGTGTAAATGTCGGCTCGCTGGCTGCGTGCGGTTAGAAGCAATACGGGCAGCTCCGACATGGAAAACTGCTCTCTTACTTTCTGCGTTAATTCATAGCCGGACATTTGTGGCATCATGACGTCAGCGATCAGCAAATCCCACTGCCGTGTCACAAGCAATTGCAGCGCTTCCCTGCCGGAACGGGCGGTTGTAAGGGTGTACGGCTCGGTCGAAAGAATGCTCGCAAGGACATTCAGATTAATCGGATCGTCGTCAACGGCAAGAATGTGGGCGTACTCTTCCTTAAGCAGCGGCGCAAGTGTGGCGGCGGCCTCTATTTCCCCTGAGAAATGATGCGGGAGCAGGAAGCCAGCGGGCGTCTCCTCCATGATTTCTGGCGCTTGTCCAGAAGTTTTCGGGAGCTGCGCCAGCGGAAGCTTGGCCTCATCTGCCAAAGGCAGATTAAAGCTGAATACAGAGCCCTTGCCCAATTCAGAGCGAACCGTCAATGCTCCGCCGTGCAGCTCGACAAGCTGCTTGCAAATGCTTAAACCCAGTCCAATGCCTTGCCCATGGCTTATTCCAAAAGAACCTTGCTCATAAGGGAGAAAAATTTTCTCTTGCGTTTCTTTATCTATACCGAGTCCTGTATCGGAAATATGAATAATCGCTTGCTTGTCTCTCATTTCGGCCGAGATGACAATGCTTCCTTCCTCTGTATACTTGAGCGCATTATGCAGCAGGTTATATAAAATTTGAACGAGCCGCTTCTCATCAGCCATAACCAAGGGCAGTGCTTCAGGCATATCGATATGAAGCTCAATGGGCTTGCGTTCTTTCATGAATTGCAGCATGGCCACAACACCAGGTGCGATAGACTGAATGCTGAGAGGCTCCCGCTGCAAAACGATACGTTGATCCTGAAGCTGCGTGACATCGAGAAGATCGCCAAGCAGCTGTGACATCCGCCTGCTGATCGTAATGAGGAGCTGCATGTCCTCAAGGCTGCTTTTCTCAAGCCTGGACTTCTCTTTGGTGACCACGTTGTAAGCAATATTCATAATGCCATGCAGTGGGGTGCGGAGCTCATGAGACGTATTAGCCAAAAATTGGTCTTTAATTTTATCCGCTTTTTGCAGCTGCTTGTTCAAGTTTCTGTTTTCTATCGCATTTCGAAAATATTTTTTAAACCAATAAGTCGAGAAGCCAATAATGGCAAAAATAATGTCGAGGGGATAGTAGACAGTGGTAACATCTCTTATATTCTCAGCCATACTCCATAATAAATTGGACAAAATGCCTGCTGCAGACAACAGCAAGAAAATGATGTCATTATCTTTATTTTTTTGCAAAATCATCGTTCCTACTATGTAGATAAACCAGGCGAATGAGATGAAATTTATCGTATTCAATATATTGAAATGAATAAATCCATAAAGGATAGAGACTGGCGAAATTAGAAAAATGACGGTAAGGACAACGATGGCCGCATTGTACGTGCGGAACCAGTTCTCCCGCAGTGGGGCGGCGTTGAAGCTTTTGAAAAGCAGCAGCAGGAACACATTTTGCCACAGCAGAGCGATTAGTCTAATCTTGATCGCCCATGTATAGTTGAACGGTAGCCACAATAAAAGTATATTGTCGTGACCAATTAGAATGATAATGCCAACAGATAACGTTAATAGCGCCGCGAACAACAAGGTCTTCTCTTGCGGACTGAATAGGTAGAGAATGCAAGCATATGCGCAATGAAGCAGCAGAATAAGAAAAATGAGCATTTGAAACCCAATCGAGTACCAGCGTACAAAATCAATAGTGTCCGCACTGCCAAAGCGAATCGGTGTTAAAATTCCGCCCTTATAAGGGCTGTCAAAATTGGCTGCACGAATGACTAATTCGATCGTTGTCGCTCCTTCAACGCCATACGTAGAGGTGAAAGAGGTGCTTTTTGGCGTATATTCATAGGCAGAGTCGGCAAGCTTTCCCATGCCCCCAGTATCTTTTCCGTTAAGTTCAATTTTTGATGCCGCCTGAATGTTTCTAAACCAGAATGAAACAGGAGTCTGAAGCGGATCAATCAAAATGCGAAGATGATACGTTCCATATCCGTACGAGTTGTTAGAATGGTGCGGCAGCGCACTGCTCCAATCGCCTGGAACAACAACGTAGCTTGCATCGGATTCCGTCTCCCAAAGCTCGCTGCCCGTTAGAAACTTTTCGGGATAAAACTTCCATTCTCCATTCAAATTAAGCACGGGGGAACCTTCCAAATCGATACCGCGAAGGTCAAGTACACCGCCAACAGCATGCGGTTGCTGGTCAGCCATGGGAAAAAGGACAGACCATGCCCATCTCATGCTAACTAATGCAGCAAAAATTAAAAGCATGATCGTTATATATTTAAAACGTGTGATATGTTTAGCCTGCATGGCGTTCATCAATTTTATCATATATGAATAAAACCTCTTTTGATCGTTCTTTATTGTTAATCCTTTACATTATAGCATAGGAGGTCGTCGTTCTCGTACTCGTACTCGGCTGATATAGGAAGTAGTAAAGAAAATACGAAGCCCCATAGAATGAACATGGGGAACCTGTGAGGGTTCGCCCGTGTTCATTCTATGGGGCGTTTTTTTAAAATCGAGAGCCGTTTCACCTTATACCGTATAAAAGGGAAATGTCCTCCTGCGTAATTTCCAGCGTACCTGTGTCATCGAACAGAGGAAGCGTCTCGCCAGCGGACGCTTGCAGCAGCCGCTCGATAATGCGTGTGCCCCATAGTTGTTCATTTTGCGATAGCGACGCTGTAATTTGCCCATTTTGAATCGCTTCCTGAATTTCCGGCATCATGCCGAAGGTTAGGGAATAGCGGTTTAGGCCCTGCGCTTTCCAGACGAGCACCGAGGCAGAGCCGGAGAGGGCATCCATCGAGACAAGCGCATCAAAATGCGGATGGTCGTCGATCATTTTTTCCAGCTGCGCCAAGGCGCGGGTTTCGTTGCCTTCATTATACTGCACTTCGAGTACTTGAATGTCGGTCTGCTCGTTAATATAGGACAGCATGCCTTCGAGGCGCTCGCTTAAGCTTTTCATCCGCGTCATTCCGGTCTCGACAATAACCATTCCCCGCCCGCCCAGCAGCTCGGACAGCATATGACCCATCTGGGCGCCCGCAGCAGCATGATCCGTTCCGATGAACGCAGCGCGCTTGCTTGTTGGCGAATCGGATTCGAAGCAAATGACCGTAATGCCCGCCTGTACGGCCTTGTTAATGACGGGAACGAGCGCTTCTGCATCAATCGGATCAAGCGCTATGCCGTCTACCTGTGAGGCAATCATTGTCTCCATCATGCGTATTTGCTGCTCCAGATTCGCTTCATCCGGCGCTTTTACAATGAGCCGGACGCCATGCAGAGCTGCTGCTGCTTTAGCGGATTCCGTCACCGTCTCATAATACGGATGCGCCATCGGATATATAATGCCGAAGGTGGCGGTGTCGGGTGCTGCTGTTGAAGCACTTGATGCATTTGAAGCAAAGGGAGAGGAAGAGAGAGAGTCGCCATCCCGGCTGCTGGATGAGACGATGCGGGTATCGCCTGCGGTCTCTTTGCGACTATCGCTGCTGCTAGAACTTCCAGTGGCAGTGCCGGCTGCTTCATCATTTGTACATCCTGTCATTAGCAAGGTGAGCACGAGCAAAGCTATAAGCAAAGTAGCGAGCAGGGGCCTTTGCCGCAAAACCGGCAGCTTATGGGCCAGCTTATGGAAAAACAATGATGTCCGTGCTCGCATGGTGACGCACTCCTCCTCCAGCAAGCGCGCTGCCATCGCGCTCTTGCTGCTTGCGAAACTGCGTTGTCGTCATACCTGTTACCCTCTTGAACAAATTGGAAAAATAATGGGCGTCATTATAGCCGACCTGATGGGCGATTTCATACGACTTTGCATTTGATGCCTGCAGCAGCTCCATTGCTTTGCGGATGCGCGTGTGGGTGAGAAATTCAATAAAGGTCTGGCCCGTCTCTTGGCTGAACACTTTGCTAAGATGGCTGGGGCTGACACGCACATGCTCCGCCGCATCATTCAGCGACAAATGGTCATCGCCATAATGCTTCAAAATGTAGTCCTTCACCTGGCTCAGCATCTCAGCGTATTTATCTGCTGCCCCGGCGCGCCATTGCCAGAACTGCGCCAGCAGCGTTTGGAGATAGCAGCAGGCATCCTCCAGGCTGCGTACCTCGCTCATGGCCTGCTGCAGCTTATCCAGCTGCTCCTTCGGCATATCGGGATTGCGCTGAATGGCCTTGGCGATATGAACCGCTTCGATCGTTAAGTCATTGAGCAAATAATAGCCGTAAAAAGCGCCGCGCCAATCCAGCTGCTGAAGCCCTGCCGCAAAGCTGGCGACGAAAGCCTCCGTCTTGGCGGGCGTGCCGAGCTTGAGAAAATCGATGAAGCGCTGGCGCTGGGCGACCACCGATTGCTCGGATAAGCCGGAGGCGGCATCGCGCAGCGCTTTGCGGTTTTGCCCGGAGAGCCTGCGCCAATGCTTGTCATCCTCCGCCTCCAGATAGGAGGAGTGGATACCTTGCAGGCGATCCTGAATGCTGCCGATGCCGACAGCTATCGTGCAGCTGGCACTTCGCTCCGCCTGCTCCTTCCAGCTGGAGGCGAAGCGCGCCAGCACGTCTTGCAGCTGCGGCAGCGAATCGCTCTTGATCAGCCAGATCGTCTCTGTCTGGCTGCGCTTATACGTCAGCGTGCCCGGCAGGAGGGAGCTGACCGCTTCGTACAGCAGCAGCTCCGTCTGCTGCTGGGTCGCCATATCAATGCTGACGGAGCCTTCCGGGCAGCGAATGTCCGAGATGGCGGCTGCATAATAGCTGGCCGTCAGTCCAATCGAAAGCGAGCCTGCTTGATGGATCGCTTCGGCCGTTGTAATAAAGCCGCTGCATAAATCGCTGAGCAGCTTATGCCGCATTTGTTCCGCGCTTCCGCCTTGGGCGAGCTGCTTCTTCTCCAGCAGCTCGCGCTCATAGCGCTCGCGGTCAATGCTGCGGCTGACGTCATGCAGCGTCCGCACGATATCGGCTGCGCTAACCGGCTTGAGGCAATATTCCTCTACGCCGACGCGCAGAGCGGCTCTTGCATATTCAAATTCGTCATGCCCGCTGAGAATAATGATTTTGATGTCCGGCATCCGCTCGCGGACGATGGCACTCAGCTCCAAGCCATCCATAAACGGCATTTTGATATCCGTAATGAGGATATCCGGCTGGCGCTGCTCAATGAGCGGCAGCGCCAGCTCGCCATCCGAGGCGTCCCCGCAAAATATAAAGCCTTCTTGCTCCCAATTGATACAGTCCCGAATGCTTTCCCTGACAAGAATTTCGTCGTCAACGAGCATAACCTTTTTCATTCGGCTTCATCCTCTCCATTGGAATGCGGATCGTAACCTTGGTTCCGAGCTGGTCTTCACTTTCTACGATAACGGTATAGGCTTCCCCGTAATAAAGGCGTAGCCGCTGCTGGACGTTATGCAGGCCGAAGCCGCCGGATACCTCCGAGCCTGTCTCCTCGGGAATATGCTGCATGCGCAGCGCCTCGCGCAGCTCGGCAAGCCGCTCCAGCTTCATGCCGATGCCATTGTCCTCAATCATCAAATACAAGTCCGAATCTTGGCTGGCATAAGCTGTTATGCGGATTAAACCTTTGCCGCGTTTATTTTTAATACCGTGATATAAGGCATTTTCAACGATGGGCTGGAGCGTCATTTTCAAAATCGGCAAATCCTTCAGCTCCTCCGGCACATCCAGCTCATATTCCAAAATGTCGCGATAGCGCATCTGCTGGATGATCAAATAGCTTTGCACATGCTCCAGCTCATCCCTCAGGGCAATCCAGTCCCGACCCCGATTGAGACTGATGCGGAAAAAGCGCGACAGCGCCTGCACGAGCGCAATGACCTGCCCGCTGCGCCCGGCTTCCGCCATCCAGACGATGGAATCAAGCGTATTATAGAGAAAATGCGGATTAATTTGCGCTTGCAGCGTCCGCAGCTCCGCTTTCTGCAAATGCTCCTGCTCCTCGATGCTTTGCTTGAGCAGCTGTTTGATTTTCTCCAGCATAATGTTGAAGCTGTTGCCCAAATCGGCAATTTCGTCATGGCCGCTCGGCTGTACCTTGACCTCAAGAAAGCCGCCGGCTGCCAGCCGCATCTTGCTCTTCAGCAGCTGAATCGGCCTCGTCAGGCGGGCGGTAATGAAATAATGCAGCGTAATCGCAAACACGATACTGAGCAGCACGCTGATAATGATCAGTTGGCGAATTTCATTCGCCTCTGCAACAATTTCCTGCAGTGGCACGGAGCCGACTATTTTCCAGCCTGTGGTGGACGAGGTTGTGAATGCGACGAACTTCGGCCTGCCGATGCTGTAATCCACATAGCTGTTTTTCTCTAAAGCGAGCTGTGCGCTGAGGTCGGCAGGCGGCAGGGCCTTCGCTGCACTCGTCCTGGCCGAGGGGAGGAAGATGGGATTGCCTGCCTGGTCAAGAACATACACGTAGCCGCTTTCGCCAAGGGTAATATTTTCACAGTAACGCTCGATGATTGAATCATCCAAATCGATCACGATAAAACCAATCACCTCATGGGTAATCTGCTGCTTGACCGTTGCCATAATGGAGATGACGTTATGCTGCGAATAATGAAAGCCGTCGAGACGGTCCAGCGGCGAGGCGTCCGGCGGGGGAATGTTCAACACCTCGTCTGGATGGTTCAGCAAATATTGAAAATGCGGGTTGCGCAGCGGATTCCTGTCCAGCTGGAACACGCCTTTGCGCTCGCTTAAGCCCCGTCCATACAGGTTGACCACCGTAATGTTGAGCACGCTTTCGTATTTATACGTTTCCCGGTACAAATTCATCGTTTGAATAATGGCTTTGGCATCCTCATACGTATCCGTTTGCGAAAATAAATAATGCAGCACCTGCGGATTGTTTTCCAACTCCAGCAGCCTTCCCGTATCCTCCAGCAGCGCATCTATGTCATTGCCAAGCTGGCCTACGACAAGCATCGTCGCCGCTTTGCTGTGATCAGATACCGCATCGTACGATTTTTGATAGGAGATGAGGCCAACCGCGATCAGCGGGACGGAGGTCAAAATAATGAACATCATCAGCAGCTTGGCCCGAAGGCTTGAAAAAATCCAGCGCATCAGTTTCATAGGTTTATAGGAACCTTTCAAATTGGAAATGTATGCGGTTTCAAATATATCCAACCTTCACTATACCAAATTGCCCGAAACCTCGCTACGCACAGATGCAGGATTGACGAAATTTCCACCTTTCGCACAAAAAATCAAACCATTTGCCGCCCTTGCTGGAAAATTACCCAAAAAATCAAATCGAACGGCTATCGGACTCCGTATCCGGGTCTTTTGAAAGCGTTCTATAATGAGGGCACGCCAAACGTTGGTGAATGACAGGGGAGGTAATACAAAGATGAAAAAAGCAGGAAAACTAGGCATGTCGCTATTGATGGCGACGATGCTGCTCGTCACATCCGCTTGTGGAAGCGGCAATGGAGGAACGAATACGGCAGGAGCAGGCAATGCCGGTGGGACGAGTGCTCCGGCTGCGGCGAGCAGTGAACCAGCGGCAGCGCCAGCAGACAAAAAAGTGACGCTCGGCTTCGCACAGGTTGGTGCCGAAAGCGGCTGGCGCACGGCGAATACGAATTCCATTAAGGAATCGGCGACTGCTGCGGGTTATGACTTGAAGTTTTCCGATGCCCAGCAAAAACAGGAAAATCAAATTAAAGCGATTCGCTCCTACATTCAGCAAAAGGTGGACGTTATTGCGTTTTCCCCGGTCGTAGAGTCTGGCTGGGATACGGTATTGAAGGAAGCGAAGGATGCGGGCATTCCCGTTATATTGACAGACCGCGCCGTTGATTCAGCGGATACGTCGCTGTATGAAACGTTTATTGGCTCCGACTTCGTAGAAGAGGGCCGCCGCGCTGGGCAATGGCTCGTTGATAAATATAAGGATTCAGCTGAAGAAATCAACATTGTTGAGCTGCAAGGCACAACAGGCTCGGCGCCAGCGATTGATCGCAAAACGGGCTTTGAGGAAATCATCAAGGGTAATGCCAACCTGAAGGTAATCGCTTCACAAACGGGTGATTTCACTCGTGCGAAGGGCAATGAGGTTATGCAATCGTTCTTGAAAGCGAATAAAAAAATCGATGTTCTCTATGCTCACAATGATGACATGGCGCTGGGCGCCATTCAAGCGATTGAAGCAGCAGGCCTTAAGCCAGGCGAGGACATTATCATCATATCCATCGATGGCGTCAAAGATGGCTTCGTTGCAGCAAGCGAAGGCAAAATCAACTTTATCGTCGAATGCAATCCACTGCTCGGACCGCAATTGATGCAGGCTGTACAGGATGTGCTGGACGGCAAGACGATTGAGAAGCGCATCGTAACCGAGGAAGGCGTCTTTACTTCGGAGCAAGCGAAGGCTGCCCTGCCTGACCGGAAATACTAGAAGCAGCGCAGAAGCCAGCGAAGGAAGCCGCGTAAGGCTGGTCCACGTACCAGGCGGACGGCTTCCTTTTTTTCATTGCATAGGCAAAATTCAAAACCAAAGGGGAGAAGAAGATGGAGCGGGAACGCGAACCTATCCTGCAAATGAGCAATATCCATAAAGGCTTTCCAGGCGTAAAAGCTTTATCCGGCGTCAGCTTTCGCCTCTTTCCCGGCGAGATCCATGCGCTGATGGGCGAAAATGGGGCAGGAAAGTCTACCTTGATTAAGGTGCTGACGGGTGTTTACTCCATTGATCAAGGCACGGTAGAGCTTGCGCGGCAGCGTATGGCCATCGATAGCCCTCAGTCAGCGCAGACGGCTGGCATTAGCACGGTTTATCAGGAAGTGAATCTATGTCCGAATTTGACAGTTGCTGAAAATATTTTTATCGGCCGCGAGCCGCGGCGTTTTGGCCGTATTTTGTGGAAAGAGATGAATGCGGCAGCCGAGGAGCTGCTGCTCACCCGCTTGCAAATTCGTTTGGATGTAAAGCTGCCGTTATCGGCTTATTCCGTTGCGATTCAGCAGCTTGTTGCTATTGGCCGGGCGCTGAATATTTCGGCGAAGGTGCTCATTTTGGATGAGCCGACGTCGAGCCTTGACCGCAATGAAGTGAAGCAGCTGTTCGAGGTGATGAACAAGCTGAAGGCGGAAGGGCTGGCCATTTTGTTCGTCACGCATTTTCTGGATCAGGTGTATGAGGTGTCCGATCGAATAACCATTCTCCGTGGCGGAGAATTTGTAGGGGAGTATTTGGCGAAGGAGCTTCCCCGGATAGAGCTCGTATCGAAAATGATTGGCAAGGAGCTGGAGCAGCTCGATGCGCTGCCGCGTGAGAAAGAGGCGGCACCTGCTGCTGAGCATTCGAAGGAACTGGTTATTGAAGCGAAGGCGCTAGGGCGCAAAGGGGCCATTGAGCCGTTCGACCTGACTATTCGCAAGGGCGAGGTTGTTGGTCTTGCAGGCTTGCTCGGCTCAGGGAGGACGGAGCTTGCACGGCTATTCTTTGGCGCAGATCGGCCTGATAATGGCGCACTGCGGGTGAATGGAGTGAAGGAAGGCCTCGCTTCTCCTCGCGAGGCGATTGATCAGGGAATGGCCTTCTGCCCGGAAAACCGTAAAACAGAAGGCATTATCGACGAGCTGACGGTGCGTGAAAATATGATTCTCGCCCTGCAGGCGACGCGCGGCTGGTTTCGCGCCATTCCCCGCAAGCGCCAGGATGAGCTTGCTGACGAATATATCAAGGCGCTCAATATTAATCCGCCTAACCCGGAGCAGTTGATTAAAAATCTTAGCGGCGGCAACCAGCAGAAGGTCATTCTTGGACGCTGGCTGCTGACGCAGCCGAAGCTGCTCATCCTTGATGAGCCGACGCGCGGTATTGATGTTGGCGCAAAGGCGGAAATCCAGAAGCTTGTGCTGAAGCTGGCGGGTCAAGGCATGTCAGTGCTGTTCGTCTCCTCGGAGCTGGAGGAGGTGCTGCGGGTCAGCGACCGGATCGCAGTACTGCGAGACCATGTAGTAGTCAAGGAAATAGCTGAAGATGAAATGAGCCAGCAGCAGCTTATGCAGGCGATGGCAGGGGAGTGAGCAAGCATGGTGAAGCACCATTTATTTTGGCCGCTGGTGATGCTGGGGGCGCTGTTATTATTTAATTTGCTGTATGAGCCGGATTTTTTCTCCGTGCAAATGCGGGCTGGCAAGCTGTATGGCAGCTTGATTGATATTTTGAATTTTGGTGCGCCGCTTATTCTCGTTGCTATCGGCATGACGCTCGTTATTGCCACGAAGGGCATCGACCTGTCGGTCGGCTCAATCGTGGCTATCGCAGGAGCTATGGCCTGCATGACGCTCAGCCAAGGCACGGATCAGAATATGCTGGGCCTTGTGCTCAGCGCGGTCGGCATTGCTTTAGTGCTGGCGCTTGTGCTGGGCTTATGGAACGGCATGCTTGTGGCAGCCTTTGGCATTCAGCCGATTATTGCTACGCTCATTCTAATGGTCGCCGGGCGCGGTGTCGCCCAGCTCATTACAGGCGGGCAGATTATTACCGTATCGAGCAGCGCCTATAAATTCATCGGCGCGGGCTCGCTGCTCACGCTGCCCTTCTCCATCTTTATCGCTGGCGCCGTACTGCTGATCGCCGCTCTGCTGACGCGCAAAACCGCCCTCGGCCTGTTCATCGAGTCCGTCGGCTGCAACCCTGAAGCGAGCCGCCTGGCCGGCATTCGCTCGCGAGTCGTCATGATCGCCGTTTATATGTTCTGCGGCTTATGTGCCGGCATCGCCGGCTTGCTGCTCAGCGCCAATGTATCCAGCGCCGACGGCAACAACGCCGGGCTGTGGTATGAGCTTGACGCGATTCTTGCCGTCGTCATTGGGGGCACCTCGCTCAGCGGCGGACGCTTTTATTTGCTAGGCACGGTCGTCGGCGCGCTTATTATTCAGACGCTGACGACGACGATTTACATGATTGGCGTTCCGCCAGAAATAACGCTTGTAGTCAAAGCGTTTGTTGTGCTGCTCGTCTGCCTTATTCAATCGGAGACGTTCCGCAAGACGCTTGCACATCGCTTTAGGACACGCCGCTATCCGGCAGAGAGTGAGGTTAAACGCCATGCTTAAACGGCAGTATATCCCAATCGTGGTGACAGCTGCGCTGCTCGCTTTCATGTTTGCGGCAGGCTCGTTCCGCTATACCGGCTTTTTCTCGCTGCAGGTGCTGCTCAATCTGCTCATTGACAACGCCTTTCTGCTTATCGTTGCGGTCGGCATGACCTTCGTCATCGTTTCCGGCGGCATTGACCTATCGGTCGGCTCGGTCATTGCGCTGACGACGATGATATCGGCAAGCCTCGTCCAGCAGCAGGGCTGGCCGCCTGCCGTCGTCATTCCGCTTGTGCTCGTGCTGGGCGCAGCCTTCGGCTGGGTGATGGGAGCGATCATCCATTATTTTAAAATCCAGCCGTTCATCGTCACACTCGCCGGCATGTTTCTGGCCCGGGGGCTGTGTTACGTCATTAGCATCAATACGATTACGATTGATCACCCGTTTTATACGAGCATGGCGCAGACGAAAATCAAGCTGCCGGGCGGCTTTTTCATCTCCATCAGCGTCATTATCGCATTGGTTGTAGTAGCGGCAGCGATTTATTTGGCCCATTATACCCGCTTCGGACGCAATACGTATGCGCTTGGCGGCAGCGAATCCTCCGCGCTGTTAATGGGACTGCCTGTGGCCCGCACGAAAATTCTCGTCTATACCTTTAGCGGACTTTGCTCTGCGCTTGCGGGTGTCGTCTTTACCTTCTATATGCTGTCAGGCTACGGCCTGCATGCGGTCGGACTGGAACTGGATGCCATCGCTGCGGTCGTCATAGGCGGTACGCTGCTGACTGGCGGCGTCGGCTATATTCTAGGCACCTTTTTCGGCGTATTGATTCAAGGGGTTATCCAAACGATTATCAGCTTTGAAGGCACGCTCAGCTCGTGGTGGACCAAAATCGTCATCGGCCTGCTGCTGCTGCTGTTCATCGTCCTGCAGCGCCTGCTCAGTGCAAGGCGGCAAATGCAAAAAGCTTAGTAGATCGCGGTTCAAGGGTGCAGCGCAACGTTTCGACGTTGTTCGCGGCACCCCCTGAGTCGTTACGACCATGACAAAGCGCCCTGTATCCATTACAATACGATCAGCAAGCATGGACCTTTTACTGACTGACTGAACTGGAGGGAGCCTTATGCGAAGACAAGCTGTAATTGTGAAAATGATTTATGCAATCGCTTTCTTGATGCTTCTGAGCAGTTGCCAGCTTTCAGCCCCAGCTTCTTCATCCTCGGCGATAGACCAAGCGCTCCAGGCTGGAACGGGTATAGGAGAGGGCGCTATAGCAGGAGGAGGCACGCTGCCTGAAGCAACGGGAATCGAGCTCATACAGCCGGTGAGGCCAATTGTTCTTGGTTTCTCCCAGCTTGGTTCAGAGAGCGAATGGCGAATGGCCAATACCAATTCGGTCAAAGAGGCGGCAAAAGAGGCCGGAATCGAGCTATTGTTCGAAAATGCGGAGCAATCACAGGAAAAGCAGTTTGAAGCGATTCGTTCCTTCATTAAGCGCAAGGTCGATGTCATTGCCATTGCTCCGGTTGTGCATTCGGGCTGGGATGAAATTTTAACCGAGGTGAAGCAGGCGGGTATTCCGCTTATTATATCCGACCGATCCGTTGATGTGGACGATACCTCGCTTTATGTGACGCATATTGGGGCGGATCTATATGAAGAAGGACGCAAAGCGGGCAAATATTTGGTCGATAAAATGCGGGATGCTGCGGAGACGGTTCAAATCGTCGAGCTGCGGGGAACAGAAGGCTCATCCCCCTCGATTCAGCGTGGACAGGGCTTTCGGGATATTGTGCTGAAGCAGCCGGGCTATAAAATTATGGCCAGCGTCGACGCTGATTTTACTTTTGAACGGGGCAAGGAAGTGATGGGCACGCTGCTTGAACAATATGGCGGTGAAATGGACGTGCTATTCGCCCAAAACGATGATATGGCGCTAGGCGCTATTGAAGCGATTGAGGAATATGGACTGCGGCCAGGCGTCGATATTGTCATTATTTCAGTGGATGGGACGCGGCGGGCGTTCATGAAGCTGGGGGAGGGTAAAATTAACTGCATCGTCGAATGCAATCCGCTGCTTGGTCCAAACATGATGCAGGCGGTGCAGGAGCTCGTTGCCGGGCGCACGCTGCCGAAGCGAATCGTGCCGCAGGAAAGCGTCTATACCGAGCAGATGGCGAAGAAGGAAACCCCGTTTCGAAAATATTAGATCTAACATACACAGCACAAGGTAGCTCCCGTCAGCGAAAAAGCTGAGCGGAAGCTGCCTTGTGTCCTTTTCACTATATGGTTTTGGTAGAGGCGAGGAACAGCTTCACATGCAGAATCGGAATAACCCGGTTATCCAGCCTGAAAGCCTGGTGGAAAATGTCCTTCTCGGAAGAATCCGGCACCGGTTCAATGTCGGCTTCTTCAATCGAAGCGGTATTTTCGATATCATCGACGAGCAGTGCTACTTTGGCTTGCCTGAGCAAAATGATTTTTTGATAGCTGTCTGGGGCCTGTCCAAACAGATTAAATTTTTTGCGCAAGTTAATAATAGTGTAGAGGCCGCCACGAATATTGGCCACGCCACCATGCCACGGCTCGGCGAAAGGAAGTGGTGTTCCTTCTACGGCTGCTTGAATTTCATCAATTTCCGAAAAATGGACAGCAAAAGATTTGTTGGCCACGTTGAAAATAATAAAGTCGCTCATTAGAGATGGTCTCCTTGCCGTGTTTGGTATGCTTCGAGCAATTCCTATCTCTATTATATTATATCGTTCGACAAGCTGCATATAGCTTTCAAAATAATGATTTGACATTGCGAGCAACCTGTAACTATAATAATTACATGAAGCGAATCGCTTCTTCGGACATATAGGAAAGGATATCCTAATGCTATCCTTTCTCACCTTATTTTATATTCAGGAGGAATAGACAATGAAAATAGCAGTTATTGGTGCAACAGGCAAAGCAGGAAGCTTGATTATTCAAGAGGCGGCAGCAAGAGGACATGAGGTGACGGCAATTGTCAGAACAGCATCGAAGTTTACACAGTCCGAAGCAGCCGTGCTGGAGAAAGATGCGTTCCAGCTGACAGCAGCAGATTTGAAAGCTTTTGACATCGTCGTCAACGCATTCGGCGCACCACAAGGCGAGGAAACGAAGCATGTGGAGCTCGGCAAAGTGCTGATTGAAGCGCTCAAAGGCGCACCGGAAACCCGCTTGATCGTAGTCGGCGGTGCGGGCAGCCTGTTCGTGGATGAAGCGAAGACAACGCGTTTGTTCGAAACAGAGCAGTTCCCGAAAGAATATTATGCAACAGCCTTCAACCAAGGCAGCAACTTGAATGACCTGGAAAGCTCGACTGGCATCAAATGGACGTTCGTTAGCCCGGCGGCCTTTTTCAACCCGGATGGCAAACGCACAGGCTCTTACACAAAAGGCAAAGACAACTTCTTCTTTAACGCCAAAGGCGACAGCTATGTAAGCTACGCGGATTATGCGATTGCAATTGTGGATGAGGCTGAGCAGGCAAACCATGTAAATGAGCGTTTCGCAGTTGTATCGGAAGCGGAATAAACAAGAGGCGTTGTAGCTTGAATAGGCAAAAGGAATAGACCATTCCGACATTTTAATAGGTAATAGCTTCTCTAGAAAAAACAGCCCGAACGGACGCATCCGTTCGGGCTGTTTGCATGTCTCTAGCAGCTGCGATAGCAAATTGACGCTTCACGGCTAGTCTTCGAGTCCGTCGATTTTGCCGAGCACGATCAGCGTTCGAATGAGCACAGCCGCCGCTTGCGCACGCGAAGTTTCTCGCTGCGGCTCGTAGCGGCCGCCGCCAGTGCCGGTCATAATGCCAAGCTCGGCAATGCTGCGTACCGCCTCCAAATACGCCGGCTTCACGCTGGCAATATCTTTGTAGCCGCTGACGTTGATAACGCCGCCATCTGCATGGTCGGCAGGGAGCTCCTCAGCTTTCGAAATAGCTGCCGCAACCATGCCCGCCATTTGCTCGCGGGTAAGCGGCTGGCTGTCCACGGCATAGGACGGCGGAAGCGCATTTGCGCCGAGCGCCCGCGTCAGCATCGCTGCGAATTCTGCTCGCGTCACGGTCCGGTCAGGCGCAAATTTGCCGCCGCCGATGCCGTTTACCAGCCCCTTCGCTGCGGCAAGCCGGGCCAGCAGTTCACCCCAATGCTTAGACATGTCACTGAAGACGACGTTGTTCTCCGCAACGACATACGTGCCGTCCGCCGCGGAACGGATCGCTGCGAACCAGACGCCGCCGATATTCAGCTTGCGGGCGGGAACGAATGCGAGCTGCTTGGTAGCTTCGTCAAAGCGGAAGGCTCCCCAATGCTCCGGTATTTCCTTCGTGTCGCCAGTCAGCGGAAGGAGCTTTGTCATTTCGGAGTTGAATGTATCCACTGTCCGCAGTACCACGCCAGTTTTGGCATTGATTATATCTATGCGAGTATGGGCTGGAGCTCCAAGCAGCTTGCTGTCAGGCAAGCTGCTCGTAAGTGTGCCCCGCAGCGCTGAATCGCCGGATTTATCGGTCAAGGTGAGTTTAAAGCTAATGTCCTGAGCGCCGAGCTTGTTTTCAGCAAGCAGCTCCTGCAGCCCAGGTATTAGCGAAGCGAGCTGAACCGGGATGCGGTAGCTGCCATATGGCGCCTTAATCTCAAGAAGAAAAGCTTCATTTTTGCTCGCGAAGCCTGCAAGCACGCTTGCCGGAATGCTGGCATAGACGGCGCTGCTGCCAGTATGCGGCGAAGCCTCCAGCACAGCAATCGGCTTCGTCGTGTCGATGGTGCTCGCTGGAACGAGAGTACCGTTCAAGTTGATGCCTGCCACGGCAGCAGGTGAGGACGTACCCCCGCTGCTGCCGCCTCCGCTTATCGGTGAAGGGGTGGGCGCAGGAGTAACTGTTGGAGTGGGACTAGCAGTTGGAGTAGGGCTAGCCGTTGGACTTGGCGTGGCTGCTGCTCTGGTCACAGTTACAGTGTACGTCTTCGTTGTTCCAATTTGCGCAGTCACTTTTACTTCAATAATATTATTGCCGTCATGCAAGGGCAGCGGGCCGAAAGGCGAGCCGCTGGCGGCAGCCGCACCGTTAATCGTGACCGCTGCTGCACTGGATGATACCTCTGGCGTAAACGTAATCTCGCTCACATTGCTGCCTACAGCTGCTGTATAAACCGTCGTACTCTCTTCAAACAATGGATTAAGAGAGCCGTCTGACAACGCAAGATGGCTAAGGTTCGCGTCGGTGGACAGTGGAACAGCACTCACTTCATTGGACGCGGAGCTGTCCCGTCCGGCAAAAGCGGCTTTAACCGAAAAATAATAGGTCATGCCATTGGTCAATCCGGTTATTGTTCGGGAATAGACGGAGCTGCCGACAGTGGCGACCTCGGCTCCGCTGCTCCCCAGCGTCTGACTCTGATAAATTTTATAACCGATCGCGCCATTTACCGGCTCCCAGGCCAAATCAACCTGCATATCATCGGCTACAGCAGGCTGCATAACAGGCACACTGGACACCCGAATGACTTGAGTGGAAGCCGTAGGAATAAGCCAAACGTTGAGGCCGTCAAACATGGCGGAATACATGGGATTGGCATTAATGCCTGCCGGCCAATCCGAGAAGCCCTCCATTTCGCCAGTCGTTGTGTCAATTCTGAATAATGGGCTGTAGGAGCTAGCCTTTACCCAAATATATCGCCCGTCAAAGGTGCTTTTGCCCAATAGGCTTCCGGATTTATTGAAGCCAGCCGGCCAATCGTCATAACCGGTCATTTCGCCAGTGCTCGTATCCAGCTTCACGACCTGATTTGCGTTATAGGGCATCATCCACATGCTGCGTCCGTCAAATATGCCTCCGTTGAATGCATAAAACCCTTTCGCGAAGCCGCTAGGCCAGTTGTCGTAGGCGGTCATATCTCCCGTAGCCGTGTCTACCTTGATGACGCTGCTTGCTGTATTAGGAATGAGCCACAAATTTTGCCCGTCAAAAATACCGTCGGTAAAAGCATAATTCGGCAGCGTAAAGCCGCTAGGCCAGTCATTATAGCTGGTCATGCTGCCAGTTGCCGGGTCAAGGCGAATCAAGCTGTTGGCATTGGAAGGAACGAGCCAAATATACTGCCCGTCAAAAATGCCTCCACTGAATCGGGGAGAAGTGTTGTTAAAGCCGGCTGGCCAGCTGTTGTAGCCGGTCATGACCCCGCTTGCCGGGTCAAGTTTAATAATCCGGTCAGCTAAGGACGGTATCATCCATAGCGATTGCCCGTCAAATACGATGTCGCTGAATGCCCCGTACCCCTTCGTGAAGCCTGCTGGCCAATTGTTATAGCTGGTCATGGCTCCCGTTACAGGATCCAGCTTGACTACCTTATCCGTTTCTTGCGGGGCCATCCATATGGCTTGGCCGTCCGAAGCACCGCCTGCAAAAAGCGTGTAGTTCAGGCTCACGTCGCTTGGCAGCTCGTAAGCCGCCATCTCGATAGCGGGGCCGAGAGCGGTTGCCGCGGCTCCTGATGCCGCTGTTGACGTGGCTGCTGGCCACAAGCCTGATGTCAGCAGCAGAGCAGCGAGACATACCGAGATTTGGCGCTGTATTTTGCTAAGCATCCGATAATCCTCCTATTCGTTTCCCTGATTGTAGAGGCTGTAATTTATATTCTACTATCTATATTATACTTTTTTTAGCAGCAAAAAAAATCCCACTATAAGGGGATTTAGCGAAAAAAATATCTATTTTAGGCAAGCTGTACGTTTTTTCCGTTCATGGACGAAGGCAGCAGTGAATAAACATTTTGCAGGTGAAATACGCGCGGGCTAAGCTTGAAGCTGGAGCCCTTGAAGGTGCAGCGGTCATAGTTGAAATGGAGGGACGATATGGTAATGGTGCAGTTGTTGAACGTGCAGCCAATGTAGTGGTTTCCATCGAAGCAAATATGCTCTCCGTCAAAGCGTTTGTTTATTATATATTCCATCCTGTATTCCTCCTCGAAATGTATATCGAATTACTTTTTATTTACCCTGGTAAACAGATATGAAACAGGCATGGAGCGGCATTGATTTCAGATATCAGCTAATTCATTCCTTTATTTGACGATAAAGGAGCCTGTCCGGTTTTGCGGCGGGCGCTCTTGCAGACTGGGCTTAGCTGGGCGTGAACGAGCCAGGCACGCATTCATTTCCCCGCCTAATATAAGGATATGCGACGTAATGAATAACCAGACCAGTAAAATAATAATGCCGCCTATGCTGCCGTAGGTTTTGGAGTAATTGCCGAAATTATTAATGTAAAATTGGAACAGCATCGAGGCTGCGACCCAGCCGAAGGTTGTAAATAGCACACCTGGGAGCACCTCTCGCAGCCGCAGCCTGCGGTTAGGAGCAATCCAATACAGCATCGTAAATACGATAAGCATAGCGGCGAGTGGAATCGCATATTTCAGCAAATTCCATACCCACTCGCTTTCACTTGGCACATGAAGCAGGTCGAACAAGTAGCTGCTGATCATCTTGCCAAATACGAGCATAAGCATGACGAGCGTAATGACAAGGCCAAGCACGAGCGTGGCGATCAGCGCAATGCCGCGGATTTTCCAGAAGGGGCGGCTTTCCTGCTCCTCATAGGCGGTATTCAGACCTTTAATAATGGCATTCATCCCATTAGAGGCTGACCAGATCGTCGCCAGCATCCCGACTGACAATAGCGTCCCATTGCTGCCCTGCGTAATTTCTTCAAGCACCTGGCTGATGGCCTCGCCCGTCTCGGCAGGGAGCAGGCGAATGAGTTCAGGAGCGAGGCTGTCCCCCGATAACTGAACGAAGCCGAGCAGGCTGACGACAAACAGCAGAAAGGGGAAGAAGGCCAAAATCAAATAAAAAGTCAGCTGCGCCGCTACCCCCGGCACATCATCATCGCGGAAACGGGCATACATATTGAGGAAAAATCGTATCGTTTTTGATTTAGGAGCCATAAGCAGCTACCTCCGTTTATGATCTTTTTTTAATTTAGTTATTCATATATGGTCATGCAGGCTGGTTAAGCCCCGACATTGCCTGTCGTTTATGCTGTTGCTTATGCTTACCCGAACAGGCGGCATCTCAAGCGAAATAGAACGTATGCTATTCCAAAAACAAGCAGACAAACTGGATTAGTAAGGAAGTGGGTGTCAAGGGAAGGAAAGGTTGGAGAGAAAAGAGAGGAACTGGAGCAAGATGATACGTACAATTAATCGCGCAGCAGGTACAACTTTTTCCAAATGATCATCGTCTATAGAATAAATGGGCGGACAGGAAGTGATCATATGGACGTATATTTGCAAGCAAGCGTCGTCGTAGCGCTGCTGCTAGGAGTAGGCCTATTGTTTATTGCTTCAACTAAAAAGCGTCATGGGCAAGGCGCGCAGATGAGCGAGCGTCAAAAAACGCTGCGGCGAATCGGCGCCTGCATCGTGATTTTCACAACGCTGCTGATCGTGTTCGGCTTATTGTCCTATAACGCCGATGAAGTACATCAAATGGGGCATTAAATACTGTAACAGGAAGGGGTTATCGTTAAGTCACGCTTGATAAGGCGGCTTAACGATAACCCCTTCTATTGGTTGCGTCAGCTATTGGGTCAGCTATTGGGAAAACGGTAGACTGCGCCAGCATGAGTATCCGGCAGGCGTGTATTTCCTTTACCGAACAGGCGCTCCCGAAGCGTATCCTCCTCGTATTCTTGTCTGAACATGCCGCGCCGCTGAAGTTCTGGCACAACGAGATCGACAAAGTCGATATGCGTCCCGGGCAGCACATAACGCTCCAAATTAAAGCCGTCAATACCGGTTTCCTCTACCCAATATTGCATTTGGTCGGCAATTTCCTCAGCTGTTCCGGCTATTACAATACCGCGAAATTCCTTCTCGGCAAAATTATCGCTCACTTCCCGGACGCTCTGAACTTTGCCGCTATGCTTCGTATAGCGCTCGGTATGCGTGCGTCCTTGCTCGGTTTTTATCTGTTCGAATGGCGCATCGGGATCGAGCGCGGACAAATCAATGCCCGTTGCATTTTCATAGGTAAGCAAAGCCGCCTCCCGGCTGCGATGGGCTTTGTATTCGGCAAGCTTGCCCTCAGCTTCCTCGCGCGTACGGCCGACCACAGCTGACAGTCCCGTGAAAATTTTAATTTCCCCGGCTCCTCTGCCATAAGCGGCAGCCCGCTTGCGAATATCCTGCACCTGAGCCCTCAGCGCTTCTACAGTCGGGGCTTTCAGAAAAACACCCTCGGCATGCTTGGCGGCAAAATCTCGCCCACGATCCGAGCTGCCCGCTTGAAACAGGACGGGCGTTCGTTGAATAGAAGGCTCACTGGCATGGGAGGCCTTCATTTTATAATATTTGCCGCTGTGCTCAATGACATGAACCTTGTCCGCATCAGCGTAAATGCGGCGCTCGCGATCAGCGATGACAGCATCATCCTCCCAGCTGCCCTCCAGCAGCTTATAGCTGGCTTCCATAAATTCCTCGGCCTGCTCATAGCGTTCATCATGCGGCAATATGCTGCTGCGGCCAAAGCTTTCCGCGCCGCTGATGCCCCCTGTAGCCACGACATTCCAGCCAATGCGGCCGCTGGTCAAATGATCAAGCGTCGAGAAGCGGCGGGCGTTGGGAAATGGCAGCTCGTACACAGGAGAGGCCGTCGTGACGAAAGCGAGATGCTTCGTGCTGGCAGCGAGTGCAGAAATGACCAGCATCGGATCGTTGGAGGGTGTGTACACAGCTTCGCGATACGAAAGCTCGCGCTTATGATGGGGGTAGCCATAGGAATCGGCAAAAAACATAAAATCGAATTTGCCGCGCTCCAGCACCTGCGCATGCTCAATCCAGAAAGCCAGCTCCTTGTAGCGTGTAGACTGATTGGCGGGATGGGTCCATAAGCCCTGGGTCATTTGATTAGGGGTATGAATATCGAAAATGCCTAAATGGATTTTTTTCATTGCAAGCAGCGCTCCGTTCCACTAATTAAATATCAAGTTATTCACTCGGAATAATAGTTATAAGTGAGCATAGCGGAAGGGACATCGTTTGTACAATTGAAAATGCTAAAGCGCCGCTTTAATAAACCTAAAGCATCGACGCGCTACCAATCTGGATCAGGAGTGAGCGCCTGCTTAATATCGGCAATCAGCTCTTTATTAATTTGGCTCAGCGTCGTGCTGTTCCGCTTAATGAGGATGCCGAGCTCAGGCCCCTCGGCCATATCAATAACCTGCTTAATGATTGTTCCCGGCAGCGGCGGTGAAATGGCGACGATGGGCGACAGGGCAATGCCTAGCTGAGCCTGCACATAATATTTGAGCGCGGATATGCTGGCAACCTCAATGCTGTTATGCCGCAGCTTGCCGATTTTTTTCGTAATCATTTCCTCGATGCGAATCCGAAACGAGCAGGTTCCCGGCGTGAACAGAAACTTTTCATTCCGCAAATCCTTCATCCGTATTTCCGCGCGTTCAGCGAAGGGATGCCCAGCAGGGAGCAGCAATGAAAATTGTTCCTTCATTAAACCTTGAAATTCAAGCTCGATATGCGGTTCAGGCTGATTGCAAAGCGCCAGATCAATTTCATCGTCGATGACCATCTGCATCAGCTCTTTGGTCGTGCCGACCTTGACTTTAATTTGCACCTTCGGCTTTTTTTGCGTATACGCGGACAGAATGCCAGGCAGGCGACTGCTGGCGGATGGCTCCGAAGCGCCTACCCGCACAACGCCGGCGTCCCCTTGAATGAAATCCGTTAAGGAGCTGTTCAGCTCGTCGTATTCCCGCAGCAGCATGTCGGCCCGTTCATGAAACAGCCGTCCGGCGCTGGTGAGCGTTATCGTTTTGCCCCGCTCGAACAGTTTCATGCCGAGTTCCTCTTCCAGCTTCTTGATTTGTATCGTTATGGTAGGCTGCGAATATTGCAGTGCCTCGGCAGCACGCTGGAAATTACCGAGCTTAACAATGGTCTGGAACGTTTTAATTAACCGAATTTCCATGCGATTTCACCCCTATGCTTAAAAAATACTAAATTGGCTATTTAAATCTTTCAATTATACACGTCCAGCTTTATGCCCTATTATAACAGATATAAACCCGATTAAATCAAGTGGATTACACATATTTAAAATGGAAAATGGAGGTTTTACCCTAATGTCGAACGAAAGCTTGTACACCAGACACGCACCTAGCTTCTCATCCAAAATATTCAGCTATGCCCCTGATGCCTTTAAGGCGTTCGGCGAATTTAACAAGGAGGCACTTGCTGATGGCGTAATTTCAGTCAAAGTCAAAGAATTTATAGCCGTTGCCGTTGCCCATGTTACAGGCTGCCCTTATTGTATTGAAGCCCATGTCGGCAAAGCGAAGGCGCTAAACGCATCGTTCGAGGAATTGTTCGAAGCGGCGGCGGTCGGTGCTGCGGTCAATGCGCATTCCGCCTTCTATCATTCGGTCAATGCGCTTAATGCGTTCAACGGCAGCAAAGAAACGGACTTGTACAGCAGAAGCAATATTGAGCTGGTCGAGCAGCTGGAGGACGTAAATGAGGGGCTGTACAATGCTTTCTTCGAATATTTGCACAAGTCGCTTAAGCCGCAGCATATCGAAGCGAAGGAAAAGCTGCTCATCGCAGTAGGCTCGGCCCATGTGACGGGAAGTGCTTACAGCATTGAGATTTTTACAAGGCAGGCGAAGGAAGCGGGAGCAACACTGGAGGAGCTGGCTGAGACGATCGTTGTAGCAACCGTGTTGAAGGCAGGCTCTGCGATGGCACACCGGGTGAATGCGCTGCAAGCCTACGAGCGGGAGTAGCAGCCGCTTTCTAGCCATTAATAGCCTGATAATCGAATGAAAAAGAAGAGGAAGAAGGGGGAAGCAAGCATGTCAGATGAAAATAAAGGCTGGAGCGGACAGCTCCCTGAGTGGGTTCATGAGCAGGTTGTCGCATGGCGGAGGCATTTGCATCAGCATCCGGAGCTGTCCTTTGAGGAGACGGAGACGGCGCAGTTTGTCGAGGACACGCTGAGCAGCTTTGGCGGGCTGATCATCAGCCGCCCAACGAAGACGAGTGTGCTGGCGAGGCTTGTCGGTGCTTATCCGGGCAAAACGCTGGCGCTGCGGGCGGATATGGATGCCCTGCCGATAGCGGAAGAAAACACGGTTGATTATGTTTCGCAAAATCCGGGCGTCATGCATGCCTGCGGGCATGATGGACATACCGCTGTGCTGCTCGCGACAGCGCGTCTGCTTGTAGAGCAGAAGGAGCGGCTGCACGGCGAAATCCGGTTTATTTTTCAGCATGCAGAGGAGCTTCCTCCGGGAGGAGCGCGCGAGCTGGTCGAAGCTGGCGTACTGGACGGCGTGGATTGGATCGTAGGCGAGCATCTGGCCGCCCAATTGCCCGTCGGACAAATTGGCGTCGTATATGGGCAGATGTCGGCATCGCCGGATAATTTCACCATTACCGTCAGCGGGGTTGGCGGCCATGCCGGCTTCCCTCATCGCTCGGTCGATACGATTGCGATTGGCGCCCAGATCGTAACGAATATTCAGCATATTGTGGCGCGTTATACCGATCCGTTGGAGCGGCTGGTCGTCTCCGTGACCCAATTCACGGCGGGAGCCTCCCATAATGTCATACCCGATAAGGTAACCCTGAAAGGAACGGTGCGGAGCTTCAGCGAGCAGGTGCGCAAGCAGGCGGAGGAGCAGCTGCAGCGCATTGTTGCAGGTATTGTTTCGGCACATGGGGCGCAATTCGAGTTCCAGTATGTGTACGGCTATGATCCCGTGGTTAATGACGAAGCATTGACCCGAATCGTGGAGGCGGCGGCGATTGAAGTCGTCGGCAAGGAGCGTGTCGTTCAAAACCAGCCGGGCATGGGCGGCGAAGACTTCTCTGCCTACCAGCGCAAGGTGCCTGGCACATTCATTAATATAGGCGCGGGCAACATCGAGAAAGGCATCGTCTATCCGCATCACCATCCACGATTTGCGATAGATGAGGATGCGCTGGCAAACGGCGTTGCCTTGTTCGTGAAAGCAGCAGAAAAGCTAGTGGATTGGCAGTCATAATGCACAATAACAGGGAGGCACTTTAATTATGAAGCATTTTCAAAAGTTAGGCCTAATCGGATTGCTCAGCGCGTTGCTCATCGTTTTCGGCTGCTCCAGCAACAGCTCTGCACCTGCAAGCTCGGAAGGCGCGGCTTCGCCTGTCGAATCAGCGGCTGCTGGCACAGCGGCGGGCGAGAAGCTGGCGACAGAACTGAAATATCCGCTCGCACAAACGATTCCGACGCTGGACCCGCATTTATCGCTTGGCGGAAGCAATTCCACGATAGCGGTCAATATTTACGAGGGGCTGTTCGCCTTTAATGCCAAGTATGAGCCTGTTCCTATGCTCGCCGAGTCTTATGAGCTGAGTGAAGATGGGAAAGTATACACCTTCCACCTTCGTAAAGGCGTCAAGTTTCACAACGGCAAGGAGATGAAGGCGGAGGATGTAGCAGCCTCGCTCAATCGTTGGAAAAATACGGCGCCGCGCGCGAAAAGCTCTTTTTCCGATCGCGAGTTTGAGGTGAAGGATGACTATACGGTCGTGCTCAGCTCGGACGTGCCGAGAAATGATACATTGGCGCAGCTTAGCCATGTGCTTAATTTTGCAGCGATTATGCCCAAGGAGGTCGTGGATGCGGCTGGTCCGGATGGCGTAACCGAGTATATTGGAACCGGGCCGTTCAAGTTTGTGGAGTACAAAACCGACCAATACGTGCATCTGCAAAAATTTGCGGATTACCAGCCTGTCGATGCGCCAGCTGACGGTTTTTCCGGCAAGAAGGAAGCGCTCGTGAACGATTTGTATTTCACTTTGGCTACGGATAATGCGACGCGTTTCTCCTCTTTCCTCGCGAAGGACTTTAACAATGTCGATGTCAGTCTGGATAATTTGCCGCAGGTGGAAAATGACCCTGATGTAGAAATTATCAAAAACCTGTCCACTGATTTCAATTTGGTTTTCAATAAAAAAGCGCCATTGTTCTCGCAGCTGAAATACCGCCAGGCTGTCGCATCGGTGCTCGATGTTGACCAAGTTCTGCTCGGCATCGTGTCTACACCAGAGCTGTACCGCTTGAACCCAAGCTACATGTACAAGGAAAATGCGAAATGGTACAGCGAGGCAGGCAGCGAAGCCTATAACCAGAAAAATCCGGACAAGGCGAAGCAGCTTCTCCAGGAAGCGGGCTACAAGGGCGAGGAAGTTACGCTTCTGACGACCAAGGATACAGGCACCTTCTATAATGCAACGTTGATGGTGCAGGCGCAGCTGGAGCAAATCGGCATCAAGACGAAAATCGACATTTCCGATTACGCCACGATGCTGACGAAGCGGGCTGACCCGAATGGCTGGGATATTTATGTCGGTCCATTCCTCGTGCCTTCAACGCCTTCACAGCTGCTTTATTTGAACCCGACCTATGGCTTTGCTGATGATGCCAAGCTTGCGGAGCTGCTTGAAGCTTCTACCTCGGCTATTAGCGACGATGCGATAAAAGCGGCGAATGATGCGCTGCAAGCTTATGAGTGGGAGTATTTGGCGGCGATTAAGATTGGCGATATTTACAACTACAATGCGGTACGCAAAAATCTCGTCGGCTTGACGTACCTCAGCAACATCCCGAATCTTGCAAATACGAAGCTGGTTGAATAGCAGCATTGTACAGCACTATACAGCATTGGAGCGGGCCTAAAGCAGGCATACAGAAGCTGCACGCCGTGCGGGATTTCACTTTGGAGGGAGGTAAACGGTTTGACCGCTTTTATTGTAAAACGGGTGCTATCGTTGATCCCTATTCTTTTCATCATGTCGGTTATTGTCTTTCTGATCATTTACCTCATTCCGGGTGATCCCGCACGCGTCATGCTGGGCGATGGCGCAGACGAAGCGACCATTCAGCAGCTGCGTGCCAATATGGGACTTGATCAGCCGCTTATCATGCAATATAGCCAGTGGATAGGTTCAGCGCTGCGCGGGGATTTAGGCGATTCTTATTTTTTGAAAAAATCGGTGTCTGCCGTCATTGGCGAGCATCTTCAGCCTACTCTGTCGCTCGCGCTGCTTGCCGAGCTGCTTGCGATTGCCATTGCGCTGCCGTTCGGCATATGGGCGGCAGTCAATCGCGGGGGCTGGGCGGATAAAGCTTTGACCGCCTATACGCTGCTCGGCATAACGATTCCCGGCTTCCTGCTCAGCATGTTTCTGGTGCTTCTGTTCGCTGTGCAGCTGAAATGGCTGCCGGTATCCGGCTATGCGCCGATCAGTGATGGACTTTGGAATTTCTTGAAATTTTTAATTTTGCCCGGCATTTCAGTCGGCGTCGTCATGTCATCGGTTATTGCCAGAATCGTTCGCTCCTCCTTTCTGGAGGTGATGAACCAAGGGTATGTGAAGACGGCGCGCTCGAAGGGGCTGCGTGAGCGGAGCATCGTATACAAGCATATTTTGCGCAATGCGCTCATTCCCATTTTGACGGTCATTGGCGGAACGTTCGGTACGCTGCTCGCTGGCGCTGCGGTTGTAGAGAGCATTTTTAACATTCCGGGACTGGGACAGCTTCTAGTCCATTCGGTATCGCGCCGGGACTATACCGTCATTCAAGGCTTGGTGCTGTTCATCGCGTTCACCTATGTGCTAGTGAATTTGGTCGTTGACCTGCTTTATGCGGTCGTCGATCCCCGGATTCGGTTGAATAAATAACAGAAAGGAGGCTGGGCGCGGATGGAAAAAACACAGCCCTCGCTGCATCTGGCAAGGCGCAAGCGCACGATAGGCAATCGAAGGCGTGGACGCGGGCTGCTCAAGAGGCTGCTGGCAAGCAAAACAGCGTCGGCGGGCAGCGTGCTGATGATAGTGGTCGCCTTCATTTCTTTTTTTGCGCCATGGATTTCGGTTTATGGCCCGCTGGACGTCGATATCGTGAATCGCTTGTCGCCGCCGGGCGCGGATCACTGGTTTGGCACGGATAATTTGGGCCGGGACATTTTCAGCAGAGTGATGCATGGCACGCAAATATCGGCGCAGGTTGGCTTTGCCGTCGCTTTGTCGGTCGCCGTTCTAGGGCTTGTTATCGGTTTGTATGCGAGCATGTACAAGTGGCTGGATCAATTGCTGATGAGGACGATGGACGCTTTGTTTGCTTTCCCGGCGATTTTGCTGGCGATTGCCATTATGGCCGCGCTCGGGCCAAGCGTTTCCAATCTGATTATTTGCCTGATTATCGTGTTTATTCCTTCGGTAGCCCGAATCGTCCGTTCGGCCGCGCTCGTTGCAAAGGAGCAAACCTACGTGGAAGCGATGCACGCCTTAGGCGCGTCACAGACGAGGATTTTGTGGCAGCATATTATGCCCAGCACGATTTCGCCGCTTATTGTACAGAGCTCCTTTATTTTTGCCGAGGCGATTATTGTGGAAGCTGCACTTAGTTTTCTGGGAGCAGGCATTCCAGCTCCAATGGCAAGTCTCGGCAATTTGCTGGCCGATGGAAAAATGTATATATACAACTCCTGGTGGATGACGCTGTTTCCCGGCTTTGCGCTCATTATTTCGGTACTGGCGATGAATTTGTTTGGGGATGGAATCAGGGACTTGCTCGATCCTCATGTTAGACAGGGTAAAGGGAAAAAATAGGGCATCGCAGCCGGCGGGTTGGAGTCCGACTAAGGAGGGTGGAAGAAATGCCGGAGGAGCTTTTGCTTGAGGTTAAAGCTTTACGAACTTATTTTCATACGGCACGCGGGAAGCTGGCCGCAGTCGACGGCGTTTCCTTTGATGTCAAGCGGGGGGAAATCGTCGGCATTGTCGGAGAATCCGGATGCGGCAAAAGCGTCACTGCCCAGTCCGTGCTGCGGCTGCTCGATGAGAAGCATGACGTAAGCTATGAAGGGGAAATCCGGTTTGCAGGCAGCAATCTGCTTGGGCTGAAGCAGCGGCAAATGCGGGAAATTCGGGGCAATGAAATTGCGATGATCTTCCAAGACCCGCTTAGCTCGCTCAATCCGGTATACACCATTGGCGAGCAAATTATCGAGGCTATAGTACTGCATCAGAAAATCAGACGCAAGGAGGCGGTTCGCAAAGCGATTGAGCTGTTAAAGCTGACGGGCATTCCTTCGCCGGAGCAGCGCGTATGGGAGTATCCCCACCAGCTTTCTGGAGGCATGCGCCAGCGCGTCATGATTGCGATTGCACTGGCCTGCGAGCCGCAGCTGCTTATTGCTGACGAGCCGACGACAGCGCTGGATGTGACGATTCAAGCGCAAATTATGGAGCTGATTACGGAGCTGAATCGCAAGCTGGCGATGAGCGTTCTGCTCATCACCCATGATCTGGGCGTCGTCGCGGAAACATGCCAGCGTGTCGTTGTCATGTATTTGGGACAGGTCGTTGAAATGGCTGATGTCGCCACCTTATTCGCCCGCCCGCTGCATCCGTATACGATTGGGCTGATGGGAGCCATACCGCGAATGGATGGTGACAGAACGCTGGATTTGCAAGTAATTGAAGGCAGTGTGCCTTCGCTATCGAATGTGCCGCCGGGCTGCCGATTTGCGCCGCGCTGCGCCTATGCCGACGACCAATGCCGTAAGCACATGCCGGAATTAACGCGTGATGCTGCTAATGGAACGATGGTGCGATGCTGGCATGCGGGCACCTTGGCCGAAGCGGTCGAAGCAGCCGAAGCAGCCGAAGCAGCCGATAGAGCCGAAGCGAAAGGAGGCGTGCAGCATGCCATCTATCCATGAACAGGAAGGCGGGCCCATGCCGCTGCTGGAAGTGAAAGGCTTATCCAAGCATTATAGGACGAAGCGCCCGGCATCCTTTCGCAAAAGCCTCGTTAAAGCCGTTGATGATGTTTCCTTTCACATTTATGAAGGGGAAACCTACGGGCTGGTCGGGGAATCGGGCTGCGGCAAAAGCACGCTCGGCAAGGCGCTGCTGCGTCTCGTTGAGCCTACTGCAGGAGAAGCGCTGTACCAGGGCGAGGATCTAAACCGCATGCCGAGCGGCAAGCTTCGGGCCAGCCGCCGGCAGCTCCAGATGGTTTTTCAGGACCCGTATTCCTCGCTGAATCCCCGCAAGACCATTGGCAGAACGCTGGAAGAGCCGCTCATCATTCACGGAATAGGCAGCCCGCAGGAACGGACGGAGCTTGCGCTGCGGATGCTGGAGACGGTGGGCTTGCAGGAGGAGCATTATGACCGGCTGCCGCATGAGCTGTCCGGCGGCCAGCGCCAGCGGATTGGCCTCGCCCGGGCTCTAATTCTTGAGCCGCGGCTCGTCATCTGCGATGAGCCCGTTTCGGCGCTGGACGTCATTATTCAATCGCAAATCATTAACCTGATGCGCAAGCTGCAGCGGGAATTAAAGCTGACGTATTTATTTATCGCCCACGATATTGGCGTCATCCGCCATATATCTGACCGCATTGGCGTCATGTATTTAGGCAAAATGGTTGAGGAGGCCAGAACGGACGACCTGTTTGCCCAGCCTCTGCATCCCTACACGCAGGTGCTGCTGTCCGCTGTGCCGATTCCCGATCCAACGATGAAGAAGGAGCGGATGATTTTGCAAGGCGACATCCCATCTCCGCTGGAGACGGTCAGCGGCTGTGCTTTTCATCCGCGCTGCCCGTATGCGGTTGAGACCTGCCGGAAGCAGGTGCCGCTCAAGCGGGAGATTGCGCCGGGCCATTTTGCAGCGTGCCATCTTGCGTAAGGCGCATGCAGCCAAGCTAAGCTAATGAGGGATAGGAGAGAGTAGACGATGAAGAAGAAAATTCATTTGGGCGTGTTCGAGGTGAACGCAGTCAATCATTTGACCCAAGGCATCTGGACGCATCCTGAGCAAAATCGCATTCATTATAATAGCATGGATTATTGGATCGACATCGCCCGAACTTTGGAGCGGGGCAAGTTTGATTTTATGTTTTTCGCTGACAGCTACGGCTATCCGAAGGAACGGACCGAGCTTGCGTTCCGCGAGGCATCGGGTGCAGTAGGCAATGACCCGATGCTGCTCATTCCAGCGCTTGCGCAGGCGACCGAGCACCTCGCTTTTACGATGACGACCTCGACGACGTATGAGGCTCCTTATGCGAATGCGCGCAGATTTTCAACGCTGGATCATATTACGAAGGGGCGAATCGGCTGGAACGTCGTGACGACGAGCAGCAAATCGGCCGCCGATTTGTTCGGCAGAAGCGAGTTTCTGCCGCATGATGAGCGTTACGATATGGCTGATGAATATATGGATGTCAGCTATAAGTATTGGGAGGGCAGCTGGCAGGACGATGCGCTGCTCGTTGACCGCGAGAAGCGGATATTTGCTGATCCGCAGAAGGTTCATAAGGTGAAGCATGAAGGGAAATATTTCAAGTCGGAGGGGTACCATGCTTCGACGCCTTCCCCACAGCGGACGCCGGTTATTTTTCAGGCGGGCAGCTCCGGAAGGGGACGCGCTTTCGCCGCCAAGCATGCGGAGGGCATCTTCCTCAAGGCGCCGACGACGGAGGTGCTTCGGGACCAGATCGCTGATATTCGCAGTCGGGCTGCAGAATATGGACGCGATCCGGCAGCGGTGAAAGTGTTCACCGGGCTGTCAGTTGTAGTGGCAGAAACGCGCGAGGAGGCGCAGCGTAAATTCGACGAGTATATGCAGCATCAGAGCGCAGAAGCGACGCTGTCCAGCTACGCCGGTGTGACGGGAATCGACCTGACGCAGCTTGATCCGAACGCTTATTTTGAAAATATTCATACCGAAATGGGCCAAACGCATACCGACCGTTTTACGAAGCACAGCAAGACGAAGAAGACGGTGCAGGAGGTCATGGACGATTTTGTGCAAAAGGGCTTTCGCGGACTGACCGTTGTCGGTACGCCGGAAGACGTTGCCGATCAAATCGAACGCTGGACGGAGGAAACGGACGTGGACGGCTTTAATCTGGAGCCGTATGTGCTGCCAGGCTCTTATGTCGATTTTGTCGATTTGGTCATCCCAGAGCTGCAAAAACGCGGGCTGTTCAAAACCGATTACGAAGCAGGCACGCTCCGCGAGCGGCTGTTCGGCAAGGGTGAGGCGCGACTGCCGGAGCATCATCCAGGCGCTTCGTTCCGCACGCCGGCCGCCCTTGTCTAATCGAAGGAAAGGAGGAGACGAAGATGTTTAACGACGAGTTGCTCCTCCAGCTTGTGGAGCAGACCGAATACACGCAGCGCCAAGCGGAGCTTCTCGCCCAGCTTCGCCGAATAGGCAAGCATAGCATTGGGCCCGCCGCCAAGCAGGTGGATAACGAAGGCGAGTATCCTTATTCCTCGCTCGCTGCGCTTAAGAGCGAAGGCTTGCAGACGCTGTCTGTTCCTAAAGCGTTCGGCGGCTTCGGCGCTGGCTACAAGGGAGATGCAGTGCTGCTCGTATTGGCGCTGATGGAGCTGGCTTCCTGGTGCTCGTCCACCTCGCAAGTATTTGCCTTGCATAATACGGGGGTGCAGCTGGTTCATGCGATGGGGGATGCGGGGCAGCAGCGATTTTTTTTCGAGGAGGTCCAGCGCGGTCACCTATTCGGGAGTTTTGGGAGCGAGGCAGGGGCGAATCGTTTCGTGCTGGCTAATACGCTTCGCAAAGCAGAGGGCGGCTACCGGCTGAATGGGAAAAAGATTTTTGCAACCGGCTCGCCCGGCGCAAAATGGGCGTTCTGGCGCTCGGTGTCCGAGGATGCGCCGGGCAATCAGGATGAGCGGTATATGATGCCTATAGCGGAGCTTAATGGAGCGGGCATTACGATCCATGATGATTGGGACGGCATCGGGCAGCGCGGCACCGGAAGCGGCACCGTCATTGCCCAGGATGCTTTTATTCCAGAAGCGCATGTAATGGGAGGGCCTGGCGCTTATGCCGCCCATGCTCCTTTTTTTGCAGCGCAGTTTCATATTCATTTTGCGGCCCAATATGTCGGGATTGCGATTGGCGCTTTTCGGGAGGCTGTTGACTATTTGAAGGAGAAAGCAAGACCTTGGTCAGAGGCCAAGACGGCAGCTGAGGACCCGATTGCGCAGCTCCGTGTAGGTGAAATGGCGGCCAAGCTGGCCTCCGCACAGCAGCTGGTAGTTCGCGGCGCACGTCTGCTGCAAGCAGTCAATGAACGGCAAGGAGAGCCGGAATTGTACAGAGCTGTTCAAGCAGCGGCGTCCCATGCCAAAATCATCGCAACCGACACCGCGCTCGACGTAACAAATGCGATTTTTCAAATTATGGGTGCCCGCTCAGCGACAAGAAGCTGCAATTTCGACCGCTATTACCGCAACGCCAGAACGCTCACGCTGCATGACCCGGTAGACAAGCAGCGCGAGGCGGCGGGCAAGCATGAGCTGGGACTATAGCTTAGAAATACAATCAAGCACGAACAAGCACAAACAAGGAAGTACTCCGAATGTCCCATTTGGAAGGCTTCCTTATTTGTGCTTAGCTAGGCTCGAAGGAGCAAGCAGGAATAATGATATTATTGAAAACGCTTGCAAAAAATACTATACTTTGATAAAGCGGCAGAAGGAGGGGGAGAGCATGAAAATCAGACATCCATTTTTTTATCGTACGCTCCGCTTTAAGCTCTTGTTCGGCTTCCTGCTGCTTGTCATTCCGATTGTATCCTTCATGATCTACAACAACCTGTATGCGATTAATGTCGTACGGAATCAGGTCGCTCAGTCCAATAAAAATTTGATCAGCCTCTATATGGGCCAAATTGACCGCAATTTGGAGGATGTGGAGAAATATCTGTTTAATATTGCGGCGATGGAGACGGGCCTGCTTGTGCTGGAGCAGCCGCGCGAGCAAAATCCCGACAGCTATTCGTTCGAGAAGATCCAGCTGAGCAACCAGTTGAGGAATGAGTTACCCAATTATAAGTCGATGGATATGTTCTTCATTTATTCGCCGGAGAACGATGATTTGATGAGCGTGTTCGGCGTTGCCCCGGATTATGCCAGCCGCTCCGTGATGGAGCAGGATATTGTAGATAATATCAAGCTTGCCAAGAAGCCGCTGCACAAGGACTGGTTCGTTCAGCATATGGCAGGCGGCGATTATTTAGCCTATGTCATTCAATACGGCGACATTTATATAGGCGCGATGGGCAATGTCGATCAGCTGATGGTTCCACTGCATTTAATTGATTTGGGTGAAAATGGCCGGGCCTTTCTGACGGATGACCGTATGAAGCCCATTATCGATACGCCGCTGGATGACGGCATCTCGATTGAGCCAAGCAGCAGCGACAACGAAGGCTACCAGCTTACGGGAAACAACGACCAATTTATCGCAGTCGGCGAACGCTCCTCGCGAGGCCGCTTCGGACTGGTCGCCCTCATTCCCGACAGCGTCGTGCTGGAGAAGCTTCCTTTTTTGCGCAGCATCGTCTCGCTGATCTCCTTTGGGGCCATTATCATTTTGCCGATCATTTTGCTGCTGCTGCGCAAGCTGGTGCTCGTCCCGGTCAATCGCATTATAATGGCAATGCGCCGCATCGAAGCCGGCAATCTGGATATGAGGATCACGAAACCGTCCTCGACATTTGAATTTGAGGTGATGAACGAATCGTTCAATCGCATGATTACGCAAATTCAGGAGCTCAAGGTCAATGTGCTGGAGGAGCAGGTGAATAAAAAAAAAGCACAGCTTAAGCATTTGCAGCTGCAAATCAATCCTCATTTTTTTCTTAACTCGCTTAACATTGTTTATAATTTGGCTCAGGTGAAGGATTATCACCTCATTCAGGAAATGACGCATTGCCTGGTCCAGTATTTCCGGTTTATGTTCCGCAGCAATCTATCGTTCGTATCTCTTTCTGATGAGCTTGCCCATACGATGAATTATTTACGCATTCAGGAAATGCGCTTTCCGGGCGATCTGACCTTCGCTTTCCATACGGATGACAGTCTCGGCAGGGTGCCTATCCCGCCGCTAGTCATTCAATCGTTTGTGGAAAATACAATTAAGCATGCGGTAAATACGGATACGCAGGTTCACATTGCCGTTACTGCGAAAGCGCACAATGAAGATACGCTTTATGTCCGCATTGAAGACACAGGGGAAGGCTTTCCGCCGCAGGTGCTGGCACTGCTCCAGCGTGATATGGAGCTGAGCAATGAAGAAGGCGATCATATCGGCATTCAAAATGTGAAGCAGCGGCTGGGGCTGCTTTATCAAGATGCAGCACGCATGGCCCTTAGCGGCAGCTCAGGTCAAGGGGCGGTCGTAGAGCTGTGGCTGCCGATGCAACCAGAAGAGACAGGGGGACGACAAGGATGAGACAGCTGTTAATTGTCGATGATGAGCGGCATGCGGTGCGGGGCATTAAAGCAGGCGTCGAATGGGAGGAGCTTGGCATATCGGTCGTGCATGAAGCTTACAATATCCGAACGGCTAAGGAAATTATGAGTGACAGCAAAATCGATGTGCTTATCTGCGACATCGAAATGCCGCAGGGCAACGGCTTCGAGCTGCTCGATTGGGTGAAAATCCATTATCCGCAGACGGAGGCTATGTTTCTTACTTGTCATGCTGATTTCTCCTATGCGCAAAAAGCGATTCAGCTTGGCAGCTGCGATTATATGCTCAAGCCCGTCCGCTACCCCGAGCTCGCCAGCACGGTCAAGCGCGCGCTGGACAAGCTGGCGAAAGCCGATCTTGATCGCGAAAAGCTGCAATTCGCCGACATGTACGAGCATTATTACCAGCTGTGGGAATCTTATCAGCCGATGTTTATGGAGCGCTTCTGGCAGGATCTGCTGAGCCGCTCGATCCCTTCGACAAAGGACGGCATTCGCGAGGCGCTGGCGAAGCATAACATGGCCTATGAGGAGCTGCCGCTCTATAAGCCGGTGCTCATTAGCGTCCAGCGCTGGCACAAGGAGCTGACACTGCGCGAGGAGAAGATAATGGAATATGCGCTGCGCAATTCCTTTGAGGAAATGATTCTCGCGAAGTCCGGACTCGGGCGAATTATTCAGGTGCGCAGCGGGGCGCTGCTCGCGCTGCTGCCTATTCGCCAGGAGGAGGAAGGCGAGCAGCTGCATGAGCAGATCGATTCATACATCGAGGCGTGCAATCTTTATTTTTTCTGCGATTTATGCTGTTATATGGGCAATGCGGTACCGGTGGAGGAAATATGCGAAATGTACGAGCAGCTTGTAGAAATGGAGTCGCGTAATGTCACGCGCACAAATGAAAGACTCTCTTCCGTCAATTGCGACGTCAGCGCAGATGTTGCACCGCTTCCTGTGATGAGCGGCTGGGCGGAAATGCTCAAGCTCGGCTGCGGACGGGAAATGCTGGAGGAAATCGCTCAATACTTGGACGGCGTTAAGCAGTCAGGGCAGGCGGATGCAAAGTGGCTGCGCAGCTTTTATGAGGATTTTCTGCAAATGGTGCATCAGGTGCTGCATGCAAAGGGGCTGCGGGCGCATCAGGTATTCTCTGCGATGGTATTAATGAAGCGGGTAGATGCCGTAACCCGGTCCATTACGGACTTGTCGGAGTGGGTAGCTGTGCTCATATGTGAGGTAAGCGGAAATCTGAATAGCGTTGATGAGACGCAAAGCGTCGTCGACAAGGTCAAGCATTACATCGCCAAGCATATGAGCGATGATTTATCACGTGAGGACATTGCCAGCCATGTATGCCTGCATCCGGACTATTTGGCCCGTCTGTTCAAGAAGGACACAGGGCTGACGATTTCCGAATATTTACTGCAGGAGCGGGTAGCGCTCGCCAAGCAAATGCTGGCGAAGACGGAACTGGCGATAACAAGCATTGCCTATGAGCTGGGCTACGGCAACTACTCGCATTTTTCGAAAATGTTCAAAAAAGCGACCTCGGTCGGGCCGCAGGAATATCGCAGGCTTCAGCAAAGTGGGCAGGCTAAGGGAAGCTGATTTCCCCTCCTATCCTCTTACGAATCTAACAAAGCCCTTCAGTTCCACGGGTAGCGAGGCGTCTGGCAAGCAGTAAGCCATCGTCCATCCGCTCTGGAATGGAGGGCTTTGTGTGATTTTCAACAAGTATCCGGCGGACTGCGAATGAGTATTGCTTTTTTTCCAGAATTCAACTATAAATAGATCAGACTTAGGGCGGAGGTGCTGGTGGGTTTGCAAGTAATGATCAAAATAATGCGCCGATTTGCCGAATATAAGCTGCTGAGCAGCGTGTTCTTATTCACACTATTAATAGAAGTAGCCTATACAGTGGCTTCACCGCTTAGCTTGAAATATTTGGTGGATGAAGCATTTACACCGCGAAACTTTCAGGCTTTTATTATCATTTTGCTTATTCTGCTCGGCGGGGGCATATTGAATGTCATTGCCAGTGCAGTCTCGGACTATTCATTAGGCAGGCTGGCTGGAGATGTCGTTCGCAAGCTGAGAACGGAGCTGTTTGCTCATATCCAGCTCCAGTCCTTGCCCTTCTACGAGCGTTATCGGGTTGGTGATTTGGTGACCCGCTTCTCGGCTGATATGGGCTCCATTGAACGGGTAATTCGCGGCTCCAGCCCAATGCTGATCAAAGAATTGCTTGCTGTATTGCTGGGACTCGTTATGCTATTTACGCTGGAATGGAAGCTGACGCTTGCGATGCTTGCGGGCTCGCTTCTTATGTTTGTGCTGCCTCAGCTTGTGCAGAAGCGCTCGGAGAGGGCGAATCGGGAGTACAAGGAGGCGCAGGAGCGCTTCTCCAATATGATCGATGAGATGGCCAAGGGTCACAAAACGATTCGGGGCCTGTATCAGCAAAGCCGGTTTCGCATAAGGGGAGACAATAAAATTACGGCTTTGTTTAAGACGGGCATGAATCTTCATATGAGCAATTCTTTAATGGAACGGCTGCCTTTAACGGCTTTGCTGCTGCTCAACGGAATTATGATGGGCTTCGGCGGTTATTTAATTTTTCATGATGCGATGACCGTTGGCGGCTTTATCGCCTTTTTCACTTTGTTTATGAGTGTTGGGCAGTCCGGCTCAAATTTAGCCTTTCTCATTCCGAATTTAATTGAATCAAACATTAGCTTCCAGCGCATCGATGAAATGATGGCCTGCAAGCCAGATTTGCCCGAGGCCGAGCATCCTGTATTACTGCCGGATAAGAGCTTGTCCTTGCGCATGGAGCACGTCAGCTTTGGCTACAACGAGGGCATTCGACAGCTGAAAGACGTCAGCCTGCAGGTCGAAGCGGGCAGCTATGTTGCTTTCGTTGGCCCAAGCGGGTCGGGTAAAAGCACAGCACTCCAGCTGCTTTCCCGTTTTTATGATCCCCAGCAGGGGAATATATTTATCCAGGATGTTCCTCTTCAGGGCATTAGCGAAGCTTCACTTAGACAGCGTGCGGCACTTGTTTCGCAGGACACGTTTCTGTTCCATATGACGCTGAGGGAAAACCTGCTGCTTGGCGACGATATCGCGGAAGAGGACATGATTGCAGCTGCGAAGCAGGCGGGCATCCACGATACCATTGCAGGCTGGCCGGATGGCTACGACACCTGGATTCGCCATGAAGGCGGCTCCCTATCAGGCGGGGAGCGGCAGCGTATTGCCATTGCACGCGCACTGCTTCGCAGGCCGCAGCTGCTGCTGCTTGATGAAGTAACATCGGCGCTGGACCCGGCAGCTGAGGCGGATATCAATCGCCTAATTGAACAATTAAAGGGCACCCGAACAATTGTATCGGTCACTCACCGACTCTCCTCCGTCGTAAATGCAGATCGAATTTATGTATTTCAGGGTGGGCAAATGGTAGAAAGCGGTTCCCATCAGCAGCTGCTTAGGAAACAAGGGCTTTACAGCAGCCTATGGGAGAAGCAGCATGGCTTCCATGTATCGGGAGACGGGCGGTATGCCTTGGTGAGAGGAGAACGGCTTGCAAAGCTGCCGTTTTTTGCCGGAATGGCGCCCGAGCTGCTGGAAGGCATGGCTGAATTATTCACCTCTGAAACGTGCAGGGAAGGCGAAGCGGTTGTACGGGAAGGCGAGGAGGGCGATAAGTTTTATATTATCGTCCGCGGCATTTTTGAAATATGGAAGACGTTGCCCGGTCAAGAGGATAAGAAGGTAGCGGTATTGCAGGACGGCGACCATTTCGGAGAAATTGCCCTGCTGCGGAACATTCCGCGCACCGCCACGGTGAAGGCATCCGGTCCCGGCGTCCTGCTGTCGATGCGCCGCGAAGCGTTCCATCGGCTGACGGAAGAATACCCGCAACTGCTGCATACGCTTGAGAAAACACTTCAACAAAGACTGTAGAACAAGTTCAGAAATGAGAGGCTTTGGAAATGTCAACTTAGGCTGAAGCGGGACATTTTTAATTGAAGAGAAGGGGAATAGAAGTGGCAAAGGCGTATTTTAAACGGTGTGAAAATGATGAGGATTATGCAAAGGCCAGCTTATTTTTGTTGAAGCACAGGCGAGATTTGCATCCCGCATTTACGACAATGGACACGTTGTCGCTGCTGTATGCCTATTTGACGGAGGGGCAGATCCTTGTAGGATTGGATGAGCAGCACCGGGTGAATAGCATTTCCGGTTTTTATTATGGGACGCCGGAGCAGGATTTTCAGAATAAAGCTGTTGTTTTTGTGGATATGGTCATTGTTGAGCAGAAGCATCGGGGAACGCGCTTGTTTGCAGAAGGGCTGAATTTTCTAGTCCATCACGTGTTGGAGAGTCGACCGGAGGTGCAGGAGCTGAGCCTTGCAGCCTTGTCGGAAAATAAACGGCTTTGCCGGATGTATGCGAAGTTTGTAGAAGAGAAGTATAAGCGCGAGGGAGCGCTTGGAGAAGAAACAGTTTTTAGCGGTGAAATTAGAAAAATTGGTACTATGCTAAGGAAAATCAATCCAGTATAATCGTTTTTGTAGGAAAAATTAGCTAAGAATGGAGGCCGACAAATGATTCCACCGTTAGGATTCGGCAACAAAGACACCAAAAAAGGCAGCGGTTTCGGCAAGATTGTTAAGGTTAACGAAGCATTGAGAGCCCAAGCGAACTAATGTCGTTTATATTTCGTCCCTGTGCGCTTGAAATGGATGAAGAGGCGTATGCTGCATTTCTGATCCAGCATCATGCTGAACTGAATCTGCCTTATTCCTTCCCGATGAAGCTAAGCTTTATGGGAGGGCCGCTCATTTTGGGCAAAGGCCTGCTGCTTTTTAGTGAGGAGCCTTACGAGATTGCCGGCGCTGCAGGCTTCGTCTGTGGGACAGGCGAGCATGATTATGAGGATCAGCATATTTGCCAGATCGAGATTGCTTTTATCCGCAAGGAATATCGTGGCACCAGGCTGTTTGCGCACGGCTTGAATGCGCTCATTGAATTAATGAAGAAAACAAGCCCTGGCATCCAGCAGGTACAGTTTTGGGTGAGGGCAGAAGATAGTCTGCTTGAGCGGCTGCTGTCCAAATTTACAGCGCTGCCAGGCGCATCGAAGTCACCTGTGAATCATCTTATCCTTTACAAAATCCCCTTTAACGAGCTGGAAGGCTATGTTCAGAAACTAGTCGCTGCCACTCGCTCTAGCCTTTAGAAATGAAGGTTATCCGTATTTATTACATTCCCAAACAGCTAATAGTGAAGCGAACATGAATGGAGGTGAGCAAATGTTTCCACCAATCGGTTATGGCAATAAAGATATCAAAAAAGGCAGCGGTTTTGGCAAAATCGTTCAAGCGAATGAAGCATTGAGAGCACAAGCGTAGAGGTTGCATTTCATTTCCGGCTTCATGATGAACTGAATTATCCAAATATTCCCTGTGGAGCTGAGCTTCATGGGGAATATTTATTTTCTTTCCCAAATAGGAGGTAGGCATCTTGACTGAGGAAGAAATATTGAGAGGCGGGAATGTTATACAATGTGGTCTTTCAAGAGGGGAGTCCTGTGGCGCTGATTGATTTTGACATGGCTGGTCCCGGTCCGCGCATGTGGGACATTGCGTATTCTCTTTACACATCAGTTCCGCTTGCAAGCTTCGCACCCGACCATTCTTCAGGAAAAACGGTACAGTATCAATCGAATTTACACTCAGCTGAGCGCCGTCGGCGAATTCAGTTATTTTTTGATTCGTATGGCATTCCGGTCTCTAATGAGCTTTGTAGGTGGATTATTCAACGATTGACTACCATGTGCGATATGTTGAGAAAGGGTGCTGCCGAAGGAAATCTTGCCTTTAAGAAGATGGTAGACGAGGGTCACTTGGCCCACTATGAGAGCGAGATTCAATTTGTAACCGATCATTTCAATGATTGGATATTGAATTGAATATTAAGCTAGCATTATTTCAAAAAACCAGCGGTATTCTAGAACTTTATTTTTCAGTTCTAGAATACCGCTGGTTTTTTTATATTGGCGCCAGTCTCATACTTATTATTCGCCCCCTTCCTCAAGATGTCGGAAGATGACAACGAAGAAGTCGGTTTAGTCGTAGTGTGCTTGCCCGCGAAAAACTAAGATAGAGGTAGAAGAAGTGAAGGGGGAACCGCGATGGCGACGACTGCAAGCACAGCGACAGCAAAACCAGCGGAGCAGCAGACGGAAGTAAGACGGGCACAAAATCCCGTATTGAAAAGGCTGAAACGTTACGCACCATTATTCATTATGATTATTCCCGGAGTCATCTATTTGTTCATTAACAACTACTTGCCGATGCTGGGGCTCATTATTGCTTTCAAGGATGTCAACTTTGCCAAAGGCATTTTGGCCAGCGATTGGATCGGCCTTAAAAACTTTGAATACTTGTTCAAAACCGAAGATGCTTGGATTATTACCCGCAATACGCTGCTCTACAACATATCTTTTATCATACTAAATCTGATTATAGCGGTAGGCATTGCCATCTTGCTTAATGAAGTGAAGAAAAAAGTGGCCGCCCGTTTTTATCAAAGCATCGTGCTCATTCCTTATTTGATCTCCATGGTTATTGTCGGTTATTTGGTACTCGCCATGCTGAGTGGTGAAACCGGATTCATAAATAAACAGATCCTTCCGCTCTTCGGAATTGATCCTATCTCATGGTATAGCGAGCCTAAATATTGGCCTGTCATTCTAGTCATCGTCAACGTTTGGAAAAATGTCGGCTACCTCTGCATTATCTATCTTGCAGCGATCATCGGCATTGATCCGGAATATTATGAAGCCGCTACCATCGACGGAGCAGGCAAATGGCGTCAAATTACGCAAATTACGATTCCGCTTATAGCACCTGTTATTACGATTATGACGCTGCTGCAAATTGGACGTATTTTCTACTCGGATTTTGGTTTATTCTATCAAGTACCGCTGAATACCGGCGAGCTGCTTTCCACAACGAACGTTGTTGATACGTATGTATACCGCGCACTCATTAATCTTGGCGATATTGGGATGTCCTCAGCGGCAGGCTTGTACCAATCCGTTGTTGGCTTCGTGCTCGTGCTGCTGTCCAACTATATTGTAAGTAAACGAAACCGCGACAATGCGCTGTTCTAGGAGGTTAGGGCCATGGTAAATACGAAGGAAAAAATATTTCAAGTCGTGATTCATATTTTCTTTATCGCCGTTGTGCTCATGTGTCTTATGCCATTCGTGCTGCTGCTGACAACTTCCTTTACGAGCGAAGCTTCCATTGTCAAAGACGGTTATTCCTTGTTCCCTAGCGAGTGGAGTCTGGATGCTTACAAGTTTTTATGGAATGATGCCGAAAATATTACGCGTTCATACGGCATTACGATCTTCGTCACGTTAATTGGAACGTTCATCGGGCTGTCGATATCCGCGCTGTTGTCCTACCCGATGTCGCGCAGCGATATGCCAATGAAAAAGCAGCTTGCCTTCTACGTCTTTTTCACGATGCTGTTCAATGGCGGACTCGTACCGACTTATCTGATCTACACACAAGTATTCGATATGAAAAACTCCCTGCTGGCGCTTATTATTCCCGGCTTGCTGACGAATGGCTTCTTCGTCCTCATTATGCGGACGTTTTTCCAAAATTCGATCCCGCATGCGATTATTGAATCCGCTTCTATTGACGGCGCTGGAGAATTCAAAATTTTCTTCAAGATGATTTTGCCGCTGTCGCTGCCGATCCTTGCAACGATTGGCCTTATGCAGACGATTGGCTATTGGAACGACTGGTTTAACGGGCTCATTTATATTACCGACAGCAAGCTGTTCAGCTTGCAAAACCTGCTGAACCGGATTTTGCTCAACGCCCAGTTTATTCAGAACAACGCCTCAACGCTTAATGCGGGGGAAGTAGCTAATGCGCAAATTCCGTTGGAAACGGTAAGGATGGCCATGGCCGTTATCGGCGTAGTGCCGCTGCTGTGTGCGTACCCTTTTTTCCAAAAATATTTCGTCAAAGGGCTTGTTATTGGGGCCGTTAAAGGTTAATGAAGTTAAAAGTCTGGCTACACACGGCTTTCAGCCGGTTAGCATACAAGCTTGAACAAACAGGGAGGTTGCAGAGATGAGAAAACGGACAAATGGAATAGTGGCGATGCTGCTGAGCGTTATGCTGGTGCTTGCAGCATGTGGCGGCAACAGCGGCGGTTCAACATCGAATGCCGGAGCAACGAACGCTGCAGGTGGAGAAACAGGCGGAGCGTCTGAACTCAAGCCTTATGAAATGACGGTGGCTTTCTTAAGCATCGGCAATACAAAGGATTTGGCTGAAGTCCAAGCCGAAGTCAATAAAATAACCCAAGCCAAAATCAATGCAACCGTTAAATTCCTTCCTATTGATATCGGGGCATGGCAGCAGCAGATGAACCTGATGCTTGCGGGCAATGAGCCGCTGGATATTCTCGTAACGGGCACAGGACTTAACTTTGGCACGCAGGCTGCTAAGGGCCAGCTCGTTGAGATGGATGACCTCCTGGCGAAATACGGACAAGATATTCAAAAGGTTGTTGGCGGAGATGTCATTAAAGCCGGCTCCTCGAATGGCAAAATTTACGCTATTCCAAGTGTGCGCGACTGGGCAGCAGATTATGGCCTCGTTATGCGCCAAGACATCGTAGACAAATACAAAATCGATGTTAATGCGATTAAGACGATGGATGATTTGACAGCTGTTTACCAAACGATTAAAGACAATGAGCCGGGCATGGCAGCTGTATTGCCAGAAGGCCCAAGCTTCTCGGTTATCCAATCGATGGTGGGCAGCGTCATCGACCCGCTTGGCGACGAGAATGGTGTACTGGTCGGCTTTGATGGTGAGCTGAAAGTCGTAAACTGGTATGAAACGCCTGAATATGCGAGCTTGGTGAAAAAGGCAAGAGAGTGGTACAACGCGGGCTTTATTCCTAAAGATATTTCGACGAATCAAACGACTTCCGAGCAGCTGATCAAGGCTAACAAAGCGTTTGCTTTCATGGCGCATATGAAGCCTGGCTATGAAAGCAAGGAGTCGCTGCTTACAGGTACACCGCTCGTTGCAGCACGCATTTCCCCAGCGATTTCGACGACTTCCTCGATCGCTAACATTATGTTCGGCATTGCAAGGAACTCCGAGGACCCTGAGCGCGCGATGATGTTCCTGAACCTGCTTTACTCGGACGCTGACCTCATTAACCTGATCGACTACGGCATTAAAGGCAAGCACTATGAAGTGAAAGAGGGCAATATTATCGGCTTCCCGGCTGGTGTAGATTCTTCCAGCTCGACTTACAACCCAACGCATGGCTGGATGTGGGGCAATCAGTTGCTTTCCCATATTTGGGAAGGGGACAGCGCAGATCTGTGGACGAAGCTTGATGAGTTCAATAAATCGGCGGTTAAATCGAAAGCGCTTGGTTTCAGCTTTACAGCAGACCCTGTGAAAACAGAAGTGGCGGCTGTGCAGAACGTGAAGGAGCAATTCAAGATTGGTTTGGAAAATGGTACGCTTGACCCGGATAAATATTTGCCGGAGTACATTGCGAAGCTGAAATCGGCCGGTATGGATAAAATCGTGGTCGAAAAACAAAAGCAGCTGGATGAGTGGGCGGCAGCCAATAAATAATAATATTTGAAGGAGTGAAGGTCTGGCATGAGCATTCAAGCAGGCATTAACATTTATTCCGTCTATGAGCAGCTTGCTCAAGATTATTACGGCACTTTGCGCAAGCTTGCGGAAGCAGGCTATACCCATCTGGAAATGCTAGGCTTCAATATGGTGAAAATGTCGCGGTTCAGCGATGAATTTCCGGCCAAGGAGGTTGCCGCCGAGCTGGCGGCCTCCGGCCTAAAGGCTATCGCAGCCCATGAGGGGCCGATGCCTGGCGAGGAGCTGCTCGCCCATCGTTGGGATGAGCTGATGGATTATTATGAACAGCTCGGTTGTACGTCGCTGGTGTTGCCATCCGTATGGATGGACGACCGTGACAGCACGCTGCGTCTCGCTGAGCAACTGGAGCAGCTTGGCAGCAAGCTTGCTCAGCGCGGCTTCCAGCTTTACCTCCATAATCACGCCCATGAATTTAAGGCGGATGGCGATACGACGCTGTTTGATATACTTGCCGCACATACCGATCCTAAGCATTTGAAGTTTGAGCTTGATCTCGTGTGGGTGATGCGTGCCGGGGTAGATCCGGTTGCGGTAATGGAGCGAGTAGGCGGCCGCTGCGATATGATTCATCAGAAGGATTTCAGCAAGCAGTTGTCCGGCCCGCTTAATTTATTCGAATCCATGCGTGCGAATGGCGACGAAGGGCTTGGGCTGATGGATGTCTACCGCAAATATATTGTGCCTTCGGACTTTGTCGATCTCGGTACAGGAGCTTTCGATTTTGCCCATATGTATGGAAAGATCAAGGAACTCGGACATGTGAAATATGCGTTGGTTGAAAATGAAGGAAAATCAGTGGATAAGCTTGCCAGCGTCCGCAACGATCTGACATATTTGCGCACATTCATTTAAAATATAAGCATTTATATGCTCACATCTATAACTATACTTATATTTCATCGCGAAACGGTTGCTTTGCCGCCAAAAGACGGCGACAGCCGTTTCACCTTAGGAGGCTGCAAACGATGGGGAAATTGAAAGCAGGTATTATAGGCTGTGGAGGCATCGCCTTTCAGAAGCATATGCCGTCACTGAAAAACAATAGCGATTTGGTTGATATGGTTGCGTTCTGTGATATTATTCCGGAGCAGGCAGAGAAAGCGGCGCAGCAGTTCGGCACCGAGGATGCCAAAACGTATACCGACTATAAGCAGTTGCTAGAAGATAGCTCTATTGATATTATCCATGTGCTGACGCCAAACCTGCAGCATTCCTTTATTACCGTAGATGCGCTGGAGGCTGGCAAGCATGTGATGTGCGAGAAGCCAATGGCGATTAACTCGGCTGAAGCGCGTAAAATGCTGGATGCGGCGGAGCGGACAGGCAAAAAGCTGACGATTGGCTATCAAAACCGTTGGAATGACGATTCCCAGACGCTGCATCAAGCTTGCCGGGAAGGCGCGCTCGGAGAAGTGTATATGGCGAAAGCCCATGCGATCCGCAGGCGGGCACTCCCGACATGGGGCGTATTTGCCGACAAGGAGCAGCAAGGTGGCGGCTGCCTGATTGATATTGGAACGCATGCGCTTGATTTGGCATTATGGTTTATGGACAATTACAAGCCGAAGTCCGTCAGCGGCTCGGTGTTCTACAAGCTGCGGGATAAGCCGGAGGGCAATATGTTCGGGCCGTGGAAGCCGGAGGAGCTGGAAGTCGAGGATTCCGCATTCGGCCTCATTAAGATGGAAAATGGCGCAACGATTTTCCTTGAAAGCTCCTGGGCTTTGAATACGACGGATGTGAAGGAAGCGAAAGCTTCGCTCTACGGCACGAACGGCGGTGCGGAGATGAAACAGGGGGCGGATTATGCCGGAGAGCTGATCTTCAACAATGTTCAGTTCGGCAAGCTGATGGAAACGAAGGCGGCTGCAGGTCCCGGCATCGCGTATTTTGGCCCCGGCTCGAATGATCCGGGAACGAAGGAAGCCCGGCAGTGGCTGGAGGCGGTTATCCATGATACGGAGCCGCTTGTGAAGCCAGAGCAGGCTTTCGTCGTGACGCAGATTTTGGAAGCGATCTACGAATCGGCAGCGACAGGCAAAGAAATTTATTTGTAAAAGCATGCAATGAAGCTCGCAGCGATATTCGGCCAAGCCGAAGCTGCGGGCTTTTTTTGCATATTAAGGGAGCCTGGCGTTATTATTATTGTAAATGAGAAGTTTTATCAATTATAATAAAGGAACTAAGGATAGATTGAGCGGTTCTTTTAAGCCAGGGAGTGGGGAGGTTGGGAAATTGAAGCTGGACGAACATATAAAGTTATGGAACCAGGCGGCTATAAAAATATGGGATATTCGCCATGTCGTCATGCAGCCAGGCGAGCTGCTCAAGGATTATTTGCTGCCGTCAAGCGGCTTCATTTACAGTGTGCGCGGTGCTGGGCTTTTGGAGCTGGACGGCGACGAGCATGAGGCTCAGCGGTTTCATATCCTGCATGGTGGCAAGGGTATGCGGCTCGATGTTTGGGCGGAGGAAGAGTTCGAATATTATTTGCTTTTGTACCGGGCGGTATATGCATTGCCAGGCAATAAAGAGCTGGCGCGGCTGATGGAACGGCATCAGCCATTTGCGCTGCAATATGGTTTTCAGCCGCAGGAGCCGCTGCCCTTGCTTCGTCCGCTGGATTTGATTCGGAAAGCGTGGCAGCAAGCAGATGATCTGGATCGCATCCAGATCAAGGGGCTGTTTTATCAATTTATCCATGAGCTGCTCCGGCAAATGAAGACACAGGGCATTAAAGTAAGCAAGCCTGACCTCGTTACACAGGCCATCCGCTATATGGAGGATCATTTTCAGGAAGGTATTACGCTGGAGACGCTGGGGGAAAAGCTGAATTACAGCCCCCGGCACCTGTCCATGCGCTTTAAAGAGCATACGGGAGCAAGTCCGATTCATTATTTGATTCAAATTCGGGTAAAACGTGCGGCAGAGCTGCTCATTGGCACAGATGCGGCACTGAATGAAATTGCGCTTGAGGTTGGCTACGCGGATGTGTATTATTTCAGCCGAATTTTCAAAAAACATACCGGCTTATCGCCCGTTCGTTTTCAGGAGCGGGAACGCAACAAGCGGCTTTCAGAAGATCGTCCATTCATCTTAGCTGAAATATCCATTGGAACGGGAAAGCTGCGGCGTTATATTGATAATCGTGATAATCATTATCAATATAAACGTGGAGGGTCTGTTCGAATGAAAAGAAATACAACTTCTGGTCTCGCTATTAGCTTGTTGCTTACGTTAACGCTGCTGTTAGGTGCCTGCTCATCAGGCACTGCGAATACGAGCACGAACGCTGGAGCTGCTGCTTCGCCGAGCAATGCGACGGAATCGGCGTCACCCGCGCAAAAAGATGGCGGCCAGGCGTCGCCTGCGGAAGCAGCAACACGCATCATCAGCACAGAGAAAGGCGATGTGGAAGTGCCTGCCGAGCCGAAGCGCGTTGTTGTGCTTTATATGCTTGGCGATGTGGTCGCCATGGGCGTGAAGCCGGTCGGTGTTTCAGATGTGTACGAAGGAGCGGCGTTCGAGCAGGAGCTTGCAGGCATTCAAACGCTTGGCAAATGGTTCGAGCCGAATCCTGAAGCGGTGCTTGCGCTCGATCCTGACTTGATTATTACACCTTCTGAGGAAACGTATAACATGCTGCGTGATATTGCTCCAACAGTTTTCATTCAGCCGTTTAACGATAAGACGACGGAATCACGAATGAATATGCTGGGCAAGGTGTTCAATAAGGAACAGGAAGTTAAGACGCTGCTGGAAAACTTCGATAAGAAAGTGGAAGAGAGCAAGGAGAAGCTGAAAGCAGCAGGCGTTTATGACAAGACGGTTTCCATTATTGAAGGAGGGAAGAAGGAAATGTCAGTTGTCGCCAGCAAGCAGTTTGGCCGTGGCTCGCAAATTATTTATGAATACCTCGGAATGAAGGCTCCGAAAGTTATTCAAGATATAATCGATTCGGGGAAAGGCGACAACCAGGTCGTATCGATGGAAGTGCTGCCTGAATACATGGGCGATTATATATTCCGCTCCTCATATTCAGGTATGGATGATCTGTCCGAAAACACGATTTGGAACAGCATCCCAGCCGTAAAAGAAAGCCGCTATGTCGAAATTGAATTTGGACTTGCGTATTACAGCGATATTTATTCGATGAACAAGCAGCTTGATTTTATCGTGGAGAAGCTGCTCGAGGGTGCACCGAAGGCATAGCACCTGCAATATTTTTATGCCAAGGCTAGCCAGCTGCTCTACAACAGCTGGCTTTTTGATGAGTGAATGCCCGTTCACATGCGCGATTAGCGCAGTGTGAACAAATGAAACTTGGGTGAACAAATTGCGGGAACAGCAGCGGTTCAGCTTGCTCCGAATTGTTCAATTGAAGGATTGCGAACGGTTGGTTACAATCCATTGTGACGCTCCAGCTTTTTTTGTAAACGCATACATGCTTGGAGTGATCTATATACAGAGAGGGGATTCATCGTATTGAACAAGCGAAAATGGCTTTCGGCCGCATGCTCCTGTTTATTGGTGCTGTCCATGCTCGTATCTGCTGTTCCTGCCTATGCGGCAGATGAGCCGCAAAACGGGGACAATTCGGCTAGTGTGAGCGCAGCGGTACGTGATGATTTTACGGAGCAGGAATTGAAGGATAACGACTATATTCTTTATTTTGTGAATGCAGGGGACCCAACACCGTCTACAGTAGAAGGCAACGATAAGTTTGGACTGTATTCCTCCGTAACCGAGCAGGTATATGGAGTGGATAACGTAACCGGGAAAAAATGGGGGTTAGTAACGACTGCAACAGCTGCAAGAACAGGTGATGCTTCTACGAAGCTGGGGACGCTGCGTTATTATAATGGCGCGCAAGTAAGGGAAAAGGCGATCGAATACAAATTCGAGCTGCCGGAAGACCGCTATGATATTACGTTTGGATACAAAAATCCGTGGAGCGGCCGCAGCGTCAATATGGTTGTAAACGGAACGAATCTCTCTGGTGAATATGCCATTGGCGAGTATGATGCAGTGAAGGAGGTTACCTATCGAAATGTCAGCATAACGGGCAATGAAATGCAGGTTCGCGTTCAAGGTCCGGCTTCAGCAGCATTAAGCAATTATAATGATCCAATGCTTAGCTATATTATTGTCCGTCTGAATGTCACGATCCCATTATCCGATCTGGGAGAAAAGCTGGATGAGGCAAGAGGCGAAGCTGCGGATGTGAAATACACACGCTATAGCGTACAGGTGCTGAATGATGCAATCGCTGCTGCTGCGGATGTGTTTGATGCACTATCTGCGAATGGCACAGACCTGCAGGACCCGGCGGTGCAGGAGCAGATTCGCTCGGCTATCGCTTCATTGAATGCAGCGCTTGCTCAGCTATCGCTGGATGTGCCGAATACCTCGTTTAAACCGGGCGCGGTATGGAATGATACGAGCGGTGCGCTTATTCAGGCGCATGGCGGCGGCATCATCTACGATGAGCATACGCAAAAATATTATTGGTATGGCGAGGATAAAACCAATGGCTACTTGCCGGCGCGCGGCGTTCGGGTATACTCCTCAACCGATTTATACAATTGGGAGGATCATGGTCTGGCGTTGACTGCAATTGAGTCGATGGATGATTTTACGAATGATCCGCTTATTTCCCAGCTTTATGCAGGGAGAACGGATCAAGCCAGCATTTTCAATGATATTGGGACGAACCGCATTATCGAGCGTCCAAAGGTCATTTACAATGATGCAACCGGGAAATATGTGATGTGGATGCATACGGATGGTCCGTCGGAAACGTCGACAGCCAACTATGCGAAGGCGGAAGCGGGGTATGCCTTGAGCGATTCGCCAACAGGACCCTTCGTCTATGGCGAAAGCCACCGGATGGACCGTGCTCCTGCGGATGCCACCTACAATGGGCAGCCTAACCAGCCGGGAATGGCGCGGGACATGACGCTGTTTAAAGATGATGATGGCACAGCTTACCTCGTCTATTCCAGCGAGGAAAATATGACGATGTACATCTCCAAGCTGAATGAAGAGTACACCGATATTGTCGGTTGGCATAAAGATGGCAATGTCGAGCGCGATACCGTATACAAAGCCGAATATGGTGTCGATTACGTCCGGGTATTTCCGGGAGGACAGCGCGAAGCGCCTGCCTTGTTCAAATATCAGGGCAAATATTATATGATTACGTCCGGTGCAACCGGCTGGGATCCAAACCTTGGGAAATACACCGTTGCCGATGATATTTTCGGCGAATGGAAGCCAATGCGCGATGTAGCGCCGGGCAGCTCTACGACGTTTGCCTCGCAAAGCACGCATGTCCTTCCGATTGATCCAGCAGCGGGCAAGTTCCTCTATATGGGCGATCGCTGGGACAAAAATGATCTGAAAAATTCGCGTTACATTTGGCTGCCGATCGAATTTGGCCAAAATGATGAAATCGCGCTGCGCTGGCGCGATGAATGGACGCTGGATGAGCTGAATGCAATGGGACGTATTACGATTGATACGCCTTTGCCTATGCAAACCTCGATTGGCAAAGTGCCTGCACTGCCCAATACAGTGCAAATTACAGTGTCTGGCGGTTCGCAAACGACGGCTGCAATTGCTTGGAATGCAACGCCGGAGCTATTCGCCAAACCGGGCATCGTGACGCTGAAGGGTACGCTTAGCGGCGCGAGCAGCAAAACGATTGAACAGCAAATTTATGTGGTGCCGGATCGCAGCGCTTATTTCGTTCATGCCGGAGGCGCGGCGACAGCTGATTATAACGACATGATTTCCTACATGGAAGATACGCTCATTAATAAAGAAGCGATCGATCAGCAATATGACCCGGACAATGGCCGGAATTGGGGTTATGTTGGTAACCATACATTAACCTCTGGTACAGCTAGTGGCGATTTGTTCGCTTCGCTGCGTTATTTAAAGTCTGGAACAGGCGATGATTTGCCCTACCGTTTTGACATTGCGAATGGCGAATATGATGTTTATGTTGGCTTGTATGATCCATGGTCGCAATATAATCCTGGCACACGCAAAGCTCAAATCATTATTAATGATGAAATAAAAACGAACAGCTATACATTCAGCGCTTCGCGAGATGTACTTGGCTACGAAGATGTGAATGTATCTGACGGCAAGCTGGCGCTGACGATTCGCCGGGCGGTCAGTGGCGCTCCTGATCCGCAAATTAGCTGGATTATGATTGTTGCTAAGGAGCAGACAGCAGCGCAGGCGGCTAACCGTCTGGGCGAAATAGCGGCACCAGCCCAAGGAGCGGTACAGTTGACGCTGCCGGAAGCCCCAGAAGGCTTCGCAGTGGCGATCAAATCCTCCAACAGTGCGGTAATTGGTACCGATGGTACGATTACGCCGCCAGAGCAAGCGACAACGGTTCAATTGGAGCTGGAAGTGACGCGGCTGTCGGATCAGACCAGCGCTGTCATCGTCCGTTCCGTTATCGTTCCTGCCAAAGCGAGCAGCGGCGGCGGAACGGATCCGGGCACGAACCCTGGGACAGATCCGGGTACGAATCCGGGTACGAATCCGGGAACAAATCCAGGCTCGGGGTCTGGCAGTAATCCAGGCTCAGGTTCAGGAAGCGGCTCAGGCAATGGGACGAATCCAGGCACTACGCCGGGCACAGGGACGGGAACGGGCACAGATCCGGGAACAAATCCAGGAACAGGTACGAATCCGCCAATATTCCCGGATGTCAGCAATCACTGGGCAGGAACGGCAATTGGCAGGCTGACGGCCCAAGGACTTATGCAGGGTTATCCAGATGGCACGTTCCAGCCGGATAAAAAGATGAATCGTGCAGAGTTTATGACGATTATTTTCCGCTTATTGAAGCTGGATGCGGCTGCGGGCTCATCGAAGTTTAACGATGTGTCAGAAGGAGCTTGGTATGCGGGTTCGGTAAATGCTTTGGTCAATGAAGGAATTGTGAGCGGATTTGCTGACGGCAGCTTTAAGCCAAATCAGGAAATTACCCGCGAGGAAGCATTTGTCATTTTGTATCGTGCGATTAAGGGGCAGCTTGCTGCTGGCACGGCAACTGGCGAAGGCAGCTTCAAGGATAGCGACAGCATCTCGGCTTGGGCAGCGGAAGCGGTTCAAGCGCTTTCAGAGCATGGGCTGATCAGCGGTTATAAGGATGGCTCCATCAAGCCGGGGCAATCGATCAATCGGGCTGAAATAGCTACAATTATTGCCAAGCTTTTGCAAGAGCAATAGAAAATGACAAGAGCAAGGTTCCCGGGTTTGTTGGGGAGCCTTGCTCTTTTTGCTTTATTTTTCAACGATTCCGTTAAACGGAGACCTTCGTTAGTTCACTTTAAAGCTGGAAATAGCCGCCTCCAGATCACCGACAATGCGATTCAGTGCTTGGGCTGATGATGCGATATGCTCCATCTGTGCAAGCTGCTCCTCCGTTGCGGCCGCCACGTCATCGGTTTTCTCCAAATTGGAGGCAGCGCCTGCCGCAGCTGATTCTGTCGAGGCACTAATTTGCTGCGAGCCTGCGGATAATTGCTCAGCAATAGCTGAATTATCATGCAGCTGATTCGCAATTTGCTCAATCGCGATAGAGATGGCACCCAGCCGCTCCTGTACAACGTTCAGTTGCCCACCGCCATTTTTGACCTCTTGAACGGTTGTCGCCATATAGCTCGATGCACTGGCAATTTCACTGCGCGTGCCAGCTACGAGCGTATTGATGCCTTCCGCCGATTCCAGCGAGGCCGCTGCCAGCTTGCGAATTTCCTCTGCCACAACGGCAAACCCTTTTCCTTGATCCCCTGCACGTGCAGCCTCAATGGAGGCGTTGAGTGATAAAATATTCGTTTGTCCGGCGAATGCGGTAATATTTTGAGCGATTTTGCCGATTTGCTGCGAGCGATGCTCAAGGGAATGAATGCTTTCGGACAGCTTCGTTATGACAACGCGAATGTCCTCCATCTGGTTAACGAGCGTATTCAAAGCCTGCTGGCTTTGCTCGGTTTGCTCTGACGTTCCAGAGGAATGCATCGCAATGGAAGTTGTATTTTCGGCAATCCGTTGAATGCCCACCGCCATCTCATCAATCGCACGGGACGTCTCCTGCGCCGTTCTCGCTTGAACCATCGAGCTTTGAGCAACCTCCTGTATCCGAATCGCGGTATGCTCTGCCGCCTCAGTCGATTCCTGTGATGCGGCTGTCAGCTGGGAGGAGGCAGCGCTTACCTCAATCGCGGACTCCGAAATGCCGCTAATCAGCTTGCGCATCGTGTCAATCATATGATCAACGGCAGCTGATATGCGGCCAAGCTCATCGTTTCCAGGATTTTCATCCCGCTGCACCGTCAAATCTCCCGCCGCTACTTGAATGGATTTGGAGACAATCGTGCGGACCGTCCGCATAATTTGACGTACGGTGATGATAACGACGACAACTAAAAAGAGCGTAACTAAAGTAGTTGCTATAAAGGCTACAAGCTGATTTTGCTCGACCTCTTCGTTGATGGCAGCTATCGTCAGCTCTGAATGCTTGTCCAAGCTTTCTCCAATCTCGTCAATGCCAGAGCGGCTGGATTTAAAAGCGTCGTCAATTTCTGCATTGCGGAACTGGTGCTGCTCCCCAGCAGCAGCCTGTATGGCTGCAGAGGACCATAATTCAAATTTCGGCTGAAATTGGCCCAAAATGTCTTCAATCGTCCGGCCAGATTCACCATATGCTAATTTTTGCAAAGATTGGGCCTCAATAATAGCATTTGCTTGTCCGACGCGTTCGGATACCTGCGCAATATTTTCGGACAGCTCTTTGCGCGCTTCATCGATCTCGGCTGTGTTTAACGTACCAGACTCCACTTTTAAATACGCTTGATAAGCTTGATACATGTCTCGGTCTGCATTCAAAATCAGTGAATTGACCTGATTGGATGTGTCATAAATCTCCTCTGTCATCGTACGCACAATTTGCTGCTGCCCGTTAAGGTAATACAAGCTCGACAGCACATACGCAATAAGCGGAATTGCAGCAAGCAGAGCAAGCCGCCAGCGTAAAGATAGTTTTAACATAGAATCCCGCCCTCTTCTCTAAAAGTTAACCTAATATGTAATATATATCGGTGAAAACTACGTTTTCCATAACAGTTTTAGAGGACAAGGGCCAAAATTTTGCCAAAACTGATGTTCGGTGTCGGTCAAGCGCTTGGCCATGTTGAACATTAACGCCACCGCTTCGCTTCATTACAAGTATTGTGTACTAGGCAGCTCCGCCAGGCACACTACATGAGCAGCTTATCGGCTATCTTTTTACTATAAAAGTCATTGCCATTGCGTGCATCATAACGTTGTGCCGCCGCAGTGGCGAGGTTTTCAAAATGAGCGGCGAGCGCCGGAAGGCTGGTATCTTCATGCGCCGCAAGAAAGGAGGCGGGAAGCCGGAGCATCACATTCGATCCTTCTTGAACCAGCTTCTTCAGCAGACGTGCCGTACATAGATTAAACAGCATTACTTCATAAGGGTTCTCATGATCAAGTGCGAAAGCCAAATGCAGCTCTACAGCCTCAATCGCTTTCGCTGGCTTGGTTACCGTCAAATATTCAATATGCAGGGCGACGCTTTCCAATAGATCGCGCTTGCCTTTTACGAGACGATAGCCTTTCGTATGCGCTTTTTTAGCTTCCTCATGAAGGTTTTGGCGTTGCATAGGCAGGAGCAGCTCTGGCAACGTAATATGAGGGACCTCAGCACATTTCATGTTCCCTGATAAAATCGGCTCCGCTGCCTTTAATGCTTGCTCATCCTCGCCCAGTCTTGAATACAGCATGACAATATAATGCTGCTCACAGGCGATGCAATCGCTCATATGGTCCCGAAATGCTTTCATAAATTGCTGGAGATAATCTTTGGCTTCATCAAGCTTGCCATGGTCAAGAGCGAGCCGGGAGCGGAAATATAAATAAGTGCGATTGCTGTAGCCATGCTCCTTATAACGCTTGCCCATATCCTCCAGCAGCTCCTGGATTTGCGGCATTGGAATTTCCGGGAAATTCGAAATGGTGCCGACGATCCATTTATATCGCCATAACAAGCTTCTGCCATCATATTCCTCAGGGTTTTGATCATATTGGCCTAGCTGCCAGGAGAAGGCGATAATCGCCTTCAGCGGGAAACCATGAAATCCAGCGGTTTTCACAATTTGGTGGCGCGCATAAAAACCATTTTCAATATCACCCTGGGCATCTGCGAGCCGAACGGCAGCCTCCAGCACCTCAAGCTGGGCAGCGCCGGGAGGGAGGTCATACGCCTGGTTCATTAAATCCTCAAAATCCATTTCCATAGATGCTCCTCTGTTTTTTTGTTAAATACATGGCAATAGAAGCGCCAAGAGGCCTCATCAGGCGAGTTAAACGAGCAAGCTCGCGGCATTGTTACTATAATAATCATTGCCATTGCGAGCATCAAAACGTTTTGCTGCCGATAGCGCAAGTGCTTCAAAGTGCGCAGCAAGCGCGGGCAGACTTGTATCTTCATGCACAGTGAGGAAGGATGCCGGCAGACGCAGCTTTACTTCAGATCCCTCGTTAATTAACTTCTTCAGCAGCCGTGCTGTGAATAAATTAAATCGCATAACCTCATAAGGATTCTCATGGTCAAGGATAAATGCCAAATGCAGCTCGACAACCTCTACCGCCTTCGCCGGATTCACATCCGTCAAATAATGAATATGCTGTGCGACGCTATCGAGCAGATCGCGCTTGCCTTTGACGAGGCGATAGCCTTTCGTATGAAGCTTTTGTGCTTCCTCTGATGATCCCTGACGCAGCAAAGGAGAAAGCAGGTGCGGCAGCGTAATATGAGGCACTTCAGCGCATTTCATTTTGCCCGATAAGATCGGCTCTGCCGCCTTTAAAGCTTGTTCATCTTCGCCCAGCTGCGCATAAAGCTCCACGATATGATTTTGCTCGCAGGCGATGCAATCGGTCATATAGTCCCGATCGACCTTCATCATCTGCTCGAGAAAATCCTTGGCTTCATTCAGCTTCCCATGGCTTAAGGCGAGGCGAGAGCGGTAATATAAATAAGTGCGGCGGCTGTAGCCGTGCTCCTTATAGCGCTTGCCCAAATCCTCGACAAGCTCTTGAATTTGCGACATCGGAATTTCCGGGAAATTCGAAATGTTGCCGACAATCCATTTGTAGGACCACATTAAATCGCTGCTATCATAATTGTCTGGCTCTTGGTCAGATTGTCCCAGCTGCCAGGAGAAAGCGATAATCGCTTTGAGCGGGTAACCGTGAAAAATAGCCGTCTCCACAATTTCGCCTCTCGCCTCAAAGGCGTTTTCGACATCGCCTTCTGCATCTGCAATTCTCACGGCAGCCTCCAGCACTTCCAGCTTAGCTGCGCCGGGGGGCAGATCATAGGCCTGATCCATTAAATCTTCAAAATCGTGCTCCATTCCTGTTCCTCCTTGTGTCTCAAGCTTTTTAGGCGTTCGATGATAGTCCCCAGTCGATAAATTTAACCATGCCTTGGCCAAGGACACCAAGCTCCTCGCGCGTCATCGGATAATGGCCCATCAGCAATGCATTCGTATACAGCATTTGGGCAGCGGTTGTGAACATTTGGTTGTCGGCACTGGTGAAAATCTTCTGGACGAGCGGATTGTTTAAGTTAAAATAAAGCGTCGAATACGCTGATTCCGTAAAACTCGCGCCAAGATTGCCGAGTACAGAAGCGAGCAGATCCGAGCTGTTTTCCTTCGCTTTCTCCAAGGAGCGCAGCGACGAGGATTCCTTCGACAGCGTATAAAGGGCAGGAAGCTCTGCTGGAGCAAAACGTTTGAGCTGAATTTGACAGCGGAAGCGCTGCAAAGCCCCATCCGCAAGGCGAATTCGCTCGTAAAATTGATTGCGCTCCTCATTCGTCAAGTCCTCGAAGGACAGCGATACATCTTCCGGCAGCAGCCTTTCCATTTCCAGCTCGGGAAGAAGGATCGACAAGCGCTCAAGCAATTCATGGTTATAAATATAGCCGCCATTTAGGACGAGCATCGATTGCGCTGCGGCAACATGGGTAATTTGACGGTATTCATCAACAGATAACGTATAAAATATTTTTTTATTATCGGCCATCAGCTCGCCAAATGTTCGTTCTCCGTAGGTGCTTTCAAAGGTAATCCAGCGATAAATGGTTTGCAGGAAATCCTCATCCTGCGCAGCCAGTGCCTTCATCGACAAAGCATGCAGCTGAATAATGCGCTGCAAGCGGTCAGGCTCATATTCGCCAATGCGCATAAGCTCATTGCGGATCGATTGTCCAAGCTCCTGGCGCACCGATTCCAGCCTTTCATCCTCATAGAAATGCTCGCGTGATGCCGTCGGCTGAAGCTCATCTGTCCAGATGATGCATTTGACGAAAAACGCCCATTCCGGCAAAATATTTTCCGCTTTATCGGAGACGAGCATTTGCTTCAGATACACTTTATGGGAACGGCGGGCATTCAGGTTCACACTATGCGGCAAAATAAAGGCGATTCCGCCCGTTCGGCCATTCGCTGTTTGGAGCGGGATGAAATCCTGCAGCGGCTCGCCCAGCAGCTTTTCACCGAAGGCAAGCACTTCGCGGCGACGGCCGCGCGCCAGCTCCGGCTGTAAAATCCAGTCCGGCCGCGACTCGTTAATCGTCTTCGCATCTCCATTGGCATGCAGCTTAACCGGATAGGGCAGCAAAGCGCCATAATAGAATAGTAAATCCTCAACCATTTGGGGCTCGTAATATGGCTCGCTGTCGGGCTTGCAGCGCAAATAAATTTTCGTTCCCGGTGACAATTGGGTGCTCAGCTGGCGGATCGTATACGTCCCGTCCGGCTTGCCGCGCCATTCCATGGATGGACCGCCCTTCACCGATTGGGTCAGAACGACGATTTCGTCGCTGACCATAAAGCAGGACAGCAGACCGATGCCGAAACGGCCGATGAATGAGGTTTCTTTTGCGATAAAATCCTGACCAACCTTGGAGGAATGACCGATCATTGCTAGAAACTGATGAATATCCTCCTCGGTCAGCCCTACACCGTTATCCTCAACCGTCATCGTCGTGTGACTGCCGCTGCCTGCAATTTCTACCGTCACGTTTCCGGTGTAACCAGGCTCAAGCTGTCCACGTGCGGTAATAGCGTCCGTCGCGTTTTGCAGAAGCTCGCGCAAATATACATTGGGACTACTATATAAATGGTTGGAAAGTATGTTTATCATTCCGCTTAAATTGACTTGAAAGCGATACTCTTGCTCGTTGCTCATCGGATTCTCCTTTATTATAGAAGGTTTTTAGTTTACATCGTCCTAGCCATTCTACTATTTTCCATACATGCAATTCCAATATTTATAGCATAATGAGCCGTTTGGCCCATAAGCTTATACCCTAAATCCCTATCTTTCAAACAGTTATAGTTGCAGAGGTGGACACTAGAATAGAAGATGCGAGAAGGAAGCTTAATTTTTTTGTAAAATAGGGAACAAAGTTTTCGGTGCGTCTCCACCTTGATAGGAGGACAAGAAAGAGCTGTTTCAAAATAATGAGTCATGCGGCCCATACGCCTATACCCTTCGCGACTACCTAAAGTTTCCAAATAGTCACGCATGCTTATTGGATCGGTATAGGAGGAAAGGAATGGGGTATAATAAAACTATACAGTATAATAGAAGGAGGCGGCATACCATGTTTTTTCGCAAAGGAAGCTTAAAAGTCGGCATATTAAACGGTATTCTTCTCGCGCTGCCCTTCTGGATCCTCTTAATTTGGTTAATATTAAAGCTAATTAACTAGCCTTATGCGGCTATTGAATCAGACGATTCGGGATAGTATATTGAAACATTGGAACGCTTGCAAAGCTTAGAACATTCGTTCATAGCGCAAGCGTTTTTTTGTTCATTTTTCTGAAAATAAAGCGAAGGCCAAAACGCCGTCATGCCGCATGGCGCCTATAAAATAAACTGACATGCCGCTCCGCCTGCCATTAGCGAATCAACGGCTGTTTGTTGCGTCTAAAAAGCGCAATAAAGTTCTCATTTTGCCTGCTGCAGCTTAACCGCTGTACCTATGCTGAAAGTGGCCTTTTGTAGACAATAAAGCACGGTTATACAATACCTCAACAATTTACTGAAATTGGATATAGGACGCGTGGGGTAGTTAATGGGCTAAATGATCAATTTATTTAATTCGACACAAACTGACACTCTTTTCGGAATTCTTCTTTTATACTTATTCAATACGCATAATATACGACATACTAAAAAGAGCGCACTTGGATAGGTTGCCCGCTTATATATTTTCAAAAAGAGGTGGAGGGATTAGGATGGTAACGAATCAACAATCACTCAGACGGGTGGATGAGTACGGCGTTGTGGGAGAGCAGCTCGAGCAAATCGCTGATGATCTCCACGAGCTTGTGCAGCAGAAGCAGCGCGTTCTAAAGGTGAAGGCCTTTTTCAAAAAGCTTGCTGACGATCCAATGTTTGCGCCCGAACCAGGGAGAACTGCAGGAAGAAGCCTGACAGAATGGCTGCTTATGGTGCAATATCCAATGAAGCAGGAGAAGGTATTCGCTTATGAAGAGCAGCGTTACGTGCCTTCCGAGGCAAGGCCTCGTATTGATTTAGCCGAGCTGCTGACGCTGCTGCTGCGTAAAAAAGGAATTAATGGCACGTTTGAAGATATGATGGATCATGTCCTTGAGGGCGGTTCATTCCAACAGTTTTTGTCAGAGAACAGGTTGGCGAAAAGGGCCTCTATGCAAGCGCAAACAGCCGAAAGCCGTCCTCTGGTGGCAAAGCTACCGTTTCGCGTAGAAATATAGAGAAAGGATAGGGAAAATCATATCCATTGTCTATATTTTCAATGAAAGTTTTGAAAATTCAGAAAACTAATTTTCAAAACACCTTGAAAAAGTTATTCTTTATGAATATAATCAAGTCGAAAAAGCTCATATTGAGTATTTTTGCAAAAGGATAAAACTGTCGAATGATAGAGAAAGGTGTAAAATGGCTGCCTGCCCGATGCAGAAAGTTGCTTAAAAGGGCCGGGCAGCTGGGCGGCGTAAATGGTAGGCACCTCTTTTTTTTACCCAACAGGTCGCGTTTTGAATAATCTTTTATGGAGGTATATGCATTGGAATTGAAACAATATTGGCATGTTGTGAAAAAAAGAATCTGGTTGATAACAGCGCTCGTCTGCATGGCAGGGGTCGCCACAGGCATCTATTCTTATTATTTTCAACAGCCGGAATATGAGGCGTCGACCAAGCTGATCGTTAATCAGACAGGCAGTCAAAACGATATTATCGCCAAGCTGGATCTAAGCACGATCAACTCCAACATACAACTGGTGAAGACGTACAAGGAAATTATAAGAACGCCGAGGGTAATGGGCAAGGTTGCCCAGAAGTATCCTGAGCTAGACCTTACGACAGGCGAGCTGATTGAACGGATTAGTGTAACCTCAGTCAACGACACGCAGGTGATGTCGGTCACTGCCAAGGATTCCTCTTACAGCCGGGCCGCAAAAATTGCGAATGCGGTATCGGAGGTGTTCATGCAGGAGCTGCCGAGCTTGATGCAGGTTGATAATGTGTCGATTTTATACGAAGCCGATCATACGCTCTCACCGCCTCCTGTGTCGCCTAAGCCGACGATGAATATTGCGATTGCGATTGCACTCTCTATGCTGGTAGGCATTGGATTCGCGCTGCTGCTCGATTATCTCGACGATACGATTAAGACGGAGGAAGACATTCAGGCGGTGCTTGGCTTGCCGACGCTGTCACTCATTCCGAAAATCCGCGAGGTTGATCTAGGCAAGCACAAGGACCATTCCATAGACCAACCGATGAGGGGGAAAAATAATGTCACGTACGAAGCCTAATTGGCCGCTCATTACGGAAACGAACCCAAAGTCGCCGATATCGGAGGCTTACCGCATCCTTAGAACGAATATTGATTTCTCCAATTTGGAGGAAGAAATTCGCACTCTGATGGTCACCTCCACGAAGATGAATGAAGGCAAAAGCACAACCTCGGCAAACATTGCCGTCACTTACGCGCAGTCGAACAAGAGGGTGCTGTTGATAGACGCCGATATGCGCAAGCCGACGCAGCATCAGCTGTTTCGGGTATCCAATCAGATTGGCCTAACCTCGGTGCTGAGCAATCAGAAGGAATGGGAGACCGCGATTCAGGCCACCTCGGTGAGCGGACTCAGCATTTTACCGGCAGGACCGGTTCCGCCAAATCCTTCGGAGATGCTGGCATCGAAGCGAATGGACCAGCTGCTGGAAAAAATGAAGGAGCATTACGACATTATCATTGTCGATACCCCGCCGATCATGGTCGTGACGGATGCGCAAATCGTAGCATCCAAGTCCGACGGCGTCGTCCTCGTCATTGATTCCGGCACAGTCAAGAAGGAAGTCGCCATCAAAGCAAAGGCGAGCCTGGAGCATGTGAAAGCGAGAATTTTGGGGGTAGTGCTCAATAAAATCAAGCGGAGCAGCTCGGAAGGGTATTTATATTACTACCAATGAGTGTGAGGTTTCGTTTTGAGTATTTGTAATCTCTTAATCGTTTAGTTTAAAAGCGTGAATGAAAAAGGCTCCACTGCATGAAAGGCTTGGCTTCCGATCGCCATTACCCTTGCATTCCTCGAATGAGCCCCCTTATAGGGGGGAATGCAAGGGTAAAAGCATATGCTTACGATGCTGCTTTCCTGCGGAAAGCTTTAAGCGAACGCTAACGCTTCTCCAGCTCAAGCCTTTCATTCCGCTTCGCCATTTTCATCACTATTTTTAAACCGAAATTGAAGTGATCCAACAACTGCTAGCAATTTGTTTTTTTGAAAATATAAGAATTAATAAGTTTCACAATTATTAATGGGCTTATATTTCATCGCGAAACGGTAGCTTTGCTGCCAAAGGACGGCGACAGCCGTTTACGCTTGAAATATAGGAAAGTATATGATTTTTTCATCCTTTCTCTATATTTCTCGGAATGAAACGCGCCGTGCCGCCAAAGGACGGCGACAGCCGTTTCACCTTGGGTAATGTCTCCTGCACCTATATCACTGGAGGCACTCGATCATGCTGTGGGCTGCGAACGGCCTTAGACGTAGAGCGTCGGTGGTGTGGGGTGAGGAGGGGTTAGATGCCCTTTAATTTAGCGAGGAGTTTGGGTGAAAGGGGCAAGCGGAGTGAAAGGTTTGGAATGGAGAAGCGTAGCGTTCGCTTTTGCCTCTGAATTTTTACCGCAGATGCGGATAATTCAAAAAATTCAGGGGCAACGGCGATCGTAATCCAAACCTTTTACGCAGCGCTGATTCCCTTTCACCCGAACTCCTCCACACTATTACGTGCAGAAAAACGGGCGAAAAGGAGTGAAAGCATTTAGAAGTTCGAGCTATACGATCATGTATAGGAGAGGAGCCAGGCACACGAGAGTATAGCTGGAACTTTTAACTCCCATGAACTGCTTCCAAATTAAATAAAAAATCGAAGAAGGATAGGGTGATGGATGATGAAAAAAGTGACAAAAGCAATTATTCCTGCAGCTGGACTTGGAACGCGCTTCTTGCCTGCAACGAAAGCAATGCCGAAGGAGATGCTGCCGATTGTCGACAAGCCGACGATTCAATACATCGTCGAAGAAGCCATCGCATCCGGTATCGAAGACATTATTATCGTAACAGGCAAAGGGAAGCGGGCTATTGAGGACCATTTTGACATCGCATTTGAACTGGAGCACACGTTGATTGAGAAAGGCAAGCTGGAGCTGCTGCAAGCCGTGCAGCGTTCCTCCAATGTAACGATCCATTATATTCGTCAAAAAGAAGCAAAGGGGCTCGGCCATGCTGTATGGTGCGCCCGCAAATTTATTGGCAATGAACCATTCGCCGTTCTGCTTGGCGATGACATTGTCGAATCCGAGGTGCCTTGCACAAGGCAGCTCATTGAGCAATATGATGCGACGGGGAAATCGGTCATCGGCGTTCAGACCGTATCTGTCGATCAGACGCAGCGGTATGGCATTGTCGATCCGGTAGGGATGGAAGTAGAAGGCAGCCGGCTCGTACAGGTTAACCGTTTCGTCGAGAAGCCGAAGCCGGGACATGCCCCGTCCAATTTGGCGATTATGGGCCGTTACGTGCTGACGCCGGAAATTTTTGATTTTCTGGAGCTGCAGGAGAAGGGCGCCGGCGATGAAATTCAATTAACCGACGCGATTCAAAAGCTGAATGAAAGCGAAGGCGTTTTTGCTTATGATTTTGAAGGCAAACGTTATGATGTCGGAGAAAAGCTTGGCTTTATTTTAACGACGATTGACTTCGCCCTTCGCAATAAGGAGCTTAAGCTTCCGCTCATGACGGCACTTGAGGAAATAGTCGAGCAGCAGCAGGCCAGCCAGCTCCAAGCACTGAGGAGGGATAGCGTATGAGTGTAAATCGGCCACAATACAAGTCGGAAGCCCGCACGCTGACTCTCTCGCTGCAAGCCGCAGCGAAGCGGATTATTGATGTCTTATGCTCGCTGGCGGGCATTATTTTTCTGCTTCCGGTGTTCATGCTCGTCGCTTTGCTCATTAAGATCAGCGATCCGAAGGGAACGGTATTTTTCAAGCAGAAGCGGATTGGCCATAAGGGCAATACGTTCAGCATCATCAAGTTTCGCTCCATGCTGCATGATGCCGAGCAGCGGCTGCGCGCCGACCCGGTATTGTACAAGAAATACATCGACAACAGCTACAAGCTTGATCCATCCGAAGACCCGCGCGTCACGAAAATCGGCAGCTTCCTGCGCAAAACGAGCCTGGACGAGCTTCCCCAGCTCATCAATGTGCTGAAGGGCGAGATGAGCCTGGTCGGACCGCGCCCAATCGTGCGTGACGAGCTGAAGGAATATGGAGAGAAGGCAGTGCCCTTCCTGTCGGTCAAGCCGGGAGTAACCGGCTATTGGCAAGTAAGCGGACGCAGCGACGTGGGGTATCCTGAGCGCGTCGATCTTGAGCTATTCTACGTCTACAACCAGTCCGTATGGCTGGATCTGAAAATATTATATCGCACAGTCATTATCGTGCTGCTGCGTAAAGGCGCTTATTGAAATTAAAAAATGGCAAAAAGGATTAGCGGAGTGAAAAGGTTGGTCGGAGGAGCGTTAGCGTCCGATTTTTGCAGCTTCATTTTTACCGCAAAGGCGGTTTATTCAGAAAATGAAGCTGCAACAGCGGCCGGAGACCAACCTTTTCACGCAGCTTTCCCCTATATGCAATAAGACAAAGGAGTTGCCCTATGAGAGTGGCTATCGTTCATGAATGGCTGGTAACCTATGCAGGTTCAGAGAAGGTAGTGGAACAACTGCTGAATATTTACCCCGACGCAGACCTGTTCTGTGTAATTGATTTTCTGGAAGAGAAGGACCGCCATATGCTGAAGGGGAAAAAGCCGATTACAACTTTTATTCAGCAGCTGCCTTTTGCGAAAAAAATGTACAAAACGTATCTTCCTTTTATGCCGCTGGCGGTCGAGCAGTTTGACTTATCCGGCTATGATGTCATCATATCCAGCTCGCATGCGGTCGCGAAAGGCATTATTACGGGCCCTGATCAAATTCATATTTCTTATGTGCATACGCCGATTCGTTATGCCTGGGATTTGCAGCATCAATATTTAAGCGAGCTGGGCAAGCTGAAGCAGCTCGTATCCAAGCTGCTGCTGCACCAAATTCGCATGTGGGATGTGCGGACAGCGAACGGCGTAGATGTGTTTCTCGCGAACTCGTCCTATATCGCCCGGCGCATTCACAAAATTTATCGCCGCCAGGCACAGGTTGTGTATCCGCCGGTTGAAGTGAAGGCGTTCGGCAATCACTCCAATCAGGATCGGAAGGACTATTATTTTACCGCTTCGAGGCTTGTTCCATATAAGCGGATTGATCTGGTCGTCGAGGCCTTTGCCAAAATGCCGGACAAGGAGCTGATTGTCATTGGCGACGGCCCGGAGATGAAGACGCTGAAGCAGCTGGCAACGCCGAACGTCAAGCTGCTCGGCTACCAGCCCAATGCCGTGCTCCTTAAGCATATGCAGCAGGCCAAAGCTTTTATTTTCGCAGGTGAAGAGGACTTCGGCATTAGCATGGTCGAGGCTCAGGCAGCGGGAACGCCCGTTATTGCCTACGGCAAGGGCGGCGCTCAGGATATCGTCAAAGGGCTGGGCGAAAACAATCCTACCGGCTTGTTTTTTGAGAAGCAGGATGCGGAATCGGTCATTGATGCGGTACGGCAGTTTGAGCTGCTCTCCTGGATGATGACGGATGCGAACTGCCGCCAGAACGCACAGCAGTTTTCTGTAGAGGCGTTTTTGTACCACATTTCCAGCATCGTCAGCGGCAGCTTTAATGAACGGTTTAATCCGATGAAAGTGCAGGCCTAGCTCGATGCTTGGCCGTTTGCCGAACAAGCTGGCGCTTTATGCCGCAATGCTGCTGTCACTTGGCGTTATATGCCTCGCTTCCGTGCAGCATATTTACGTGCTGCTGTTCGTTGCTGCTGGAGCGCTCGCTTATGTCGCGATTAGGAAAGACGCCATTTATTATGTCGTCATCCCGGCGCTGCTGGCCTACCAGTTGTATTTGCCGCTTGCGGTTTCGGTGACGCTGTCGAGTCTCGTGCTCGTTATGCTTCTGCTGCGCTCGGCGTCGCAAGGAAAGCTGATGCATTATTTTCGCACACAACGGCTTGTTAAATATTATGCCGCCCTGCTTATCGCGATGGCGGTGGGCATTATTTATGCCCCGGACCGGGTGCTCGGCTTTAAGCTGATTGCCTATTCTATCATAGGTCTGCTCGCCTTGCTTGCGGGCTACTATTACCGGGCTCGCGGCCTATCCGTTGAGCAGACGCTGCGCGGTATTCAGCATGTGTATTTGCCGATTGGCTTGCTGAACATTTATTTTATTATTGCGCCTGACCAGGAGCTGCAATTTTTAAGGTCGAGGATCGCGAGCTTCCTGATTGAGCCGAATACGCTGGCGGCTTTAATTAATGTAGATATTAAAGCTAATATATTGGACCCCTTTAAAGCGGGAACCTTGTTCGTTAATACGAATGTGGCTTCGGTTTTTTTCGGGATGATGCTTTGTATTGCGCTGTCGCTGCTGCTTCGCAAGGGCGGTCTGCTGCAGCTCGGCATCTGCTTTATTTATTTAGGCGCAATGCTGGCGACACAATCACGAGCTGGCGTGCTCGCGCTTGGCATTGTGGTGCTGGCTTATGTGTGCATCCGGTTCCGCGTGCAAAAGCTGTTTAAGCTGTCGCTGATGCTCGTCATACCCGCAGCGATCATTCCTTTTGTCGTTACGGGCGACATTATCACGAATTTGACGAGCAGGCTGAATGCCGATGCGATCGAAGGCGATCCCCGGGCTTATATTTGGAAGTTTACCTTTCAAAACTTTGCCGAGCATCCGCTGCTGGGACTTGGCTATGGCGGCTGGGAGCGAATTTTTCCTTTCTACGCAGCGACAGTCGGCTTCAGCAGCAAATATCCGCCGCATAATTTGTTTGTCATTATGTGGACTTGGAGCGGCTTGTTCGGACTGATTGCCCTCATTTTGCTGCTTTTCGGCATTTTGTGGCGCGGCATTCGCCGTTATTATCGCACGAGCTCGGCACTCGACAGCTGTGTAGTAGGAGCAGCGCTATTCGTTATCGTGCAAGGGATGTTTGATAATTTTTTCCTGCATGATCTGCGGGTTGCTTCCGTGTTTTTCTTTCTTGCGGGGCTTATCTTGTACGAGCAGCGTGAGGATAGCGATGAAGCGCGAAGCAGCATCGCTATCAGAAGCCAGAGCGGGAATCAGGCGGGGAGCGGCGATGGGCAAGCGATTCAGGAGCGGGCTTTGATGCCGCAGATGGCAGAAGTTGGAGGGAAATAATGAGGATTGGCGTACTGAGAAATACCTTTTTGCCTGCATCGGAAACGTTTATTTATGAGCAGCTGAATCAATATCGGAATGTGCAGGTGGAGGTCATTACCCGGGAGGTCGCGAATCGCGATAAATTCCCTAATCAATGGAGCATCAACACGATTGTGGGCGCAGCAGGATCGTCGCTTCAGAAGAAGCTGACGAAGCTGTTATACACGCTGACCGTTACCTCCACGCGCCATATTAACCGGATCGTTGAGCAGCGCGAGATTGAGCTAGTGCATGCCCACTTCGGGGTAGATGCGGTGTATGCGGTTCCCGTCTGCAAGGAGCGCGGCATTCCGCTGTTCGCTACGTTTCACGGGTACGATATTACACGGCTGCCGAAGCTGATGCCTGGGCCGCTTTCCTGGCTCGTCTACTATATGAAGTTTAAGCGGCTTGTACGGGACACAACGCTGTTCCTTGCCGTTTCAAACCATATTAAGCAGAAGCTGATGGCGCATGGCGTGCCTGAGCAAAAAATCAAAATCCATTATATCGGTATTGATTTGAATAAAGTTTTTTATCGGGAAGCACCGGATCGTAGCGCGATTACGATTATGACCGTCGGCCGACTGACCGAGAAGAAGGGCATCGCCTATTTAATTGAGGCGTTCCACCGATTGGCAGCCCGGCGCAAGCATGTGCGCCTCGTTATTGCCGGAGACGGACCGCTGAAGCAGGAGCTGACAGAGCTTGCTGCATCGGGAGCCGGAAGCGGGCGAATAACGTTCCTCGGCAGCATTCCTCACCATGAGGTGCTGCAGCGGCTAAGCGATTCGGATATTTTCTGTTTGCCGAGCGTAACGGCGAAGGATGGCGATCAGGAAGGGCTCGGCATGGTTATTTTGGAAGCTTCCGGAACGGGTCTACCTGTTGTTGCCACCAGCAGCGGAGGTATAAAGGATGCGGTGCAAAATGGCAAAACCGGCTATTTGGTAGAGGAGCGCAGCGCCACCCAGCTGGAGGAAAAGCTCGATATGCTCGCAACCAGCCAGCCGCTGCGCGCAGCCATTGGACAAAATGGCCGCGCCTTTGTTGAGCAGCAGTTCGATCTGCGCTTGCAGACGGAGAAGCTGGAGCAGCTCTATAAACAATATATTGGAGAGAAGCAGCATGTCTAAGCCATTTATTATTGTGTCAACCGCCGATTGGGATAACCCCTTCTGGACGAATAAGCAGCATATTGCCGACAGGCTCGCGGGCCGCGGACATCAGGTGCTGTATCTGAATTCGCTTGGCCTTCGCAAGCCGTCAAGCAATGGCAAGGATATGAAGCGCATTATAAAGCGGCTCAGTCAATTTTTTAGCGGGCTGCAGCACAAAAAAACAAATCTATGGGTATGGTCGCCAGTCGTCATCCCATATCAGCGGTTCAGCTTCGTTCGGAGGCTGAACTTTTTTATTGTCCGGCAGTGTGTGAAGCATTTTGCCCGGAAGCTTGGGATGGAGGATTACGTGCTGTGGACATACAATCCGCTGACGCAGCCGCTGCTGAATATGGACGAGCAGCTGTCAGTTTACCACTGCGTAGATGAAATTTCCGCGCAGCCCGGCATGCCCGAGCAAATTATTAAGGAGCAGGAAGCGCGGCTGGTGGAGGATGTCGATGTCGTTTTTGCTACCGCACCCAATCTGTATGAGACGCGCAAGGCGATTAACGAAAGCACTTATTACAGCCCGAATGTAGCGGAATTCAATCATTTTAACAAGGCGTTGTCGCCAGACACGGCCATTCCTGCGGAGCTTTCGCGGATGAAGGGCCCAAAGGTCGGCTTCATTGGTGCTATAAGTGGCTACAAGCTGGATTTGGCCTTAATCGAAACGGTCGCGTCCCGCAACCCTCATGTGCATTTTGTGTTCATTGGGCAGGTGGGGGAGGGCGACCCATGGACCGATGCAGATCGGCTTGGCCAGACGCCGAATATTCATTTGATCGGGCCGAAGCCGTACAGCCAGCTGCCGGGTTATTTGAAAGGCTTCGATGCCTGCCTGCTGCCGAACGTTATTAACGAATACACGACGAATATGTTTCCGATGAAATTTTTTGAATATTTATCAGCAGGCAAGCCGGTTGTCATGACGCCGCTGCCAGCGGTCAGGGATTATTATTCCTACTGCTATGTTGCCGCAGATGCTGATGCCTTCGACAAACAGCTGGGGCTGGCGTTGAATGAGGGGCTGCTAGACAATTACGAGCAGTTAATCCTGGATCGTGTTGCCGAAGCGAAAAAGCATGACTGGGAGTCGCGTATTGATACGATGCTTGCCGTCGTGGATGCGCATATCAAGGGTGCAGGCGCACCAGAGGCGCTGCGGGCAGCGAATCTGCCAGGAGCAGCGGCGCTGGACACAGCCGCTTCACAAAGAAGCAGCAAAACTAGCAAGTCCGCTCGCAGCGTGGGCAGCAAAGCTTAGAAGCGAAAAAGACGAGGATAGAGGAGTGGAGGAGCTTGTTCGAACATATTGTGCACGAAGCGAATGTTCCACTAAGCCGCATTACGACGATGAGCGTTGGCGGCCCTTGCCGTTATTACGTCATTCCGAAAAGCGTGGAGGACATTCGTTTTGTAACGGCGATTTGCGAGCGTTTCGGCTGGAAGCTGCTCATTATCGGCAATGGCTCGAATGTGCTTGTAGGCGACGAGGGCTTTGACGGCGTCGTCATGCATGTCGGCAAAGGATTGAAGGAATATGGCCTTCAAGGCGGCGAGCTGTACGCAGAAGCGGGTGTAGCGCTGCCAAGGCTGGCGTATTCCATGGCGAATGAAGGCATCGCCGGATTCGATTTTATGGCAGGCATTCCCGGCAGCGTAGGCGGCGGGCTCGTTATGAATGCTGGCTGCATCGGCAAGGAAATCGGCGATGTCGTCAGCAGTGTCACGCATGTCAGCGACACGGGCGAGGTGATTACGAGCAGCGCCGAGGAGCTGCAGTTTTCCTTCCGCCGGAGCTGGTTTTTGGATCGGCGCCACATTATTGTGAGCGCGCGCTTCCGGGCTGAACCTGCAACTGATTCAGCGCAGGTGATGGAAGCAACGAAGCGGGCGGCGGACATCCGCAAGGGCAAGTTCCCCATCAATGTCAAAACGGTGGGCAGCACCTTCAAAAGCCCACCCGAAGGTCCGCATCCCGGCAGACTGATCGAAGAGGTCGGACTGAAAGGATTTGTTATTGGCGGCGCACAGATTAGTACGGTGCACGCGAACTGGATCATTAATCAAGGCAGTGCAACAGCCAGCGACGTAAAGCGGCTCATTGAGCTGATGCAGACGACAGTAGCCAAGCAGCTCGGCATCCTTATGGAGCCAGAAGTGCTGTTCGTATAAATAAAAAAACAAAAGGGAGAGAACGCATATGGTACAAGCTCATTCAAGGGCGCTCGGCACAAAAAGGATTTCGGAGCCTTATTTATTAATTGAGGGAGGTTATCCCCTTTCAGGTGAAGTGTCGCTTCCCGGTGCCAAAAACTCGGCGCTGCCCGCTATTGTGGCCGCCTGCCTCTCCGATGAGGAGGTCGTGCTGCATAATGTGCCGCTTGAGCTGAATGATGTAGCGAAGCTCATCAAGCTGTTGAACGACTCCGGTGCACACGTTGAGATTAAAGGCGACGAGCTTCACTGCAAGGGCAGCGCGTGGATGGGCGGCACGCTGAATGCCGAGCTGGCGGGCAAAATCCGCCACTCCCTGCTGCTGCTTGGAGCGGCGGCGCACTGGCGCAGCTCGCTGTTCCTGCCGCTGCCGGGCGGCTGCAACATTGGCAGCCGCAAGCATGACATGCATGTCAGTGCGCTGCAGGAGCTTGGCTTCGCGATGGAGGAGAGCGAGCTGGGGCTTCACTTGCGCGAGAGCCAGCCGAAGGAGCGGACGATCATTACGTTCCCGTATCCAACCTTTGGCGGTACGCTGAACGTGCTGTTCGCTTCCGTTCGTTCGAATGCGGTTGTTGAGCTGCATAACGCGGCCCGTAATCCCGAGGTGCTGGATGTCATCAAGCTGCTGAACGATATGGGGGCTAATATTGAATGGCTGTCTTCGAACAGCCTGCAAATTACGGGCGTAGAGCGGCTGCACCGCGCCGACTTTACGGTCATGAGCGACCGCATTATCGCTTCAACGATTATTTCGGCAGTTGGTGCAACGAAGGGCTCGGCAACGATTCGCAATGCAACGACCCGCATCCTGGAGTCCGAAGTAGCCGTATGGCGGCAGGCGGGCCTGAAAATAGAAGAAATCGATAATGGCATATATGTGGAATGGAATCGTCCGCTGGAAGCGGTGAACGTCACGACAGCTGCTTATCCGGGCTTCCATACCGATATTCAACCGCTGCATACCGTATTGATGATGAATGCAAGCGGCACGAGCGAGCTGAGGGAGACGATTCTCGACGGACGCTTCTCCTACTGCTACGAGCTGAACAAGCTGGGCGCGAACATCGAGGTGAAGGATGGCGGCTTCCTTTGCGTCAATGGGGCAGCGGGACAGACAGCTGTCATTCATGGCGTAGATGAGCTGTATGGCACCGATCTGGTTGCCACCGATATTCGCGGCGGAGCGGCGGTTGCGGTTGCTGCGCTGGCGGCTGTTGGGACAAGCCGGATTACGAATTTGTACCAGCTGGAGCGGGGCTACGGCAACTTCACTGAAATTTTCACAGCGCTGGGCGCGCAGATCATGAAGGTGAACCACTAGCATGCTGTTTCAGATTTTAACGACGATCGGCACCCGGCTGCTTGTATTATTCGGAGCTTTTATCGTTTCGGTATTGACAGCAAGGCTGCTGGGTCCCGAAGGCAAGGGGATGATAACGGCCATACTCGTCATCCCTACGCTCGTTGTGACAATCGCCGATCTTGGCATCCGGCAGGCGGCTGCTTATCTCATCGGTAAAAAATTATTTAACTATAACGATATTGTATCGACCTTATTATTTATGTGGTTAATCTCCTCCTCGCTCAGCGTGGCTGTCGTTATGGGCATATTGCTGCTCCAGTATGGAGGAGAGTACAGCTGGGAACTGCTGGTCATTTGTACGCTGACGGTGCCCGTCAATCTGGCGATTCAATATTTACGCGGCATTATGCAGGGCAAAGGCAATATTGGCAGCATTAATAAGGTCGAAATCATTAAGACGGCGCTTAATTTCATCATTTTGCTCATTCTCGTCTGGGCGCTTGGCATGGGCGTTCTAGGAGCAGCGCTGACACAACTGCTGATGGCGGCGTTCACGTTAGGCTACTCCATGAAGCTGCTGCTGGGCGAAGTGAAATTCAAGTTTAAATATATTCACCCTATTCCGCAGCAGATGATGCGGCAGGGCTTCTCTTTTGCGCTTGCGCTGTTCATTATTCAGCTTAATTACCGGGTGGACGTCATTATTTTGGAACGGTTCACGAATGTCATCGAGGTCGGCATCTATTCGGTTGGCACGAATCTCGCCGAGCTGATCTGGCAGCTGCCAGCTGCTATTGGACTCATTTTATTTTCCCGCAGCGCAAGCTCAAGCAGCAGTCAGGCGGCGGTCGAACGGACGGCGAAGCTCATACGCGTCATTATGCCTGTGCTTCTCGTATTCGGCGTCTTCTTCTGGTTCATGTCGCCGCTGTTTATCCGCCTGCTGTATGGCGCGGATTTTGCCGAATCGGGGCAGGTTATTCGCTACTTGCTGCCGGGCATCATCGCGATGGTGCTGTTCAAGCTGATCCATTCCGACCTGTCGGGCAGAGGCGCGCCGCTGTTCTCGCTCCGGGTATCGGTTATTGCGCTCATTATGAACGTCGTGCTCAATTTCATTCTCGTTCCCAAATACGGCGCGGTAGGGGCATCGATATCGTCCAGCATCAGCTACATGTATGCGGGCGTCGCTTTTATTATTTTTTACGCACGGCGCGAATCCATTAGCTTGTCCAGGCTTTTAATTTTGAACAAAGAGGACTGGGCGCAAATCAAAAGTAAAATCGGCTCAATCGGCGTTCGTTTCATGAAGCTGCGAAAGCCGCTAAAGGGCCAAGGATAACGGAGGTGAGGACATGCTGGTATCGATCATCACGGTATATTACAACCGGGTCAATCAAGTGAAGGAGTCGATTCAAAGCCTGCTTGACCAGACGTATGCGAATACGGAAATTATTTTGGTCGATGACGGCTCGACGGACGGCACGCTGCAGGCGCTGGAAGCTTTTGAAGATCCGCGCATTCGGCTGATCAGCCACAGCAATCGCGGCTTCACCCGTTCGGTCATTGAAGCGGTGAAGCAGAGCAAGGGCGAAGTCGTAGCCATTCATGGCTCTGGCGATATATCGTTCCCGGAGCGTATTGAGGAGCAGGTAAAGGTGCTGCAAAGCAGGCCGGATGTTGGCGTCGTAGGCTGCATCGTCGAGAACGTCAACAAGGTGACGAACACAACGACGATTTATAACAAGTATAAGCAGGGCGTAAGGGGCATCGATCAGCTGCTGCAAAATAACTTCTACACCCACGGCGAGGTTATGTTCCGCCGCGATGCTTACGAGCAGGCGGGCGGCTACCGCGAGCTGTTCAAGTTCACGCAGGATTATGATTTGTGGCTGCGAATGGGGCTTGTCACGGAGTTTGCGCTCGTCGAGAAGCTGCTGTATCGCAGGTACACGCTGCCTGACGGCGTAAGCGGCTCCGTTGAAAAAATGATGGTTCAGCAATATCTTGCCGAGCTGGGCAGACAGTGCGCTGAGCTTCGCATTCGCGAAGGGCGCGACCTGATTGACCGTTACGGCGTGCATGCCCTATTTTTCCTGAAAAGATCGAAGCGCCTCGCGCTCAAGCTGTTTAATCTCGGCGTTTCCGCCATTGTAAATGAGCGGGACATGGATAAGGCGAAGCGGCTCGTTCAGCTCAGTCTGGAGCAGAGCTGGACAGCCAGAGGCAGCGTGTTATCGGGGCTGCTGGCTGTGCTGACCCGTTTCGAGGGTGGCAAAAAAGCAATGCTGTCGATGCTGCTTTTGCTGCGTCAGGTGAAGAAAAAGGTAGAGAAAGCGGCGTAAAGCAAGTGCTGCTATATTGAAGTATTTTGAAGCGTGGTGAAAAAGCGGAGCGGAATGAAAAGCTAGGCCTTGCGAAGCGACAGCGCTCGCTTAAAGCTTTCCGTAGGAAAGCAGCATCGTAAGCATATGCTTTTACCCTTGAATTTCCGCCTATATAGGCGATTCAAAGAAATTCAAGGGTAACGGCGATCGGAAGCCAAGCTTTTCAAAATATAAGAAAGTATAAGTATTCTCTTTATACTTGGCTTATATTTCACCGCGAAACGTTAGCATTACTGCCAGAGGACGGAAAGCCGTTTACGCTTGTGCAGCGCAGCCTTGATTTCACCACAGTTTTAGATGCAAAAGGAGGAGCAAAACCAATGAAGCTGATTCTTTTATCCGGCGGTTCAGGTAAACGGCTGTGGCCGCTATCTAATGATGCAAGGTCGAAGCAATTTTTGCGTATTCTGGATGGGCCCGGCGGGCTAAAGGAATCGATGGTCGAGCGGGTATGGCGCCAGCTTGGCGAGACGGGCCTGCAACGCTCATCCTACATCGCCGCAGGCAAGGCGCAGGAGGAAATGATTCGCGTGCATGCCGGCTTGTCGGTGCCGCTCATTATTGAGCCGGAGCGGCGGGACACGTTCCCGGCTATCGCGTTATCGGCGGTTTATTTGTACTCCGTTGCCGGAGTCAGCCTGGATGAGGTCGTGACGATTCTCCCGGTTGACCCCTATGTGGAGGATGCCTTCTTCCATAAAATAAGCGAGCTTGAGCAGGTCATTCGCGATTCTGGCTGCGATATGGCGCTGATGGGCGTTAAGCCGACCTTCCCATCGGAAAAATACGGCTACATCGTACCGGAGACTGACGAGCCTAAGCTGATTATTAATGCAGCAGGCGACGTCACGGAAGCGGAAGTGAATGACGCAGAAACAGGCAACGCCCGCTCGTACAGGCTTGTTCGGCACTTCACTGAAAAGCCGCGCGAGGATGCGGCATCTGAGCTAATGCAGCGCGGAGCGCTGTGGAACTGTGGCGTGTTCGCCTTCAAGCTCGGCTATTTGATTAATCTGCTGATCGAGAGGCGGCTACCCATTCAATACGATGAACTCGTCAATCAATACAGCACGCTGGTGAAAACAAGCTTCGATTACGAGGTCGTTGAGCGGGCCAAGCAGGTCGCTGTGCTTCCTTTTGACGGCTGTTGGAAAGACCTTGGCACCTGGAACACGCTAACAGAAGAAATGGGAACGTCGGAGCTTGGCGACCATATTACGACAGAGCTTGCAACGGATACGCATGTCATTAACGAGCTCGGCATTCCGATTACGATTTTGGGCATTAAAAATGCCATTGTCGCTGCAAGCCCCGACGGCATTCTCGTTTCCGACAAAGCGTCCAGCCCACGCATTAAAGAAGTGCTGAAAAATCGCGACAAGCGCCCGATGTATGAGGAACGCAGATGGGGCTACTACATCGTGCTGGATTATTTGAAATATCCGGACGGCAGCGAGGTCATGACGAAGCGCGTCTGCCTCGATAGAGGGAAAAACTTCAGCTATCACTATCATAACAATCGCTGCGAGGTGTGGACGATTTTGTCCGGCGAAGGCGAAATGATGCTCGATGACCAGCTGCGGACCATAAAGGCTGGCGACATAATTAATATCCCTCTGGGCAGCAGACACTGCCTGCTTGCCCTTACACCGATGGAAATGATCGAGGTGATGAGAGGGACGCAGCTTGTAGAAGAGGAGAGCGTCAGGCTGGAAGCGGATTGGAATGACATTATGCAATATTGCATGATTTGAAGGAGCTAACAGGATGATGAATGCTATTGCAGAGCAGCTGGATTATGCGATTGATCGGAGATACGAGCGCTGGAAGGATGCAGAGCTGCCCTTTTACCTTCGAAAAGAGCTCGGAGAGCTTGGAGCAGGCGATTTGACCGATCGCTTCTACAAGCATCTTCACCTAGGGCCAGAAGGCGTGCGGGAGAAGGTAGGAGCAGGAACGAACCGGATGAACATCTACACGGTGCGCCGCATTGCGCTGGCGCTTGCTGGGGAAATTCGCAGCGGCGGCGAGGAAGCGAAGCAGCGCGGTGTTGCGATTGCTTTTGACAGCCGAATTTTATCGCGGGTGTTCGCGGAACAGGCAGCGCTCGTTCTGGCCAAAAACAGAGTGAAGGTCTATCTTTTTGAGCAGGCCCGTCCTACGCCTGAGCTTTCCTTCGCTGTCCGTTTTCTGCATGCGGCAGCCGGGCTGATGATTACAGCCGGCCATTATCCTTATGATTACAACGGCGTCAAGCTGTTCAGCTCAGATGGCGCTGTTATGGCGCCGGAATACAACCAGCTCGTAGCAAGGCGCATGGTGGGCATCGAGGAGGAGGTTGCCATTCCACTGATGGATGCGGAGGAGGCGGTGCGGCAAAGGCTGCTTGTACTCATCGGTACAGAGGTGGACAAGGCTTACCACAGCAAGCTAGCGGACATTATCGTTCGCCCGACTGACTTTCGAGCTGGGCGCTCGCGGCTGCGCGTTATTTATACGCCACTGCATGGCAGCGGGGGGCAGACGCTGCTTGCGCTGCTGAAGCAAATGGGCTATCGCGATGTGGAGAGCGTACCGGAGCAGTTTCAGCCAGACCCGCTTTTCCCGACCATTGAGGAGCCAGACCCTAACCATCCCGATTCTTACGGGCGGGCGCTGATGCTGGCGGAGCGGAGGCAGACGGATCTGATTATGGCGACCGATCCCGAATCGCAGCAGCTTGGTGCAATGGCAAGGGACAAAAGCGGGGAGTTCCGCCTGCTGTCTGCGAACCAGTTGGGCAGCCTGCTGCTTGAATATCTTTGCACGCAGAAGCGGGCCAATGAGCCGATTTACCCGGCAGCCTTCTACAAGTCGCTGCTAACGACGGAGCTTAGCACAGCGATAGCAAGGCGCTACGGTCTTCACATCGTAGAGACGCCGCCGGGCTTCCGCCATATTGCCGCTCGCATAGCGGAAGAGGAGCAGCTTGGGGCGAGAAAGTATTTCTTCGCCTTTGATGAGACGGGCGGCTGCTTGCCGCAGGCGTTCGTCAGAGATAAGGATGCGATGCAGACACTGCTGCTCACAACAGAGATGGCGACTTTTTATAAAAGCCGCGGCCTGACACTTTGGGATCAGCTGCACAAGCTTTATGAGGCATATGGCTTTTATTTGGAGGGTCAGGTCAGCCTGTCCTTTCCTGGCCTTGAAGGCTCGCAGCGGCTGCGTAATGTGATGCGAAAGCTGCGGGGAGAAGTGCCGGAGAAGCTTTCCTCGCTGCGGATTCGCAGCATTTACGATTCTGAGGAGCACGGTGTGCGAGCGCTCGGCTTCAGCAAGGAAGCTGCGAATCAGGAGCTGGGGGCAAATGTGATCAAATATGTTTTCGAGGATGGAGCTTGGTGTGCGCTTCAGCCTACAGGGGCAGGCACGTCGCTGCGGCTTTATTACGGTGCGAAGGAGTGGAGCGAGGTGCGCTGCAGGCGCAGACTGGCAGCTATTCGTACGGCGCTGCTCTACGATGTGGAGACGATTTTATAATAGAAGCTTTCTAAATAGAACATTTCAAATAAAACGATAGGAGCTGGAGCTTGATGAACGTAACAGTGATAGGAACGGGATATGTGGGGTTGGTATCGGGCGTATGTTATGCGGAGAAAGGCAATCATGTCATCTGTGTCGATAAGGATGTAAGCAAAATCGAGCGCCTGCGCAGCGGTGAAATTCCGATTTATGAGCCGGGTCTCAAGGAACTGGCCGATAGCAATACGGCGGCAGGACGCCTCTCCTTCACCGATGATTTGACTGAAGCGATGGTCCTGGCGGATGTTGTCATTATTGCGGTAGGCACGCCGCCGCTGCCAAATGGCGAGGCGGATATGCGGTTTGTCGAGCTGGTAGCACGTGAAATCGGCTATGCGCTCAACGGCTATAAGGTTGTTGTTGTGAAAAGCACAGTGCCGGTAGGCACGAACGAACGCGTTCGCGGCATTGTGGCAGCGATCAGCGATTACCCGTTCGATATCGCCTCTGTTCCTGAGTTTCTGCGCGAAGGCTCGGCCGTCAAGGATACTTTGAATCCAGACCGCATCGTTATCGGCTCGGAGAGCACGCGTGCATCAGAGGTGCTGACAAGCCTGCACAAGCCGTTTACCGACCAGCTGATTATGACGGATATTCGCAGCGCCGAGATGATCAAATACGCCTCCAATGCGTTTCTAGCTACAAAAATATCGTTCATCAATGAAATTGCCAACATTTGTGAAAAAGTAGGCGCGGACGTGACGGAGGTAGCTCACGGCATGGGACTCGACCGCCGGATTGGTTCCTCCTTCCTGCGCGCTGGCATTGGCTATGGCGGCTCCTGCTTCCCGAAGGATACGAAGGCATTAATTCAAATTGCTGGTAATGTCGAATACGACTTCAAGCTGCTCAAGTCGGTCGTAGAGGTCAATCAGCATCAGCGCTACGGCGTCATTGACAAGCTCAAGCGGGCGCTAGGCAGCATGCATGGCAGACGCGTTGCCATCTGGGGCCTCGCGTTTAAGCCGGAAACCGATGATGTGAGAGAAGCGCCCGCGATTGAAATTATTGAATCGCTGCTTGCGCTTGGCGCGATTCCACGCGTAACGGACCCGATTGCGGTCGAAAATTTCCGTTCCCTGCTGAACCATCCTTCTATTGAATGGTGCGATTCTGCGCTTGATGCGGCGAAGCAATGCGACGCTGTCTGCCTGCTCACGGAGTGGGAGGACTACACGAAGCTCAATCTCAAGGAAGTAGAGCGCGTTATGGCGAGCCCCATTCTCATTGACGGCCGCAATGCGATCAGCAAGGAACAGCTGGAAGGCACGCTGTTCGCCTATTATCCGGTGGGCAGACCTATGATGAACATCGAAGACATTGCGATACATGAATTAATTTAGGCAGATTAGTTGAATTTGCTTGATGAAAAACAAGCGAGCTCAACAGATTTAAACGGTTTTAAATAGGTTTGAACGGTATTAAACGGGTTTGAACGGTTTCGAATAGGTGATACGCAGTGTTCACCGCTGCTTTTCCTAATGTCTAAGAAAAAAATGCTAGAAGGATTTTTGAAAAGGCAAGCGGAGTGGGAGGTTTGAGTTAAAGCTTTCCGAAGGAAAGCAGCTTCGTAAGCATGTGCTTTGCCCTATATTTCGACCGCTTAAGCGGATTAATTCAAGGAAATCAGGGGGCAATAACGGTCGGAAACCAAACCTTCCACGCAGCGCAGCTCCTTTTCAACAGCCTTCTAACCAGGCTTTCAATCATCGAAAGAAGAGGTGAGGATGTAATGAGGTTTACGAAAAAAATCGTATCCGCTGCCCTGGCGGCAGCGGTTGCGGGTACGGCGCTGTCCGGATTGCCGCTCAGCGAGCGGGGCGTGCTGGAGAAGCTCGGCTTTGTCCAGACCGTGCATGCGGGTGCGGCGGAATCCTTTTACAGCAGTGAGTTTGTCAAGCGCCTGCTGGAGCTGCATCAGTATTTGCAAATGGGCGATCCGGCTGACGTGCAGGAGGTCAGAGACCTGCGGGACGAAATCGCAACGCTCAGCTTTGAAGCCAATGGCGATTTGATTGCACCGATATGGAATAAGCTGTCCGGCAAAATAGATCCTTCTGTTCAGCAGCCGCTTTTCGACTTTATGGTGGCGGCGGGAAGCCTGCAATATGATCCTTCTTTTGATAATTTGGAGGCGATTCGCAAAAACCCGGCCTACAGCGGCGCTTTGCAGGCAGTAGCAGCACTCGCGAGGCAAAATCATCTCACAGTCGATGACGCCATGCAGTTTATGAATGCGTTGGAGCAAAAAACGACTTCGCTCGTTTCGGAGAAAAGCAATGCCGAGCTGCTGATGCTAATGGCGAGCGAGAGCGAGCAGACGAAGCTGCTTGGCGATGCGCTGGAAACGATTCTTTCCGATACCTCGACCTACAAAGTGAGTGCTGTATTGGTCAAGCTGGACATTACGAAAAAAGACATGGTAGATACCGTCACCAATTTCCGCAAGCAGCTTAAAAAGGAAGTTCCAGCCATCCGCTCCATGATGATTGCTTATATGCGATCGGGTGCGAAGGAGACGGTGCAAATCGACCATGAGGGCCGAAAGCATACGTACAAGCTCTCGATTTTTGGTCGTGAGGTTCCAAAGGAATTGCTGACCTGGTCCAAAACGGCGGGCAGCAAAGATGTAAAGGTTGCGCAGTCAGGCGTGGTGACGATACCAGGCTCGGTCGTTTCCGCGAAGGCGACGCTGCGGGCAAGCCTGCTCGGCAAAGTGCTGTTCGAGAAGGAAGTGACGCTTGGCAAGGAAGAGCCTGAGGTGCCGGAGGACGACCTTCTAGCCGATTACCGCAAGGAAATGAATACGATCATTGCGCAGTGGTCGCAGTCGACGTCTGAGCAGCAGCAAGTGCTGCTAGGCCAGGCGGTAGAACTGCTGCAGACGACCTGGAAGCAGGAAAACACATTCGATGTTACACCATATATTACGGTGGACAAGGGCTATATCATTTTCAAGCCGCCGGTTGAAGCGATGCAAAACTATTTGACTCGCCGCGAAGCGGTATGGAAGGTGCTCGGCGAAAGCTTCGCTAAGCTGGAAACGGGCAGCAGCATTGACCAATACATTGTGAATACGCCATATTTCAATTTCAGCGAATATTTGAGCGGCTCGACATCAACAGCGGGAGCGCAGGAGGGGATTTTGCCTGTTGAAGCGCCCAATCTTGTAAATCCGGACGTCGGTCAGGCTGTTGCCGAAGCTGCGACAGATGCTGTAACAGAAGCGGTGCTGGAGGATACGCTTGAAACGGAGGTTTCGATTGTTTATCCGGTCGATCAAGCGGCGGCCCTTGTAAACCCTGCCCCCTCATCCTTCCAAGATCTGGACAGCGTATATGCATGGGCAGGCAAGGAAATTGAGGCGATAGCAGCCAAAGGCATTATTGACGGTGTGGAGGATTCGCGCTTTGATCCGGGCAAATTGGTGACGCGGGCGGAATTTGCCAAAATGCTCATTCGGTCGCTCGATTTTAAAAATGATTCCACAACCAGCACGTTCAAAGACGTGCCTATAACCCAGTGGTATGCGTCATATGTCGGCGCAGCCGTGGAGAAGGGCCTTGTACAAGGCCGAAGCGGCAATCGCTTCGAGCCGGAGGCGACCATTACACATGCTGAAATGGCGACGATGATTGCAAGGGCGGCGAAGCTGTCCAAGGGACTAGAAGAGCCTTCCGACGTAAAAGCCGCACTTGCCGAAGTGAAAGATGCGGACAACCTTCATCCATCGTTGAAGGCGGGCGTTGCCTTTGCGGCGGCGAACAGCTTGCTTCCACTGGAGCAGGGCAGCTTTCCGGTCAATGCCAATACGACTCGCGCCGAAGCAGCGGTCATGCTGTATCGTTTGATCAATCTATAGCTCAATCTATAGCTCAATCTATAGCTCAAGCTATAACCCTAGTTTTAACCTGCAGCATGATGGCCCAAATGCCGGATAAAGGTGATCGCACCTTTGTCCGGCTCTTTTCGCGTAAGAGAGGATGGATACAGGATGAAAAAACGCATTTGGAAGACGATTTTAATAACCGTTGCAACGATCACTGTTCTGCTTATCGGTACGGTCGGTTTCTTCTATTGGAAAATCAGCTCGATCAGCTTGGAGGATATCCAGCAGCGGCGTGCCGCTTTAGTGGCTGGGCAGGATGGCATGGCGCCAGCCTCTGAAGGGGCGGGCAATCAGGCGGAGCTGCCGTCTTCACTGGATAGTGCGGTTGGCAAAGCGGAGCAGATCGCAGGCAAGACCATCAAAAGCGATGACGCGCTGGATGTGGCTGCTATTTTGCTAAACTCCGGGCTTTCATTCCGCGAAATGTATATTTTGCTGGGGCAATCGGATGAGGAGCTGACGACGGAGGAAAAGCAAGCCATACGCGATTTGCTGCTGGCAAAGCTGACGACGGAGGAAATTGACGCCCTGCGCTCCATTACGAAGCAATATGGCAAGTATTTGGCGATTGTGGATACGAACTATCCGATTGAAGCGGTTGGCGAGAAGGACGATGCAAAGCGCAAGGCGATTTTGGAAAAAGCGAAGCAGGCCAAGGAGGAAGAAGAGGGCAAGCAAGCTGCAGAGGCGAACGGTCAAGAGACGGCATCCTCCCAGGCAGGCTCGGCTGGCAAGACGGACGGAACTGCAACAACGGATGAGCCAGGCAAGCCGTCAGGCGGGAAAGCGAATACGGCTACGGACAACAAGACAGCAAGCCAGACGAAGGATACTCAAAGCAAGACCAAATCTCTGAACAGCAAATATGAGTCACAGCTTTCGGCATTAAAAGGAAAATGCGTCAGCAATGCCAATCAGCTAATGACACAGGTTGTTGCGGCGATAAACAAAAGCTCGGAACTGGATGAAAAGGCGTTGCAAGGGGAGCTGCTGGGGAAAATTGCTGCTGCAGAGGCTTCTTGCGATAAACAATACCAAGCATTAATTAACAAGGCTGAAACAGAATATAAGGAAGCTGGCATAGCCTTTGCTAAAAAATCAACGTGGACGCAGGAATATCAATCCATTAAAGCGGAAATTCGCAGCAGCGCCATCAACAAACTGAACGCTGTTCAAGCAAGCGGATAAGGGTCACCGACTAGGAAGGATTTTGCGAAGGGTCGCCGGATGAAGTGCGGTCGCGCACAACGCGTTCAAGCAGCATCCGGACAAGCTCTAAATCCTCCTGCTCCAGCGGAACGCCGTCCCAATGAAGCTGCTCATGATTGAAAAACTCCTTGGCGTTGTTGCTCGGTTCCTGTTGATCAGGATAGTCCGTTAATCCTAGCAAATAATCGGATGTCGTATTCAATTTCTTCGCAATGCTTTGAATGGTCTCCAAAGTAGGCTGCCGATAGCCGGATTCATAGCCTGCATAGGTACTCTTAGCCACGCCTACGGTATCCGCTAGTTGCTGCATGGAGTATTTTCTTTTTTTTCTGAGTTGTTTAAGGCGTTTAGCAAACATGAGGACCTCCTATTAACCTTCGGTAACTACAAACATTTTACAGATATTAAAAACCAATTACAACCGATGCCAGCAGTGCCGAAAGGCGTGAAAGGCTAGATTTTTCAACGGCTGATCATTTAGGCCTATGTCTAGATTAACAACCTCAGAGCAGCAACACAAGTCTTGTAATTTGAACAATTTCTTGAATAAATATATTTTTTGAGCATAGTGAAAAATAAAGTATATATTATTACAAATTATGACACGATATTCGATTTTCGACACGGCTTTTTGTCGCTAATGGTCGTTTAATGCTTGCGAAAAAAATAGCCTGAAAAACGAAACAACCTGACATTATGCCTTCTGGCGTCAGGTTGTTTCGTTATTCTACATTTATTTATTCAAAAAATATTGGTGGGAAACGATTATGCTCGCCTTCTTCGTCCAGCCAAGATCAGGCTGAGAATGAACACAAGCACGACTGCGCCAATTAAAGCTGGAATGAAATAGAAGCCGCCGATGACCGGACCAAGCTTGCCGAAGATCAAGCCTCCGAGCCATGCGCCGATAAAGCCTGCAATAATATTTCCAATGATCCCTCCGGGAACATCACGTCCTACAATCATTCCTGCGAGCCAACCGATAATGCCTCCTATAATTAACGTCCATAAAAAACCCATATTGATCACTGCCTTTCTCTTTGTGTTTTTGCTGTTCACCAATGTGTAGCTTGTGTCAGCTGTTGTAGTATCTTATGTTATCTATGTAACCATAATTACGCGTCGCTAATCACAAATCATTCAGGAAGGTTTTGGTTAAACTAATCGGAGCCTAGTCTATTGACATGAAACCAAAAGGTTTCGTATAATCCGAAATGAAACCAAAAGGTTTCGTATGTATAGACATGACTTGAAGGAGGAAGCGGGATGGCGGATGAGGGGCTGCTGAAAAAGCTGCGTTATAAAGAGGGACAGGCTGCGAAGGTATGGAATGCCCCGGAGGGCTATGCGCCTGGAATTGCGGACAATACGAGTGGTGCAGGCCCATATGGCTTTGCCCAGCTTTTTGTTCATCATGCTGCGCAGGTGAGGGAACAGCTGCCGATCATTTTGCCGCAGCTTGAAGAAGACGCAGTATTCTGGATCACGTATCCTAAGCAGAGCGCGAAGGCAGGGGCAGATATAAACCGCGACAGCTTGGCGGCGCTAGTCATGGAGCTTACACCATATAGGCCTGTGAGCAATGCCGCTGTGGACGAGGTGTGGTCAGCACTGCGATTTCGCCATACGGACAAAGTAAAGAAGAAATAACTGTCCTCACGGACACAGAATCCGCTATTTGTGATAGAAAGCGAACTTATTTAGGGCAGCGGACAGGAGCGCCGTTATTTGCCCGGCAGAGCCGTAAAATGAGGTTGAAAAGCACAAATAAGCGCGCTGGTGTCCGACAGAATACGGAAATGTATGATTTTGCGTATATAACGGATCTGGTGTCCGCAAGGACTTAGATGATAAAGCGATTATATGAGGAGACGATTAATAATGAGCAGCGAAGCGGCAAATACGCTGCCGGATATCCGGCAGACGCTGGTGCTTAAAGCACCAATAGACAAAGTGTGGAAGGCAGTTGCGACGTCGGAGGGCATCGCCGCATGGTTTATGCCCAATGATTTTCAGCCGGAGGAAGGTTATGAGTTTCAGCTGGAAGCTGGCGCGTTCGGAAAGTCTCCCTGCAAGGTGACGGTCATCGATCCGCCGAATCGTCTCTCCTTCAATTGGGGCAAGGACTGGACGCTCTCCTTCGAGTTAAAGGCAGTAGGAGAAGACACGGAGTTTACGCTCATTCACAGTGGCTGGAATGCGGATACGGTGACGGAGTTTGGACAGCCGCATGAAATCGTGCGCGGCAATATGGACAAGGGCTGGACGGGCATTTCGCAAAGGCTGGCTTCGTATGTCGAGGCACAATAGCAGCGAGGCGGCGGAGCCGAAGGCTGAGGTGTTCCAAGCGATTGCCGATCCTACCCGCCGCAGCCTGCTTCGGCTGCTTGTAGATGAGGAGATGCCAGTCACGGTCATCAGCAGCCATTATGAGATGAGCCGGACTGCGGTATCAAAGCATTTGCGAGTTTTGGCCGAGGCAGGATTGGTCAAAGAGCGCAAGGTTGGCCGGGAAACCCGCTACCGGCTAGATGTGGAGCCCTTGCAGCAGCTAAAGCGATGGATCGCCTTCTATGAGCTTTATTGGGAAAATAAGCTGGGTGCGCTTAAGCGTTGCGTAGAGGAGGATGGCCAGGGGGAGGGAGCGGATGCTTTTCCGGCTCCAGCAGTCGTGAAAGCGCCAGCTGCGAAGCGGGACTGAAGCAAAAGTTCTGCTCGTCTGGCTGCCCTGGCTGCTGGATCCGGCTTCAACGGAGCCAGTCTAACCAAGCTTGACTGAACCTCCTTAAAAATGCTCCAATAGCCACTCCAATAGCCTGATGCTTCCGTCTTTTGGTCTCTGGGGATATGTACAAACGATAGATGAGTTGACAATTTCCTGATTTTTCGTCATACATATAAAGAGCAAGGAAGTGCATGGGAAGCAAGGAACCGGAGGTTATGGACAATGGGCAGGAAAATTATGTTTACAGGTGGAGGCACGGCAGGCCATGTGACCGTTAACTTGGCGCTGATTCCCCGTTTCGCGGAAGCCGACTGGCAGATCCATTATATTGGATCGGAAAACGGCATTGAGAAGCAACTTACTGCTCCGCTGGAGCAGCTTACATATCATGGTATAGCGACAGGCAAGCTTCGGCGCTATTTGGACTGGCAAAATGTGAAGGACCCTTTCAAGGTCATTAAAGGGGTTTTTCAAGCTTATCGGCTCATTCAGCGGGAGAAGCCGAACGTGATTTTTTCCAAGGGCGGCTTCGTTTCCGTTCCGGTTGTGCTGGGCGCGTGGCTTAATCGGGTGCCGGTGCTTATTCATGAATCGGATCTGACCCCGGGACTGGCGAATCGCATTGCGATCCCTTTCGCGACGGGCGTGTGCACGACTTTTCCCGAGACGGCGCAGCATTTGCCGTCAGGCAAGGCGCATTACGTTGGCGCAGTCATCCGCGATGAGCTGGGGAAGGGGGTTGCCTCGCGAGGCAGAGCCTATTGCGGTCTGCTGCCTGCCTCCGAAGCAATTGATGCAGCAGCCTCAGGAGCAGCAGGCAGCTCACAGACGCTAAGCAAGACGCCGCAAGGGCAGGCGTCAAAGGAAAGCGCCGCCTATTCGGCTAACCCTGCCAAGCTGGTCGTGAACATTTCGGGAAAAAGCGTGAGAGCAGAAGAGTCTGCCGCAGAAACAGCGAAAGTATCAGCAGCGTCAGCAGCAGACGAAAAGGTGGCATCGCGCGCAGAAACAGGCGGAGCGAAGCCCGTCCTGCTCATTATGGGCGGCAGCCTGGGGTCGCGGGCGATTAATAAGGCGGTGCGCAGCGCGCTTAGCGAACTGACCCGCAAATTCAGCATCGTGCATTTATGCGGCAAAGGACAGGTTGAGCCTGCCCTTGAGACGGCGGATTACAAGCAGTACGAATACATTAATGAGCAGCTTCCCGATGTGCTGGCGATGAGCGATATGGTGCTTTCCCGCGCGGGCTCTAACGCTATATTTGAGTTTCTGCATTTGCGCAAGCCGATGCTGCTCATTCCGCTTACGAAAGCACAAAGTAGGGGCGACCAGCTGCTTAACGCAGATTCGTTTAAGTCTTCTGGCTTTTGCGAGGTGCTCCATGAGGAGAAGGTTACGTCGGAAACGCTGCTGGCGGCGATTGAAGACGTCTACCAGAACCGCGCCGCATTCATTAAGCGGATGGAGCAGGAGGAGCGCCGCGACACCTTGTCGCAGCTGTATGAGCTAATTGTATCGTCCGCACGGAAATAACAGGCAAATCGCGCAGCGCGGAGCGGGCATTTCGGCGATGAAATACAGGCCATATTTCAATAATCCATTCGATTTTAACCGGAAACGATGATATGATGTTACAAAAGAATGTCGGAGGGATTACCCGGTGGAGTATATTAGCACAAGAGGAAATGTTGGCAAAATCGGATTTATCGACGCTTTTCTAATGGGACTTGCAGATGACGGAGGCTTGCTCGTTCCGAGTGAAATTCCTGTTTTTTCAGCTGAAAAGCTTAAGGCGTGGCAGAACCTGTCTTATCAGGAGCTGGTGCTGGAGATTTTCGGTTATTTCACGAATGATGAAATTCCGGCGGAAGATTTGCGGGCGATGGTGAATGCCAGCTATGGAACATTCCGCGATCCAGACGTAACGCCTGTTCGTCGCTTGAAGGACAACCTGTATTTGCTGGAGCTGTTCCACGGCCCAACCTTTGCATTTAAGGACATTGCGCTGCAATTTATGGGCGAATTATATACGTATGTATCCCGCAAGCAGAACAAGACGATCCATATTCTTGGCGCGACATCCGGCGATACGGGCGCATCGGCGATTCAAGGCGTACGTGGCAAAGAAGGCATCAAAATTTGTATTTTGCATCCGCATGGCAAGGTCAGCAAGGTGCAGGAGCTGCAAATGACGACAGTGCCGGACGACAACGTCTTGAACCTGTCGGTCGATGGCAATTTTGACGACTGCCAGCGCATCATAAAAGATTTGTTCGCTGATTTGGAGTTTAAGTCCGCGAACCATCTTTGTGCAATTAACTCCATTAACTTTGTGCGCATTTTGGCGCAGACGGTTTATTATTTCTATGCTTACTTCCAGGTTGCGAAGCAGCAGGATGTGCAGGAAGTGAATTTCAGCGTGCCGACTGGCAACTTTGGCGATATTTTCGCGGGTTATCTTGCGAAGCGTATGGGCCTTCCGGTGAACAAGCTGATATTGGCAACGAACGAAAACAACATTTTGGAGCGTTTCATCAAGGAAGGCGTGTATATGCCGGGAGATTTCCGCAGCACGTACAGCCCTTCGATGGACATTCAAGTGGCAAGCAACTTCGAGCGTTATTTATATTATGTGCTGGGTGAAAATTCGCAGCTGATTACAGAGCTGATGAACCAGTTCCGCAAGGAAGGCAAGCTCGTTATTTCTGGAGACGATTTGCAGCGGGTGCAGGCCGAATTCGGCGCTCATGGCGTTGGCGGTCAGGAATGTCTCGATACGATCAGCAAATACAACGCCGAAAGCGATTATTTGCTTGACCCTCACTCCGCTTGCGGCGTGGCGGCAGCTGATCAATGTGCAGAAAGCGGCGATGTAACGATTTCGCTGGCTACAGCGCATCCAGCCAAGTTCGACGAGGCGATTCGCCTTTGCGGCATTGAACAGGCATTCCCTGAGCAAATTTCGTCCTTGTTTGAGAAAACGCAGCGTCAGACTCGCGTAGAAGGAACGCAAGAAGCGATTGTCAGCGAGCTGTTGAAATTTTATAATGCATAATTCGCGCATAAAAGGCGGGGAGCAGCCGATCAGAGCCTATCTGATCGGCTGTTTGTATAAGGAAGGGAAACAGAGGAGGCAGCTGCTCAATGGACTATAGTGGAAAAATAGTGCTGGTAACCGGCGCCGCACGAGGTATAGGCCTAGCGGTTGCCGAAGCCTATGCGGGGCGGGGAGCGTTCGTTATTGCGGCAGACCGCGACAGCGAAGGAGCCAAGAAGGCGGCGCTTCGTATACAAGAGCAGGGTGGCAAAGCTGCCGCCTATACCATTGATTTGGCTCACCCAGCGGAAATTGAAGCGATGTTCGCTTTTATAAGTGAGGCCTACGGCGGCCTGGATGTGCTGATTAACAACGCGGGTTATGCGGTGTGGAAGTCGCCTTACGACCTGGCGGTTGAAGAATGGGATGCGCTGCTTCATACGAATTTGCGCGGCACTTTTATGTGCGCAAGGGAAGCCGCTAAGCTGATGCGTGGCAACGGAGGAGGAGCCATTGTCAATATGGCCTCGACCCGTGCCCTAATGTCTGAGCCGAATACAGAGGCATACGCGGCTTCCAAGGGCGGCATTGTGGCGCTGACGCATGCACTGGCAGTTTCTTTTGGTCCTGACCACATTCGCGTGAATGCAATCAGCCCCGGCTGGATCGAAACTGGCGATTATGAAGCGCTGCGGCCAGAGGATCACAGCCAGCATCCATCTATGCGGGTCGGCAAGCCAGAGGACATCGCAAAAGCCTGTTTTTATTTGACCGATCCGGGCAATGATTTCGTTAACGGCATTAATCTCGTCGTCGATGGCGGCATGACGCGAAAAATGATTTACGAGGAGTAGCGCCATTTCGTATCAGCATCGCAAGCCCTAAGTCTAAACTACTATTGCAACTTGCCTAGCGTGGGCGTAGAATAAGACAAAATCAAGCAGGAATAAAGGAAGGAGATGGGGATATGGAACGAAAGCCGAGGCAACCGAGGCAATGGCGCAGCCGGGTTTGCCTGTCCAGTCCGAAGCACGTTTCTGTTCCCATTCCTGTGAAACACCAAGGCATTTGATGCTTTGGTGTTTTTTTATGCCTTTTTTCAAAATATAAGACCTTATAAGTTTCATCCTTATATCCGCTTAGAATTCTAAGGCAAAGCTCTCCGCACGTCCCGGAGGGACGACGAAGTCGTTTTTGCTTGAAATATAAGAAAGTATAAGTTTTCTCTTTATACTTCGCTTATATTTCTCGGACTGAAACGCGCCGCGCTGCCAGAGGACGGTGACAGCCGTTTCACCTTGAGTCGCGCGTTAAATGGCTCAGTCCCCAATGTTCTGCTTCTTGTGAACGTTAATCTAACTGGAGGTGCATGATCAATGATGAACAACAAGTATAAGAGAGTGCTGATTAAGCTGAGCGGTGGAGCGGTTGCGGGTGGAAGCGAGTTTGGCTTTGAACCCGAAAAGCTGGAGCATATCGCAAGAGAAGTGCTGTCCGTTGTGAAAATGGGTGTTGAGGTGTCGCTCGTTATTGGCGGCGGCAATATTTTTCGCGGCAATATGGGCGAAAGCTGGGGCATTGAACGGGCAGAGGCGGACAATATCGGTACGCTGGCGACCGTGATTAACAGCCTTATGCTCAGAGGCGTGCTGAAAGCCAGAACAAAGAAGGAAGTGCGCGTTATGACGGCGCTGCCTGTCAGCAGCGTTGCCGAGCCTTATATCCGTTTGCGGGCGGTGCATCATTTGGAGAAGGGGTATATCGTCATTTTTGCGGGCGGCAACGGACAGCCGTATGTGACGACGGATTATCCATCGGTGCAGCGGGCGATCGAGGTAGGGTGCGATGCCCTGCTGGTCGCCAAGCAGGGTGTAGACGGCGTGCTTGACGCCGATCCCAAGCTGCACAAGGGTGCACGAAAATTCAAATCGCTGCATTACAATGATGTGCTGGACCAGCAGCTTAAGGTAATGGACCAGTCGGCATTTATTTTGGCACGGGACTACAACCTGCCGATTCATGTGTTTAATTTCGACCAGCCGGGCTCGATGAAGGCGATTTGCCATGGCAGCCATGTTGGAACGCTGATCAGCAACAGCTCTGTGCTGGAGATGGATGCCTGAGCTTTACATCGCCCTCATCTTCATCCCCAAGGAATGAATAGCTAAATAGCTAAACAGCCGACAAGCTGCAACCTTCCAATTGGGAATGCCGTCCATATAGATAGCTTGTAAATGGCCATTGGGGGTAGTGATGAAGATGTTCAACCTAACGACGACAAGGAAGTTTAATAAGAGCGGGAAGGCTTGGCGCAGCTTGCTGGCGCTTACGCTCCTAGCAGCGCTTGTATGGACGGGTGGCCCGCACAGTGCGGCGATTGCCAGCGGTGAGCATGCAGCAGCAACCCTGTTGCAAAATCAAGGGCAGGAGCAAGCCGCTGAGGCCGCCCAAGCCGTCCCCAAAAGCTTTACGCAAATAGAAGCGGCCCATAACTATACGATTGCGCTGCGCAGCGACGGCACAGTTTGGGCTTGGGGGCGCAATCTGTGGGGAGAGCTTGGGCTGGAGGGAAATCCGGGCTTTCGCAATACGGTAGCTCCTGTACGTTATTCCGGACTTTCCGATATTGTCTATATTCATATCAATAAGAGCGATCAAAACTATATGGCGGTAAAGGCAGACGGAACGGTCTGGACCTGGGGCCACAATGACAGCAGCGGGAAAGAGACAAATGGGCTTCGGCAGGTGGCGGGAGCAGCTGATGTAGCGAAGGTGGCAGGCGGCTACGGCTATGATATAGCTTTATTGAACAATGGCACGGTCTCCACATGGACGAAGCAGCAAGATGACACCGGAAAGCTCAGCTTTGGGAAACCAGCTGCCGTGAAGGGCTTAAATCAAGTTGTGCAGGTAGCATACGGTTATCCTAAGGCCTACGCCGTGAAGAAGGATGGATCGGTATGGAGCTGGCAGCCTGTGGCGACGCCCCGAGATGGCGCGGAGACGTTTAAGCCTACAGCTCCTGCTAAAATATCCAGCTTGTCTGGCATAACCTCCATCGTCGCTTATAGCGGCGGCGTAATGGCATTAGATACGAAAGGAAAAGCGTGGAGCATTGCTGAAAATGGCAAAAAACAAGCGCTGTATCCGATACTGACGCTGAAGGAGATAAGCGGGAGTGCAGGCAGCCTGCTTATGCTGACGACCGATGGCCAGGTTTTTGCATATGGATATACCGCAACTGGCAAGCAGGGCAAAGTGCGAGGGCTCACCCGGATCAAGCATATCTCAGCGGGGGAAGACCACGGCGTTGCCATTGATGAGGATGGCAAGGCATGGGGCTGGGGCCACAACAAGTTTTATGAAGCGGGCGGACCATCCGTACGCAGCGATGGCATGGTTTATACGCCCATGCTGGCAAGGCCGGCCGTTGATACGATTATAAATGGGCAATGGCTAAGCAGCATATACCCTGCCCTGCCGCAAGGCGAGACGGTATATGTGCCGATAAAAGACGTGGCCAAAGAATTGGGCATGACGTTGAGCGCCGTTCTTACTAAAGAAGGCTACAGAATCTATACGCTTAAATATAAGGAACGCTCTGTAACCTTCCGCGTGGGGGATACCCAGGCGAAAGCAGGCAATACGACGTTTGAGCTGCCAGAGGCGCCGATTGTTTATTCTGGTGCGACGGCCGTTCCTTATCAGCTGCTTGCGCAGGGGCTTGGTCTGTCGGTTCAATGGAACGAGAAGCTTAGCCAGTTGACGATATCGGATCAGTCTGACGAATAATGGAACAAAGCTTCTAACAACCTTAAATACCCCTCGGCCCACCTTGCTTCGTGGACCGAGGGGTATTTTTTGAAATATAGGAAAGGATATGAAATCCCCATCCTTTCTCTATATTTCTCGGAATGAAACGCGCTGCGCCGCCAGAGGGCGGCGACAGCCGTTTCACCTTGAAATATAGGAAAGGATATGATTTCCCTTCCTTTCTCTATATTTCTCGGAATGAAACGCGCTGTGCCGCAGAGGACGGCGACAGCCGTTTCACCTTGAAATATAGGAAAGGATATGATTTCCCTTCCTTTCTCTATATTTCTCGGAATGAAACGCGCTGTGCCGCCAGAGGGCGGCGACAGCCGTTTCACCTTGCATAACCCGCTATATAATTTGCTGATTCGGCAAGCAGGGTAAAGCGTGCGTCCTGTCGAAAGTAATGGGATACAGCAGCGTTCATGCTGCAAGACATCCACTCACGATACAACACATTAATAGTGCAAGACGCTATTGCTGAATCGCTCTTCTCCTGTACCAACAAGCTCTGTCGCTGATTTCTCAAACTGCTCTAATTGTTCAAGCGCCTTCAATTTGCTGCTGCTGCCATTCATAAGCTGAGCCATAATTGCTTCGCCGGGGGCGACGACGGCTATGTCTCCGTGATTTCTCTCCCCGATGATTGCACCGTCATGAATAACGGCGTTTTCGCCAATGATGGCTCTATGAATAATAACATTGCGCCCAATTATTGCACCGGGCATGATGATGCTTTCGGCGATGCCGCTGCCTTTTCCAATACTGACTCCTGCGCCCAGCACCGAGCGTGAAATCCGGCCTTCGATTGTGCAGCCAGGGTGGGCAATGCTGTTGCTCAGCACAGCTTGTGGGCTGACATAGGGTTTTCTTACCGGCTGAACCTCTTTGGACCTAAGAGGCCAAGTTTCTGTCGTTAAGCTCATCTCGCCGTCAAGCAGCTCCATATGCGCTTCCCACAGGCTTTCTATGGTGCCGACATCACGCCAGTAGCCCTCATAGGGATAAGCGTTCAAGTTTTCCTCAGCAGCCAAAATGGCGGGAATAATATCTTTGCCAAAGTCATGGCTTGAATGAGGGTTCGCGGCGTCCTCCAGCAGGATGCTTCTTAACTCTTGCCAGCGGAATAAATAAATGCCCATAGAAGCAAGGTTGCTTTCCGGAGTTGCTGGCTTCTCTTCAAACTTCACAATGCGGGACTGCTCGTCCGTATGCATAATGCCGAAGCGATGAGCTTCACGCCATGGCACCTGCTTGACGGCAATGGTGGCCATTGCCTTGCTTGCCTTGTGAAATTCCAGCATGGGTCGATAATCCATCTGGTAAATGTGGTCCCCTGACAATACAAGCACATGCTCCGGATGATGCTCGTCTACATAAGCAATATTGCGAAGAATGGCATCAGCCGTTCCCGTGTAGCAGCCTGAGCTTGATACTTTAGACGCAGGCAGCATCGTTATTTCGCCAGAATGCTTCGTCGTTGCTGAGCGAAGCCAAGCTTCTCCATCGGTAATGTGGTCATGAACCGAGTCAGAGCAATATTGGGTAAGCACGCCAATGGTGCGAATGCCTGAGTTAATGCAATTGCTCAATGGAAAGTCAATCATGCGGAAGCGATCGCCAAAAGATACGACGGGCTTGGCCATTTGGCCTGTAAACGGTGCTAAACGACTTCCTTGTCCTCCAGCTAGCAGCATAGCGATGCAATTGGTGTTATGCATTAGGCTTTTCCCTCCAGGCCGTCCGTGACGGGTTGTTGTAAGGTATTTTTAAACGACTGAAGGGCGCTTGAAACGGTTGAGTCAAAATCAATTTTTAAGGTTAATATTAGCTTTCGTGTGCTTTACTATACGTTCATTACGAACATAAAGCGGGTGAAATGGATGGAAATCTCCACATTGTCCGAAGAGGAAATATTTCTGTTTCATGAAGGAACATGGGCGCACAGCTACCAAAAAATGGGTGCCCACCAATCAACCGAGCATGGAATTGAAGGCATTCGCTTTAATGTTTGGGCGCCGGAGGCACGGGAGGTTCGTCTGGCGACGGATTTTAACGGCTGGCATGGCGGCAATGAGCCGCTAAACCGGCTTAACAGGTCCGGCATTTGGACAGGCTTCTTCGCGAATATGCCGATGGGCGCTTTGTATAAATATGAAATCATAGCCCAAAATGGTGAGAGGCTGCTCAAAGCTGATCCTTATGCCGTATATGCCGAAGTAAGGCCGCAAACCGCTTCGCGCGTCTGGTCGCTGAACGGTTATTCTTGGCAGGATGAAGCGTGGATGCGCGGGAAAAAAGCGCCATACGCCCGTCCGATGAACATTTACGAGGTGCATCTTGGCAGCTGGCGCAGACATAAGGATGATACTCTGCTTTCCTACAGCGAGCTGGCTGATCAATTGGTCGCTTATGTAGCGGACATGGGTTATACCCATCTGGAGCTGCTGCCGCTGACCGAGCATCCGTACGATAAATCATGGGGCTATCAGCCGACAGGCTATTATGCCGCAACATCCCGCTATGGTGAACCGCAGCAATTAATGGAGCTGGTAGACCTGTGCCACCAAAGCGGTATCGGTGTCATTCTGGACTGGGTGCCGGGGCACTTTGCCAAGGATGCGCATGGCTTGCGCCGCTTTGACGGTTCGGCTTTGTTTGAAAATGAAGACCCGCTCATTGCCGAGAAGCCCGGCTGGGGAACACTCGCCTTCGATTACGGAAAGCCGGAGGTTCGCAATTTTTTAATTTCAAATGCATTGTTTTGGTTCGATCTGTTTCATATTGATGGTTTGCGCGTTGATGCGGTCACCAGCATTTTGTATCATGATTTTGATAAAAAACCAGGCCAGTGGCGTCCGAATGAATTCGGTGGCAAGGAGCATCTGGAAGGCATCGCTTTTTTGCGCCAGCTGAATAAGACGGTTTTTCAATATTACCCGCATGCCCTTATGATGGCCGAGGAGTCGCATGCTTATCCCGGCGTTACGAAGGCAGTCGACGAAGGCGGGCTTGGTTTTAACTATAAGTGGAATATGGGCTGGATGAATGACACACTCAGCTATGCCAAGGAGCATTTTTTCAACCGTAAAAACATGCATAATTTGCTGACCTTTCCGATCTGGTATGCCTGGCAGGACAATCATGCGCTGCCGCTTTCTCATGATGAGGTCGTGCATGGAAAGAAGTCGCTGCTCAACAAAATGCCCGGCAGCTATGAGCAGAAATTTGCCGGGCTGCGGCTGTTCTACGGCTATATGATGACGCATCCGGGGAAAAAGCTGCTGTTCATGGGCGGTGAATTTGCCCAGTTCATCGAGTGGAAGGACGACGCGGAGCTGGACTGGCTGCTGCTGGATTATGAGCCGCATCGCCGGATGCAGGCTTATACCCGCAGGCTGAACCAGCTTTATGCCCAGGAGAAAGCGCTGTGGAAGCTGGACCATGATTACAAGGGCTTTGAATGGATTGAACACGAGGATCATTTGCAAAGTGTTCTTTCTTATCGCAGATTGGCTAGCCCGAAAGGGGATGCGCTTATCATGCTGTGCAATTTTACCGATTTCGCCCATCCGGTTTACCGAATTGGCGTACCGAGCGCAGGCGATTATGAAATCGTGCTGAACAGCGATGAGCCTGCTTATGGCGGATCGGGTTTTCAAGCGGAGCTGCTGCGGGAAGGCGGATCCCTTGCATCCCAGCGCATCAACTGGCATGATAAGAAAAACAGCGTAGAGCTGCCGCTGCCGCCGTTATCTATCCTTATTTTGCGGCGGGTAAAGGTGAAGCGTTCCCGCTAGATCAGCATTGCAGTATTATGAAACCAAAGAGCAGGGGATGAAAAGCATGAACGTATTGTTTGCGGCTGCGGAATGCGTGCCATTTATGAAGACGGGCGGCCTTGCTGATGTAGCAGGCTCTCTGCCTGAAGCATTGAATGAGAAGGGCGCGGATGTCCGCGTCATTATGCCGCTTTACGCTTCGGTAAAGGACGTATATCGGGCGCAGATGAAGGAGCTTGGATTCATCTATGTATCGGTAGGCTGGCGCCATGTTTACTGCGGCATCAAGGAGCTTGTCCATGAAGGCGTCGTTTATTATTTTATCGACAATGAGCATTATTTCCGTCGCGGCTCGGCTTATGGCTATGGGGATGACGGCGAGCGCTATGCTTTCTTCTGCCGGGCGGTGCTTGATGCTTTGCCGGTTATGGGCTTCATCCCGGATGTGCTGCATTGCCATGATTGGCATACGGGCATGATCCCTGCACTGCTCAAGCATCATTATTGGCATCGGCCGGAATATTCCCGCGTGAGGACGGTGTTCACCATTCATAATTTGCAATACCAAGGCAACTATCCACATCATGTACTGGGCGATTGGCTGGGGCTGCAAAATGAGATGTTCACTCCGGACGGAGTCGAATATCATGGTTCGGTGAGCTTTATGAAGGCGGGTATTCAGCTTGCTGATCGGGTGACGACAGTCAGCCCGACCTATGCCAATGAAATCCGCACAGCTGAATATGGTTATGGCATGGATGGCACGCTGCGGGCGAAAGGCGAGCGACTCCTCGGCATTGTTAATGGCATCGATGCGCGCAGCTACAACCCGGAGACCGATCCATTCATTCCATTCCCATACAAGGACAGCCTTAAGCTGAAAAAGCAAAACAAAACGGCACTCCAGCAGGAGCTCGGACTGCCGGTCAACGGTTCGATTCCCCTCATCGGCATGGTCGGCAGGCTTGTGGATCAAAAAGGGCTGCCGCTCGTGCTGGAAGTGCTGGACGAGCTGCTGCAAACAGAGGATATTCAGCTTGTGCTGCTTGGCACCGGCGAACCCGAGATGGAGCATGCGTTCCGCGCCGCTCAGTACCGTTATCCGGCTAAAATGGTTTCCTGGATCGGCTTTGATGATGGCGTAGCCCGCCGTATTTATGCGGCATCCGATATGTTCCTCATGCCGTCGTTATTCGAGCCATGCGGAATTAGTCAGCTTCTGGCGCTGCGTTATGGCAGCTTGCCTATTGTGCGCGAGGTGGGCGGACTCAAGGATACCGTCCAAAGCTACAATGAATGGACGGGAGAAGGCAATGGCTTCTCATTCACCGATTACAATAGCCGGGATATGCTTAATACGATTCGTTATGCGATTCATATTTGGTGGAATGAGTCGCATCGAAGCAAGCTGACCTCCGCCGCCTTTGCTGGCGATTACAGCTGGGGAGCATCGGCCGAGCGTTACATCGCGCTTTATTCAGAGTTGAATGATAGAAAATGACATGGTGCATAAAAAGGGACAGGCTACCCGAAAAATCCGATGCCTGTCCTTTTTTGCTGCCTATGCAAGTCCTATTCAACCTGCTTTAAATGTTCCGGTACAAAATCCGGTAGCCCATTGGCTCAAGCTCAATGCGAAGCTGCTCCTCGAATGTCGCCACTTCTTCCTCAGTAAGCGCATCATGCCAGCCGCCAGCCAGCATCGGGTGGGCGAGGAATACATTTTCCTCTGTATTGTTCATCCAAACCGTGAAATGCTGCTTATTGTTCATCCGCTCATAGACGAAGGTGCCTTTCTCGCTGCTTGCTTGCAGGAAGCGGAAGCGGCCGCAGCGCAGCGCCTCATGTTTTTTGCGGAGCGAAATGACGATGCGATAAAAATCATGCAAATCCCGATCCTGCTTCGCCTCGTCCCATTCCATGCATTTGCGGCAATCCGGGTCGCTGCCGCCTTGTATGCCTATCTCATCGCCATAGAAGACGCAAGGAACGCCCATCGACGTCATCATAAACACCGCTGCCAGCTTGGCTCGCCGTTTATCGCCGCCCATTCTGGTCAAGGAACGCGGGATGTCATGGCTCGACAGCAGGTTAAGCAGCGCTTCGTTCGTTTGCTGCGGATAACGAACGAGCAGTCGGTTCACCTCTTCGGCAAAATCCGATGCATGTCTGCCGTTGTTCGAGAAAAAATCGAGCACGCTGTTCGTAAAGGGATAGTTCATCGACGAATCGAACTGGTCCCCTTGCAGCCAGCGCATCGCATCTCCCCACACCTCGCCGATAATGTAGGTCTCATGCTTGACTGCTTTGACTGCGCCGCGAAATTCCCGCCAGAAGTGATGATCGATTTCGTCGGCGACATCGAGCCGCCAGCCGTCAATGTCCGCCTCGCGTATCCAATGGACGGCAACATCGAGCAAATATTTTTTCACCTCAGGATTGGCGGTGTTAAGCTTGGGCATGTTGCCATAAAAGCCGAACGTATCATAGTTCGCTTTGCCATCTTGAACAGCGACCGGAAAATGGTTCAAATGAAACCAGTCTTTGTATTTGGACTTATCGCCGTTTTTCAGCACATCCTGAAAATGGGGAAATTGCTCGCTCACATGGTTGAACACCGCATCCAGCACGACGCGAATGCCGCGCTTGTGGCACTCATCGACCAGCTTCTTGAGCAGCTCAAGATTGCCGAACTGCGGATCAATCGTATGATAATCAACCGTATCGTATTTATGATTGGAGGGCGATGTGAACAGCGGTGTCAAATAAATCGCATTTACGCCCAAATCGCTAATGTAATCCAGCTTATCTAATATCCCCTGCAAATCGCCGCCAAAATGCGAATGAATATCTGGCGTCTCTCCCCAAGGCCTTACGTAATCATGGTCGTTTTTCTTGTCTCCATTATTAAAGCGGTCTACCATGATTTGATAAAAAACCGCGTTTTTTGCCCAGTCTGGCGCATCAAACAAGTCGACCTCATGAATGTAGGGCACCTCGAAATAGCCGCCTGGAGGCGTCGGCTGCTGCGCATAAAATCCGGTCTCGACCTTCCACATCGTCTCTGTGCCGGCATGCAGACGGAAGCCATAGGAGAAGCGTTTGTATTTGGGGATGATAACGCCTTCCCAGTAATCAAACAGCTGATCGGAGGCGATTTTTTCCATTACAATTTCCTGAAGGTTGCCGTTCCAGTCGTATTTGTCTCCGGCGACCATGACGACATCCTCTACATCATTTTTTTTCGTGCGCAGCCGGATGTGATAGGTGCTTAGATCATAGGCGTAGGCCCATTTGTGGCTTGGGGTGTGGTGAATGGCTTCTCTTAGCATAATTAGTTGTTTCTCCTCTCCTGCCCTGCAGTTGGACTAGCTAGCCGTGGAGCAAGGATTCTGCTCCGTCAATGTAAACCGTTGTGCCCGTAATGTGATGCGAATCATCCGAACCGAGGAATAGAGCAAGCTGGGCGACCTGCTCGGGTGAACCCGGCCCCTTCTCCAGCGGCTGGTCGCCCTCCGGGAAGTTGACCGGAATTTGCACCTCCTCCAAATAAGGCGAGCGTTTCGTGCTTTTATCAATATTCGTCTTAATCGAGCCGGGGCAGATGGCATTGACGCGAATGCGGTAATTCGCCAGCTCCAGCGCCGCCATCTGTGTGAAAGCGACCTGCGCCGCCTTCGTGCTGCTGTATGCGCTGAACCCGATATTCGAGAAGACGCGGTTTCCGTTAATGGAACTCGTAATCAAAATGCTGCCGCCCTTTTCCTTGAGCGCAGGAATGGCATGCTTCACGGTCAGAAATGTGCCGTTCAGGTTAATATTGATCGTCTTGCTCCAATCTTCCAGCTTCATCAGCTCAATGGGTGCCATGGAGCCGTTAATGCCGGCATTGGCGTAGACGATGTCAAGCTTGCCCAGCTTGTCTAACGCCACTTTATACGCTGCTTCGATCGCTTCCTCGCTTGAAATATCGGTTACGGCTGTTGCGCAAGTGACGCCGAAAGCTTCGGCCTCCTGCTTGACTTTTGCCAGCCCGTCCTCATTCACATCGAGCAGTGCCAAATTAGCACCTTCCTTGGCGAACAGCAGAGCCGCTGCGCGGCCGATGCCAGAGCCGGCTCCCGTTATTAGAGCAACTTTACCCGCCAGTCTGTCGCCGCCTGTCTTCATTTGTTCATTCGCCATCGTCGAAAACCTCCTGCAATGTATAATGATGTTCAGGGAACATGTTCTGCAAATGCGTATTCTGTTAAGATGATCTAATTTCTCTTACCCTAAACCAATCGGGTGTTCCCAACTATTTCAATTTTTAAAGGCTTTATCCGTGCAGCACTATTATTTACAAGTTGGAAACAAGTTCGATATATTGGCGATGCAAAATTGCATTATGCTGCGTTCTAATGGGTAATCTGGGTTAGATAGGCACAGGTAGGAGCGGTGAAGGATGACAAGTCAGATGATAGATAAAAAAATATTGGTGGTAGATGATGAAGCGAGTATCGTCAGCGCCGTTGCCTATGCATTCAGGCGCGAGGGTTATTTGGTCGAGACGGCTGGCGATGGTGAAGAGGCGTTGGAGAAGGTAGCCATCTTCCAGCCGCATGTCATTATTTTAGACGTAATGATGCCGCGCATGAGCGGCTATGAAGTGTGCCGGAAGTTGGAAAACCGCCATGGTGTCGGCATTATTTTGCTCACGGTCAAAAATGACATCGTCGACAAGGTGCTGGGGCTTGAGCTGGGCGCCGACGATTATATGACGAAGCCTTTTGATTTGCGCGAGCTTGTCGCCAGAGCGAAGGCGCTGATGCGGCGCACCCAGAAGCTGGCGGGGCGTGAGGAGGAGCCGGACGTGTATGAGCTTGGCAGCATTCGCCTGAACATGCAGCAGCGGCTCATTACGGCTGGCGGTGCTGCTATTGAGCTGACGCCAAAGGAATTTGATCTGGCAGCACTGCTGCTGTCGCATCCCGAGCGGGTTTATACCCGGGAGGAGCTGCTTGATCTGGTCTGGGATATGGAATACGCGGGCGGAACGCGCACAGTAGACATTCATATTCAGCGGCTGCGCAAAAAGCTGGGCGATTCGAGCCAGACGCTGCTCCAGACCGTATACGGTATCGGCTACAAAGCTTCAAAGGCAGGGGCGTCAAGAGCTGGGGCATCAACGGTAGGCAATGGATCCAGGAATGCTCAGGACGCTTCGGTGGAGTCAGTCTCGTTGATAATAAAAGCGAATGACCTGGGGCAATCCGGTGAGCCTTCATGAGAATCAGCTTGAAGCTGCGGATGAGCATTGTGCTGGTCGTGCTGCTGGCGCTCACTGTAAGCGTACTGAGCATGATGGTGCTGAGCGGGATCAAGCGCGATCAGCAGGAGCGTACCGAGAAGCTGCTGGCCAAGCAAAGCGAGGTAGCGGCACAATACGTTCGGCAAAGCTTCGCTACTAGCGAACCGCCGCTTGCCCTTGATGCCTTCATGCCGTTGAGAGGGCAGCGGCTGGCGCTCTACATTTCAATGATCAGCGGGATGCAGACGACGCTGTATGATCCGCAGGGCATAGAAGCCGGCAGCTCCATTCCCGTTGGCGGGGAGAAAGGATTAAACTTGTCCGACACGCTGCAATATGCTTTGAATGGCAAAATCGCCTATCAAACGGCGGGGGATACCCTTATTTATTTTGCCCCTTTGCAGAGCGAGGACGGATTGCTTGGCGTGGTCAGCTTCCATTACTCGTTGAAAAATGACCATCAGTTCGCCCAGACCATCCGCGAGCTGTTCCAAACGGCGGGCATTATTGCCGTGGTGGCAGGGGCTGCCATGGGTTATGCGTATTTTTATAGGCTGGCCGCGGTCATTTCCCGGCTGAGAAGTGCAGCGGGCAACATTCGCGAAGGGCGATATTTGCAGCAAAATTCCGTACGCAGGCGCGATGAGCTGGGCGACTTAAGCCAGGATATTTTTTTCATGAGCAGAGCAATTGAACGGCATATTGAGGAAATGAAGGAGGAGCAGCGTAAGCTTACGCTCGCTATCCTGAAGCTTCAGCAGTTGGAGCAGCAGCAGAAGCAATTTATCGGCAACATTAGCCATGAGTTCAAGACGCCGCTCACGTCGATTCGGGCGTATGTGGATTTGCTGGATATGTACCGCGATGATCCGCAGCTCATTGATGAGGCGATTCAAAGCATGGGCAAGGAGTCCGGGCGGCTGTACGATATGGTTGAGAAGGTGCTGCATTTGGCGGCGCTGGAAAAGTATGCGTTTGAGCAGCAGGCAGAGGTGTTGCAGCTCGATGAGCTGCTGCTGGATTTGTGCATGCGCATGCAGGGCAAGGCGGCAAAATTTGATTTGACGCTGCAAACGCAGCTGGAGCCTGCCGTCATCTGGGCGGATCGGGAGAGCCTGATGCAAATATTCATCAACTTAATCGATAATGCCATTAAATATAATCGTCCTGGAGGACAGATTGAGATCGTCCTGCATGTGGACGGAAATCGGGCCAATGTGGTGGTGCGGGATACGGGCATCGGCATTCCGGCGGAAGCGCATGACAAAATTTTTGAGCCGTTTTATACGGTCAACCGCGACCGCTCCCGGATTTCGGGAGGAACGGGGCTCGGCCTGTCGCTCGTTAAGCAGCTTGCCGAGGCGCAAAAGGGTGAGCTTGTACTCGTTAGGTCGGGCGAGGATGGAACGACGTTCAAGGTCTATTTTCCACTATATAAAGGGTTAAAGGTGTGAAGGTTTACAGGCCCGAAACAAGCTGGAGATGAGGCGGAAACATCCGCGGATTACAATAAGCGCATAGCAATAAGGGAGAGGGGAAATAAGAGATGAAACAAACCTATTTCAAATGGATAAATACAGGTGCGGCTGCCTCTTGTGTGGTGCTGCTGCTGGTGGGCTGCGGAGACGGTAATGCGCCGACACGCGAAACGATCCAAAAGCCGGATAAAACAATTACCGTCGTTGAGCCGGGCCAATCGACCGATACGAAGGTCGCTGTCAGCCAAATAACGCAAATAGATAGAACGCGGGGAATTAGCTTTATTACCGAGGAGCAGCTGGTCATCGTCAAGCGCAATGAGAATGAGCAGAAAATAGCGGTGGAAGGGGAAATGATGTTTCCCAACAATTTGTATGTGCACAATCTGGCAACGAAGCAGGAGGAGGCCTTGCATGAGCAGCCTGCGCATCAGGGATTTGCCAAGCCGTCTCCGGATGGGAAATATTTATTTTATAAGCTGAATAACGAGGAAAGTGCCCACGGCTACATGATGAATTTGGAAACGCGAGAGTCGGTGGAGCTGGGCAGTGATGTGATCGATACGACGACAGGCATGTGGATGGACGATACGCATGTGCTGTTTATGACGATCGAGGGCAAAGTCATCAAGGCGAGCGTTGAGGGCACATTGGAGACGATTCTGAGTAGCGATCATCGGATATTTACGGCGGTGCCTGGCGAGGGCGGCATTTATTATGTGGTGAATGAAGTGCTGTATTTTCTTCCTGATGGCAGCAAGCAGGCGGAGAAGCTGGCGACGGACGTCGTCTGGGTCATTCCCTCCCCAGAGCGCAAGCAGCTCGCTTTGGTGAAGCGGACATCGAATACGACGCGGACGCTGATGATTACGGATGCCAGGGGCAATGAGCCGATTGAGCTGGGCAGCGCGACGCAAGTATTTGGCACAAGCTGGTCGCCGGATGGCAAGAAGCTGGCCTACAGCCTGACATCGGAAGGAACGGACGGCGACAACGGCGTATTTGTGGCGGATGCCATTAGTGGCGATACGGTGCCGATCAAGCTGGATGTCCAATATTTATCCGATGATCTCGGCTGGAGCCCTTCCGGCAAAAAAATCGTCGCCGCGACTTATTCGCAGGAGCAGAACGATTTTATGACGTTTGTGATTACGTTGAAATAAAAGCAGCAACATTATATTTATGAAAAACAAGGATGTCCGTAATAGCTAGCAGCTACTTAAGGACAGTCCCAAATCATGCATGCCTCGTTTTAAAATGGATTCACCGAAGCGGGAATTCCTTACTTTCGTATGAAGATTTTTAAAGCAAAACGATGGACCTAATGGCGGAAATATTGACTTAAGGCGCTATAAAGGGTATTATTACACAATCTTGAATACGAACAGTAAGGGTGAAAATCTTGAATTCGAAACTGCAGATTAAGAACGTTATTTTAGCCGACAAAGATCTTGCCTCAGGGTTATATCAGTTCATCATGACACTTAGTGAAGGTTCCAAGGCGCGTTTGTTCTACAGCCAGAAGCCAGTATGGAGATTAACAGGCGTTACGCGTATGCTGAACGTGCCTTGTCCATTGTGCCGGAAAGACTACTACTGCAATTGCTTTGAGAAGAACATCGCTCATTTCAATCAGCAGATCATCGAGAAGGATCTTATTCCGGAACCGACGAATAGCTAATACTTGTTTGAAAAAGATTACAAAAACAGGCATCCCCGCCTCTGGCTGGCGGATGCCTGTTTTTTTGCGCTTTACGTCTAAATTTCCTTCGGCGTCTTCAAGCCAAGAAGCTCTAAGCCTTCCTTAAGCACATCGGCAGCCACCTGCACCAGCTTAAGCTTAACGATCCGCTCCCCAACGTCCCCGGCGAGCACCTTGTCATGATGATAAAAACGATTGAATGCCTGGGCGAGCTGAATCAAATATCTGGCGAGAATGGACGGCTCATGCCGTCTGGCAGCGTCACCCAGGGCGGCTGTGTAGCGCAAAAGCATCTTCATTAGCAGCCAAGCATAATCACCCGTCACATACTCATAATCAGCAGGCTGAGGTGCTGCTGCGATGTCGCTTTCGGCCGCTTTTGCCAATATCCGCTGCGTTCTGGCGTAAGCATATTGCACGTACGGGCCCGTCTCCCCTTCAAAGTTCAGTACATCCTCCAGCACAAAATCGACCGCAAGCATTCTCGTATTTTTGAGATCACCGAACACGACGGCGCCAATGCCAACCGCTTCGGCTACCTCGGCCTTGCCCTCAAGCGCTGGATTCTTTTCCTCTATTTTCTGCAAAGCCCGCTGTACCGCTTCATCCAGCACTTCTTCCAGAAAAACGACCTTGCCGCGGCGGGTGGACATTTTTTGCCCGTCCAGCTTCATAAGCCCGAACGGGATATGCTTGCAGGCGGCTGCCCACGCAAAGCCCATTTTCTCAAGCACGAGAAACAGCTGACGGAAATGCAGCGATTGCTCCGAGCCGACAACATACAGCAGCTCGCTGCCCTTCATCTCTTCATGGCGATAAATCGCGGTCGCCAAATCACGTGTCGCATAGATGGATGTACCATCGGATTTGCGAATGAGGCAAGGCGGCAGCTCGTGGTCATCCAACCGGACGACCTGTGCGCCTTCACTTTCCTCCAGCAGCAGCTGCTCCTGAAGCTGCTGGACGACGGCGTCCATTTTATCGTTATAGAAGCTTTCGCCAAGAAAATGGTCAAAGCTCACGCCGAGCCGGGTATACAGCTTATTGAACTCCTTCAGGCTGTCAGCAATAAACCGGCTCCAGCAGCGAATCGCTTCAGCATCGCCAGCTTCCAGCTTGGCGAACCAGCTGCGCGCCTCATCCTCCAGCTCGGGGTGCTGCGCTGCTTCTTCGTGAAAACGCACATACAGCTCCAAATAGCCTCTAATGGGACCTGCTGCCAGCTGCAGCTCGTCGCCCCATTTTAGATAGGCGGTAATCATCTTGCCGAACTGCGTGCCCCAATCGCCCAAATGATTGACGCTGACCGTCTCATAGCCAACCTTGCGCAAAATATGGTACAGCGCATTGCCGATCATCGTCGAGCGCAAATGCCCAATACCGAACGGCTTCGCAATATTGGGCGAAGACATGTCGATTATGACACGCTCTCCATCCCCTATAGCTGCATGCATGAGGGCTCCGCTCTGCCAATCTGCAATAAGCTGCGCGGCTGCAAGCTTCCGATTCCATTTGAAATTCAAATAGGGGCCAGCAGCCCGAACGCTCCAGCTGGCATCTACCAGCAGGGGCTCAAGCTTTGCGGCAATGGTAGCGGGACTTTGCTTCATCGTGCGGGCCAATGTAAAGCAGGGGAAAGCGGCATCGCCAAGCTCCTCATCGGGCGGGTATTCCAGCAAGGGCCGAATATCCGCTTCGGGCAGAGCCAACGCTTTCCCCAATGCCAACGCAATTTTGTCCATTAACAGCATCATCATCTTCCTCTCCAAAATATTCGTTCAGGCCAGAGCAGCACGCAAAAAAGGCCCCGTCTCTAAAAATAAGAGACGAGGCCTGTTATCCCCGCGGTACCACTCTTGTTGCCGCCTCCACACAAAATAAAGGAGGGGCATCTCGCCGTTGTAACGGTGCTGAACCGGACGCCCCTAGCACGATTGCTCGTTTCAGGCCGCCATCTCCCGGGTGCGCTTCACCTAACCGTCCATTGCCGGCTTCCACTGTCCCGGCTCGCTTGAAATGGCATTCATGTAGGTTACTCTCCCGTTCCTTGATGTTAATTAACAGCTATCATATCGGATACGATCAGAAAAATCAATCCGTTTTTAGTCGGCCAAGCTTGCAGCTATTCTTTCTCGTTTACGAGGCGCAGGCTCTCAATCGCCTGGCGTATAATCGAGCATGAGCGCTCCATCAGCCGCTGCTCCCGCGACGTCAGCTTGAGCTCGACGATTTCCTTAACCCCGCAGCGGGCGATGATGGCGGGGACGCCGGCGCATACTTGGCGCTGGCCATATTCGCCGTTTAATATCGCAGACACGGCAATAATGCGATGCTCATCGTTCAGAATAGAGCGGGTAATATGCGCCAGCGCATTGCCGATGCCAAAGCTGGTCGAGCCTTTGCGCGTATAGATTTCCCAGCCGGCATTGCGGGTCTGCACCGCGAGCGCTCCGAGCTTCACGTGCCCGAAGCGCTCGGGATGCTGGGCCAAAATATGCAGCAGCGGCTTGCCGCCAACCGTCACATGCGACCAGGCGGGAAACTGCGACTCGCCATGCTCTCCCAGCACATAGCCCTGCACGCTGCGGGCATCAACAGGGAAATGCTCACAAAGCAGCGTCTTGAGCCGCGAGGAGTCGATGGACGTTCCGGTGCCAATCACTTGGCAACGCGGCATGCCGGACAGCTCCCACACGACATACGTCACAATATCCACAGGATTGGCGGCCGCTACAAAAATTCCGCTGAACCCGCTGTTCATAATGCGCGGAATCATCGTTTCATAAATCTCGCGCACCGTATGCAGCACATCCAGCCGATCATCGCTGTCAACGGGATATGCCCCCGCGCAGAGAAGGATAACGTCCACATCTCCGCATTGCTCCAGCGTTCCAGCGACAACCTTCGTTCGGCCATGGACAAAGTCCATGCTGTGAGACAAATCGAGTGCCTGTGCGTAGGCCCGGTCAAAGGTGCGGTCAATGAGCAGCAGCTCATCGCAAATCGACTGGTTAATTAAGGCATACGCGCAGCTTGAACCGACCTGACCGACTCCTACAATGGCGACCTTGCGCGCTTTGTTTGCCATCCTTTTGCATCTCCTCTGCCGTTAACCTCGTTACGCTATTATATGCGGCATCCAGCCCATGATGTGACGGCTATGTTCAATCAATGTTTGTCTATGTCACATGGAAGCAAAAGCGTGAAAATATGCACATTTTGACCTGCCAATCGGTGGCGGATAGAGCTTTACTTTTTAACATATCCACAGAGTTATGCACATTATCAACAGAGTTCAAATAGAGTATTTTCCGACACCTCCAATACTTATCCACAAGTGAACGGGGAGGATTGTCCACACTGCACAGGTCGGAAGTCCTAAGGTTGAATATAGATAAACCGCTTATTTTCGTACATTTACAATCTAACTTTCAGCTGTCATGATAGGGAAAGTATATGTGGGCAGACACAGATGGAGGAATGGAATTCATGTGGCTTGTATTATCCTTGCTGGCGGCGACGAGCTTCGGGCTGCGGGGGATTTTGTATCATTGGACGAGCCAGCAGGCGCTTAATCGCAATGCGCTGCTGTGTGGTGTATTTTTCTCAGGGGCGCTGATCACACTTGTTTGTACGCTGGCGACTGGAACCTCTTTCACCGTTTCATCGCTTATTGGCGTGCAGATGGGACTGCTCTCTTTCGGCGCAAATGCGAGCATGTTCAAGGGCTTTGCCGTGGGCAAAGCCTCTATTGTTGCGATTTTGACCGCGCTTCCTTCGGCAATTGTCGTCGTTGTCGCCTTCGCGGTATGGGGCGAGACGCTCAATATGGCGCAGCTCAGCTCCTTTATTATCATTATTGCGGGTATATTGCTGGTGCGTTACTCCAATGATATTACCCGTGGCAATTTGCAAGGAGCGCAATGGGGGCTGCTGGCGATGCTGCTGTTTGCCGGAAACGATTTGTCGGGAAAATGGTCGACGATGATGGATGCGCCGTTGTTTCCGACGCTTGTCTGCATGTTCAGCAGCGGATCGATCTGCTTTGGGCTTTGGTGGCTGCGTGATCTGCGCTCCGTACGTGCTGCTGCTGCGGCAGCAAGCCAAGCAGCGCAGGAGATAGCGGCAGGTGCCGCAGCAACGACTCTTAATGCTGGTATCACGAGTGGAGCAAGAAACGGGACTGCGAGTCCCAGCACTCAGCCAATCGTGAGCGCGGCAGCTCAGGCGGCCAACCGGGCAGGCACAGCAGACAAACGCAGCTGGAGCTTCCGCCGCACGTTTTCCGTCGGAATGGCGGTCGGCATTACCAATGCAGTGGGCATGATGTTTATTGTGACGGCCTTTGATGTGGGGAAGGCGGGGCTGGTGTCGGCCGTAACGGCGCTTAATGTGCTAATTGTGCTGCTTTATACGCGGTTTGTTGTGAAGGAGCGGTTCTCCAAACTGGAGACGATCGGGATATCGACCGCATTCGCCGGCATCCTGCTTATGCGTTTGTATGGTTCTTAAAGTAGAGCGGCCGGCGCTGAATACAGGCGAGTTAAGTACGAAAGGTCTATAACTTTAGAAAACTCAGTGAAAGTGTTATAATACAACCGTTCACTTATTTTAATTAACGGGAGGTTTCACTTACTATGAAAGATTTTGAATTGTACAACCCAACCAAGCTCATATTCGGAGCAGGGAAGGTACAGCAGCTTGGAGAGCTGGTCAAGCCATACGGGACGAAAGTTTTGCTCGTATACGGCGGCGGAAGCATCAAGCGTTCGGGGCTTTATGACGAAGTGATTTCCCAATTAAATAGCATTGGCGCAACCGTTCATGAACTGTCTGGCGTGGAGCCGAATCCGCGTCTGACGACGATTAATAAAGGGATCGACATTTGCCGCAGCGAAAAAATCGAGTTTGTGCTCGCCGTTGGCGGCGGCAGCGTGCTGGATGCTTCCAAGGCGATTGCAGCCGGGGCGCTCTATGATGGCGATGTGTGGGATTTCACGATCCGCAAAGCAGTTATCCAAGAGGCATTGCCTATCGGCACTGTGCTGACGCTCGCCGCTACCGGCTCGGAAATGAACGGCAATGCCGTTATTTCCAACTGGGAAACGCAGCAAAAACGCGGTCTCGGCAGCAAGCTTGTATATCCGAAATTTTCGATTCTCGATCCGAAGCTGACGTTTTCCGTGCCGAAGGATCAGACAGCGAACGGCATCGTCGACATTATGTCGCATGTATTCGAGCAATATTTCTCCCTGACAACCGATACGCCGCTGCAGGAGCGCTTTGCAGAATCCATTTTGCAAACGGTTATTGAAAATGGTGAAAAAGCAATCGAAAACGGCTCCGACTATGACGCCAGAGCGAATTTGCTGCTTGCCGGCACCTTTGCGCTCAACGGCACGCTGCCGATTGGCGTCGTGACGGATTGGGCGTCGCATGGCATTGAGCATGAGGTAAGTGCGATTTATGATATCGCGCATGGCGCAGGACTTGCGATTATCTTCCCGAACTGGATGAAGCATGTGTATCAAGAGCGTATTGACCGCTTTGTGCAATATGCGGTACGGGTATGGAACATCGATCCGAGCGGCAAATCCGATGAGGAAGTGGCCCTTGCAGGTATCGAAGCGACACGCGCCTACTTTACGCGCATTGGCGAGCCTGCAACACTTGGCGAGCTGGGCATAGGCGGCGAGAACATTGACCGGATGGCGGCGGAAGCGACTGTATTCGGCCCAATCGGCTCCTTCAAGAGCCTGGACAAGGAAGCGGTCAAGAGCATCTTGACGGCGAGCCTGTAAGCCAGGAGGTCAAAGCTTTTATAAAGCATTCAGGTATTGCTGCGTAAGCAGCACGCCTGAATGCTTTTTTTCTGGCCAGCAATGGGGCTATATCATCTCCAATCCTTGAAATTTCAATGATGGAATAGAAAATCTCTATTATCCGTGCCGTTGACCGCTGCATATATGGAGTGATAAATTAAATTCATATAAAATAATCGGAATAATCGGATATTAGAGGAGGCTTTTTTAGATGGGAGATCAAGCAGCAGCGTATCGTTTTGCCCGCAACTTGCCCGCACGATCGATAGGCGGAACGAAGGTGACAGACCCGCAGCATGTTCATTTGTCCTACGGTTTTCCGGCAACGGATTTGCTGCCGGTTGAGGAGCTGCATGCAGCAGCGGCGGAAGCCCTTAAGTGGGACCGGGCGGATGCGCTCCATTATTCGGGAGCGAAGGGGCCGGCACGCGTCAGGGATTGGGTGCTGGCACGTTCCCGCAAGTTCGGCATTCATGCTGGGGCGGAAAACTTTATTCCGACCTTTGGCGCCATTCAAGGCATTGACCTGACCGCGCGCATATTGCTAAACCCGGGGGATGAGGCTTGGGTAGAAGCGCCGACCTTCTTTAATGGCTTGCAGGCATTCCGCGCAGCGGGTGCCGTCATCAAGTCGATCCCCGTCGATGAGCAGGGGCTTCAGGTCGAGCTGCTGGAGGCAGCCTTGAAGCAGGCGGCTGAACGCAAGGAGCCGATACCAAAGCTGCTGTACTGCATGCCGAACTATCATAATCCGACGGGGGTGAGCCTGTCGCTTGAGCGCAGGCGGAAAATTGCGGAGCTGGCGGTGGCCTACAATTTCCTCGTTTTGGAGGATGATGCTTATGCCGAGCTGAACATTAGCGGTGAGACGCTTCCTGCGATCTATTCGTTTGCGCCGGAGCAGGTCATCTATGTCAGCACTTTCTCGAAGACGCTGGGCCCTGGACTGCGCCTCGGCTGGGCAATTGCCGCACCGGAGGTCATCACGCATATGGCGACGCTGTCGCTGGGAAGCCAGCTTAATCCTTTTACCCAAGAGGTCGTTGGCGAATTGCTGCAGCATTATGGATTTGATGAGCAGGTAACAAAACTTACCGAGCGCTATAGAGCGCAGCGCGATACGATGATTCAAGCGCTCAGGAGGGAGTTTGCGGAGCATATTGCGGTGCAGGCGCCGGATGGCGGATTTTTCGTCTGGGTGACGTTTGACGAGCAGGTGGATGTGCGGCAGTTTGCGCCAGCAGCGCTTGCGAAGGGCGTCAGCTTTGTAGCGGGAAATGCTTTTTTCGCCGACGGGGAGGGCTCCCACCATCTGCGGCTGTGCTTCAGCTTCTGCAGCAAGGAGCAGATCGAACGCGGCATTAAGGCTTTGGCAGAAGCTTATTTTGAAGCTTTGCAAGGCCAAGCAGCGCAGCAAGCTGTTCCCGAGCTGCAAGCCTAGATCCAAACCTAGATCCAAACCTAGATCCAAACCTAGATCCAAACCTAGATCCAAACCTAGATCCAAAAATTAGCTGGCGATCCGCATCATCTTCAGATCCACCTTGTTCGATTCCCGACATAAAGCGCGAAGCCTCGCCGTCAGCAGGAAATCTGCGAGGCGAAGCTTCGCGCTTTTTAAATATTCCCTGTACTCCTATCGATGTGATGGTTAGCTGGAATACAGCGAGCAGTAGGTACGGCTGAAATTGCGTGCCAGCAGGTCCTCTTTTCGAATGAAGAAATGAATGACGCCAGCATTTTGCCACTGGTAGCCGACTAGTTCGTTGCTGTTTATTTCCAGCAGCATAATCATATCCGCGATTTCCGCTTCTGCCCGCTCCCGGCTTCCACGGAGCCTGTCCATCAAATGCTTCATCGCCTTCTCGCTGTCATTTTCGGTCGTCTTATCCGCCAAAATGAACAGTGCCGCTTCCTCCTCAGCATCGTGATGCTGCCCGGCCGGATAGCCGAACATCGTTCCCCAATTGGTTTTGCGATCCCCCTGCATCTCGGCGGCAAGCTCAAAATAGCGGTCGGTCGAGCCCTCCTCAAAATCAATGACCCCATAATCCACATAAGGCATGTTCGGCAGCTCGACCGCTGAAAAGGCTGAGGCTTTGTAAGGCTGAAACGACGTTTCATAAATATCCTCAAGAATCGTTGCCGTCTCGGGATGGCGTAGAGCAAGCTGCTGCGGGTATTCGACAAAAATAATGCGATGCTCGACGTTCCCAGCCCCTTCGTCCATGCCGATAAAGAAATACAGCATGCCCGCTTCCGGCAGCCAGCCCTGTCTGCACGCCATTCTGGAATTAGGTTAGTCGTCATAAACCAAGTCGTATTGAACCATTACCCCGCTGCGAGGAAAGCTTACCACATTGGACTGGCGAGAAAGATAGAGTTTGCCGATAAAAGGGTATATTTCCCTATGTGATGTTCTACCTAAATCAAAGTACGATAGAAATAAGGGGCTGATAGACAGATGGAAGAATTGAAAAGCCGGAGTAAGTCATGGGATGCCGAGACGCTGACGAATGTGGTCGGTCAAGTGACCATATTGAATAATAAGGGCGGCATCTCTCCAAAAGGAGTTATTGCTGCTCCGAGGGGCGGTACGGTGATTGCGGCTTATGCCTATCATGATAATCAAAGCGGTCTTTACGATGTCGTCTATATTCATCTGGATGAGAGCGGCAGTCTTATTGATACGCAGCATGAGCAGGAGGGCGTTTTGCCTGAGCTGTTCCATAGCCCGGATGGAGCGGTTTGGGTATCGCTTGGCACTACACATGGCAAGGAGCTTGATATAGCGCTGCCGCTGTACGGACGAAGCGATCATGCTGCTCCTAAAGGGAGCCGTCCTTTTCCGGGGAAATATGCCGCTTCGGCGGGGGTGTCAGCCTGGTTCCACGATGAGGATTGGTTTAGCAATAAGAAGCCGGACCGCCTGCTGCGGCTGGAATTTGCGGATGGCCGCATCCAGTCAAGCAAGGTTATCAAGCTGCCGATGCCCAAAAACAATAAAATCTCCCTTGATCCGGAGGGCAGGCTTCATCTGCTCGCAGTTCTGCATCGGGAGGAAGAACTGCTGCACCGTACGCTAGACAGCCAAGGGAAAGTGATGGATGAATACCGCTTGAACGGTTTCGAGGCGGATATGCTGGAAGTGCTGGAGCTGGGAAGCGAACGGGACATGCGGGTTATTTTTACGATAGGAAATGCTCTGAATCTCGGTGTTGTTGCGCTGGATGGGCGGCGGGAGAAGCATGCACTGCATGAACTGCCAAGCCCGTTTTACAGCGTCTGGGAGCCTGTGCGCCTTGCGGACGGGACGGATATCATCCGCTTTACTTTTGAAGAGGGCAATGGGTGGGCAATTGTGAAAAATACGGAGCTGCGCGCGATTTTTACGCATAGCGGAGAACGCGGCTACACGAATCAGCTGACAGGCGAGCTGCTGCCTATTCCAGCCAGCGAATCGCTCGTGTTAAACGATATTTGCCGCGTCAGCGATCAGGCGTACCGGGTCATTATTTATCCGATGATGAATGGTGCTGCCAAAGCCCAGCAGTTGTTTATCGCGCAATTGGAGCTGTAGGAGCTGAGGCAAGGGAATGGGATAGAGAAAGGGAAAGGGCAAGGGCAAGGGCAAGGGTAAGAGAAAGAGGCGCAGAAGTAAAGCGCTGAAATGGACAAGCGGAAAGGTGGAGAAGCGATGAGCATCATCACATATATGGAGGAAATCAAGGAGCTGCTCAAGGAGGTGCTGCCGGAACTGGCGGCATCGTTGAACGGGCCTGCAACGGAAGCGGAAATTGCCCAAGTGGAGTCGCGGCTGGGCCTTTCTTTTCCAGACGAGCTGCGGAGCTTGTATTTGCTGCATAACGGTGAGGAGAGTGAGGGGCCGGGCCTGTTCATGGGGCTAAGGTTTCTGTCCTTGGATGAGCTTGCGTCAGAGTGGCAGGTGTGGGCGGATTTGGAGGCGGACTTTGGCGAGGAAAGCGGCCATTATTCCGTTCCGCTTGGCTGGATAGAGGAACGATACATAAATCGCGGCTGGCTGCCGATCAGTGAGGATGGCGGAGGCAATCATCTCGGTGTAGATATGGCGCCTGCACCGAGCGGCGTAACGGGCCAGATCATTAATTTTGGCCGGGATGAGGAAACAAAATACGTAATTGCATTAACGCTCGGCGAGCTGCTGAAATTTATTCGCGATACGGTCAAGGAAGGGCAGTTCAGCATCAATCGGGAAGAGGAGTGGGTATTCTGGAACTATGGGCGGGAAGGGGATGAACATTTCCATGACGCCGTGCGTGCTTTGCCGCTGCCGCTAGGGCGTTCAGCTCTAGAAGCTGGCCATGGTGGACTTGAAGAGGATGGAGCAGTAGGAGCCAATTTGGCAGAGCAGTTGGAGCAGTCGCTAAGTGCCAACTGGCTGGCGCGCATTAAGGAAAAGTCCGGCTCGGTCGCTGCTTTTTTAAAGGCGAAGCAGCTTTATTTTATTAAGGAGGGGCTGACGGACGCGGAACCCTTCTCTTATTGCAGCGAGGTGCGGGAGCTGGTGCTAAGCGCCAATGAAATTAGCGATGCTGCGCCGCTCAGCGGCTGTACGCAGCTTAAGGTGCTGTACATTGGCGGCAATCCGATTATGGATGTGAGCGCGCTGTCGGAGCTTGCTTATTTGCAGGAGCTGTATTTGACGGGAACCAGTGTCGTGGATATTTCCCCACTGGCTAAGCTGCCAAAGCTTAAAAAGCTGGCGGCTGAAAATGTGCCGATTGTCGATTTTTCACCCCTTGCCCAGTGCAAAAGCTTGCGCCGCCTCGCCGTCTCAAACATCAACGGGGAGCAGCTCCGTGCAATCTGTGAATTGGAGCAGCTGCAGGAGCTTTCGATACAAGGCTTTGCGGATGAAGCGGCCAAGCAGCATATCGGTCTGCTCAGCAAGCTGAAAAAGCTGAAGTCGCTAGAGCTGAAGCAGCTGGAGCTTGATGATCTCGCATTCGCGGCCGCGCAGTTCAAGCTGGAATGCTTGAAGCTGGAGCATACATCCGTGGTGGATATGTCGGCTGTATCCGAGTGTAGAAGCTTGAAGGAACTTGAGTTGAACGGCTGCGAGCAGCTCGGCCAATTGGAAGTGGTGGCGAAATCGGCCTCGCTGCAGCAATTCGCTGGCAGCTTTGCACAATTTAATGTGCTGAAGGATCTTTTTGCCCACAAGGTAGATATGAGCAAAATGATCGGCAGCATGACGGACGAAGAAGAGCGAATTTGGCTGGCGTATAACAGGGTATAGGGTAGGGTACCACAACGGGCACAAGACTATTCTACCGGTCACAAGTTACCCTGCCGGGCACAAGGATAATGGAGATAGTAGACTTAAGCATAATGTGATCATAGATCGCGGTTGCAGCCAGGTGAGATTTTTGGCGGCAGCCGTGGTTTAATTTTGGGGATAATACTGCTTGATCAAGGTATCATCCCATACTTGCACTTCTATATATCTTTCCGGGCCTTTGTCTCCATGGGAATTCCACGCTTGGGGCAGACCGTAGATGTTTATGATATCGGCGATCTCACTGAGTGTATAGACTTGACCACGATAGGGCTTCCCGTCGTTGTATCGCATTGCAGGAAATAAATCGCCATATGTAAAGCTAAGGATGTCAGGTTCGAAGTCAGAGATGGAAAATGGGATAGCGTTGCCTTGTGGATACCAATCCAGCAGCCAAGGGCACTCTCCAAGAGTCATATAGTGAGGATATTTTTGCAAAGGCTTGCCTCCCTTAACAAGGAATAAATCTCTTGCCCTCTCTTCAAGCATACGCCGAATGTCTAGATAATCCGTGGAACGGCTACTTGCAAATCCCCTTTTCTGAGATCGAATTTGTTGAAGAACCTTTTCGGCCTCCTGTGGTTCTAGAGCGGATAGATTGCGAAATGGACCTGTAGATTCATCGTAATAATGATACAGCTTCATTTCCATCGTCATCATGCTTCACCTCACCTATTCCTAATCTAATTAGCTGGCTTAAGCATTAATATATCAAATGTATGGAAGGAAATCGTTATAGAGTATGCAAAAAAGGAGTTGGTCAGCTGCTCTTGTTGCTGGAAACACAGTTGCAAATACGACTGTGGCAGAGGCCGCTGTTACTGAGCTTACTATTACTTAAGACATTTTTACTGGGATCACTGTTGCCGGGACCGCGCGCAGTTTGGGACGTTCCCTCCTTTTTTTGGCGGACTGAGTTTCCGCTATTTTGGGTTTAAATCCGATTTCAGGCCTTAAGCGGACAGGAGATCCGTTATTGCCCTCATTATCCCGTCAAAATAGCTATTTGCAGCGCATTAGCGTCTTCTGAGTCCGCAGCCTATGCCATCACCCGTGAATTTGTTGAAATAGCGTCTTCTGAGTCCAAAGCCTATTTCATCATCCGTGATGCTGTTGAAATGGCGACCCTTGAGTCTGCAGCCTATGCCATAATCTGTGATTCTGGTGAAATAGGCGCTATAGGCCCTGCCCTGCTGTGTGCATCAAGTCTATCTTTATGCAGGGAGTAAACCGCTGAACTGAGGAGCATGAAGCTGCCCTTCGCACTTAGGTTCACATTCATGATGGATATCATTCGCGGTAGTAGCAGGAATAGGTTTGACGCTGGCTTCATGTCAGAGCTGATCTGGCTCTGATCTGGCTCTGATCTGGTTCTCATTTGGTTCTAATCTCGATCCGCTCTGGATCGGCTCTTGCTTGTTTAAGTTTACATACAAGCCCTAATATGCGATAGCTAATCTCATTCTAAAAGTCCCTTGACAGCCAATTACTCTAATGTTAGAGTAATTATATTCTAATATTAGAGTAAATAATTTAAGAGTAAAAAACGACTAGTGGGGGAATTAAAATGAGTATTGTATCTGTTGTGATTCAAGCTTTGTTGGGTTTTGGTTTTCTAATGTTTGGTTTTATGAAGCTGGGCTCGAAGCAAATGGTCGATGAATTCAAGCGTTACGGCTTGCCCTCCGGCGTTCGGCTGTTCACAGGCGTGGCTGAAATGGCGGCGGCGGCTCTTGTTGTGGCGGGTATTTGGTACAGCAGTTTGGCTGCTTGGGGCGGCTTGCTTATCGTAGTTATTATGGCGGGTGCCGTTGCTACTCATCTTAAAGTTAAAGATCCAGGCTCGAAAATGGGCATGCCGCTCGTATTGCTGGTGTTTGGCCTGATCGTATTGCTGCTCAACTGGAGCGCATTGGCGGGCTAATAAGTTAACGAATGTAATCGATTCGTTAAAGCTATGACATTTTCATCCTCATTCAAAGGAGATGCATTCAAATGAAAATACGGATTGTGAGTCCAGATGAGCAGGGCATAGGCGAATTTGACGGGGGCAAAATAAAAGAGCAGAAGCCAATCGGCTTTTCTGGCGAAGGCTCTATTTTCAACCGGCTCGGCCCTTTGTTTTATTGGGCATGGGGACATATTGAGGAGGCGGGCCAAATTGGCGAGCACCCCCATAAGGGCTTTGAAATTTTAACCTATGTGCTGGGAGGCAAGAGCTCTCATCGGGATTCTCTTGGTACGCATAGCGTTGTGGGCGAAGGCGGCGTTCAAGTCATGCAGACTGGCTCCGGGATGTGGCATGCAGAAGGCTCGGACGGCCCGGCAGAGCTGTTCCAAATTTGGCTGGAGCCGCATCTAAGCAAGGCGGTGAAACGGGAGCCGGTATATAGCAAATATACGCATGAGCAATTTCCGCGAACCTCCGAGAATGGGGTATCGGTGAAAACGATTTTGGGCGGGCAATCTCCCATTGAACTCGTAGCTGATGCAGCAATGGTTGATGTAGAATTGGAAGCCGGGGCACAGCAAACGTACAGCTATTTGCTAGGACCCAGCCGCATTGCGGGTGTATTGGTCATCAGAGGAGAAGGCACGATTGCAAGCGAGCAGGAGATTTCATTTGCAAATAAAGATTTTATAGTGGTACAGTCAGAGGATGGCGGAGAAATACGCATAAGCAATCCAGGTCAGGAACGGCTGCGTTTCAGCATCATTGACGTTCCGGAAGAGGTAGATTACCCGCTGTACAACAAACCGTGGTAACGGGTTTATTTTAGACGGGAAAGGAGGTTGGGTATAGATGTATCAAGCCGATGAGCGCACCGAGCTGGACTTGCGGCTGTTCCGTGTTTGGAGCAAAGCTTCTATGGCCGTATTCGGAAATGTCAAAAAAGATATCGCAAGCCACGGCATTGAGCCGGAGCAATTCATTATACTTGAGCTATTATACAGCAAGGGGCCGCAGCCAATTACGAAAATCGGCGAAACCTTCTCCATTCCAACCGGAAGCATTACTTATGTCGTAGACAAGCTGGAGAAAAAAGGATACGTCAAGCGGCATCCTAGCCCGACCGATCGCAGAGCTTCCAATGCCGCGCTTACCGAATCGGGCACGCAGCTGTTTAATGAAATTTTTCCCAAGCATGCGGAAATGATTTCACGCAGCATGTCATTCATTGAAGATTCGGAAAAAGAGCTGCTGATCGAGCTGCTCAAAAAAATCGGGCTTGGCGCAGAGCAGCTAAGCTGATGCTTGAATTACGGCAGAGCTATTTCCGTCTATGACCGGGAATGCCTCTGCCGTTATTTTACAGCTTAAGCCTCTGAGAGCATAGTTTCGAAAGGCTAGAGAAAACGAGAAAGCCCCGTTGATTATGAAGCTTGCGTTCATGATCAACGGGGCTATTTTTTCATAGGCTCATTAAGCGGGGCTTAGTTCAAGCTCATCATTATCATGGCTGTTAAACACATCGCGATCCAGCTCGCCTTCGGCTTGAGCAACGAGCACGGAAGTGACCGTCGTTCCCGTTGCATTGACAGCTGTACGGCCCATATCAATAAGCGATTCGACGGCGACGACAAGTGCCAGTCCTTCCAGCGGCAGGCCGACGGCAGTGAGCACGACAGTTGTCGAGATGGAGGCAGGGCCCGGAACGCCAGCAACACCGATCGACGAAATGATGCTGACGAGCACGATCAGAATATACTCGGTAACGCCGAGCGGAATGCTGTAAATATGCGAAACGAATACGGCAACTACGGCAGGCCATACGCCGCCACAGCCGTTGAAATTCATCGTGGCGCCAAGCGGAGCGACGAAGCTGGCAACTTTAGGCGATACGCCGAGGCGCTTCGTAATGACCTCCAAGTTGATGGGCAAAGTTGCGTAGCTGCTGCGCGTCGTAAACGCGACCGCAATGGTCGGATACGCCTTCTTGAAAAACCGCAGCGGATTCAGCTTGGCAACGAAGGAGATCAGTCCGCCAAATACGAGCACGAAATGCAAAATGAGGGCAATGTAGGTGACGATAATAAGCATGCCAAGCGGCTTTAAGGTTTCAAGGCCATATTTGGCGGCCATCACGGCGATTAGCGCATAAACGCCGTATGGCGTGAAGCGAAGCACGAATTTGACGACCTGATGCAGCACCTCGGTGAGCGAGGCGAACAGCGCTTTAACCGGCTGAACGGCATCGGGCTTCTTCGCGCCAACCTTGACGATGGCAATGGCGATGAAGATGGCGAAGATCAGCACCGGAAGCACCTTGCCGGTTGCCGCTTCATTAATCGGATTGGAAGGAACCTGATCCAAAATAACCTGGAAGAAGCTCGGCACTTCCCTGGCCTCAAAGCCTTCCGGCGATGTCGCTTCGAAAGTGCCTGCAGGGTTCAGGGCTACAGCGACGAGCAGGCCGATAATAGCGGCAACACCCGTAGTTGCGAGAAACCACGACACGGTCTTGATGCCGATTTTTTTCAGGAAAGCGATATTGGTGATGGAAATAATACTGTTGACGACGAGCACGAAGACGAGCGGAATAACGATCATGCGAATCAAGCTGATATAGATGGAGCCGATGGTGCCAACCCCTTCAAATTGCAGCTCGAATTTATTGAAAATAATGCCGGCGACAAGCCCAAGGCCAAGCGCCAGCAGCACCCTCGTGCCGAAGCCTACGCGTTTCTTTGCGAGATAATAAAGCACGGCGAGAATGACTGCCGATACGAGCAGCGATATCCAGTTGTTCTGAAAAGCGGCTACTAAATTGTTTTCCATGTCCAACATCCTTTCAGCTATGACGAGTAAGAATATTATATAATTCCTACCTGTTTACTTAGTATTATAGTACGAAATGTAATATAGCACTCGTCTTTCGTTCCTGTCAATTATAAATTTGGCAAAAAAGAGGGAAACCGCTTACTTGCGGCTCCCCTCCTCCAATTCTTATTATGCTTATATTTCTACGCGAAACGGAAGCTTTGCCGCCAGAGGCCGGCAAAGCCGTTTACGCTTGAAATATAGGAAAGAATATGACATATCCATCCTTTCTCTATATTTCTACGCGAAACGGAAGCTTTGCCACCGGAGGCCGGCAAAGCCGTTTACGCTTGATCGGCTGGCGTCGCTTTTTTATAAGCGGCCGGTGTTTGCCCGGTTACTTTTTTGAACATGCGGTGAAAATGGGGCAGACTTTCAAAGCCGCAGGCGTCGGCAATGAGCCGAACGTTGTCGTCGCTTGCCAGCAGCAGCTCCTTGGCGCGAATAATGCGCTTCGCCGTCACATAATCGGTGACATTCATGCCGGTAAGCTGCTTAAATACGCGGGAAAAATGGGCTGGCGTGACCGCCGCCATTTGCGCCAATACGGACAAGCCGAGCGGGCTCTCAGGATGCTCATCGATATAGTGAAGAATGTTCCGCATCCACAGCGGGCCGATCAACGGGCTATCCGCCTTGGCATATTCGCGGCTGCTTGCTATTATCCGGCGGTTCATCAGCAGCAATATATGCTCCAGCTGCAGCAATATCGCCTGCCGATAGCCGGGCTGCTGCTCGCGCTGCTCCAGCTCGAGCTCATCAATGAGCTGCACCAGCTTAAGCTGCTCCTGTGTTGTCGGTTCAAATTTGTAGCGCTTATGCTTTTTGGCATGGTCGAAGCAGCGCAAATACGAGAAGGTATCTCCGAATGACGCCGTCTGGACGAATAAGGTGCTGAAAAAAATCGCCGTCGACGTCACCGGCTCCTCCTTGTCAGGAAACGAGCGATGGATCGTATTGCCCGGAATAATGAATAAATCGCCGGGCTTCATATCGTAAAAGGTTTGGTCAATAAAAAAAGTGCCCTTGCCCTCATAAATATAGACGAGCTCATACCAGTCATGCAGATGATCGGGCAGCTCCGTCTGCCAATGCTTGCGGTCACGGTAGACGAAATCGAAAGGGAATGAGCTGCCAACCTCGAACGGCTTGCGAAACGGCTTCATAAGCGAAACGACTCCTCCTTGCGCCAATCTAGGCCAAGCGCGTTATGTTTCTATAGTCCAGCATAGCAAAAATCAAAATACAGTACAAATATGCAGGAATACGTTATTTTTAATATCATTATTGGCATTTATAATAAGAGCAAAGGGATAAACAGCAGTGGGAGCAGGTTTCGGCATTAGTGCGGATACTGCTTTGAAAACGTTAACAATTACACGTTCCTATTAAATTATAGGAAAGGATATGATTTTGCTAACCTTTCTCTATATTTCTCGGACTGAAATGCGCTGCGCCGCCAAAGGACGGCGAAAGCCGTTTCGCCTTGTGTGAAAATATCGTTTTATAGGGGGCAGCAACGATGAGAATTGATGCGCATCAGCATTATTGGGCAATTGAGCGGGGCGATTACGGCTGGATTACAGCAGAGGTTCCCGTGCTTTACCGCGATTATGGGCCGGAGCATTTGCAGCCGAGCCTGAATCGGCATGGCATTAGCTATACAATTGCGGTGCAAGCCGCTCCAACGCTGGCGGAGACCGATTATTTACTCGCCTTGAGCGACCGCACGGAGTCGATTGCGGGGGTTGTCGGCTATCTCGATTTGTTCGATCCCGAGCATTTAAGCCATTTTGAGCGTTTTGTTCGTCATCAGCGGTTCGTGGGGTTCCGCGTGATGATTCAAGAGCTGCAGGATGCGGGTGTGATTTTGCAGCAGACGTTCGTTGAAGCACTGAAGCAGTATGAGCAGCGGGATACGCCTATTGACCTGCTCCTCACCTCGCATCAGCTTGATTCGCTCGTTCAGGTTATGAAGCAGGTGCCGAATTTGCGCGGTGTTATTGATCATTTGGCGAAGCCGCGGATCGCGGCGGGCGAGCTTGACCCTTGGCGCAGCCAGCTGACGGAGCTGGCGCGTTATCCGAAGCTGTATTGCAAGCTGTCGGGAATGGTCACAGAGGCGAGCCACGATAGCTGGCGGCCGGAGCATTTTATCGCGTATATTCGCCATGTGCTGGAGGTTTTTGGCCCGGACCGGGTCATGTTCGGAAGTGATTGGCCGGTGTGCCTGCTGGCGGCGGGTTATGATGAAGTTGTGGATGTGCTGGAGCAGGCGCTGCCAGCCTCGTGGGGAGAGGCGGAGCGAAGCAAGCTGTTCGGACTAAATGCAAAGGAGTTTTATAAACTATGAGCCAGTTAAATAAGACGTTTCTAAGGCAGGAAGACCGTGAACGCTATGAGGCGGTTCAAGCAGGAAAAATAACGGTGCTGCAAATCGGCGAAGGCAACTTTTTGCGCGGCTTTGCCGATTGGATGCTGCAGGTATGCCATAAGCAGGGGCTGTTCGGCGGCGGAGTCGCGGTGACGCAGCCGCGTCCGGGCGGCAAACCGAAAATAGACGCTTTGGCCAAGCAGGATGGCCTTTATACGCTGGTCATTCGCGGATTGGAAAATGGCGCGGCTGTTGAGCGCAAGGAAGTCGTCACCGTATTTGCGAAAGCATTTGATCCCTATTCGGAGTGGGAAGCGCTGGTGCAGCTTGCGGAAAGCAAGGATTTGCGTTTCGTCGTCTCTAATACGACAGAGGCGGGACTTGCCTACAGGCCGGAGCCGCTGCAGGAAGGCCAGCCGATTCAGTCTTACCCGGGCAAGCTTGCTTATTTGCTGTATCGCCGTTTTCTCGCATTCGAAGGCGCATCGGGCAGCGGCTTGATCTGCCTGCCTTGCGAGCTGCTTGAGCGCAATGGCGATGAGCTGAAAGCTTGCGTCCTGCGCTATAGCGAGGATTGGGGCTTCCCGCAGGCGTTCAAGGATTGGGTGGAGCAGGACAATCGCTTCTTGAACTCGCTTGTAGACCGGATCGTGACGGGCTACCCTGATGAGCAGCAGGCGCAGCAATGGTTTGCGGAGTGGGGCTATGAGGACCCGATGCTGACGACAGCGGAGCCGTACCATTTTTGGGCAATTGAAGCGGAGCCGGAGCTGCATGAGCAGCTGCCGCTGCGCCGGGCAGGGCTGAACGTGCATTTTGTAGAGGATTTGAAGCCGTTTCAGCTGCGGAAGGTGCGGATACTGAATGGCGCCCACACGCTGATGACGCCGCTTGCGCTCGTCCATGGACTGGAGCAGGTGCGCGAGGTGATGGAGCATGCGGAGTTTGGCCCCTACGTGCGTGAAGCCGTAGAGATGGAGATTATTCCTGCTCTGCCGTTGCCGGAAGATGAGCTGAAAGATTATGCCGCTGCGGTGTACGAGCGGTTTCTCAATCCGTTCATTCGCCACCGACTTGCCGATATTGCGATGAACAGCATCAGCAAGTTCAAGGTCAGACTGCTGCCATCGCTGCTGGATTATGCAGATCGCGGTCAGCCAGTGCCAGCACGTCTGGTGCGCGCTTTTGCCGGATTGCTCCGCTACTATAAAGTAGAGAGCGATGGAGCAGGCGCATATACAGGTACGGATTTGCTCGGCACCGTCTATACGGTACGCGACGATGCCGGAGCATTAGCGGCGCTTGCAGCGGCGTGGGCTTTCGAAGACGCTGGTCAAGGCTCAGCAGCAGCGGCGGGCTCGGCACATGCACAAGCAGAGCGGCTGCTGGCGCTAAGCGAGCTATGGGGACGCGACTTGCAGGCAGTGCCAGGCTTGGTGGAAGCGGTAGCTTCACAATTAGAGGAACTGGAGCGTGGTGCACATGAATAACTGGGTTCGGCTTAATGAGAAGGATCAGGTCGTTATTGCGCTTACGCCGCTTTCTCAAGGGGATAAGCTGACACTTGAAAATGGCAGGGAGCTGGAACTGCTCGAAGACGTGCCGAAAGGGCATAAAATCGCCGCTGCTCCAATTCCACAGGACGCGCATGTGCTCAAGTTTGGCTATTCCATCGGCATCGCCAAGTCGGATATTCCAGCAGGCAGCTGGGTGCATACGCATAATATTGGGACTGGGCTAAAAGGCTTTCTGGAATATTCGTATGATCCGGCAAAGGGCCGCGAGGAATCGGCAGCGCCAGCTGCGAGCTCGGCGAATCGTGCGAGCCAGACGTTTCAAGGCTATGTGCGGGATGGCGGCGAGGTCGGCATTCGCAATGAAATTTGGATCATTAACACGGTCGGCTGTATTAACAAAACCTGTGAAATCGTAGCGCGGCGGGCAGATGCGATGTATGCGGGCCGCGTCGATGGTGTTTATCATTTCGCCCATCCGTTTGGCTGCTCGCAGCTTGGCGACGATCTACAGCACACGCAGAAGCTGCTCGCTTCGCTTGTGAACCATCCGAATGCGGCAGGCGTGCTCGTAATGGGACTCGGCTGTGAAAATAACCAGATCGACCTGTTTAAGCAGGCGATTGGCGATTACAATCCGGAGCGCGTCAAGTTTATTAAGTCGCAGGAGGTCGAAGACGAGCTGGAAGCTGCGCTTGAGGAAATCGACGCTCTTGTCGAATTCGCAGAGCGCTTCAAGCGGGAGCCGGTACCGGTTGCGAAGCTCAAGCTGGGGCTCAAATGCGGCGGCTCAGATGGCTTGTCGGGCATTACGGCGAATCCGCTTGTCGGAACGGTATCCGATCGCTTGATTGAAGCGGGCGGAACGGCGATTTTGACCGAGGTGCCGGAAATGTTCGGCGCGGAAACGATATTGATGAATCGCGCAGACAATGAGCAGGTTTTTGGGAAAATCGTGCATTTGATTAATGATTTTAAGCAATATTTTATCCGTCATGATCAGGAAATTTATGAAAACCCTTCGCCGGGCAACAAAGCTGGCGGCATCAGTACGCTGGAGGAGAAGTCGCTTGGCTGCACGCAAAAGGGCGGTCACGCGCTGGTGAAGGACGTTGTTCCTTATGGCGAGCGTGTTTCGCATACGGGCCTGAACTTGCTGGAAGCGCCGGGCAATGATCTCGTATCGGTAACGGCATTGTCCGCAGGCGGCGCACATATCGTGCTGTTTACGACAGGTCGGGGAACGCCATTCGGCGGTCCGGTGCCAACAGTGAAGATCGCGACGAACAGCGAGCTGGCAGGCCGCAAAAAGAACTGGATCGATTTCAACGCGGGACAACTGCTCGAGGGCAAGACGATGAACGAGCTGACCGATGAGCTGTGGGATCAATTGCTGGCGCTCGCTTCTGGCGAAGCGAAGACAAATAATGAACGCAATGGCTTTAAGGAAATTGCGATTTTCAAAGACGGCGTTATTTTGTAATCGGAGGGAAAAGGATGAAATATCGACAACTAGGAAAAACCGGACTGGATGTATCGGTGCTCAGCTTCGGCGCATCTTCCCTCGGTTCTGTATTCAGGGAAACGAATGAGGAAGAAGCGATTCGCACCGTTCATAGCGCCTTGGATGCAGGGATCAACTATATCGACGTCTCGCCTTATTACGGAATGACAAAGGCGGAGACGGTGCTCGGCAAGGCGATAAAGGAGCTTCCGAGAGATCAGTTTCTGCTCTCGACTAAAGCGGGCCGCTATGGCGTGGACAGCTTTGATTTTTCCGAAACCCGGATTATTAGCTCTCTTGAAGAAAGCTTGCAGCGGCTCAATACGGATTACGTTGATTTTATGTTCCTTCACGATATTGAGTTTGTTTCGCCTGAGCATGCGGCACAGGGCATTCCAGCGCTGCAAAAGCTCAAGGAGCAGGGCAAAATCCGACACTATGGCATTTCCGGCCTGCCGCTGCAGCTATTCGAGAAATGGCTGCCGCATACGGAAGTCGATGTTATTTTATCCTACTGCCATTATTCATTAAATGACACGTCGCTGCTCGGCCTGCTGCCGCTCATTGAGCAGCATAATGTCGGTTTGGTGAGCGCATCACCGTTGTCGATGGGCCTGCTTGGCACAAGAGGCACGCCGGATTGGCATCCGGCAAGCGCTGAGCTGAAGGCCGCCTGCCTGCGCGCTGCCGAGCATTGTGCAGCGCAAGGGACAGATATTGCGAAGCTGGCGATGCAGTTTGCCGTAGCGAATGAGCGAATTCCGACGACGCTGGTTAGCACAGCGAATCCGGAAAATATCCGCCGCAACGCGGCATGGATAGAGGAGCCTATGGATGAGCGGCTGCTAAAGGAAGTGCTTGAATTGCTGGCACCGGTTGCAGATGTAAGCTGGATCAGCGGCTTGCCGGAATATAATGAGAAAATCGGCGTCGGCGGGCAAAGGAGCGCGACATCATGAAAGCCATTGTATGTGAGCAGCCAGACCGCCTCAAGCTGACGGAGCAGGAGCAGCCTGCTTTTGGCAGCGGCAGCGGTGAAGGTACATTCGCAGCTGGTCCGGAGGATGCTATTATTCGCATTCGCCGCATCGGCATTTGCGGGACAGATATGCATGCCTACAAAGGCAATCAACCTTTCTTTCAATACCCTCGTGTTCTCGGACATGAGCTGGCGGCTATTGTAGAGGCGGTTGGCGAAAATGTAGTCGGGCTTATGCCAGGTGATCAAGTCAGTGTCATTCCGTATATGCACTGCGGTACTTGCATCGCATGCAGACGCGGCAAAACCAATTGCTGCACCGCCATGCAGGTGCTGGGCGTTCATAGGGATGGAGGCATGCGCGAGCTGATTGTGGTTCCCGCCACCCATCTGATTAAGACGGATGGCCTGACGCTGGATATGGCGGCCATGCTGGAGCCGCTTAGCATTGGCGCCCATGCCGTGCGCCGGGCGGAGGTGGAAGCGGGCGAGACCGTGCTCGTCATCGGAGCAGGGCCGATAGGGCTTGGCGTTATGGCGTTTGCCAAGCATAGGGGAGCAAGGGTCATTGCGATGGATATAAATGAGGAGCGGCTTGCTTTTTGCAAGGATTGGGCTGGTGTAGATGAAACGGTTCATGCTATGCAGCAGCCGAAAGAGCGGATCGCGGAGCTGACAGCGGAAGAATTTCCAACGGTCGTATTTGACGCAACGGGCAATGCCCGCTCTATGACGGATGCCTTCGGCCTGACAGCGCATGGCGGCAAGCTGGTTTATGTTGGACTCGTGAAAGCGGACATTGCCTTTCATGATCCAGAATTTCACAAACGTGAGCTGACGCTGATGGGCAGCCGTAATGCAACTCGTGAGGATTTTGACACTGTGATCGAAGCGGTAGCCAGCGGCAGTGTGAAGGTGGATCGGTTAATTACGCATCGTTCGTCCTTTGAAGGCTTGATTAGCGTGTTCGACGAGTGGCTGAAACCGGAATCGAAAGTCATTAAAGCGATGATAGAGCTGTAACCTAATTCTTGCTATTGCCCATATAATGCGACTTATGCTAAAGTAAGCTTAGCTTTTCTGATCCTGTGTGAGCTAAGCTTACGTAGATGGCATGAGCTGTGCAGGAATGATAATGAAGGGAGGGCTGCGGCTCTTCCTTTTTTTAAATATAAGAATTTATAAGTTTTCCCTTATAAATACGCTTATATTTCTCGGACTGAAACGCGTCGCACCGCCAGAGGACGGAGACAGCCGTTTCACCTTGTATGAATAGGCCTTTATAAATAATAGTAGAGGTATAACTGGCAATAGCAGAGAGGGAGCTGAAGGATGAGTATTGTAAATGATTTATTGTCATATAATGAAAAATTTGTTGAGGAAAAGCGTTATGAACAGTTTCTGACCGACAAGTTTCCGGCGAAAAAGGTAGCGATTTTGACGTGTATGGATACTCGTCTTGTTGAGCTGCTGCCACAAGCGCTGAATTTGCGCAATGGCGATGCCAAAATCATTAAAAACGCAGGTGCGATTTTGACTCAGCCGTTCGGCAGTGCGATGCGTTCTATTTTAGTCGCTGTCTATGAGTTGGGTGTAGAGGAAGTGCTCGTTATCGGGCATTACGGCTGTGGCATGAACAATTTGGATACGCAGGGCATGGTCAATAAATTCAAGGAAAACGGCATTTCTGAAGTCGTTATCGAGACGCTCGAGAGCTCCGGCATTAAGATGGACCGTTTCTTGAAGGGGTTCGACAAAGTAGAGGAGGGCGTTATGGACAGCATCGGTATTATTCGCAACCATCCGCTGATGCCTGCCCATATTCCTGTGCATGGCTTCGTTATTGATCCGGAGACAGGACGCCTTGATCTGGTGGATGAAGGCTATAAGAAGGACTGATTTATTCGGAAAAATAGCATACAAACAAGCCTCTGTCGCATGAAGCGAGAGGGGCTTGTTTTTGTATACTTAAGTTGGGCGTACGTGGTGTTAAGCTTGACTCGTCTTCGCGGCTGTCGTGATCATCCACGGGATGCCGAATTTATCCTCCAGCTGTCCGAACAGCGAACCCCAAAATTCTGGACTCAGCTCTTTTTTCACCGTTCCGCCCTCTGACAGCTTATTGAAAGCCTCATGGGCTTCCACTTCGCCTTCGAATTCCAAGCTTAAATTAATGGCACTTCCATGGGTCAGCGTCTGGTAAACGGCATCGCATAGCATGAAGCTAACACCAGCGGCCTCCATCTCAAGATGAAGAATTCTGTCCTTTGCATCCTCTTGCGTATTCGGCAAATCCCCGAATTTCATAATAGAGATGATTTCCCCTCCAAGCGCCTGAATATAAAATTCAGCCTGTGCTTTAGCATCCTCCGAGAAAAAATAAGTAGTGAGCTTCGCCATTGTTCAGCATCCTTCCCATTTATGAAATGTATAGGCTTGTACTCTGTTCAGTATAGCCTGTTTTTCGAAAATTTCTTTATATTTGTTTGGGAAGTCGTCAAGCTGTTTCGGCAGGAGCGTTCATATTATAACGAATGGGTCGGCGAAAAAGGTCGTGATTCCGACGGCTTTGACGATTAGGAACAGCTGCTCGGACATATAATAACTGGGTGAAAAAGGCTCATCGCTGCATGAATGGTTTGGATTCCCTTGCGGTTACCCTTCTTCAGCCTGTTTACGAGCAGGCCCCGTTATGCTATAATGTGGGCACAAGTTAATATTCGGTCGGAGAAACGGAGACACCGCAGAAACCTTTTGCATTGCGCTAGATGTTGCGCAGCTTAAGGTGTTTGCGGTTTTTTCGTTTTCCTTTTTTAATTAGGATATTGGACAAGGACTAGCTGAAAAGGTGGAATAGACGATGAGCAAACAGACAGGATCGGCAAAACAAGGTGCTTTTAGCGCATTAAATCGGGAACAGCTTTATCGCAGTCTAGGCGAGGAAACCTTCGATTTGCTCGTTATCGGCGGCGGCATTACGGGAGCAGGCATTGCGCTAGATGCCCAGACCCGCGGTATCAAGACGGTGCTTGTAGATATGCAGGATTTTGCGGCAGGAACATCGAGCCGTTCGACGAAGCTTGTTCACGGCGGTCTGCGATATTTGAAGCAGCTGGAAATCGGCGTTGTAGCGGAAGTTGGCAAAGAACGTGCGATTGTGTATGAGAACGGTCCGCATGTGACGACGCCCGAATGGATGCTGCTGCCTTTTTATACAGGCGGCACCTTCGGCAAGTTCTCGACCTCGCTCGGCCTGCGCGTATATGATTTTCTGGCAGGCGTTAAACGCGGCGAGCGCCGGAAAATGTTCAGCGTAGACGAGACGATGAGCAGAGAGCCGCTGCTGAAGCGCGAGGGCATGAAGGGTGGCGGTTATTATGTGGAATACCGCACCGATGATGCGCGTCTGACGATTGAAGTGATGAAGAAGGCTGTGGATATGGGCGCTCTGGCGATCCCTTATGTGAAGGTGGAATCGTTCATCTATGAGGACGGCAGAGTTGTTGGCGCTAATGTGCGCGACCTGCTGTCTGGAGCCGAGAGCAAGGTGCGTGCCGTTAAGGTTGTCAATGCGACAGGCCCATGGGTCGATACGCTGCGCGAGCAGGATGGCTCGAAGCAGGGCAAAACGGTTCATTTGACTAAAGGTGTGCATTTGGTTTTTGACCAATCGCGCTTCCCGCTGCATCAAGCGGTGTATTTCGATACGCCGGATGGACGTATGGTGTTCGCAATTCCGCGTGACGGCAAAACGTATATCGGCACAACCGATACGAACTACAAGGCAGATAAGGCGCATCCGCGCATGACGAAGCAGGATCTGGACTATATTTTGCAGGCGGCGAATTTCATGTTCCCTTCGATCAAGCTGAAAGCCTCCGACGTGGAATCGAGCTGGGCTGGCCTCCGTCCGCTTATTCACCAAGAAGGCAAAGATCCTTCGGAAATTTCGCGTAAGGATGAGGTATTCGTCGCAGGGTCTGGGCTGATCTCAATTGCAGGCGGCAAGCTGACGGGCTATCGCAAAATGGCGGAAAGCGTCGTGAACACGGTAAGCGCGCAGCTCACAGCGGAAGGCCGCAGCGGCATTCGCCCAAGCGGTACGAAAAATCTGCCCTTGTCGGGCGGCGACTTTGGCGGCTCCTCCCATTTCCCAGCCTTCGTTGCCAAGAAAACGGAGGAAGGCGTTCGTGCGGGGCTGTCTCGTGCAGAGGCGGAGCGGCTTGCCCGCCATTTTGGCACCAATGTGGACCGGGTCATTGGCCTTATCCCGCAATACAAAGACCAGGCAACAGCTAGCGGGCAAGAGCTTCCGCTCAGCCTGCGCATTGAGCTGATGTACGCTCTGGAGCATGAGCTGACGACGAAGCCGGCGGATTTCTGGATTCGCCGTACAGGCAATCTGCTGTTTGACCGCGCTCGCGTTCTGCAGTGGAAGGAAGCAGTGCATGCCGAGATGGCCGCGCTGTTCGGCTGGTCGGAAGAGACGAGCGCAGCTTATGCTGCTGAGCTTGCGCAGGAGCTGCATTATGCAGTGACGCCAGTGGGGCAGGAATAATAGCGGTAATATAGCGTCGAAACGGACAGCAGCTAGTGTATGCACAAGCCGCGGCCGCCTACTAAATAAGCTTCCTTTATACACCATTCGTGTATGAAGGGAGCTTTTTTTTGATTCCTTTTTATTGAAATTGAGGTTGTTCTATTAATAAACGAGCTTAAAAAGTCGATATATATTTTAATATTATAGTATAAGTATGTAAATTAGTCCTGTTATATATCATTTAGACTGTAACATTATTCCCTGTACTATAACTTTATGGTACAGCTGGAGCTTAGGCAGATTGAAGGAGATGACAAAATGGCCTTATTTTCCGTTAGCTATGAAGAATTGCGAATACTTCCTTTTGACATGAGATTGCATCATGTGCTGCTCGTCAAGAAAGTTCATGATCACGCCAAATTGACGTTTACGGGCATCATTCCGGAGGAAAAGGAAGATTATTATGTTCGAATGGCGGATGATCAAACCCCTATCGAGCTTCTTTATACCGAAAAAAGCGGGAAGCAGCATCGGCTGTTTCATGGCATGATCATGAAGCTCCACGTTCGCGTAGAAAACCACGTTTATTGGCTGGAGGCGGAAGCCGTGTCGCATACACACGCGATGGATCTCAAGCCGCAAACCCGCTCCTTTCAAAATCAAGCGATGCTCCTCCCCGATCTCATGCAGCAAATCAGCAGCTATTATCCCAAAGGACAAACGTTCAATACGTTCGATGAAAATAAAAAGCTCGGTGCCTATACGCTGCAATATCAGGAAACCGACTGGCAGTTTTTGAAGCGTCTCGCTTCCCGCTATCATTCGGTGCTCGTTCCTGTCACGACCGAGGACTGCATCCGCGTGTATGTGGGCATTCCAGAATATCGGGACGCAGGAAAAATCGAGGCGACGCATTACCGGATGTACAAGGATTTGGTCGCTTATAAACAAGAAGCATCGATGGAAAATTCCGGCCTTAGCGAGCAGGATTACATTTGCTACGAAATCGTGCTGAACAATCGGGTGCTTGAGCTGGGCGATAAAGTGACGTTCAAAGGGCATAAGCTTCATGTATTTGAGGTGCGCACGGAAATGCAGCAGGGGCTGCTCAGCCATCGGTATACGCTTTGCTTGAAGAGCGCGGCTTATCGCCGCAAGCGGCATAATGCCAAGCTGATTGGCGCGTCGATTTCGGGGAAAGTGATGGAGGTAGTGCGCGATGAGGTGAAGGTGCAGCTAGATTACGATCAGAACTGGAGCCTTGCCATTGCCAGCCCATTCCCTTATTCCACGATGTACGCGTCGGACGATCAGACAGGCTGGTACTGCATGCCGGAGAAAGGCGACAGCGTGCGGATTTATTTTCCGAATGCGAAGGAGGCCGAAGGGATTGCACTCAGCTCGGTGCGGAAGAAGGTGCCGGAGGAAGCGATGAGTGCGGGGGCATCGTCAAGTTCAGGAAGTGGCGGCGCATCCGCATCGGCTGGATCAACAGGTGGGAAAAGCCAAAGTGTAACGACGACGGTCGTCCAGCAGGAGCAGCTGCAGCCGGTCATTAACTATAACAAGGACTTGAAGGACGATTTAATGGCGAATCCGAACACGAAGTTTTTGCTGACGCCAACAGGGCAAAAGATCACCTTCGAGGAAGACAAAATCACCATCACCGGCGCGACCGGAGGGGCCACGATTACGCTGACAAGCGCAGGCACGATCATTTTGAACTGTGAAAATAAAATTATGCTGCAAGCGAGCAAGCAGATAGAGATGGTTGGCGAATCGATCATGATGGTGGCGAACCAGATCGAAATGTCCACGAAGGATGGCAACGGGGGAATTACGATTGACCAAGGCCAGGTCGTCATTAAAGGAATTGAAGTGCTGATGAATCAGTAGGCAATGAACACCATAGATAGGAGTACAAGCGATGCACGATATGGAAGTGTGGCAGCAATTTTTAGAAGAGGATGTTATCCCGCAGCGCAATGCGCAAATTCGGGCGTTGCATCATTATTATGTGAAAAATAAAGCGTGGATCGCGGCTGAGTTCAGCGCGCTGTTTGACCGATTTTGCCAAGCGGTGCTGGCTCGGCAGCAGGAAGGGCTTTTGCAGAAATGCGCCTATATCCACATCTCCTTGCTGCGGACAAGCCTGAACGAAGGTCATCCCGTCTATATGCTGGAAGCGAGCGATAGGGAGACGGATGGTAAGGTGGGGCTAGGCCCTTTTCGCTATGAGGCGGGGTGGATTTATGGCTTCGCAGAGGCTTGGGATCAGGGCTGCGAGGAGCGGCGCAAGCGGTATATGAACCGGATTGAGCGCCATTCGTTTGAGGTTTGGATGAAGGAGCAGCTGTATCCGTTTCATGTATATATGGTGCATGCGGCGCGGTATGCGATGGATGGGGTTCGGGAGCTGGCTTCTTTTCAGGAGATCGAGAAGGATGATTCGTTTGAGGTGCGCGTAGGCGAATACCGGGATCAAGAGATTAGCGAGTCGGTCTATTGCGTGAAGGAGCGGCAGCGGACGTCGATTACGTGCAAGGGCTGGCTGGAAAACAAGCTGGATCAGGACTATATCTATGAGCATATTGCTGGCGTGAACCTGATGCGAGGGGAGTACGAAGGAATCGACGTGAATTATACGAGATTTGAAGAGGTGACGCTGACGGGCAGCACGCTTGCGAATAGCCGCATGCTGGGCACGAGATTCGAGCGGTGTGTGTGCGATCAGGCGGATTTTCAGGATTGCCTCGTCTATGATGCCGATTTTCGCGATTGTGACCTGACCTATGCGCGGTTCGATGGCGTCCTCGGCAATCGGGACTATGTGGCAGAAGCGCATGGTCTCGTGTTCGGGATGAACGGCGTGCAGTTCCAAGGGGCAGACCTGACGTATGCGAGCTTTCGGGGTGCGAAAATCGCGGCAGATTTTACGGGAGCCGAGCTGCTTGAGGTGGATTTCACGGGAGCAGATTTAACAGGCAGCCGCATGCTGGAGCGGGATGCGCTGCGGGTAGAGCTGACGGAGGAGCAGCGGCAGATGATCAGCTGGGTAAAGGAGCCGGTGCATGAGCATGCGTAGAGAGTGGGGAGGAGAAGGGGAATGGCACCCGCATGAGCTCGAGAACGCGATGGAATATTTCGTGCTGGAGCATGATCGGCGCTTGCCGTCGAACGGGGCGAACCTCGCTTTTCCCGAGCGGATGCTGAGAGGCTACCGCTATGCGGAGCAGCAGGAGATGGTGTACGTCAAGAAGGGAAGCCGGCTCAATCCGGGCTGTATGATTGAAAATCCGCTGCTGCTCGTAGGCGCTGAGCTGCGGGCGGTCGTCAGCCGAATGGTTCCGAATATTGGCTATAAGAGCGTCATCGTCATGGATCTGGAGCAGCAGGGACAGTTTTTTTATGACTGGATGGATGTGCAGGAGGTTCCTTGCTTAGCGCCAGAGCGGACCGTGACGGAAAACGGGCGAGTGAGCAAAATGTGGGTAGATCCTTGGGCGCTGCAAGATGCTGCGATTTTCCAGATTCCATACTACCGCAGCCGTGTGCTGGTGGCGCGTGTAGATATAGCGGAGGGGCTGCTGCGGAAAAGCTTGTATGGGCTGAGTGTGAGACGAATTGAGTTGGTGGGGGGAATCGGTTGAAATGGGGCATAGAGAAACCGTCTTGAAAAAAGCGACACTTAAGGGCTTGCTGGAGTCTCCATGGCGAAGCGAGGATACATATGTGACGGCAGGGGCGTATATGCATTGCTCCTACGGTTCACACGAGGAGGTGCTGAATAAGCCGGAGCCGAATGGCATCTATATTAACGGCAGCCCGATGCTGACCGTAGAAGATTGCAAAGTATCTGGCTCCACGCCGAATACGATTGTGGGTATCCCATTTGATCGAATGGGGAAAGAAATCGATGGGAACTTTTATTCCTTTGGCTTTTGCCGAAGTGATCTGCATCCGATGAAGCTGGCGGAATCAGCAGGTGCCGGGCCGTATGCGGATCCTTCCTATATGGTAGATCCAGATCCGGACGAGCCGACCTTTAGCCGACCGATTTACCCTTGTGCGCCCAAGCTGATGGAAGCTCCGGCTCCATCGGGAGCACCATTTAAATCTGCGCCGCCGATGGGGCTGCCAAGCGGATTGCCATCGCTTAGTGCGATGCTGGAGAAGCTGAAAGGGCCGCAATGGACAAACGGCAGCCCGAGCGTATCGATTCAAGGGGCAGCTGCGTTAACGAGCAAATCCTGTTTGTTTTGCCAGTATGGAGGACAAATTCGGTTGCTGACCAATGGGATGGATCCGGCACCTCCGGAGTTTTCCGTGAGATAAGGGGAAGGAGGGAGGTGACAGCATGGAAGTGAACTATGAAGGAGACGGCTACCAGCTGGTATGGCCTTATAAGCTTAAGGCCGTGCGCAGCTTTCGCATCGAGCGGAAGTTCAATGCACATGCGAAATGTACCTTTACAGCGGAAATGACGGAAGCAGAAGCTGAGGCCTGTATAGGCAGAAGCAGCTTCGAGGACAGCCTAATCATGCGCAGGCCCGCTGAGCCCAAGGCGGAAAGCTGGTTTGCCGGGGGCATTACGCATGTAGACATTGAAATGGAGGATGGCATTCCTCACGTCAAGGTCGAGGCGCTGTCGCGCACATATGCAATGGATTTGGAGCCGAAAAATCGTTCATATCAAAATAAGCATCTGACGTATACGGATGCGATTCTGCAATTGGTCAAGAACTATCCCCGCGGGGATGCGCAAAATATGGCGACGAGCGACCAAGCGACTCTTGGCTCCTTGATGGTCCAGTTCGAGGAGACGGATTGGCAGTTTTTGAAGCGGTTGGCGTCGCGGGTTGGGACGGTCATTTTGCCCGATGTAGTAATGGATACCCCTCGCGTGTATTTTGGCGTCCCCGACTTGTCCTGGGGGAAGGAGCTGAAGGCGAAGCGCTATACGGTTCTGAAGAATCGCGCCGCCTATGAAGAGCTGAAAGCCCATGCGGAAGGCAGTGATGCGGATCTTATTCACGAAGCAGACTTCGTCAGCTACCGGATAACCAGCGAGCAATTTTGCCAGGTTGGGGACGATGTCGTATTCAAGAAGCAGATGTGGGTCGTAGCGGAGTCGATCATCAGCTATGCCTCAGGGCTGCTGACCTATGAGTATGTGCTGGTCCGGCGCCAGACGCTGAGGCGGAAATCCCGGCAAAATGAAGGGATTCAGGGTGTCTCCTTGGAAGGGCGCGTCGTGAAGCGGGCGAACAATATGGTTAAGGTGCATTTGGACATCGACAACGCACATGATGAGCAGGGAAACTGGTGGTTCCCGTATTCGGGGGAAGGCAACAATATGTTTCATGTGCTGCCCGATGAGGGTGCACGGATTAAGGTGTATTTTCCAAGCGGTGTGGAAAAGAAGGCAATGGCGATCAACTCGGTGCGAGGCGGAAGCGAGGAGATGAAAAGCCGGACGGTGTTCCAGAAGCCGACGACGAAGGTGTTCGAATCGCCGGGAGCGGCCAAGATGCAGCTGGGGGACGATGGGGTTCTTTTTGAAAAAGGAACGGTCAGCCTGCATTTGGACGGCGGAAACATCACGGTGAACGCCAGTGAAGATGTACTGCTGGTTGCGGGCAATAAGGTAGAGCTGGGCAGCGGGAGCGAGAAGGGGATTCTTGAATCGATTCGAATGCGAGCTACGAGTCAGGTTGCTTTGCAAACGAATGCGGACCATTATGTGCTGATCAGCGATAACCGGGTCGGCATCAAGAGCGGCAAGCTGGATTTTCAGAAGGTGGAGGTGCCGTTTACTGAGCTGCTGACGGATGAAGAGATTGAACAGATGTATCTGGATGAGCAATTTTCCGAGCAGTTGGCTGCGAATATGGAGCAAGAAAAGCAGAAGTATAACGGGGCTCCAATATCGGAGGAATATTTGTACCAGAAGGTTCATCCTGCGACGAAGGAGCAAATGAAAAATGATCCGAACTTAGGTGCTAAAGCAAAGGACTGGATCAAGACGCAATCGACGGAAAAGCAGCAAGAGTTTTATCAGAAGAGGTATGGTCCTAAGTCGAGTGAACCAAGCAAAGA
>NZ_JBCNGR010000014.1:0-3021 GCF_050481745.1 Paenibacillus algorifonticola | reverse complement strand
TGAAAACTGGATGCGAAAGACAAGTCATGAAACTTTAGCGTGTTGTTTAGGATAAGCCCTCGACCGATTAGTATTCGTCAGCTGCACGCATTGCTGCGCTTCCACCCCGAACCTATCAACCTCGTCGTCTTCAAGGGGTCTTACTAAATTGGGAAATCTCATCTTGAGGGGGGCTTCGCGCTTAGATGCTTTCAGCGCTTATCCCGTCCGTACTTGGCTACCCAGCGGTGCTCCTGGCGGAACAACTGGTACACCAGCGGTACGTCCATCCCGGTCCTCTCGTACTAAGGACAGCTCCTCTCAAATTTCCTGCGCCCGCGACAGATAGGGACCGAACTGTCTCACGACGTTCTGAACCCAGCTCGCGTACCGCTTTAATGGGCGAACAGCCCAACCCTTGGGACCTACTTCAGCCCCAGGATGCGATGAGCCGACATCGAGGTGCCAAACCTCCCCGTCGATGTGGACTCTTGGGGGAGATAAGCCTGTTATCCCCAGGGTAGCTTTTATCCGTTGAGCGATGGCCCTTCCATTCGGTACCACCGGATCACTAAGCCCGACTTTCGTCCCTGCTCGACTTGTAGGTCTCGCAGTCAAGCTCCCTTATGCCTTTGCACTCTCCGAATGATTTCCAACCATTCTGAGGGAACCTTTGGGCGCCTCCGTTACATTTTAGGAGGCGACCGCCCCAGTCAAACTGTCCACCTGACACGGTCCCCGAACCAGTTTCATGGTCCTAGGTTAGAACTCCGATACGATCAGGGTGGTATCCCAACGTCGCCTCCACACAAGCTGGCGCTCATGCTTCAATGGCTCCCACCTATCCTGTACAGATCGTACCAAAGTTCAATATCAAGTTACAGTAAAGCTCCATGGGGTCTTTCCGTCTTGTCGCGGGTAACCTGCATCTTCACAGGTATTAAAATTTCACCGGATCTCTCGTTGAGACAGCGCCCAAGTCGTTACGCCATTCGTGCGGGTCAGAATTTACCTGACAAGGAATTTCGCTACCTTAGGACCGTTATAGTTACGGCCGCCGTTTACTGGGGCTTCGGTTCACAGCTTCGGGTTACCCCTAACCGCTCCCCTTAACCTTCCAGCACCGGGCAGGCGTCAGCCCGTATACTTCGCCTTACGGCTTCGCACAGACCTGTGTTTTTGCTAAACAGTCGCTTGGGCCTTTTCACTGCGACCCCCTCGGGCTATTCACCCTACCGAGGTACCCCTTCTCCCGAAGTTACGGGGTCATTTTGCCGAGTTCCTTAACGAGAGTTCTTCCGCGCGCCTTAGCATGCTCTGCTCGCCTACCTGTGTCGGTTTGCGGTACGGGCACCTTCACCTGGCTAGAGACTTTTCTCGGCAGCCGGAGTGCATGACCTTCGCTACTGTAATTTTCGCTCCCCATCACAGCCCAGCCTTACGATGAGCGGATTTGCCTACTCATCAGCCTCACTGCTTGGACGGACTATTCCATCAGTCCGCGTCACTGCCCTTCTGCGTCATCCCATTGCTCATAACGGTTTACGGTGGTACAGGAATTTGAACCTGTTGTCCTTCCACTACGCCTTTCGGCCTCGCGTTAGGTCCCGACTTACCCTGAGTGGACGAGCCTTCCTCAGGAACCCTTAGGCTTTCGGCGGACAAGATTCTCACTTGTCTTTTCGTTACTCATACCGGCATTCTCACTTGAATACAGTCCAGCACTCCTTACGGTATACCTTCAACCTATATTCAACGCTCCCCTACCCAAGTACCATTGGTACATGTCATAGCTTCGGTGGTGTGTTTAGCCCCGTTACATTTTCGGCGCAGAGTCACTCGACCAGTGAGCTATTACGCACTCTTTAAATGGTGGCTGCTTCTAAGCCAACATCCTGGTTGTCTTTGCAACTCCACATCCTTTCCCACTTAACACACACTTGGGGACCTTAGCTGATGATCTGGGCTGTTTCCCTCTTGACAATGGATCTTAGCACTCACTGTCTGACTCCCGAGAAGCACGTCTATGGCATTCGGAGTTTGACTAGACTTGGTAACCCTTGGCGGGCCCCGCACCCAATCAGTGCTCTACCTCCACGACGTTCATACCTCGAGGCTAGCCCTAAAGCTATTTCGGGGAGAACCAGCTATCTCCGAGTTCGATTGGAATTTCTCCGCTACCCCCACCTCATCCCCGCACTTTTCAACGTGCGTGGGTTCGGGCCTCCAGTGCGTGTTACCGCACCTTCACCCTGGACAGGGGTAGATCACACGGTTTCGGGTCTACGACCACGTACTTATTCGCCCTATTCAGACTCGCTTTCGCTGCGGCTCCGTCTTCCCGACTTAACCTTGCACGTGAACGTAACTCGCCGGTTCATTCTACAAAAGGCACGCCATCACCCATAAAGAGGGCTCTGACTTCTTGTAAGCGCACGGTTTCAGGTTCTTTTTCACTCCGCTTCCGCGGTGCTTTTCACCTTTCCCTCACGGTACTGCTTCACTATCGGTCACTAGGGAGTATTTAGCCTTGGCAGATGGTCCTGCCGGATTCCGACGGGGTTTCTCGTGTCCCGCCGTACTCAGGATCCGTCTCGGAGAGTGTGGGCTTTTGGCTACAGGGCTTTTACCTCTTATAGCGGGCCTTTCCAGACCTCTTCGCCTAGCACACACCTTTGTAACTCCATGTGAGACGTCCTACAACCCCAAGGAGCAAGCTCCTTGGTTTGGGCTAATCCGCGTTCGCTCGCCGCTACTGACGGAATCACTTTTGTTTTCTCTTCCTCAGGGTACTTAGATGTTTCAGTTCCCCTGGTATGCCTCACTCTGACCTATGTATTCAGTCAGAAGTAACTGTCCATTACGACAGCTGGGTTTCCCCATTCGGAAATCCCCGGATCAAAGCCTGCTTACGGCTCCCCGAGGCAGTATCGTTGTTCGCCACGTCCTTCTTCGGCTCCTAGTGCCTAGGCATCCTCCGTGCGCTCTTATTAGCTTAACCAGTCGCTGCTGTATGCTCGATGTGCTGGCCGTTGTCCGTTT
>NZ_JBCNGR010000013.1:0-163307 GCF_050481745.1 Paenibacillus algorifonticola | reverse complement strand
ATAAGCATGAGTGCTTCAAAAACTGTCACAGGGCATCCCTCCCTTCTATCGAGAGGTAGCCGACCGCGCCTTAAGTCTATTCTATTGCTTTGCGATTATACCATGATTACAGTCGATATGGATAGAACTGTATATTCGACATAAGTTTTAGCTACGATGCTTATTTGACGTTGGTGTAAGCTTTAAGGTATAAAAAGAATGTAAACGTTTTTATGCTCACATTGAGAGGGGAATTACTATAATGACATTGGAAATTGGATTGCAGCTGTTTTCTGCCAAAACCGAATTTGCACGTGATCGCGCTGGCACTTTGAATAAAATTGCGGAAATGGGCTATCGTAACATCGAAATTCCACTCGATTTTACAGGCCAGGATTTGTTCAAGCTGGGCGATCTCAAGGCTGCTGACTTGAAGCAGCTTGTAGATCAAGCGGGCTTGAACGTAATCGCCACTCATATTTTCGTCTCGGACGATGCGCAAATCGCTGATGTCATTGCCTTCAATAAAGAGCTGGGCAGTACGAAAGCGATTATTCCGATATCATTTTTCACCAATTACGAGGACGTACTTGCCTTCAGCGAGAAGCTGAACCGCTACGGCAGCCAAATGCGCGAGCAGGGCATCAGCCTGCTTTATCATAACCATTTTCATGAGTTCCAGAAGTTCAATGGAAGCTATGCGCTCGATATTATTTTGGAGCATACCTCTCCTGAAAATGTCGGTTTCGAGCTTGATACCTACTGGGCGCTGCGCGGCGGCGTTGATGTTGTAAGCTATATCAAGAAGCTGGGCAGCCGCTGCGAATTTATTCACCAGAAGGATTTGCCGGCGAGCGTTAATCCGGTTAACCTTTTTGAAACGCTTGATGAAAATGAGCCTGTGACGATGGGAACGTTCATGTCGATTGGAAGCCCAGATGCATTCTCCGAAATTGGAGAAGGCACGATTGATATTGCGAGCATTTTGCGGGCGACCCAAAAGCATACAAGCACTAAATACATTATTGTGGAGCAGGATGCAACAAACAAAGGCGAGCTGGAAAGCATTGAGATCAGCTATAAAGCTTTGACTAAGCTGTTGGCTGAGCTGTAAGGAAGCAAACCTCATAAATCATAAAGATTATAGAAAGAATAATCAGAGCCGAGATCTGTTTGCAGATTCCGGCTCTTTTTGATTTTGCCCAAGGGAAGCGTCAGACGCCTCAAAATCAAATAGGCTAAAGCATTGACTAATTTCAGGAAAAGATTTATAGTGATAAATAGTTTAGTGATGAAATATTTATTAATTGCGTTTTATGATAAAACGCTGGAATGATTGGACGATGAACGCAAATAGGGAAGGGGTGAATACATGCCAAGCAAGGAAGACGTTGTCGAGCTCTCCACCATGTTCAAATCGATCATGAAAAATGCGAATTCAGAGTGGAACAAACGGATGCAAGGGAATATGTCATTGTCCCAGTTCAAGCTGCTATATTGGCTCAAGCAAGATGGACAGCAAAGAGTATCCGATCTGGCAGAGAAAATGTGCATTTCCGCTGCTGCCATAACGGGATTGGCGGATAAGCTGTCTGCGGAGGGCAATATTGATCGGGTTAGGGATGAGGAAGATCGCCGCGTCGTATACATTGATATTACCGAGAAAGGGAAAGCTACTCTCAACCAAATATCGGATGATCAAAAAGAGACGCTGGGCATGATGTTAAACTGTCTGGCTCCAGAGGACATCGCACATTTAAAAAGGATTTTCAAAAAGCTAAACGAGCATATGCATATTTAATTCATACCGAATGGAAGGAAGAGATTTTACCTATGGAACATTTATCACAAAAAAGAAAGCTGACCATCATGGTGGCGATTATGTTCGCCATGTTTTTTGCAGCAATCAACCAAACGATCGTCAGTACGGCGATGCCAAGAATTATTGCAGAGCTGCACGGAATGGAGCTGTACACATGGTCGATTTCCATCTACATGCTCACTTCTACCATCGCGACCGTTCTTGTCGGCAAGTTGTCGGATATTTACGGACGTAAGCCATTTATATTGGCGGGTATTTTATTTTTTATCATCGGCGCTTTTCTTGCAGGAACGTCGACTGACGTTTACCAAATGATTTTCTACCGTGCGATTCAAGGTGTAGGCGCGGGTATTATTATGGCAACGGCCTTTACCGCAGTAGGCGATTTGTTTCCGCCAAGGGAACGCGGCAAATGGACCGGTATTATGACAGCCGTTTTTGGCTTTTCCAGCGTTATTGGCCCAACGTTTGGTGGTTATATTGTTGACCACATGGCTTGGCACTGGGTGTTCTGGATTTTCCTGCCGATCGGCATTATCGCCTTCGTTATGATTTTGACGCTGTTTCCGAAGACGGAACGCAAGCAATCCGAGTCGATTGACTACTTGGGCTCGCTGTTTCTGACGACAACGCTTGTGCCATTGCTGCTTGCTTTTACATGGGCAGGTACGAAATATGCGTGGGGATCTGCCCAAACGATTGGTTTATTCGCAGCAACGATTGTCTCGGCACTGATTTTCGTATTCGTTGAATCCAAGGCGAAAAGCCCGGTGCTTCCGCTTCATTTTTTCAAAAATGGCATTGTGACGCTCTCTAATGTGATTGGCTTCCTGATGAACTTTGGAATGATGGGCGCATTGATTTACCTTAGCTTCTTCGTGCAAGGCGTGCTGGCGATTTCGCCAACCTATGCTGGATATGTAACGATGCCAATGTCGATTGGTATGGTTATTACGAGTGCGATTGGCGGTCAATTGATCAGCAAATCGGGCAAATACAAAAAATTCGCCTTAATCGGCATGCCGCTCATGGTAGCGGGCATGGTGCTGATGGTATTTATGAACAGCGTGTGGATGGCGGTTCTGGCTATGATCGTTTTCGGCCTCGGCCTCGGTCTGGGGATGCCGGTATTCTCGCTCGCGATTCAAAATGCGGTTCCATTCAAGGAGCTTGGCGCCGTTACCGCTGCGATGCAGCTGTTCCGTAATATGGGCGGCACCATCGGTATCGCCGTAATGGGAACCGTGCTGTCAACCAGCTTGAAAAACAATCTGACCGAGCTTGCCCAGTCTGGAGACGCTGTTGACCTCAGCAAGCTTGATCCGAAAGTAGCTCAAGAGTTCGCCGTATTTGCCAACCCGCAAATGCTGACGAATCAGCCGGAGCTGGAGAAGCTGCACCAAAGCTTGCCAGCCGACCTTCAACCATTGTTTACAAAAATGGTCGATATGCTTCGCGAAGCGCTTGCTTCATCGCTTTCTACCGTATTTCTTACAGGTGCGCTTATTCTGGTCGGTGCGGTTATTTTGACCTTCTTCCTGAAAGAAATTCCGCTCCGCACCTCGAATACAGCACCGCAGCCAGCAAGCCCGGAAGCAGCATCGGATACGGATGCGGGCAGCAAGCTGCGCGGCAAGCTTGTCGGTCAGCCGACAGAATAATCGCATTTAAATCGGTACGCTTCTACATCAACATGAATGTCATTAATTAAAAAGCTCTCCTACATGAGGTCCGGCTTCACGAATGCCGACTACATGCTGGAGAGCTTTTTTTATAACAGAAAAGCAAATATGGTTCATACAAAATCAGGCATCTCTTGCGCAGCGGAATCCCATATTGCCAGCAGCGCTGTCGGGTGTATTGGAGCTGCGGGCGGCAACCCGATAACGATTGCAGTAGGACCGATGGCACAGGTAGGAGCCGCCCTTCATCACCTTGCTTTGTCCACTTGGAGGTCCCAGGGGATTTTGGAGCGAAGCTGATTGATGATAATCAACACTAAACCAATCTGCACAGAACTCCCATACATTCCCGACGACATTGTAAAGACCATATCCATTCGGCGAATATGCATCCACAGGCGCGGTCCCCACATAACCATCCATGCTGGTATTCACTGTCGGAAATTTTCCCTGCCAGATGTTGCAGCGATATTGTCCGTCAGGCTTTAATTCATCTCCCCAAGGATAACGCTTTTGATCCAGTCCACCACGAGCAGCATACTCCCACTCCGCCTCCGTTGGGAGCCGTTTCCCCGACCATTTGCAGTAGGCTAAGGCATCGTTAAAGGAAACCTGTACGACAGGATGATCCATCCGTTCTTCCATGCTGGAATCCGGGCCATCCGGATGCTTCCAATCGGCGCCTTCCACGACCCACCACCAAGGTGTGCGTTGCACAGATCGGGTAACCGTTCGTGCGCATGCCTCTGAAACAAAAAGATGGAACACGTAGGACCAGCCATATTGCTCGGATTCGGTTACGTAGCCAGTATCATCAACAAACTGTTTGAATTCACGGTTGCTGACCGCATGGGCATCTATATAAAACGCAGATAGCTCAACCTCGCGAATCGGTCCTTCCCCATCACTAGGAAACCCTTCTAAATCGTCGGTTCCCATCCGAAAAGTGCCACCCGGTAATAATATCATTGGGGCTTGAGGAAGATTTTCGGATGGCTTGCCTGCTTTCAGCGGTTTATGGAAGGCTATAGATGAAGATAGGGGTGCTGTGCTGTTGTCGTGGCGTCTTGCTGCACAACAAGACTTGTCAGGCTGATGATCCATTTCATCACTCATCAATCAATATCCCTCTTTTTATATGATTTTGTATCCACGGATACGTAAGCTTACTCATGCTTGATACCTTGCAGCAGACGGCGTCTATACGCCATTGGCGACATGCCCTCAGATTGCTGAAACGCCCGGGAGAAATGGTGCTGGTCTTCAAAGCCTATTTGACTCGCAATATCTTTGATCGGATAGGAGGTCAGCATAAGCAAATCTCTGGCCTTCTGGAGACGGGCATGGCGAACATATTTCATGGGGGACAACCCGTAAGTCGTTTGAAACAGCGTTCGCAGCTGTTCCTTGCTAAGCGATACATGAGTGGCAAGATCGTCAAGGGATGGCGGCTTATCCAAACGTTTTTCTACATAATCACAAATCTCGAATACACGCTCATCATAAGGGACGGGCTGATCTGGAAGCCGATAACGAATCGTTTGAAACAGCTGCTGTACCCACAACATGCCTTTTGCGCGAATTTTTAAATGCTGAATCGTTTGGTCGGTACTTAATTTAAATAACGGAAATGGTTTGTCGTAGCCCTTCTCGCTCGATTTAATGTCCTTTTCGTCAAATGGCTGCAGAAAAGCGTTATATTCGTCGGCCAGCCTTCTCCATTCCTCTATTAAGGCGTGCACTTCTACGGATGGAACATCAGAGACAACATAGGGAAATCTATAGGAGTGAATAAAATCCATCGCTCCAACCTTGGCTTCGCAAGCCAATGATAAATAATGAAAAGGCTGGTCGGTGCTTAGTCCTTGCCAAGATTGAGCCGTTTTGGGAGCGATGGAAACGATGTCTCCTTTCTTAAGATAATGGCGGATGTGATTGAGCTCAATGACGGCTGTCCCAGACAAGACGATCCAGAAGGTTGTGTAAGGAAAAATATACAAACGCTCATGCGCCTTCGTTAGATTCCATTCCTTCAACCAGCGGACATTAATGTTCAAGTGATCCAATGAGCTTTGATTGCTAAACTCAATAAGATTTTTCATGGTGAACGACCTTTCCTTGCAGCAGTCTGTATTTTTGAAACATATCAGCGTGCTTGTGATAAATACGAGCGACAGTCATGATGCTATAATTGTAAGCATTAACGAGCTTTAATACAAGTAAGTTAATAGGAATAATAAGTTTGCGATTCAGACCAGATAACTGGATGACATTTTGCTTATGTACTCGATATGAATGAATCCAGGGGGAAATGGTATGAAGAAGAATACGGTTCTATCACTCGCAATTATGCTGACAATAACAGCTCTTTTAGCCGCGTGCTCGTCAGGTCAGCCATATAAAGAGAGTGCGACCGCAGCTGGCACTTCTAATGATGAGGTGACATTGAAATTGTGGTATCCGGGAACGGATGAGATCGTAACGGATGCTGTTAACGCAACTATTCAAGGGTTTGAAGCGAAAAACCCGGGCATTAAGGTAGAGGCTACCTTTATTCCATGGGCTGATTATTTTCAAAAGCTGACGGTTGCTTATTCCGGGGGAATGCAGCCAGACGTGCAGGGGCTGGGATTCGGGCAGCTGATTTCCACGGTAAGCCAAGGCAAATACTTAAATTTAACGCCATATATTGAAGCGGATAAATGGGAGGGCCAAGCGGATTTCTTCCCGGATATTTTGAAATCCGGCCAATATGGAGGTGGTCAATACGGGCTGCTGCTGCCAGAAATCCGTCCGCTCGCTTGGCGCAAGGACTACTTTAAGGAAGTAGGCTTAGATCCTGACAGCCCACCAAAGACGTTTGATGAAATATTTGAATATGCCGAAAAGCTTAAGGTTGTCGAGGGTGGCAAAACGGTTCGCGGCGGTATCGACATCCAGACCAGCAATGGGGAGCAATCTTATGTATCCTTGCTTCTGCTGCTTGGCGAAGATTTTTATGATGCAGAAGGGAATCCGACGTTTGACTCTCCTGTTTCCGTGCAGCTTGTACAGAAGCAGGTTGATTTGTACAATTCGGGAGCCATTATACCGTCCAACCAGCAGCAAGTCTCGGGAACACCGTTTCAAAACAGTCAGGCAGCGATGGCATTTATTTCTACGCAAGCCGCGGCGTCGCTGCAAAAGTCGGTAGGTCAAGGCGAAATTGGCTGGGTGCTGCCGCCAGTAGGGCCAGATGGGGAACAGACCGCACTCATGTTAGGCACGTTTCTGTCCGCTGCCGGGCAGACGAAGCATCCGAAGGAAGCATGGGCTTTTATAAAGTTTTGGTTTGAAAAGGACAATGTGCTGGAGTTTACCTCCAAGACGGGATCGATTCCGCCGCTTCAATCGCTTAAGGATGAATATGTGAAGCTGGGCGAAGGAAATGAGGTTGCTTTCGAGGCGCTCAAAGATGCAAAGGGCTACGGTGCCTCAGGCAACTGGTCAATTAACGTTAAGTATTTGCGTATTGCGCTCGAAGAAGCTTTTAACGGGATTAGACCTGCCGAGGAAGCTTTAAAAGAGAATGCCAAAAAAGCTAGAGAGGAAATTGCAAACGCCAAATAAATTTGCAATTGAGGACAAGGATGAATTACAGGTCATCCCATCGATCTCAGGAGGGTGTTATGCAAAAAGGCTGGAATCGGTTTATTCCCTATTTTTTAATTTTACCGAATGTATTGTTGTTTACGGTGTTTATTTTGCTGCCGCTGCTCTGGATATTTTATTTAAGTTTAAACGACTATACGATGCTGAATGCCCCGAAATGGGTAGGTCTAAAAAATTATTCCCTTTTGCTTAAAGACAGCATTTTTCATCAAGCCGTTAAAAATACAGCCTTGTATTGGATTGGGACAGTCGTCCCTAGCATGGCACTCGGCCTAGTGCTCGCTAATTTGCTTTCGACGCGGCTGAAGGCTTTACCCGCATTCCGTGCGCTTATCTATTTGCCGGGCGTCATTTCGTCGGTAGCGGTTGCGATGACATGGCTCTGGATACTCGACCCGCTGCAGGGACCCCTTAATAGCCTGCTTGGGCTTATTGGAATCGATGGGCGGAACTGGTTGCAAGATCCCGCAACGTCGCTGCCGACTGTCATCGTTATTGGTATATGGACCGGAATAGGCTACGCCATGATTGTTTTTTTGTCGGGCATTCAAAGTATTTCTGAAAGTCTTTATGAGGCGGCAAGCTTGGACGGAGCTTCTGTACTGAAAAAATTCTGCTACATTACGGTACCGCTGCTGAAGCCGATGACGTTGTTTCTTTTCGTTACGGCAACGATTCGATCATTTCAGGTGTTTGATTTGGTATTTGTATTAACGGGCGGCGGCCCTGCGAATTCAAGCACGACGATCGTTACGCAAATCGTGGGTGCCAGCTTCCAAGAGTATCGGATGGGGTATGCCTCGGCAATGGCCGTATTCCTTCTTGCATTAACGCTGTTTATCACTTTGATTCAGTACGCCATAGGCAGCCGGAATCAGGCAGGCGAGTAGAGGTGAACGATGAGATTAACTAAAGTAGAACAAGGATTGGCTTACGCGGCATTGCTTTTATTTTCACTTGCAGCCATATTGCCATTATTGCTTGGTTTCTTTACCTCCATGAAAGGAGATGAAGAATTTTCACTTCAAGCGATGCAGTTGCTCCCTTTAGAGTGGCATCCGAGCAATTATGTGAGGGCGATTGAAATGGGGGATTGGCTAACCTATCTAAAAAATTCCGTGTGGGTAACGTCAATTGTGCTTATGGGGAGTCTTTTGTTTAACTCCATTGCTGGGTTTGCTTTTGCACGTATAGCATTTAGAGGCAATTTGCCGATTTTTCTGACACTGCTGGCTGGAATGATGGTGCCTGCGCAGGTCATTATTATTCCTCAATTTCTAATTATGAAGTCGATACCTTTATTTGGGGGAAATGATTGGCTTGGAGCGGGCGGCAGCGGCTGGCTCGACAGCTATTATGCTTTAATCGTTCCAGAGCTTGCCGGAGCGTTTGGCGTATTTATGGCGCGTCAATTTTATTTGCAATTCCCTAAGGCGCTCGATGAGGCTGCTTATATCGACGGTGCCGGATATCTTCGCTTATTCCTTGGCATTTATGTGCCGCTGAGCGGCCCGTTGTTTGCCACGCTCGGCATTTTTAAATTCGTAGGCGTTTGGAATGATTTTTTTCATCCGCTCATTTATACGAATAGTGCTTCTATGCGCACGCTCCAGCTAGGTCTGCAAACCTTTCGCGGCGAGCACCAAGTTCAATACAATTTATTGATGGCAGCATCACTTCTTATATCTGTGCCCATTATTGCGATGTTTTTCATATTCCAAAAGCAATTTATTCGCAGTATGGTCGCGTCAAGCGTGAAAGGATGATTACTATTGAAAGCCATTATGATTATGTTCGATACGTTGAATCGTCATATGCTCTCCGCCTATGGAGGGCCTGATTGGATTAAAACGCCTAATTTCAAACGGCTTGCCGAGCGGACAGCTGTGTTCGACAACAGCTATGTGGGAAGCATGCCTTGCATGCCCGCCCGGAGGGAGCTGCACACCGGCAGATACAACTTCTTGCACCGAAGCTGGGGACCATTGGAACCATTCGATGATTCTGCCATCGAGAGGCTTGGAGAAGCAGGCATATACACGCATCTGATTACCGATCATCAGCATTATTGGGAGGATGGCGGAGGGACGTATCATACCCGTTTTAACTCCTTCGAATTGATTCGCGGACAGGAAGGCGATCCTTGGAAGGCCGAAGTGAACAGCGCTGATATTAATCTTGGCAAGGACTTTCCTCCTCAGGTAAAAAGAATGCTGGTGCAGGATCGCACGAACAGGAAGTTCATTAAGGAGCAGGAGCAATTTCCGCAGGCGCAAACGTTTGCGAGCGGGCTTGATTTTATTGAACGGAATCATGGGGAAAGCCATTGGTTTTTGCAAATGGAAACGTTCGATCCGCATGAGCCATTTTATAGTCCCGAGCAATTCAAGCAATTGTATGCCCATGAGTATGAAGGCGGTCTGGGCGATTGGCCGATGTACGGACCAGTGACCGAAACCCCAGAGGACGTCCAGCATATGAGGTATGAATATGCAGCGTTGTTAACGATGTGCGACCACTATTTGGGGAAAGTGCTTGATATGATGGACAAGCATAATTTATGGGAAAGTACTTTGCTGATCGTCAACACCGATCATGGTTTCCTTTTGGGTGAGCATGACCAATGGGCAAAATGTGTGCAGCCATTTTATAACGAGGTCGCGCATACGCCGCTTTTTATTTGGGATCCTCGAACAGGCGTGCAGGGGGAGCGCAGGCAAAGCCTTGTACAATCTATTGATATACCAGCCACGCTTTTGGAATTTTTCCAAGTGCAGCTGCCGCCTGACATGCAGGGGGTTCCGCTGCGCCAGACGGTTGAGTCAGATAAGCCAGTCCGCAAAGCGGCATTGTTTGGCATTCATGGTGGACATGTGAATGTCACCGATGGACAGTATGTGTATATGAGGGCATCAATATCTGCGGAAAACCAGCCGTTGTATAACTATACGTTAATGCCGACCCATATGCGCAGCAGATTTCACCCTTCCGAATTGCAAAAGCTGGAGCTTGCCGAGCCCTTTTCTTTCACGAAAAAGATTAAGATGCTTCGTATTCCAGCGGAGATGAGAGGCAACCTCCATGCATATGGAACGCTATTATATGATGTTACGGCAGACCCTGAGCAGGCCCATCCATTAAAGGACCCAGAGGTAGAGTCGAAAATGGTTGAGCTGATGACGAAGCTGATGCGGGAGAACGATGCTCCTCCAGAGCAATTTGAACGTATGGGGCTGAGCGGCCCACCGATTGACTGATGAGAGCGAGTGATTGCTTCTTTATGGTAAAATAGCTGTATTTCCTGCCTATTTATGAAAGGTTGAATGGAGGACAGCTCATGGTGCAGAAAAGAGAGGCGGAGGTCGTAGCCTTGCCGCTCTTTCATGTCGTAGGTTATAAAGTGGAAGCCAGCGAGCTGGGCGATGTACCCTTGCATATGGCAAGCCATACGGTTGGCGAAAGTAAATATGCAGCCTACACGCATATGGGGCTCGAAGCGGAGCTAAGCCGCTCGTATAACTATCTTTATGGCGAGTGGATGGAAGAGACGGGACATGTGCCGCAGCATTATGATTTTGAAGTTTGGGATGAGCGCTATCATGGCGAATTCACTAACCCATATTTAACCAATTAAATAGAAAGCTGTTTTGTCAATAGGTGACAGAATTCTTCTTTCATGTGTTCTGAAGGCATCATTTTACTTCAAGAGAGAGACTTTCAGAAAGATTGATGTATGAAATTGCGGAATTTTACAAAAAACTGTTGGTGACAGTAGAGTTTCACTTACAGTGTTCTGGTTCGAACAAACCCATATTTGTGCGTATCTATCAATATGAAACGAAAAAGTCGAAACCTTTCTCTGATAAGTATCGACTTTTTCATGCCTAAACCAGGGTTTTTGAAAAACAATTAAAGGTGAGATATTTAATTAAATCGTGATCTTGTCACTTTATATATGAGGTACCCTAGAACTGAACCTGTCATATTTAAAATAACATCGTCTATATCGGCTATACCTAGCAACGTCACAAATTGAAAACCTTCAATCGCTATTATGATCAATAAGAAAAATAATAATTGCTTTATAAATGTTTTTTTGAATATATACGGTGATAGAAAGCCGAGTGGGAGAAAAACAACAATATTGAAAATCAAACCGAGGGAATCATTATTTATTACCCCAAATTGTTTATATGAATGGTAAGCCATCTCAATTGATTTGAATGGAATCAAATTAATATTCCACAGATCGATTTTTCTGTTTATTAAGTTAATATCGATTCTTCGAGAGAGAGCTGAAAAATCACCAAAAAATTTAATTGCAATAAAATTGAATAAAAATAAAATATAAAATATAAATGTATATTTTAGAATTTTGTTTTTATTGAACGTAGTTGATTTCATTATGGATAACCTCTCTAGAATAATATGAAAAGCTACAATTCGCTTGCAATGCAAATTGTAGCTTTATTTATGCTTTCATAAAATTATGAGATAGTACCGTAAAAGGTTCGCTTGTCTCCATTATTAGGAACTACAAATCTGACAAAATATTTAGTTGTTGTAGAAAGACCAGAAAAAGAGGTGGAGCCTGTACCGTACTGATTTACAGTAATTTTTTTCGAGGTACAAGTACTTGGACCGCCAGTGCAAACATTAACATACAAATAACCGGTAGGATCAGCATTTCCATTTGTCAGTTTAAAATCTTGTACACTAACATTAATTGTTGATTTTCCTTTAAGCCATTTGGCAGTAAATACTTCTACGCCAACATAATCTACTTGGTAATTGTAGGAATTAAGGCTTAAATCATGCACAGAAGCATCGTTACTAGGTGGATCTACCCCAAAGATTGTAATCGCAGATGTGGGAGGAGTGGGAACCAATTTATGTACTTCTGTTGCTATTGTCCACTTGCGCTACTGATAAGTGAAGACATCAAAAGTGTAGTTACTGTTAAAGAAGTTATCATTATCTTGAAAGTAAACATTACGTAACCTATTCTCAAATTGTGTAATTATTGTATTTTGAAAAAATTTTTTTGTCAATAATTATATTTTTTTGTATAGTAGGTGACTTGGAGATGATATTTTGTGAAATGTGTTTAGTTCAATATGTAAAACGTTTTGTATAGGAGTAAAGATAGTTCCAATAGAGAAGAACGCTGATAGGGAAGATAAGGAGCAAATCAGTAATTATGATTAAACACGTGCAAGCAAAATGTCTCTTAAGACAAGGGATTTGCTTGCCCAATCATTGAGTTTACTCCTATTCAATAAAGCAGAAGCGCTGCTACACCAGCTTGCGGACGGTGAAATTTTGCTGCAAGACGTACCAATTTTGGGGAAAGGGTACGCCTAGCACCCAGTAGCTGACTCCTCTGAGCTTATAAGCCTTCACAATGTTGAATTTGGCTTGTACGCTGCGAGCGTCCTCATACCAGACAGTATGCTGTGCGCCTTGTTCATCATAATAAGTATAATGAGGCGACTCGGCTATTGGATCATATTGAATCGTTGCCCCATATTTAGCGGCCCGAGCGACGGCTTGCGGCGGATTAACTGTAGGTGCCCACTTGCCGCCTTTCACGTAGGGCAGCGTCCAGTCATAGCCGTAGAGCGGCATGCCCATGACAATTTTGGAGGCGGGGATAACGGACAGCGCATAATTCAGCACCTTAACGACTTCGTTGAGTGGAGCGACAGCGAGTGGCGGTCCGCCAGACCAGCCCCATTCATACGTCATCAAAATAACAAAATCGACAATCCGACCATGGGCGGCATAATCATGCCCCTCGTATAACGTGCCTTTCTGCTCTGCGCTTTGCTTCGGGGCAAGGCAGCTAGAAACGAGCAGGTGATAGGGATGCAGCGTATCCACCAGCTTTTGCAAAAAAGCATTATAAGCTTCCCGGTCCGCCGCCCGCACATATTCAAAGTCTACATTCAGCGCCATATAGCGCTTCTGCTGCATCACGGACAAGACGCTCATAATGACCGCACTTTGAATCGCGGCATCCGTCAGCACAGCATGGGCAATATCGCTGCTGAAGGTGCCGTTCTCGAAGTTGGTCAGCACCATCATTGGTGCTGCTTTCTCTTGAAAGGCCGCCTCAATAATAGCGCTGTCGTCGATCGGTACAAGCGTACCATCCAACTGGAGACGGTAGCTGAATGGGCTGAGATAAGTAAGGTTTGCGCCAATTTCATGAACGAGCGCCACGCCGTTTGCGCCGAATTTCTCCGTATAGGCGTTCACTTCAATGATAGGCTTCTCCGGCTGCGGGATGACGAGCATTTGGCCTGCCTTAATGAGGGCAGGGTTTTTGAGCTCGTTGGCTCGCATGAGTTGTTCGATTGTAACGCCGTATTTTAGGCCAATCGACCATAGGCTTTCACCTGGAAGCACTTTATGATTGCCGGCTTCTGAAGGAATAATGATAGCCTGGCCGATGACGAGCGGAACATCAGCGGATATGCCATTTGCTGAAGCGATAGCATCTGTGCTGACGCCGAAGCGCTGTCCGAGCTGCCACAGCGTATCGCCTTTTTTGATGGTATGGATAAACATGTCGTGTCCAACCTCCCCCAAGCATAAGTTCTTTATCTACTTATATTCGAGGGTTCTATGAAAAAAGACTTCGGCTTCGCTTTTCCCTCTTCTCGGGTATGGGTTGCTGTTCTTCGCCTATAAAAAAGGCCCCCAAAATATAAATGGGGGCCTTACCTGAGGTATTGTAGCTTTTAAGATTCTTTTTTAGTTTTAAAAGTAAGGTGAAGGGGCGGAGTGGAATGAAAGGCTTGAACTGGAGAAGCGCAGCGTTCGCTTAAAGCTTTCCGTAGGAAAGCAGCTTCGGAAGCATATGCTTTTACCCTTGAATTTCCCCATTTAGTGGGGTGGTTATAGAAATTCAACGGTAATGGCGATCGGAAGTCAAGCCTTTCATGCAGCGCAGCCATCGTTCACCAATCTTTTACGACGATAACCGAATCGAAAAGCGGTTATCGATTGGGGCCACCAGATTAACAATCACGCTTTGGCACCCAGCCGGGTGGCTATCGTCGCGAACGGAAGGCATCCAGTGCTCGAATGCGCCGGACGTCAGCTCAATCGCTGAACCATCGGCGGTTTCGTAGCGGCAGGAGCCCTGCTTCAAGAAGTAGTTGCTGCTGCCCGCAATGGCTTCGAGGCCTTCGCCGCTAAGCTTGCCGTCTTTGGCAAAAATAAACGTCAGCTGCGTCATCACATCCTCCTGCACCTTGTCGGAATACAGATGAATGTCCCAGCCATCTGCTGTTTGCGTTAGCTCGGATTCAATAAAATGCTCCTGCAAATGGGTCGCTTTCCGTTCCCCATGGGGAAGCAGGTACCAAGGAGCGGCTGCAGTTACGCCGTCTGCTTTCAGCGGCGGAAGCAAACCCTTTGGAATGGGCCCGTTGTAGCCTTTATACATGCGTTTGCCGAGCTTGTAATGTCCGTCCTCCGCTTGAAACTGGTCGAAGCTGACGACGCCTGGAGTAAAGGCCGTCGATACTTTAACGGCAAGCAGATTTGCCGAGCCATGACGGAGCGAGAAGAAAGATGGCGCATTCGTCATGACCGTAGCACTTGTCTGTCCATCGCGGACACGGACTAGCGGCGCGCCGAAGGCGGTATGCGCAGAGCTGTGTGTAATGTGGAGCTGATGCCCTAGCTTTTTCATCTGCTGCAAATCTTCATGAATCGGGTGCTGCCCGTTGATCACTTTTACATACTGGTCTGGAAGTGAAGCCCGCTCAAGATGGCTGATGTCTATTTGCTCTGGATAGAGCAGGTAGCCAATGAGCGGATGGTCTGTCACGGAGAAAAACTGCTTATAGAAAGGACCGGCATAATCGGATAATGCGGCAAACAGCGGATCGCGGTCATACGCAGCCATCAAGCGGTAGGTGAGAAAATAGCCGGACATATCCGAAGGCTGTCCATAATCCTGCCTGCCAGAATAGTCGGTTACGACTTCTCCGGATGGGTGGACCAAATATTGCATCATTCGCAAATTGCTGCGTACGCTCTCCAGCAGCTCAGGGCGATCGAGCGATAACGCCGTATGATACAGGGCAATATCGCTTACGGCATTGTAGATGCCATTGCTTCGTTCGGTCCATTCGCCATCGGCCGTAATATCAATGCCTTCCGCAAGCCAAGCATTCGCACGAGCCACAAGCGCCGGATCAGGGAATGACCTGTTCAGCAGGCCGAGGGCCGCTGTCAGAATCCAGCGGTGGTTTGGCGTATGGCAGCCGCCTTCAAGCATGGCTGGCGTTGCCCGCTTCAGGAACAGCGCAAGCAGGGAAGCGGCCTTTTCGAAAGCGGGATGCTCCACACTTTGCTGCACCAATAGCTCATAAAGCTGTGCAAAGCCAATAACGACAAAGCCGGTGTCCGGCGGCGAGTGGTAGTTGGTTGAGCCTAGCGTAATCGTTCCGTCGCTATGCTGGCGATTCAGCATATATTGCAGCGCAAGCTCAAGGCTGGCAAGCAGCTGGTTGTCGCGGTAGAACGCCGATTCCGGACTGCACAAGGCAGCTGTCCACTTTGCGATAACAGCGCCTGTTCCGACATGGCTTGGATGGGGCAGGCCTGTAAAAGAGTCGATGATGCCTCCGACATTGCGGCTTGCGGAGTCCTTAATTTGAAGGTCAAGAGATGAAGAAACAAGCTGATCATTCAATTGCACCAAGCGCTGATAGATGGAGTCCATGTTGTTGCTCCTTTTTAGGTTTGTGGTTGTTTTGAATGCTTGCGGTATTGAGCGGGAGTGCAGCCGTATTTCTTGCGAAAGACACGATGCAGATAGCTTGCGCTGGAGAAGCCATGCTGCTGGGCCAGCAACTCGACCGTCTCGCTGCTTTCAAGCAGCTGCGTGCACACATGGGTCAGCCTGACCTGTTCTACGTAGCTGCTGAATGTTTGGTCGGAATGCGTTTTGAAAATGCGCTGCAGCTGGCGCGCGCTAATCTGGACGCGCTCTGCCACAAGCTCCAGCGTGAAGGGCTCCTGGTAATTGTCTTTAATAAATTGCTCCGCCAGCTTATAGCGGTAATGGATCATATCTCTGGATGGAAGTGGCTGCCTTGCAATGGGAAAATAACCCCGGCTCATTCGCAGCATAATGGTAATGATCGCTTGCTTCAAAATCGAATAAAGCCCAGGCTGTCCCTCGTACCAGGCACGATAAGCATCCAGGAAGCATTCCATGCAGCGGAAGCTGTCAGCAATCGGAAGCTCGGGAATGAGTGCAAGCTGCTCCATGCAGGCTTTCGCTTCGGCGCGTTCCCAGCTTTCGCCCCAGCCGCTACCTTCGAACGAGTCGTTGTCCTTCGCGATAGTGGCCGCGTTCGCCTGCTCCCCATGCCGGCTTGCCGCGTCCAAATCGACGATTTGAATGCGCAGGCACAGCTCATTCATGCCTTCTTCTGCGCTTGCCTCCTGATAATGCATAACATTAGGCTTCGTTAAATACATCATGCCTGCCGTCAGCGCATGGAACGTATTGCCGATGATAACGGAGCCGCTTCCCTGTGCAATGAAATGAAACTCAAATTCCTCCGAATGCTTGTGGAAGGGGATGATTTTGCCCGGTGGGAAGGCCGCATGATGAAAACGCATGACCTTGATGCCGTAGCCGCCCCAGCGAAAATCGGCATGCAGATGCTCAAGCGCATGCTGCTGCTCCTGCATAAGCTCATAGGGATATGTGCTGCCGCTGCCCCGCTGCTGGTGATTCGTTTCCATGCCAGGCTCCTCCATGATCAAGAGAAATGATAATGCTCAAAACCTCCTGCCGAAAACAGGCTGCAAGCAGCCGTTTCTGGCAGGAGGCATCTTAGGCTAGCGGTCCCCAAGCTGCAAGGCAACGCCGCTTAAAGCCGATTGATTGGATACTTCAATTAACTTTGTTAAATCCCGTGCGAGAGCCATATTATGCTCGGCTCTCGTACCGCCGCGAATATGGCTGACCCACTGCTCGAAGGAGGTGGGGATCGCGGCTGGAAGCGGAGCTTCATGCCAGCGTTTGCTGCCATTTTCTTCGAGCAGCACGCTTCGGTACATTAGCTTGCCGTCCAGCGCGGAGTAAATCAGGCTGCCTTTGGTACCATGCAGCTCGAGCGTGAACGGGGAGGCGTGGTTGACGAACCCGGCCTCCACAAGGCCAAGAGCTCCGCTCGCATAACGCAGCGTGACGGCTGCGTTGTCCTCGACTTCTTTGCCGGTCACATAACCGAAGCTTGCGCTCACGCTGCTTGGCATGCCGAGAAACAGCCGTACCAAGTACATCGGATGGCAGCCGAGATCAGTCAGTGCGCCGCCGCCGCTTTGAGCCTGCTTGAAGAAAGCCTCCGGCAAATAGCCAAGCGGTTCGAGCTCGTTAGGCAAAGCGCCGCTATGGGACAGGCGAGCGCGCACAAGCGTTAACTCGCCAAGCAAGCCATCGCGTGCCAACTGCTGAGCCGCTTGTGTGAAAGGCGTATTCAGCCGGGGCAGTGATACGGTCAGCGCAACGTTAGCTTGCCGAACACCTTCCAAAATGTCATCGCATTCCGCAAGCGTCAAGGCGATAACTTTTTCGGTGAAAATATGCTTGCCCGCCGCCGCCGCTGCTTTCATGATTTCCGGATGGTCGACCGTTGGCGCAGTCACAATAACAGCGTCGATGGAGGCATCCGCCAGCAGCTCGTCAAGCTGCTCATAGAAACGGATTCCCCGGGCTGCAGCTTCGGCCCGGCCGCGCTCTGGCTGCTCATCCCAGATAGCGGCGAGCTCGGTGCCTTGATGCTGCTGTGCCTGCAAGGCGTAGTCCTTCGCATGCACATGCCAGAAGCTTAACACAGCTGTGCGAATCGGTTTTTGCATAAAGAGAAGCCTCGCTTTCAGTCGAAGTATACCGCTTTACCTGACGCGGCGGATTCATAAATGGCCTCTAGTATCTCCGAAACAACACAAGCCTGCTCTGGCGTGACGACCGGCTCCGTATCATTCAGCAGCGCATCAAACCACAGCCTCATCTCCACATCCTGCATCGATTCCTTCTTGCCTTCGTAGAAATCGACGCCCTTCGGATCGAGCTTGATTTGATTCTCGTACAGTTTACCATATTTCTCGCCGTTTAGGCGCAGCCCATCTGTCATATCTGCGCCGCCTTCTGTACCGCTAAGCGTCGTGCGGGCTTCCTTCGTATCCAGCGTGTTCAGCGCCCAGCTGGCTTCGAGCATAATGGTCGCGCCGTTCTTCATGACGATCATGCCGAAGGCAGAGTCTTCAACGGTGAATTTCGCCGGATCCCATGGACCCCATGAATTGGCGGCATTTTCACGCTTGGACAGCTTATGATAGGACGTGCCCAGCACGACATGCGGTTCGTAGTTGTTCATGAGCCACAGCGTCAAATCCAGCGCATGCGTGCCAATATCGATCAGCGGGCCGCCGCCTTGCTTGTCTTCGTCGAGGAATACGCCCCAAGTGGGAACGCCGCGCCGCCGCAGCGCATGGGCCTTCGCATAATAGATGTCGCCAAGCTCGCCGGCTTCGCACATTTTTTTGAGCAGCAGGCTGTCGGAGCGGAAGCGGTTGTTGTAGCCAATGGTGAGCTTTTTGCCGGAGCGCTTCGCGGCTTCCACCATGGCACGGGCATCGGCGGCTTTTTTCGCCATCGGCTTCTCGCACATGACATGCTTGCCAGCCTCCAGCGCAGCAATGGCGATTTCGGCATGGGTATCGTTAGCGGTGCACACATGAACGACATCAATTGATGGGTCAGCGAGCAGCTCGCGGTAATCCTCATATATTTTCACATCTGGCGTACCGTATTGGGTGGCCGCTTGCTCCGCATTGGAACGCTGAATATCACAAAAGGCGACAAGACTTACTTCACTGATTTTGCTTAGGCTTGGCAGATGCTTGCCGTTTGCAATACTGCCGCAGCCAATGAGCGCGACTTTAAATGTTGCTGCCATCGTACATCCTCCTCAAGTATGTTGCTTGCATTTCGCTTTTCTTGCGCTCATTCTATCACGGGCTGGGAACGGAATGAAATGAGCAGATTGCGACAATGAAATATGCACTTTTGTGACATAATCGAAAAACGATAAGGGGGAAGGGGCTTCCTTTTTACGGAAAATTTATCGGCGTTCGCGATTTGAACAAGCTATACTAAAAAAGGAGTTTGCGCTCTTGAACCCTCTTACCTATACTGGATACAAGATGGGGGTGAGCGGTCGATGCGTATTTGGTCAAAAATTTGGGTAAGCGCTACCAAAAGCTTTAAACTCAAGCTTATCGTCAGTTTAACGTGCATCCTCATGCTCGCCTCCGGCACGGCAGGCTATTTGACCTATCAAAGCAATCAGCGGCTGTTCAAGGAGGAAATGAGCAAGCAGGTAGCCATTACGAACCGTGAGGCGTTAACGAAGCTGGAGCTTAAGGTGCAGGAAATGAAGCGCATTTCGCAGACGATTGTTTTTCACAAGGAAATTGAGGAAATGATAGGGCGGTTCAACAGCTACAAGGATGAGGATGCGTTCCAGCTGTATTTGGAGAAGGAGCGCATCGATGAGCTCATCAATCAGCTAAAGTCTGATGCGCCCTACATAACGGGCCTTTACATGTTCAACCTGACGAACGGCATGATTTACTATCGCTACAATACGCCGGTCATAAATGCGCTGGATGAGGAGGCCCTCGGCCATATTCGCAGCAAGGTGACGGGGACGAGCGGCGAGCTGGTGTGGATGAATATGGCGCTGCCGAGCGGCATTGAGCCAGATGGCTTTAGGCATACGATTGTGGCAACCAGGCTGATGAAAAATAACTCGATTCAACCCTACGGCATGCTGGTCATTACGATTGACGAGCAATATTTGGCAGGCAGCTTAAGCGAGCTGACCAAAAACAATGCAGGCAAGGTGTATTTGTTTAATGGCGAGCAGCTGCTCTACACCAATGAGAAAGGGCTGACGGCAGAGCGCTTGGCGGAAATTCGCCAGCTGCCCGCTTCTTGGGCGAGCGATGACGAGGTGTATGCGCGCAGCAAGTCGAGCCGCGCTGGCACGGACGGCTTTGAGCTGGTTAATGCCAAGTCGATGCTGGAGATTCAAGATAAAAATCGGCGCATTGCCGAAAAGATCGTTATCGCGGGGCTGATCAGCGCCGTACTGGCGAGCGTGCTGATTGCGCTCGCAGCGGAGCGGCTGCTGAGGCCGCTGAGCGATTTGCTGCGCGGCCTCAAGCGGCTGCGCGACGGTAAATTCGAGACGCGCATTGAGGTGCGCTCGAATGATGAGCTTGCGTATATCGGCGACAGCTTCAATGCGATGGCGGAGCATGTGGAGCAGCTTATTAAAGAGGTGTATATGACGCAGCTCAGCGAGCGGGAGGCAGAGCTTAAGGCGCTGCAAGCGCAGCTGAATCCCCATTTTTTGTACAATTTCTTCAATGAGGTGTACTGGAAGCTGCAGGCAGGGGGCGAGCGCGACACAGCTGCTCTGATCGCTGCCGTATCTGGACTGCTCCGCCATTCGCTGATGCCCGTCCGAACGCCGACAACGGTGCAGGAAGAGGTGCGGCAAATCCGCAACTATGTGAAGATTCAGACGGAGCTGTTCGAGACGGATCTGGCGTTCACCATCGATGCAGATGAGCAGGTTATGCCCTACAAGGTGATGCGCTCGCTGCTCCAGCCGCTGGTGGAAAATGTGTTTCAGCATGCGTTTCTGAGCAGCCTGTCGCATAAAACGTTGCATATTCGAATCGTCGAGGAGGATTGCTTCCTGCGCTTCGAAATTGCAGATAATGGCTGCGGCATGCCGCAAGCGCTCATTGACGAGCTTCTGCATGGCGATCCGGGCGTGATGGAGGAGGCCCGGATCGCAGCGACGGCGCGGCGGCTGCGATCACAGGAGCAGACGGCGCGAATCGCTCATGCCCCGGCGGATGTCTCATCGGATGCCGCGATGGGTCTGGAACCATCCGGCGGCGCGCTTTCGGCAGCGTCATGGCAGGCGGGCACAGATGAGGACAGCAGCGAGGAACGCCGAGACAATTTGGGTGTGCGCAGCGTGTCACGCCGTATTGAGCTGCTGTACGGAGCGCCATATCGGCTGGAAATCGAGAGCGAGCTGACGAAGGGGACGATCATGCGATTATATTTGCCTAAGCTGACCGCTTAGCAGCGAAAAGAGAGGAGCAGCGCCAATGGGATTCGGCAACGCAATGGTAGTGGAGGATCAGCGTCATTTTCGCAGAGGACTTGTTCGAATGATCGAAGAGAGCGGTCATGCATGGAATGTGGTGGGCGAGGCCGCTAATGGGCTGGATGCGCTGAAGCTGGCTGAGCAGCACAAGCCGGATTTGGTGCTCACAGATATCCGCATGCCGGCGATGGATGGCATTGAGCTGGTAACCCATTTGCGGCGCCGCCATCCAGATACGATTGTCATCGTCCTGACGGGTTTTCGCAGCTTCGACTATGCGCAGGCGGCGCTTAAGCTTGGCGTGCTGGACTATCTCGTCAAGCCCTGTACGGAGGAGGATGTGCGGCTCGTGCTTGGCAAAGCCAATGAACGCCTCCAAAGCAGGCAGCTGATGGAGCGGGAGCGGCAGCCTGCGGCGCTCGCGAATACGCTGCCGCTGGGTGAGCAGGCAAGTTTGTCAGTTATGCAGCCTTCGGCAAGCCCTTCAACCTCGCATGAGGCGAAGCTCGCCCAGCTCATGCAAGGGAAGCCGGAAAGCTCAATTGACAAGGCAATCGCCTATGTCGGGCAGCATTTTGCCGAGGCCTGCCGCATGACGGAGGTAGCCGCGCACATACATCTGAATCCGAGCTATTTCAGCGTCTTGTTCAAGAAGACGACGGGCGAAAGCTTCACGAGCTTCGTCACGCGGGTTCGCATGGAGCAGGCGATGCATTTGCTGAAAACGACCGATCTAAAAATTTTAGAAATATCGAGTGCGACCGGCTTCGATGAGCCGAACTATTTTACCAATGTGTTCAAGCAATATTATCAAATGTCGCCGAAGGAATGCCGCCGCGGCCACTAGGCACGAGTTTAGAAAAGAGCCAAAAAAGTTATAGTTTTTATCTATAATTTTTTAAGGGTTCTTTTTTTTGCGCTGTTTATACTTGAGGTAGATGAAAGCCAAAGCAGACAGGAGGGCCACATGAGCACACCGAGGCAAACAATAAGCACGCTGAAATTCAAGCAAAATCTATGGCTCTATGCGATGCTGCTGCCGGTCATAGCGTTTTATGTGATTTTTAAGTACATCCCGATGGGCGGGCTGATTATTGCCTTCAAAAGCTATAATTTTGCTGACGGCATGCTCGGCAGTCCGTGGGTCGGCTGGAAAAACTACGAGCTGCTGTTCACGACAGCAAACACGACGCAAATTATTTGGAACACATTCTGGCTCAGTCTGCTCAATCTGGCGGTCGGCTTTCCGATTCCAATCGTGCTGGCGCTCATGATTAACGAGATCGGACGATCCTGGTTTAAAAAATGGATTCAAACGATTGTTTATTTGCCGCATTTTTTCTCATGGGTTATTGTGGCGGGCATCGTTCTGACGCTGTTCGCAACCGACGGCGGGTCGATTAATAAAATTTTAGAGCTGTTTTCGGTGGAGACGCGCTCCTTCCTGTACGATTCGTTTTCATGGACAGCGATTTTCGTCGGCTCCGGTGTTTGGAAGGAAATGGGCTTCAATACGATCATATATTTGGCAGCGCTTACAACGATCAACCCGGCGCTTTATGAATCGTCGAGCATCGACGGTGCGACCAAGTGGCGGCAAATTTGGCATATTACGCTGCCAGGCATTCGGCACACGATTGTGCTGCTGCTGATATTGGCGATGGGCCGGGTTATGGAGGTCGGCTTCGACCAAGTGTACAATTTGCAAAATGATGCGGTATCCGGCGTGTCGGAGGTCATCAGCACTTATATTTATAAAATGGGCTTGCAGCAGGCACAGTTCAGCCTGACGACAGCAATGGGCTTGTTCGAATCCTTAATCGCGTTTTTGCTCGTTATTGGGGTGAACCGGATTGCTCGTAAATACGACCAAGGGCTGTTTTAAAAGTGTGGTGAAAAAGAGGCTGCGCTGCTTGAAAAGCTTGGCTTCCGATCGCCATTACCCTTGAATTTCTCCGAATTATATTTCCCTAAGGGGGAAATTCAAGGGTAAAAGCATATGCTTCCGAAGCTGCTTTCCTACGGAAAGCTTTAAGCGAACACTACCGTTTCTCCAGCTCAACCTTTTCATTCCGCTTCGCCTTTTTCACCCCCCTTTTAAAAGGGGGAAGAAAAAGAAAAAAGAAAAGAAAAGAAGAGAAGAGCTGCTTTGATAAAATAAGCGCTTCGATTTAAACATGAAACAGCTGCTTAAACATGAAACAGCCGCTGCCTTCAATTGGCGGGCACAGCGTTTATGCTTGTTACATTTTTGGGAGGAATAAAAGATGAGGAGTAGCCTTGGAGAACGCGTGTTTTATGTCATTAACTATTTGCTGCTGGCGCTGCTGGGGCTAACCTGTCTGCTGCCATTCATTCATATTGTCGCCGTATCGCTCAGCGAGCGGGGAGCGGTTGAGTCGGGCCATGTGTTTCTGTGGCCAGTAGGCTTTCAGTTTACCGCCTATTCTTTTTTCTTCGAAGGAACGCCAGCACTTCGGGCGCTGAAAAACAGTGCCATCATTACGATAGGCGGTGTGCTGCTCAGCATGTCTGCGACTATATTGGCGGCGTATCCGCTATCTCGGCCTTATTTGGTCGGACGGCGCTTCATGCTGCTGGCGATGGTGTTCACGATGCTGTTCTCCGGAGGCATTATTCCGACCTATATCGTTGTGAAAAACCTTGGGCTGATCAACTCGTATTGGTCGTTATGGCTGGTCGGGCTTGTCAGTACGTACAACATGCTGCTAATGCGCAGTTATTTCGAAAACATTCCGCGTGAAATTGATGAATCCGCGAGAATGGATGGCAGCGGCGAATTCACGTTGCTGACGCGTATTATTTTGCCGCTGTCGATGCCGATCATCGCTACGCTCGCGTTATTTTATGGCGTAGGCTACTGGAATTCGTTCATGCATGTGTTAATGTATATCAACCAAAGCGACATGCAAAATTTTACCGTGGTTGTGCAGGCGGTGCTCAAGTCGAACGATATGCTCGTCAATGCCGCCAATGACATGCAGGACCAGCAGAAGCTGACGAATGAAATGATTCGTGCAGTTGGCGTCGTATTCATGGTTGTGCCGATGCTGATGATTTATCCATTTTTGCAAAAGTACTTCGTAAAGGGTGTTATGCTGGGCTCCATTAAAGGCTAAATAGGCTGATGGCGTCATGGCTGAATAAGCAAGGCTACCACCATTCAAACCATTCGGAGGGATAAACCGGTGATGATGAGAAACAGTTGGAAGAAGCTCGCAGGCGTTTCGCTGCTGGCAGCAGGTCTGGCAATTGGCGGATGCAGCTCGGAGAAGGAAGCAGGAGGCACGCAAGCAGCAGGCGGTGGAGAGAGCGCAACGGCGGCGAAGGGGCAAGTGTCGGTCGTCATACAGGACCGGGGATCGGTCGCTTCGACGGAGGGCTCTTATGAGAGCAATCGCTGGACGAAATGGATCAAGGACACGGGGCCGGTCGACCCGACCTTTGTGCCTGTCCTGCGCAGCGAGTCGAAAAAGCTGCTTAATATGATGTTCGCATCCGGCTCGGCGCCCGACATTATTAATGAGACGAATGCGGCGTTCCGCAACAACATTTATGAGCAGAAGCAATTACTGCCGCTCGATGATCTGCTGCAATACATGCCGAATTACAAGGCGCTGATGGATGAATATCCGCAGCTTAAGCAGGTCGGCACGAAGCCGGACGGCAAGCTGTATGAAATTGGCCGCGTCAATGAGGCGAATCCGCTGCATATTTTATTCATCCGCACCGATTGGCTGAAGGAGCTTGGACTGGAAATGCCGAAGACGACGGAGGAGCTGCTGCAGGTAGCTCAAGCGTTTGCAGATAAGGACCCGGATAAAAATGGCAAGCGCGATACGTATGGCATCAACATCAGCTATTACTCCGATGGGGCGGTCAACGAGCTGTTCGGCATTCAGCAGGAGCACAGCTGGGGCCTGCAGGATGGCAAAATTGTGCGCCAATGGGATAAAGAACTGGCTGCGCTGACGTTCAAAAAGCAGCTGTATGAGCAAGGCGCCATCGACCGCGATTATATTAGCGATAAAGATGGCACAAAGGCGAAACAGGATTTTCTGACAGGCAAGCTCGGCATTTATGTCAATTACAGCGTATCGTGGTTTGAGTTTACGACGAAGGATTTGGTGACGTTGAAGGGCAACGTGCCTACGGCCGTAGTAGAGCCGCTGGCGTATCCGAAATCACCGTTCGGCCAATATACGGGCGCGATTGACAATCCGATTCAAATGACGACCGTGTTTAATGCCAATACGAAAAATCCTCAGGCGGCTGCGGAATATGTTAATTTTATTTTAGTGCCGTCTACAACTGAAATGCTGCTGAAGGGTGAAAAAGGCGTGCACTGGACAGAGGGCGACAACGGCTGCGCCGTCATCCCTGATGCGGACAAGTGGCAGACGGAGGCTGGCTATGCAGGCGGCTATGGCTTGTTCCTGAGCAGAGGAACGGATAAATGCAACTTTGTTGCTAATCAATTCGATCCTAGCGATCCGGTGCAGAAGGAGGGCTTGGACATGTATCTGAAGGCGAAAGATATGTACTTAGATCCGACGAAGGAATATCCGGGCTTTACGCTTGGCGATCACATTCCAGGCCTGTCTAGCGATCTTGATGTGATCCGTACGAACACACTGAAGGAAATTACGGATATTTACGTCAAGGCGGTTGTGAATGGCAAAGGCTACAGCGCCGAGCAGGCGGTTAAGGATGCTGAGGCAGCATGGGAAAAAGCAGGCGGACAAAAAATCATTGATTTTATGAACGAGTGGTACGAGACGAACAAAGATACGGCTTTCCTGTCCGATGATATTTGGACGATAGTCGAACAACAAAAGGAGCTGGCAAAATAATGAGCATAGACAAAGCGGAATATTCATTTTCTACCTGTTGGAACATCAAAAGGCATCAAACAGGGAGCGAGATGATCGAGGAAATCAAAAGCCTTGGCTTCCGCAGGGTTGAGCTTAATTACAATGTGACGACAGAGCTGATGAAGACGATTGAACCGATGATAGAGCGCGGCGACATTGGTGTATCGAGCGTGCATCATGTGTTCCCGCATTTGCCAGGCAAGGAGTTCGATACGGACTCCTTAATGCTGGGCTATCCAGATAAGGATATGCGTGCACGGGCGGTGGAGCTGCTCATTCAGACGGTCGAATATGCGGTGCGTTATGGAGCGGAAGGCGTAGTTGTGCATCCGGGGGAGGTTTCTTTTCCCTACAACATTGACGAGGAATTGAAGCGTATTTACCATGCAGAAGGCCGTGATTCAGCAGCCTACCAGAAGCTGTGGAACGAAATGATGGCGGTGCGGACGAAGGAGAGCGGCACGTATTTGCAGCTGATGCAGGAAAGTCTGGAGCAGGTGTTCGAGCGGCTGGCAGCGCGCAATATCCACATGGGAATCGGCATTGAGACACGCTCGCGCTGCTACCAAATGCCGACGCTTCAGGAAGCTGATTATTTAATCAAGCAGTTGGCTGGAGCGCCGCTTTATCTATGGTACGACATCGGGCATGGCATGATGATGGACCGCATGGGCCTTTACGATAATGTGAAGGAAGCGAATGCGCTTAAGGATAAAATACTCGGCGTCCATATTCATGAGACCGTCGGCCTGTCCGATCATTGGTGTCCGTATATTCATAGCGGAGACGAGAACTATTTTGACAACTTCATCGCTATTATTGCTGCGGCTCCTATTAAAGTGTATGAGCTTAAAGATAAGTGCACGCCGGAAGACATTCATCTCAGTCATGAGCGGATCACGGGTAAAATACTTGTGAAATAGTGGAGGAGAGCGGTCAAATGAGAAGGCTCAGACGCGTTTGCTTGGCAGTGGCATTGTCGGCTTCATTAGTAGTCGGATTTGTTCCTTTCGGAGGAAGCGCTGCTAACGCTGCGGGGGAATCGGGGAGCTTCTCCGTGCTAAGCTACAATGTAGGCGGGCTGCCAGGTTTTCTGTCCAGCTCCAATCCGGAGCAGTTCACCACACAAATCAGTCCTTTGCTCAATGATTTTGATATCGTGAATGTGCAGGAAGACTTCAATTACCACAGCCAGCTGATCTCTGCTGCGAACCATCCTTATAAGACCGCGACGAGCGGTCCTGCACTTATTGGGAGCGGACTGAACATGCTGTCCAAGTTTCCTTTTACGGATTTGGCACGGATAAAATGGAAGGAAGCCTACGGCGTATTTGACAGCGGCAGCGACCAGCTTACGCCGAAGGGCTTTACCGCTTCCAGGCATGAGCTAGCCCCGGGCGCTTATGTCGATGTGTACAATCTGCATGCCGACGCGGATATTGATCCCGGCTCCATGGCGGCGCGCGCTTCAAATATTCGCCAAATGTATGCCTATATCAATCAGCATTCGGACGGCAATGCCGTTATCGTGTTCGGGGATACGAATACGAGGTATACGCGGGAGCTCGCCCTGCTGCAGGAAATGACGGCGGCGACAGGACTGACCGACGTGTGGGTGCAGCTGGTTCGCGGCGGCAGCGTGCCTGCTATGGGCGACGCGCTCATTGATGCAACAAATCGCAATGGCCCAAGCAATGAGGTCGTCGATAAAATCTTCTATCGCAGCAGCCCGGCGATTACGCTGGCGCCGACCCAGTATAGGCTGGAGGATACGAAATTTGTGGACGCTGCGGGTAATCAGCTGTCCGATCATTTTGCCATCAGTACAAAGTTTAACTACCAGCTGTCGGCGCAGATTTCGCTCAGTGCACCGTTCGGCGGCTCTGGCGGTGAGCATTTCAACCAACTGGCGCATCTGCCAAGCGGCCAGCGGCTGACCTCGCTCAGCATCCGCAGCGGCTCGCGTCTGGATGGCATCCAGCTGGGGTTTGCAAGCGGCGTGGTGCTGAGTGCTGGCGGAACTTCAGCCGCGCAGAGCAGCATTCAGCTCGCTTCTGATGAGTATGTGAAAAGTGTAGTGCTGAACCAAGGTAGCCGCAATGGCGGCATGCGCATCTTCTATGCCAAGTTTACGACTAACAAAGGGCAAGTGCTGGCTGGCGGCACAACGACGTCCGATGCGGTAACCTATACGGCGCCGGAAGGCTGGTATATTGCTGGTTTTTATGGCAAGGCGGATAATGAGATGGATCGGATGGGTGTCATTTATAAGAGGTTGTAGATGCATTTCTTGAATATGCTTAATGCTTCCTAACAAAGCAGGGCATTCTCTCACTAGTCAAAGACTAATGCGAGAATGCCCTGCATTTTTAGCGTAAATTAGTTTAGGACGTGAATGGAAAGGTCGCTCATGTTTACCCTACTAAGCGCAAAGCAAGCAGCAGTCCGACTCAGGTCTGCATACATACCCTAATATACAGAAATATTAACGAGGCTTCCTTTAATAAATAGCGACTGCAACGATTCATTATTGAGGATTGCAAGCGATAAAAGTTGTGATGGAGTCGAAGCAGATTGAAGAGGAGCGATTTCACCCGATTTCATCAAAAACCATGAACCTTGGTTTTCTGTAATATAATATTTAACATTTTCAAACGTAAAGGATACTTCATGCCCCGTATTCAAATCCTCTACTAATTGGTTATAAGAATAATCGGAGTCGGTTTCAACGATATACCAAGGGCCCCTCTGCGGTTTGCTGTTATAATTCCAGTCGTGCCTGTGTGGAACATTTGGGTTAATTTGCGTGTTGCCATGGTTGGTATAGTCAATATCCAGTTCAGCCCTGCCATCGGAGCCGTAATATCTTCTTTGTTCTAGTTGGCCTTGTTTAATATGATCCTTCGAACTATATGGTATTCCGGTAACTGGCAAGCTCCGCGCATTTTCTACAATAGAATGATAAGGTGCTGGACTGCCATTACGCTTCGCATTGTCATAAGAGAGAAAAGTGTAATTGCTGGCATTTGCTTTTGTTAAGGCAGCAAAGTTGCCCGTTACACTCGGAAAGCCAATGACGATTTGTCCGGTTATTACGCCGCCCGCACGTCCAATAGTTGGTGTTTTATATTGTTTAACCGTATAATCGGCATTCAGTACACCTTGTGGAGCAGGCATAACGATGGAATTCGGGAATACGGTGCTTGAAGGGAATATGACTTCTACGTAACGACTTTTGGTGCGCCCATCTACAAAGATAGGTTTCGTCGTATAGGTGCCTTTCTCAATTTTAAATCGGGTAACAAATTCATTATAGGCATCGCGGGCATTGGCGAAAGGTTTATTATTTAAATCTAATAACCCACTGTAGCTAGGATTTACTCCTGATCTCGATTCAATGGTTGCTTTTCCAGATATATCAACATAAATCGCACGTATTTGACCGTTAGCCATGTATCCTATATTTCCCTCGCCAACAGCATTACTTTGAGCGATAACAGAGCTCGGACGTATAATTGCCCCTGGCCCCATAATATCCGCTATGACTTTGTTGTCATAATAAGTAGCTCCGCCTCCAAAATGGTCATACCATTTGTCCTGCAAGTAAGCGAGTGTCCGAGGCGTCCAGGATACGACATAAGAATTAGATGTATTCCAGCCATCCTGCATACCATATGTACTTTCTGTGATGGAAGTTTTAATAGAAGCAGGGGCATCATCCCACATCGATTTTGCAAAAATCTGAATATCTTCTTGCAGCTCAGGCTTAACTCCGATTGCACCATCAACCGAAGCGACATAAACCGCTCCGCTCCAATAGGCTAATGCTGCGGCTTCAATGCCACCTTCTGCAACGGGAAGCGAGCTTGCCTCTGTCTTTTTCACAGGAATTGCGATAGTAGCTACTAGTGAAACTAGCAATAAAGCAGCTAAGATTTTTCTTGAAACATTGAACATCCAAATAAACCTCCATTTTGTTATGATTCCTAAGTATTAGGTCTATTTTACTGATTTAAAGTAAAATTATTATTAATATACTACAAAAGTTGGGTTTTTGCGATGTTTGGAATGATATATTTGGAATTTTTCGTTTTAGATGCTCTTTCTTACTTTATATAGGGGAAAGGAGAAGGGGATGTTGTTTTCTGATTAAAAGAAGCCATCGGTTAAATGCGTGCAGAGGGGCTGCAGCATATTTAGCCAATGGCTATTTCATGCTTTATTAAACTTGCTGATTGGAGAGAAAGAAACCCCGTGAGCTATAGCTCAAACTGTCCGTCATACTCCATAGCTCTAGCTGTATTTCTTGCTGCCTGAATGCCTAAAATCCGACCCACCATATGCAGCGACATCTCGATGCCTGCGGAAATGCCAGCCGAGGTGATGACATCCCCTTCATCTACAAACTTCACATTTTCGACGACTGTCGTCTGAGGGAACTGCGTCCGCATGCGTTCGATGCTTGCCCAGTGTGTCGTCGCCCGCTTGCCATCCAGCAAACCGATTTCTGCAAGCAGAAACGCTCCCGTACAGACAGAGGTCAGCCACGTCACCTGCCTGCTCTGATGTTTGATCCACGCAAGCAGCGCCTGATTATGAATCTCGTGCCGTGTGCCCATGCCGCCAGGAATAACGAGCACATCAAATACAGGAGCATCAGCGAAGCTGTAATCTGGCGTTACCTTAAGGCCATTCTTCGCCGTCACGAGCGCCCCATTTTCAGAAATTGTCGATACTTTAAACGGGTGATAAGCATCCTCCTGCCCCCAGTTCAGCGCTGTTACTGCAAAAACCTCAAAAGGGCCGGCAAAATCAAGCACCTCTACATCATTAAACAAAAGAATGCCCACTTTGTAATTTTCCATCGCTATATTTCCTCCGCTTCTTCGTATATTATTGCAGCAGCTCATCAGGAATATCAATCACTCTTATTTCATTTCCGCTTGGCTGTCCGACTGTTGTATAAACGATTTGATTTTGTGTAGGCGACCATGCCATATAACCAGCGTTTTCTGGAAATGGCAGCATGATGGGTGCGGCTTTACTGTCTATTTTATAAATGTACAGATTAGGAAGCTGCCCAGGGTATTGTGCGGCAAATGCAAGATGGCTGCCGTCTGCTGACCAGCAGTAGCTATAAATAACCTCGAAAGGCTTGGAAAGCTGCACTTGTTTCGTTGCACGCTCGTTAATGTTATATATTTTTATTTGCTTTAAGAAAATTCCGTTGATGCTGCGCTCCTCTGTTTTTTCTAGATAAAGCAGCTTGCTCCCATCCGGTGAAAGCACAAACTCACTGCCATTAGTTAAGTTTGGATCAAGCGTGTCTGGCTCGGAAAGACTCTCGGAAAGATTGAGTTTGAGAACGCCTTGTTTTCCGGTTTCGAGATAGGCGATTTGATTATGGATAGAGAGAGTATTAAACCAAGCGATATTTTTGAACAAAATGGTTTTATTACGAGAATCAAGTGTGACTGCCCCAAGCTCTCCTTGTAGGCTATTAGAATCTGTTGTTGTAAAATAGGCGATTTGATCGGCGTTCATCCAAGCCGCATGAGATATAGAGGACCCGGAAACGAGTTTTCTGCTTTTTCCTGATTTCATGTTTTTGATCCATAAATTCCGATCTTGGATGTAGGCGATTTGCTCTCCATCAGGCGACCATTTTACATATGAGTAATGCGTTCCATTGTGGTCAAGGCGGGCAACGACTCCATCAGTATATGCTACTCCTTTAGAGGAACATCCTGCTGTCAGCAAAATGAGGAACAGCAGCATTATAAGGTAGGGACGTTTCGTTTGCTGGTAATTTGCTGGTACATCTGCAATTTTGTTCACTTCCTTTCCTATAATGATCAAAATTCACTCTTATACTGTGTTATTCTGCGATCTCTATGAAAACCCTCTAGACAAATAGGCTGGGTACTGCGAATATTCCTCCCATAAATCCACTTCACTTATAGCTGTCTGTGCGTAATCCCGAGTAAATTCCTGTCATATTATGATATTTTACCTGCCAAAAACGAACTTTAATAAAAGCTACTCTTTTTAACGTTCGTATTTTGTTGACAGCCCCGTGGGGATTAGATAAACTGGAAGAGGTCAGAAGTGGAGCAATCCGTTCATTATAGTGTTGGTCTCGTATAATCTCGGGGATTGGCCCGAAAGTTTCTACCCGAAAACCACAATTTTCGGACTACGAGCAAGCTTGAAGCTGGTAGGCTTGAGCTGCCTTTTTTGAACTGGAAGCAAGTATAAGTTTTACACTTATATTCGGCTTCTCGTTCTTCGCGAAACGAAGCTTTGCCGTTCAAGGATGGCGTCAGCCGTTTCACCTTAAAATATAGGCAAGGATATTATTTCGTAATCCTTTCTCTATATTTCTCGGAATGAAACGCGCCGCGCCGCCAAGGATGGCGTCAGCCGTTTCACCTTAGGGCAGTCTTGTGCTGTTTTGTATCTTGCAATTAGCAAGGGTGCAGAGTGGCGGCTAACTTCAGGCATAAAGAGCGCCATGCGGTTCCCGGAAGACGGGAGGCTGCGCTGTGCGCTTGGCTCGGGTCCCGCAGCATACGTATGATTAATACTCTTACGGTAGCTGTCGGGATTTTTCTGTTGGAATCGGGCAGTTTAGAGGATAAGGAAAGTTTCGTATTACGGTTTTATATGGTTTTCCTATTATATAGATGAAAGAAGGTTTGAACGCATGTCTGCGAAGGTAGGCGTCATCATGGGCAGCAAGTCGGATTGGGATACAATGAAACTGGCTTGCGATGTGCTGGAAGAGCTTCAAATTCCTTATGAGAAAAAGGTTGTATCGGCGCACAGAACGCCCGATTTAATGTTTGAATATGCGGAAACGGCGGCGGAGCGTGGACTTAAGGTCATTATCGCGGGGGCTGGCGGAGCTGCACATCTTCCCGGCATGGTCGCCGCCAAAACGGTGCTGCCGGTTATTGGCGTTCCTGTCAAATCTTCAAATCTCAGCGGCCTAGACTCGCTGCTCTCAATCGTGCAAATGCCGGGCGGCATTCCGGTAGCTACAGTTGCAATCGGCAATGCGGGCGGCACGAATGCTGGACTGCTGGCGGCACAGATGCTGGGAGCTTTCGATCCGGACATTCAGGCACGCGTGATCGCAAGACGCGAGCGCGTTAAGCAGGAAGTGCTGGAAAGCAGTGAGACGCTATGATGGCTGAGGCAGACAAGCAGCGGCAGGATAACATCCGCACGCTGCTGCCAGGCAGCACAATCGGCGTACTCGGCGGCGGGCAATTGGGCCGGATGATGGCGCTCGCAGGCAGCGCAATGGGCTACAAATTCGTCACGCTTGATCCTGCGGTGGATTCGCCTTGCGGACAAGTCTCGGATCAAGTAGTCGGCGCCTATGACAATCATGAGGCAGCGCGCGAGCTGGCGCAGCGTTCGGATGTCATTACGTATGAATTTGAAAATGTGAATGCGGAAGTTGCCGCAATGCTGATGAAGGAGTCTTACGTGCCGCAAGGCAGCAAGCTGCTTTATACGACGCAGCATCGGCTGCGGGAGAAGCGGGCGATTGAGGCGGCGGGCGTAAAGGTCGCGCCTTACAGCGAAATTCGCAGCAGCGCGGAGCTTCATATAGAAGCTGAACGTTTAGGCTTGCCATGTGTATTGAAAACAGCGACGGGCGGCTACGACGGCAAAGGGCAATGGGTCATCCGCGCCGTGGAGGAGATCGACGAGGCGTACGAAACGCTGAGCCGGGCTGGCACCGAGCTTGTGCTGGAGAAATTCATCTCCTTTGAAAAAGAGCTGTCGGTCATTGCGGCGCGCAGCCCGCAGGGTGAGGTCAAAGCATTCCCGGCATCGGAAAATATCCATATCGACAATATTCTTCATCTGTCGATTGTGCCCGCCCGGATCGATGAGGGCATACAGCGCAGAGCGGAGCAGCTGGCGATGCAAATTGCCGAAGGGCTGGGCGCTGTTGGATTGATCGCCGTTGAGCTTTTTTTAACTGCCGACGGAGAGCTGTATGTGAATGAGCTGGCGCCACGGCCGCATAACAGCGGGCATTACACGATGGAAGCGGCGCATACGTCGCAGTTTGAGCAGCATGTGCGGGCGGTATGCAATTTGCCGCTGGGCCGTACGGAGCTGCTGACGCCAGTCGTGATGGTGAATGTGCTCGGCCAGCATGTAGAGCCGGTCATTCAGCGTTTTGGCACCCGGGATGAAGCGGCAGAGCGCCTCGGCGTAACGCCGAAGCTGCATCTGTACGGCAAGAAGGACGCCGTTCACAAAAGAAAAATGGGCCACATTAACGTGCTTGCTCCCGATGTGGAAGCAGCGCTGCAATGGATAGATGAAACAACAATTTGGAAGGTGGAGTAGCTACATGTTAGAGCGTTACAGCAGACCAGAAATGAGAGCGATTTGGACCGAGGAGAATAAGTTCCAAGCATGGCTGGAGGTTGAGCTTTGCGCATGCGAGGCTTGGTCGGAGCTGGGCATTATTCCGAAGGAAGATGTGGAAGAGCTTCGTAAAAACGCGAGCTTCAACATCGACCGCATTTATGAAATCGAGCAGGATACGCGCCATGACGTTATCGCCTTTACGCGCGCGGTATCCGAAACGGTTGGCCCTGAGCGCAAATGGGTGCATTACGGCCTGACATCGACGGATGTTGTTGATACGGCAACTGGATATCTGCTGCTGCAAGCCAATGCGATTTTGCAAAAGGATATTGAGCGTTTCATCTCGATTTTGCGCGAGAAGGCGATTCAGTACAAGGATACGCCGATGATGGGACGTACGCATGGCGTTCATGCTGAGCCAACTACCTTCGGTTTGAAAATGGCATTATGGCACGAAGAGATGAAGCGCAACCTGGAGCGTTTCCTGCATGCAGCTGATGGCGTGCAATACGGCAAAATTTCTGGTGCTGTCGGCACTTATGCGAACATCGATCCTTTCGTAGAAGAGTTCGTCTGCAATAAGCTGGGCACGAAAGCCGCGCCAATTTCGACGCAAACGCTGCAGCGTGACCGCCATGCGGAGTACATGGGCACACTAGCGCTCGTTGCTTCGTCGCTCGACAAGTTCGCTACGGAAATCCGCGCTTTGCAGAAGAGCGAATTCCGCGAGGTGGAAGAGCCTTTCGCCAAAGGTCAAAAAGGTTCATCGGCTATGCCGCACAAACGCAACCCAATTGGCTGCGAGAACATTTCCGGCTTGTCGAGAGTCATTCGTGGACATATGCTGACGGCTTACGAGAACATTCCGCTGTGGCATGAGCGCGATATTAGCCATTCGTCCGCAGAGCGCGTTATTTTGCCAGATGCAACGATGCTGCTGAACTACATGCTGAATCGTCTGGGCAACATCATCAACAATTTGCAAGTATTCCCTGAAAATATGAAGCGCAACATGCAGCGTACGTTCGGCGTGCCGTTCTCCGGCCGCGTCATGACGAAGCTGATCGACAAAGGCTTCAGCCGCGAGCAGGCTTATGACACCGTTCAACCGCGCGCAATGCAAGCTTGGGAAGAGCAGCGCCAATTCCGCGACATTATTGAATCGACGAAGGAAATTACCGAGCTTCTGTCGACGGAAGATATCGACGATTGCTTCAACCCAACATGGCATCTCAAGCATGTGGATACGATTTTCACCCGTCTTGGATTGAACTAAGGAGGCTTACTGGCGAATGACTGCAATATCTCAAAGCTTGTCCACTGCTGAGCCGTATGTGAAAGCGCCCCTGCTGTACAAGGGGAAAGTTAGAGAGCTTTACGATCTGGGCGAGCATTTTCTGATCGTTGTAACGGATCGCATTTCGGCGTTCGATTATGTGCTTGATCCGGCTGTGCCGGAGAAGGGCAATGTGCTTAACCGCTTGTCGGCGTTCTGGTTTGAGCAGACCGCTTCGATCCAGACGAACCACGTCGTGCATACCGATGTGGACAAGCTGGGCGAGCTCATTACCGAGCCTGAGCTGCTTCGCAACCGGATTATGGTAACTCTTAAAGCAGAGCGTATCGACATTGAATGTGTCGTGCGCGGCTATATCACAGGCGGCGGCTGGAGACAATATCAGCAAACGTCTGCGATCAATGGTATTGAGCTTCCGGCAGGCATGCGCAAAAATGAACGTTTTCCGCAGCCGATCTTTACGCCAGCGGCGAAAAACGACGTCGGCCACGACGAGGATATCCCGTTTGAGCGGATGCAGGAGCTGGTTGGCGCCGAGCTTTCCGAAGAGCTGCGCGACCGCAGCATCAAGCTTTACGAGTTCGCTCACGCTTATTGCGCCGAGCGCGGCATCATTCTTGCCGATTGCAAATTCGAATTCGGTCTGATTGACGGCAAGGTTATTCTCATTGACGAGATTTTCACGCCGGATTCCTCGCGCTTCTGGGCAGAGGGCAATTACGCCTATGACATCGAGATCGACAGCATGGACAAGGAGCCGGTGCGCACCTATTTGCTCGGCTCGGATTGGGACAAAAACAGCAAGCCGGACCCGCTGCCGGAAGCGGTTGTTGCAGAGACGACGAAGCGGTATCAGGATATTTACCGCCGCTTGACCGGTTCGGAAAGCTACTAGCTATTTCGAACAGGCAGCATGGCTTAAGCCAGCTACTAAAGCTTAGAGATATAGATCAACGATTCATGCAAAACGATAAAGCAAAGCGATTTTGCCGGAGGGAGCCTGTGGGGTGCTCGCCTAAAGCAGAAGAAAAGCGAAGCAGCGTTAACGCTACATTATTATTTTCATTATCAGGAGGCCAACAATGAAAGCAACCGTCTACGTAACAATCAAGGAAAATGTACTTGATCCGCAAGGAACAGCTGTACAAGGAGCTTTGCACTCGATGGGCTTTGCCGAAGTGGAAAAGGTTCGGATCGGCAAATATTTGGAGCTTGAGCTGGGCGATATTGACCGCAGCGAGGCAGAGAAGCGCATCAAGGAAATGTGCGAGAAGCTGCTTGCGAACACGGTCGTAGAAGATTACCGTTTTGAGCTGGAGGGATAGGCGATGAAGTTTGCGGTTCTGGTTTTTCCAGGTTCCAACTGTGATATTGATTGTTACAAGGCGGTAGAGGAAGCGATTGGCCAAAAGGTAGAGTATGTATGGCATACATCGACGGATCTTTCCGGCTATGACGCGATTTTGGTGCCAGGAGGCTTCTCCTACGGCGATTACCTGCGCTGCGGCGCGATTTCCCGTTTTGCTCCTGTCATGAATGAAGTGAAGAAAGCAGCGGAGGAAGGCAAATTCATCCTCGGCATTTGCAACGGGTTCCAAATTCTTACGGAAGCGGGCCTGCTGCCAGGCGCATTGATTCGCAACAGCGGCCTCAAATTCCGCTGCCATCAGACGCCGCTGGAGGTCGTGAACAACGGCAATCCGTTCACGAACCAGTATGCGGAAGGCGATATTATCAACATTCCAATCGCCCACGGCGAAGGCAACTACTATTGCGACGATGCGACGCTTGCACAGCTTGAAGCGAACAAGCAAATTATTTTCCGCTATGCGGGCGACACCAATCCGAATGGATCGGTATCGAACATCGCGGGCGTGAGCAACGAGCGCGGCAACGTAGTCGGCATGATGCCGCATCCAGAGCGTGCAATCAACCAATTGTTTGGCTCAGAGGACGGCAAAAAAATGTTTACATCGATTTTGAATGCATGGAGGGAACAGCATGGCGCAGCAGTTAACAGCTAAGGAACCGACAGCGGAACAAATCGCGGATCAGCGGATTTATACGCAGTTCGGCGTAACGGATTATGAATATGAGCTGATTTGCGGATTTCTTGGCCGCCAGCCAAACTATACGGAGATTGGCGTATTCAGCGTCATGTGGTCGGAGCATTGCTCTTACAAAAACTCCAAGCCGATTTTGAAAAAATTCCCGATCACCGGACCTAAAGTTCTAATGGGACCAGGCGAGGGCGCTGGTATCGTTGATATTGGCGACAATCAAGCGGTCGTATTCAAAATCGAATCGCATAACCATCCCTCCGCGGTTGAGCCTTACCAAGGCGCAGCTACAGGTGTAGGCGGCATTATCCGCGACATTTTCTCGATGGGCGCACGTCCTGTTGCTTTGATGAACAGCTTGCGTTTTGGCCGTCTTGAGAATGAGCGCGTTAAATATTTGTTCGAAAATGTTGTCAGCGGCATCGCTGGCTACGGCAACTGTATCGGCATCCCAACTGTCGGCGGCGAAGTGATGTTCGACGAGAGCTACGAGGGCAATCCGCTCGTTAACGCGATGTGCGTGGGCCTCATTGATCATGATAAAATCCAACGCGGCGTCGCTAAAGGCGTAGGCAACCCGGTATTTTACGTCGGTCCGGCAACTGGCCGCGACGGCATCCACGGCGCAACCTTCGCTTCGGTCGAGCTGTCAGAGGAATCCGAAGAGAAGCGCACGGCGGTTCAGGTCGGCGATCCATTTATGGAGAAGCTGGTTATGGAAGCGACACTTGAGCTAATCGATTCCGGCATTGTACTTGGTATTCAAGATATGGGCGCAGCCGGCCTAACTTGCTCCAGCGCCGAGATGGCATCCAAAGCAGGAAACGGTCTTGAGCTGTACCTCGATGAAGTGCCGCAGCGCGAAACAGGCATGACGCCTTACGAAATGATGCTGTCTGAATCGCAAGAGCGCATGCTCTTCGTTGTAGAGCCGCAGCATGAAGCACAGGCGAAAGAGATTTTCGAGCGTTGGGGCATCATTTGCGCCAAAGTCGGCAAAGTAACCGATGACGGACGTCTCCGCTTGTTCCACCAAGGCGAGCAAGTGGCCGATATGCCGGTAACAGCACTCGTTGACGAGTGTCCGGTATATGACAAGCCTTCGCAGGAGCCTGCTTATTACAGTGCAAATGCGGCAATCGACACAACAGCTTATCCGGAAGTAACGGATTTGACGGCTGCGCTTGAGAAAGTACTCGCTTCGCCAACGGTGGCAAGCAAAGAGTGGGTTTACAATCAATACGACTACATGGTGCGTACGTCGACAGCGGTACAACCGGGTTCGGACGCAGCAGTCGTGACAATCAACGGTACACGCAAAGCACTTGCGATGACAACGGACTGCAACAGCCGTTATGTATACCTTGATCCAGAAGTGGGCGGACGCATTGCCGTAGCGGAAGCTGCGCGCAACATCGTATGCTCCGGCGCAGAGCCACTGGCGATTACGGACAACCTGAACTTCGGCAGCCCAGAGAAGCCAGATGTATTCTGGCAGATCGAGAAATCGGCAGACGGCATGTCCGAGGCTTGCCGCGTACTCGAAACGCCAGTTATCGGCGGCAACGTCAGCTTGTACAATGAAAATGCAAAAGGCGCTATTTACCCGACGCCGGTTATCGGCATGGTAGGTCTCGTTCATGATATCGATCATATTACGACGCAAGGCTTCAAAAACGAAGGCGACGTCATCATTCTCGTCGGCGAAACGAAAGCTGAAATGGGCGGAAGCGAGCTTCAATACGTGCTGCAAGGCGTGAACGAAGGCCGTCCTCCGGTTATTGATCTGGCTGTTGAGAAAAAGATGCTTGGCGCTGTGCTGAGTGCGATTCAAAGCGGCTTGGTTGCTTCGGCGCATGACTTGTCCGAAGGCGGTATTGCGGCTGCGCTGGCAGAATCCTGCATAAGCGGCAAGCTTGGTGCAGAAGTTAATGTAAATACAGAGCTGCGCGCTGATCATGCATTGTTCAGTGAATCGCAATCGCGTATTTTGCTGTCGGCGAAGCCGGAGCAAGCAGCAGCGCTGCAAGCACTGCTGGCTGAGCAAGGCGTTGCCCACGCGGCAATTGGTTCGGTAAAAGGAGCTGCTCTTTCGATCAGCATCAATGGCAAATCCGGCATTCAGGCGCCGGTACAACAACTGGAGAAGGTCTGGAAGGATGCGATTCCATGTCTGATGAAATAAAGCAGCCTAAGCTTTGGTCAGGCGATTATTATAATCAAGGCGGCGGTCGGGAGGATTTCTTCGACAAGCTGCGCGAGGAATGCGGCGTCTTTGGTGTCTTTAACCATGCAGACGCAGCATCGCTTTCTTACTATGGGCTTCATGCTTTGCAGCATCGCGGCGAGGAGTCGGCCGGCATTTGCACCGTCGATACGACGGACCGCAATAGGTTCAGCTATCACCGCGGTATGGGCTTGGTCAAGGAAGTATTCGACAAGGAGCGCCTAGCGGGGCTCCCTGGCGATCGCTCGATCGGCCATGTGCGCTATTCGACGGCGGGAGAGAGCAAGCTGGCGAATGCGCAGCCGCTGATCTTCCGCTATCGCGATGGCGATCTTGCGGTAGCGACGAACGGCAATATCGTAAATGCGCCGGAAATTCGCAAGGAGCTGGAGAACCTTGGTTCTATATTCCAGACGACGAGCGATACCGAGGTTATTGCGCATTTGATCGCCCGTTCGCCGAAGGATTTTGTGACGGCAGCGAAAGAAGCGCTCCAGCGTATCGTTGGAGGCTTCGCTTTCCTGATTATGACGAACGACAAGCTATTGGTCGCTTCTGATCCGAACGGACTTCGTCCGCTCGTGGTAGGCCGCATCGGCGACGGTTATGTGTTTTCCTCCGAGTCGTGCGCGTTTGAATCGATTGGTGCCGAATATTTGCGCGACGTTCAGCCGGGCGAGCTGCTTATTTTTGATCAGGATGGCATGAAAGAGGATCGTTATGCGGAAGTGACGCGCCGGGCGACCTGCGCGATGGAATACATTTATTTTGCCCGTCCCGACAGCGACATTCATGAAATCAATATTCATTCCGCGCGCAAGCGGATGGGCAAGCAGCTCGCGATGGAATCGTTCGTTGATGCTGATATCGTAACGGGTGTGCCGGACTCCAGTATTTCCGCAGCAATCGGTTATGCGGAGCAGACTGGCATTCCTTATGAGCTTGGACTTATCAAAAATAAATACACCGGACGTACGTTCATCCAGCCTTCGCAGGAATTGCGCGAGCAGGGCGTGAAGATGAAGCTGTCCGCCGTGCGCAAGGTCGTAGAAGGCAAACGCGTCGTCATGATTGACGACTCGATCGTTCGCGGCACAACGTCGCGCCGGATCGTCAATATGCTGCGTGAAGCGGGAGCGACGGAGGTGCATGTGCGGATTACATCGCCGCCTTTCAAAAACCCTTGCTACTACGGCATTGATACGCCGAGCCGCGATGAGCTTATTGCTTCTTCGCGCACCGTGCAGGAAATTTGCGAGCTGATCAATGCGGATTCCCTGTCCTTCCTTAGCGACAGCGGCTTTATTGATTCGGTTGGCGGCAATGACGGCGCTTATAATCGCGGCATGTGCCTTGGCTGCTTTGATAATGACTACCCGACGCCTGTTGATGAGGAATCGGACAAAAGCTGCAGCTGCTAGAATAGGATATATAGCTCGGATGCTGCATGAAGCGGTACTTGTCCGCCATTAAGGTGCTAGTACTAGTGCAATTAGGAAATAAAAGTACTGCCTGCCACTGGTGCGCCTGAGATTCAGGCGTGCTTGCTTGGCGGCTACGATAAAGGGGTTGAACGGTGTGGCAGAAGCGTATAAAAAAGCTGGCGTCGATATAGCGGCTGGCAACGAAGCGGTCGAAAGAATGAAGAAGCATGTCAAGAAGACGTTCCGTCCTGAGGTGCTGACGGATCTTGGCGGCTTTGGCGGCCTGTTCGGCCTAAACAAGGATAAATATGACGAGCCAGTGCTCGTATCGGGTACAGACGGTGTTGGTACGAAGCTGAAGCTGGCTTTTGCAATGGACAAGCATGACACGATCGGTATCGATGCGGTTGCCATGTGCGTCAACGACATCATTGTACAAGGCGCTGAGCCTTTGTTCTTCCTCGATTACCTCGCTTGCGGCAAAGTCGTGCCTGAGAAAATCGAAGCGGTCGTTAAAGGCATCGCAGACGGCTGCGTACAGGCAGGCTGCGCACTAATTGGCGGCGAGACAGCGGAAATGCCAGGCATGTACCAAGGCGACGAATACGATATCGCGGGCTTTACGGTCGGCGTTGTCGATAAGAAAAAAATCATCGACGGCACGACCATTGCGCCCGGAGACGCAGTAATTGGACTTGCGTCAAGCGGCATTCACAGCAATGGCTATTCGCTCGTTCGCAGATTGCTTCTGGAAGAGAGCGGCTATGCGCTGGATCAGGAGCTGGCAGAGCTTGATGGCGCGAAGCTTGGCGATGTATTGATCGAGCCAACGCGCATTTATGTGAAATCGGCGCTTAAGCTGATTGAGCAAGTGAAGGTGAAAGGCATGGCGCATATTACAGGCGGCGGCTTCATCGAGAATATTCCGCGCGTATTGCCGGAAGGCGTGAACGTCAATGTGGAATACGGCTCTTGGCCGATCCACAACATTTTTGGCCTCATGCAGGAAAAAGGTTCAATTACGAATCGTGACATGTTCACGACGTTTAATATGGGCATTGGCCTCGTAGTCGTTGTACCGGCTGATGAAGCGGAAGAAGCGCTTCGCGTAGCAAATGAGCTTGGCGAGAAAGCTTACCGCATTGGAACCGTAACGGAAGGCAGCCGCATCGTCACGTTTACAGGAGCGACGGTGTAATGGCAGCGAAGCGTATAGCCGTATTTGCATCTGGTCAAGGCACCAATTTTCAAGCCTTGGCCGATGCGGCATGGCAGGGGGAGCTCGATGCAACTATCGAGCTTCTTGTTTGTGATAAGCCGTCTGCTCCGGTTATCGAGCGGGCGCGCAAGGCTGGCGTAGAAACATTTGTTTTTAAGCCGAAGGACTATCCGTCCCGCGAAGCGCATGACCGCGTGATTTTGGCGGAGCTTGAGCGTCGTGGCATTGAGCTGATTGTACTTGCAGGCTATATGCGCATCATTACGCCTGTGCTGGTGGAGCCTTTCTATGGGCGGATGATCAATATCCATCCTTCGCTGCTGCCAGCGTTTCCAGGCATGAATGCTATTGGGCAGGCGCTAGATTACGGCGTGAAGCTGACGGGCGTCACGGTGCATTATGTGGACGGCGGCCTCGACAGCGGCCCGATTATTGCCCAGCAGGCGGTCGGGGTTGCGGACGGCGAGACGGAGGATGAACTTGCGGTACGCATCCATGCGGCCGAGCAGCAGCTGCTTCCGCAGGTCGTGCGGCAAATTGCTGGCGGACGGGTACAGCTGGACGGACGCTTGGTGCGGATTGATGTGAGCAAGCAAGCTGAGTGATTGGGCGTTCATAACGATAAAGCGGTTAGACGTAACAGGGTTAAGACAAAAAGGAGGGCTTTGTGGAATGGCTATTCGTAGAGCATTAATCAGCGTATCCGATAAGACGGGTATTGTGGAGTTTTCGCGTGAGCTGGCAAGCCAAGGCGTGGAAATTATTTCGACAGGCGGAACATTCAGCTTATTGGAAAAAGAGGGCATTCCGGTTATCGGCATTTCCGATGTAACGGGTTTCCCGGAAATTTTGGATGGACGCGTCAAAACGCTGCACCCTGCTGTTCATAGCGGCCTGCTCGCTGTACGCGACGATGCAGAGCACCAAAAGGTGATGGAAGAGCTGGGCCTCAGCTACATCGACCTCGTTGTCGTGAATCTGTATCCGTTCAAGCAGACGATTGCGAAGCCGGATGTTGAATATGCGGATGCGATTGAAAACATCGACATCGGCGGTCCAACGATGCTGCGTTCTGCTGCGAAAAACCATGCATTCGTTACCGTTGTCGTAGACGCTGCGGATTACGCGGCTGTGCTGGAAGAAGTCAAAGCAGGCGGCGACACGACGCTTGAAACGCGCAAGCGCTTGACGGCGAAAGTATTCCGCCATACGGCTGCTTACGATACGCTGATTGCTGAATATTTGTCCAAGCAGACAGGCGAAGAGCTTCCAGAAAGCTACACCGTTACTTATGAAAAAGTACAGGATCTCCGTTATGGCGAGAACCCGCATCAGAAGGCTGCTTTCTACAGCAAGCCGCTCGCTTCGTCAGGCAACATTACGACAGCTGAGCAATTGCACGGCAAAGAGCTGTCCTACAATAACATTAATGATGCAAACGCAGCGCTTGCGATTGTGAAGGAATTTGATGAGCCAGCCGTTGTTGCCGTTAAGCATATGAATCCTTGCGGCGTAGGCACAGGCGCTGACATTCATGAAGCGTATCAAAAAGCGTATGCGGCTGATCCGACCTCGATCTTTGGCGGCATCGTTGCTGCGAACCGCGTAATCGGCGCAGACACAGCTGAGCTGCTGGGCCAAATTTTCCTTGAAATTATTATTGCGCCGGACTTTACGCCGGAAGCGCTTGATATTTTGACGAAAAAGAAAAACATTCGCCTCATGAAGCTCGGCGAGCTTACCGTTGCTGCGGCTGACCGCAAGCCCGAGCTGCTCGTGACGACGGTTGACGGCGGCATGCTCGTACAGGAAAGCGATGTTCGCAGCCTGACGGAAGCAGACCTGCAATTTGTAACCGACCGCAAGCCGACCGAGGAAGAGCTGAAGCAATTGCTGTTCGGGTGGAAAGTCGTGAAGCATGTGAAATCGAATGCGATTTTGCTGGCGAAAAATAATATGACGATTGGCGTAGGCGCAGGCCAAATGAACCGCGTAGGCGCTGCTCGCATCGCAATCGAGCAGGCTGGTGCGCAGTCCGCTGGCGCTGTACTGGCTTCGGATGCCTTTTTCCCAATGGGCGATACGGTTGAGCTGGCAGCCAAAGCTGGCATTACGGCGATTATCCAAACGGGTGGCTCCATTAAAGATGCCGAATCGATTGCCGCAGCAAATGCCAACAACATTGCCATGGTACTGACTGGCGTTCGTCATTTCAAGCATTAAGAGGGAGCTGACAAGATGCGAATTTTAGTAGTAGGCGGCGGCGGCCGCGAGCATGCGATTGTATGGGCGCTGAAAAAAAGCGAGAAGGTTCGTCACATCTATTGTGCGCCGGGCAATGCAGGCATCGCACAGCTGGCAGAATGCGTGCCGCTGGCTGTCAATCAATTTGACGAGCTGGTCGAGTTCGCTAAAGATGCAGCTATCGATCTCGTATTCATCGGTCCGGATGATCCGCTGGCGGATGGCATCGTTGATGCGTTCGAAGCGCATCAAATTCCGGTATATGGTCCGAATAAAGCGGCAGCGGAAATTGAAGGCAGCAAAATTTTTATGAAAAATTTGCTCAAGAAATACAATATTCCGACGGCTAAATACGAGACGTTTACGGAATATGAGGCGGCTTCCGCTTATTTGCAGGCACAGCAGACGCCTATCGTCATTAAGGCAGACGGACTTGCAGCAGGCAAGGGTGTAACCGTAGCCTTCACGATGGAAGAAGCACAGCAGGCGCTGAAAGAAGCGATGCTGGATAAAGTGTTTGGCGATGCGGGCAACCAAATTGTCATTGAGGAGTTTTTGGAAGGACAGGAAATGTCCATCCTTGCTTTCGTAGATGGCGAGACGGTGCGAGCGATGGTTCCGGCACAGGATCACAAGCCGATTTTCGACGGCGATAAAGGCCCGAATACGGGCGGTATGGGCACGTATACGCCGCTGCCGCATATTGATCAGGCGATTATTGACGAGTCGATCGAGAACATTATTATTCCAACGGCGAAAGCGATGGTCAGCGAAGGCCGCCCATTCCGCGGCGTATTGTTCGCCGGTCTAATGATTACGAAGGATGGCCCGAAAACAATTGAGTTTAATGCACGCATGGGCGATCCGGAAACACAGGTTGTGCTTCCGCGTCTGGAAACCGATCTTGTCGACATCGTATTGGCTTCGCTGAACGGCAGATTGGAGCAGCTTGATATTACTTGGAGCGATGAAGCGGCGGTCTGCGTCATTATGGCTTCCGAGGGTTATCCGGCTTCATATCCGAAAGGCCGCGTCATTGAAGGGCTGGCGAAAGCCGAAGCGCAAGGCGCACTTGTGTTCCATGCGGGAACAGCTGAGAAGGACGGCCAGATTGTAACAAGTGGCGGACGCGTGCTAGGCGTTGTCGGCCGCGGCCGTGACATTGCAGAAGCGCGTGCGCGTGCTTATGATGCGGTGGGCGTTATTCATTTTGAAGGCATGCAGAGCCGTACGGATATTGCGGCGAAAGCGCTAGTTTAAGGTTTTTTCTCAAACGTAGTCATACCTATATGAAATAAATTTATAAAGCTTGAAGCCGCCTATGTGCGGCTTTTTTTTATTCAATCATGGATTTACTAGGGTATGTATGCAAACTGGAGTCGGCTTTCTGTTCTTTGTTTAGCATTTATTCGAGGCCAATTTTCTCTGCCTATTTAATGGCTTATATAATCCCATTATGCGAGTATTGCTGAGTCCATTGTGGGTAAAAGAACTGTTGCAGAGACTGCTGTGGCTGAGTCCGCAGCCGATGCCATAACCCTTGATTTGGTTGAAATAGCGGCTGCTGTGTCCGCTAAGTCTAACTTTGTTCAAGGGGCCAGCCCCTGAAGCCAAGAGTATAACGGTGGCTATAATCAGGAACTGAACCGCTTACTTTTGCATTCACGCCCTAGTAACACGAGAGCCGAAGTCGTTCCATTTTTTCTTGTATAGTGCTGTTTGCTACGATAGCAATGGGGACAGCCAATACAAGCTTGTTTGATAGTCTTATTTTTCACAGGCGTTTCCTTTCCATATTCTAGCAGTTCATTATAGCATGCAATAGGGAGGTTCTTTTGCTGTCAAATGCGGGCGAATGGTGTAACTAATTTGTAACGCACTGCGTCTATGAATGCGATAAGATAAATCTATCAGCAGGGAATAGAAGGGTGAATCGGATGAAGTATAACACACGAACTAGAGTAAGCAGCATGAAGACGCGCAAGAGAACAAAACGAAAACTAGCAATTGCAAGCTTTCTGCTTGTAGCACTAGCCTTATGGCTTGGCGGCTGCGGAACTAAGGCTTCATCGAGCCTGGAGGTTCTTATGCCTGGCAAAGAGGGCAGCGCAAACATCCAGCAGGGCACTTCATCCGAGGATACCATCCATATTAACCATCCGACGTTGTCGGAAGGGACAAGCAGCGGTACGGACACGGCAAGCCATCCGGCGAGCACCGATGATTCCCATTCCCCTCACAAAGGAACGGACGCCGCGTCCGGTGCTTCGACTGGTTCCGGTACACCAGGTACAACCAGTGGAACTGGTGGAAAAACGCAAGGTGAAGGCTCGAAACCGGGAAAGAGCGTAACGTCCAGTACATATACAACTAAGCCTTCAAGCTCGCCTACACCAACGAGCAAGCCGGCTCCTACGCCAACGCCTTCGGCGTCTCCGCAAGGAGAGAAGGAAACGAGCAAGCCGGATAAGGAGCAGAAGCTTGTCGCGTTAACCTTTGATGATGGACCGGATAACCGTTATACACCAGAGATTTTGGATATCCTGAAAAAGAAGGGCATTAAAGCAACCTTTTTCGTAGTCGGCGTTCAAGTGAAGAAGGACCCCGAGGTGCTTCAGCGCATCGTGGACGAAGGCCATGAGATCGGCAATCATACAACTCATCATAAAGATTTGACGAAGCTGACAAAGGAACAAATATGGGACGAAATCACCACGACGGATAAGCTGATCAAAGATGTTGTCGGCTTTACTCCAAATCTGGTTCGCGCACCGTACGGAGCTGTGAATAACACCGTTAAGCAGCTAATGAAGGACAAAGGAAGAGAATTGGTAAGCTGGAATGTGGATACCCGTGACTGGGCAGGAACGTCTGTAGCAGTGATGAAGCAGAACATTAGCGAGCATACGAAGCCGGGTGGTATAATATTGATGCATTCTTTTGGAGGCAAAGGTATTAAAAACACGGTAGACATGCTGCCAGACGTCATTGATAGCTTGCAGAAGAAAGGCTATACGTTTGTTACGATTGACGAAATGCCTTGATTCCGGTCTGCCTTCGGGCCGTATGTTTAAGGGGGCTTAAGCGATTGTTTATATCCAAAATAAGCGGGGCGCTGCTTGCAGCCGCCTTGCTTTGTTTATTAGCAACCGGCTGCCGCTATACGGCGGCTCCTGCGGATTTGCTTGAAAAGCCTACTATCGCCTCGGACAAGCAGGCGCTCGTTCAGGCTGTGCAGAAAGCTTTGCCGCCTCATGCGCAGCTTGCACTTCCGATGCGGGATGACAATCTTGGTGCCGTGCGACTGCTCGATGTAGATGGCGATGGCATAGACGAGGCGCTCGTTTCTTTCAACAATGAATACAGCTCTCCTGAGCTAATGCTGCTCCGTTACCGGGGCAACACCTGGAAGCCCTATTATACGATTCAGCAGCCTTTATCGATGCGCATGGACTGGATGAAAGTAAACGATTATGACAAAGATGGCAAGCTTGATTTGGCCGTCGGCTGGATCGGCTCCTATGATGGCTCCAATATGGTCGAGCTGTATTCGCTTAGCCAAACGCCAGTGCGCAATGAGGAAGGCAAGCTTGTGCTTGAGCCGGAGGATTCCCTGCCATATTTGTACGCGGAAGCAGGCGATCTGAACGGTGATGGAAAGCTGGAGCTGGCGGTTGTCACGGGGGATTGGGCCAATCAGGAAGTGCAGCTGCCGAACTATAAGCTCACGGTATATGAATGGACAAAGGGCAAGCTTCATGCGCTCCAGCAGCTCGATCTTAGCAATGATGTCATTAACTATGACCGGCTGTTGATTGGCAAAATTTCCGATCGGCATACGGGTATCGTTTTGGAAGCTGCGGTAGGCGCCCATTCGATGTATACATTTATGTATGTGTGGGAAAAAGGCAAGCTGCGGCCAGTTGCGTTATCCGAGCAGGGCGAATATGGAAATGCGCTCGTTTCGGGAACGCCGACGCAAAATGAAGATATTAATGGCGATGGCATTATTGAGCTGTCCCGGCCCAAAGAGCCAGCAGGCTATCCAGATCTCCCATATGCCGGGATGCTGTGGGTGAACGAGTGGCTGCAATGGGATGGGGATAAGGGCTTCAAGTCGATCAAGGAAGAGTTTACGAGCAACAGCTACCAAATCAGCTTTACGATTCCGAATCAGTGGAAGGGACACTATACGCTGAGAAGCCCGGAAGTCCACCGGGAATATGGCATCGTCACCTTTGAATATTGGAATGAAAAAACCGGCTACAAGTCCGAGCTTGGCACATTATATGCGGTTCCATTAACGAAATGGGGCAGCGTTCAGGAAGAGTGGAAAGAGTCAGACCGCTCTTACAATGTCGTGTTCAATTATGCGGGCTTGGTGTACATTTTTGCACAGCAGCTTGCTCCTCCAGGAACGATGGATATCAGTGATCGCCAGCTGTTTTATGCGATGCAGCTGAATAAGGATCAACTGCCGGAATTGCTGGTACCGAGGCCGGACTAATGGAAAAAGTGGGTGGACCTATGCGTATTTTGCTGCTGGAAGATGAAGAAGCGATTCGCGGCTTTGTCCGCATTAATCTAAAACGCAATGAGATGGAAGTGACGGAAGCAGGCGATGGAGAAACGGCGCTCGCCTTGGCTGATGCCGAGGGTCCGTTCGATATTGCGCTGCTTGATGTGATGCTGCCGACGATTAGCGGCTTTGAGGTATGCGAGCAGCTGCGCAGCAAATTTCCGAGCATGGGCATCATTATGCTGACCGCAAAGTCGCAGGAAGAGGATAAAATTCACGGACTGGAGCTTGGCGCCGACGATTATGTGCAGAAGCCATTCAGCCCAGGCGAGCTGATTGCCCGCATCAAGTCGCTCTATCGCAGAATGCAGCCGAATGCTGCGCTGCTTCAGGCGGCGGCAGCCCAAGAGGCAACGGCTGGTCTTATGACGCAAGCTGCACAAGCAGCACAAGCGGATGACGAGCTGAAACTAGGGCCGTTCCGCCTGTCGGTATCTGCGCGCAAGCTATGGAAAAACGATGAGGAAATTATTTTGACCCCGACCGAATGGACGCTGGTGCGGCTATTAATGGAGCGGGAAGGCAAAAGCGTCAGCCGCGATGATATTTTAAGCGAGGTTTGGGGCCGTTATTATGTGGGCGACCTTAAGGTCGTTGACGTAAACATTAGGCGGGTGCGCCAAAAAATCGAAGACAATTCCTCTGAGCCTGCTTTCATCGAAACGGTATGGGGCTTCGGCTACCGCTGGAGAAGGGGCAGCAGCGGATGAACAGTCTCAAGACGAGAATCGTGTGGAGCTATTTGCTGCTGATTGCGCTCGTTGTCGTCGTGCTCGGCGGACTTTTTGCTACATTGATTACCAACTATTATTATGGCAGCGCACAAAGCTCGGTTAAGCAGCGGGCCGTATCTGCCCTTGCCACACATAACCGGACGATGGCTTCACTGAAAATGCATGATCAAGCCGATTACATGCTGCAATATATGGTGGAGGGCGATACACGGCTTCAGCTGCTTGATGTGTATGGCAACGTACGCATGGACTCTGACGGGCTGGTGGAAGATGTACATTACAACACGCTGGACGTCCAGGCAGCGATGAACGGGAATACGGATATTTGGCAGGGCAATGATCCTTATTATAAGGAACGGGTCACGTCGATTACGATACCGGTCTGGAACGATACACATGTTGTATCCCTACTGCGTTATTCGGCCTCCATCAGCGCCGTGGACGATATGGTAAGCCAGCTGCTGCGCATGACGGCATTTGTCGGGCTGGCGGTCATTTTGCTGTTCCTTGGCTTAAGCCTATGGCTGGCGCAGCGTATTGTACGCCCTATTCGCGAGCTGACGCGTGCAGCGAGGTACATGGCTGATGGCGATTGGACGAGGCGGGCGACAAAGCGAAGCAATGATGAAATAGGACAGCTGGCGGAAACGTTCAATACGATGGTCGTAGAGCTGAATCACCGGGAGAAGCTCAAAAATGATTTTATCTCCTCCATTTCCCACGAGCTGCGAACGCCGCTTACGTCCATTAGAGGCTGGAGCGAGACGCTGAAGGAAGGCGATCCGGCCGACAATGAGGAAATGAAGCTGGGGCTGCAAATTATTAGCCATGAAACGCTGCGTTTATCGGGGCTTGTGGAGGATTTGCTCGATTTCTCCAAGCTGTCGGCAGGAAGCATGGAGCTTCATGCGGAGCTGCTGGATCTCAACAGCCCGGTGAAGGAGACGGCCGCCCAGCTTGGTGTCCGGCAGGATCAGACGGGTGTAAAGCTGCTCGTCACGCTAGGAAAATCGCCGGTGATGGTGTATGCGGATGCGAACCGCTTGAAGCAGGTTATCATTAATTTAATTGACAATGCATTCAAGTTCACGCCAGCAGGCGGCACCATTCGCGTGTCGGTCTCCATTACGCCTGATGATAGCTTTGCGCTGCTGACCGTTGCCGATACCGGCTGCGGAATCGAGGCCGAGGACATTCCCCATGTGACGGAGAAGTTTTATAAGGCAAATACAGGGCAGGGTGGAAGCGGGCTTGGGCTCGCGATCTGCAAGGAAATTACCGAGCTGCATGCCGGCGAGATGAAAATAGACAGCGAGCGTGGTGCTGGAACAGTAATTACGATCAAGCTGCCAATCAGCCATCAGGACAAACCAGCAACATAGCCAGAATGTATTTTGGCGCAAGCCTATATGGCATATACGCAAAGGTACGGAATCAGCCGCCCGGGAGGGCGGCTAATTTTTGTTAAACAGCAGATTGCGATTGAACAATACCCAGACGACAGCAACGACGACACCAAACGTTAGCATAACGGAAAGCCAGTGATCAGTAAGCCATACAATCCATGCAGGCATATAAGCTTCACTCCTTTTTTGGCGGCCTCGAAAGCTGCCTAATTGATTAATAACTTGCTGCTTTTCATTAATATGTCCGAAGCGCTGTTAGACCATCAGAAAAAGCTTTGCCTAATTGTGGTACAATATAGGGGATGGTCATTTCATACTGGGAGGGATTATAATGTCTTTCACTGTTCAGATTGGTCAGCAAGCACCAGATTTTACGCTTCCGGCGACGGATGGCAAAAGCTATTCGCTGCATAATTTTGCCGATGCGGACACGCTGGTCATATTTTTTACCTGTAATCATTGTCCTTATGTCGTTGGATCGGACGAGCTTACGCGCAAGACGGCCATCAAGTTCAAGGAAAAGGGTGTTGCTTTCGTCGGCATTAATGCGAACAGCATTGCTACGAAGCCGCATGATTCCTTTGAGCATATGGTGGAGCGAATGAAAGAGCTGGAGTTTCCTTGGACGTATTTGCGCGATGATACGCAAGAGGTTGCCAAAGCTTATGGGGCGCTGCGTACGCCGCATTTTTATGTTTTTGATAAAGAGCGCAAGCTGGTTTATACGGGCCGGGGAGTTGACCAGCCTAAGGATTCGAGCAAAGTGACGGTTTATGATTTGGAGCGTGCGCTTACCGAGCATACGCTGGGCAAGGAGGTGTCGGTGCCGTACACCAATCCGATTGGCTGCAACGTCAAATGGGATGGACAGGATGAGCACTGGATGCCGGTTGAAGCTTGCGATCTAGTATAAAATAACGGATTGACAGCAGCATCTGCGGGTGCTATTATGACTTTAACAAATTCAAAGTATTCAGGTAGGAATTAACATAATTAAGACGCTGTATGGAAACGGCAGGAGGTTTTGGACATGGAGAAGCACCTGGTATTGCGCCATGAAGGCTTGGAGCTGGCAGCTACGCTGCATTATCCGACGGATGAGAAGAAGAACGACGACTGCAAACGGCAGGCGATCATTATTTGCCATGGCTTTGTTGGCAGCCGCATCGGTGTGGACCGCTTATTCGTAAAAGCAGCCCGAGCCCTTGCTGCCCAAGGCTCGTATGTGCTGCGCTTCGATTATGGCGGCTGCGGCGAGAGCAATGGCGATTACGGCTCGCTTGGCTTCGACAGCATGGTCAATCAGACGCGCACAGCGCTTGACTACATCACGAGCATGGAATGCGTCGACCCGCGCCGGATTGTATTGCTTGGACATAGCCTGGGCGGAGCCGTCTCTATTATGACAGCCGTTAAGGATAAACGGGTCAAGCGCCTCCTTCTATGGTCGCCAGTTGCTTATCCCTTCAATGATATTGTCCGAATTGTCGGCAGAAAGGGCTATGATGAAGCGGTACAATCCGGCTCCGTTGATTATTCCGGTTTTACGCTGAAGCCCGTCTTCTTCGACTCTCTGCTTGAGCATCAGCCGTTTCAGGCAGCAACACGCTTCTCCGGCGACGTTCTGCTCGTCCATGGCACGAGCGATGAACTCATTCCCGTCGATTACAGCTTCCTCTATCAGAAGGTGTTCTGGACCCGCAGCGAGGGGCTGTGCGACAAGGAAATTATTTTTCAAGCGTCGCATACGTATTCCAACCGCCAGCATCAGGAGGAAGCAATTCGCATCAGCTCGGAATGGCTGGAGGGGCTGGATAAGAAGCAGCAGGAATGGCATCACTGGAGCATTTAAATTGGGAAAAAAGGTAGTGCCGCTTACGGCGGCATCCGGCTTTATGGCAGGACCTGTCACGTGGGACTCACGCGTGAGCAGGTCCTGTTTTTGCTTAATTTGTTACTCCTTCTATCATCCTGTGGTATAGTAGAAAGGTAGAAAAGGCAGCTAAGCTGCTTTTGCGAGCTTTTTGCTGCGTAAATTGTCATGTTATCTATCACGCTAGAGGATAGATTTGAAATTATAAAAATATACGCATTTATAAGTTTCAACTTATAAATGCGTATATTTCTCGGATTGAAACGCGCTGCGCCTCAAAAGGATGGCCACAGCCGTTTCACCTTGGATCATTCGGATAAAGGCGGGTATCATTTATGAAATTGGGAAAAAGAATCGGTTTAACGTCCAGCATTCTGCTGCTGCTTGTACTGCTTGCAGCTTGCGGGGGAGGCAGTAAAGGGGAAGCGGTTCCATCCACTTCGCCCGAGCCAAGCGCTTTGCCAAGCCCTAGCGTCTCACCGGGATCACTGCCGTATCAAGCGCCATTAACGGGAGTTGGTCGGCAGACAGAAGCATTGGAGCGGCCAATTGCTGTCATGATCAACAACTTGAAGCCAGCTCGTCCGCAATCGGGCTTGTCGAATGCCGATGTGGTGTGGGAGGTGCTGGCGGAAGGCGGCATTACGAGGCTCGTTGCGCTGTTCCAAAGCACGGATGCGATAACCGATTCCATTGGTCCGATTCGCAGCATCCGCCCTTATTTGATTAATATTGGCGAAAGCTACGGAGCTGTACTTGCCCATGCAGGCGGCAGCAATGACGCTTATGCGATTTTGCAGCAGCAGAAGAAGCCGTATTTGGATGAAATTTCGAACGCGGGAGCGTATTTCTGGCGCAGCAAGGAGCGCAAGGCGCCGCATAATTTGTATTCGGATTTAGAGAAGCTGCGTTCCGGAGCGGAGAAGAAAAATTACAAGCAGGATACAGCAGTGCCTGCCTACGTGTTTGCGGAGAACGGCGCAGCGGAGGCAACGACTCCTGCGACGGCGGTTACGATTCATTTTACGCTGAAGGATTATAAGGTTTCTTATGCCTATGATGAGGCGAGCAAGCTATATAAGCGTTCCATCAACGATGAAGCGCATATTGACCTCAACAATAATGAGCAGCTTGCGGCTTCGAATCTGGTCGTACTGGCTGCAAGCCATAAGACGCTGGACAATGAAGGACGGCTCGCGGTCGATCTGCAGGCGGGCGGAGATGCGATGCTGTTCCAGCAGGGGCGGATGACGGAGGCATCGTGGGTACGGGCGCCGGACAATATGATCCGGATCGTGAAGGATGGCAAGGAGCTTGCTCTTGTGCCGGGCAAAACCTTTTTCCACATTGTCCCGAATACGAAATCGATTGCTGATCATGTGATGTATGGGTAAAAAAAGCACGGTTTGGAAACACTTCTAGCAGGTGAAGAGTGCTTCTGTGCCCGTGGCAATATAAGCTTAGGCGCTGTCTCTTTACGAGGCGGCGCCTTTGTTTTGGAAGCGGATGAAATGAACGTAATGACTGCATAGACTGAAAAAAAGAAATTTTTTTCATGAACGTTAATATTCCGTTAACAATTTTAAAGTAAACTGTGTTAAGATATTCTGGGCTTATCCACCAAAGGTCACCAATGATCGACAAAATGCCCAAACAAAACATCCAGCCGGTAAAGGGGATTACGATGTTCAAGAAAAAAGATATTTTCTTTAAAACGTTTGAAGAAATGGCCGATGCACTCGTTGTCGCTGTTGAATATTTCTCAAACGGATTGTCGGATTTGTCCGATGTCTCTGCTTTCGCCAAGACGATGAAGGAATACGAAAGCCAGTGCGACAAGTATGTGCACACGATTTTGAAGGAATTGAACAAAACGTTCATCACTCCGATTGAACGAGAAGATATTATGGCGCTGACGACTTCGCTTGACGATGTGCTGGATGGAATCGAGGCTTGCGCTTCGCGTTTCGAAATGTACAACATCAAGGAGAAGGATGAGTACATTCAGCTGTTTGGCGACATTTTGCTGCGCTGCGCGCATCAGATCAAGAAAGCCATTTATTTGCTGACACAGAAGAAGCTGCTGGCTATTCGTGAGCCGAACATTGCGCTCAACGAGCTGGAAAATCAAGCCGATGATCTGCTTCGCGTATGTATTACAAGCTTGTTCGCGAACGTAAGCGATCCGATTGAGCTGATGAAACGCAAGGAAATTTATGAAATGCTGGAGCAAACGACCGACTATTGCGAGGATGTTGCCAATACGCTGGAATCGATTATTATGCGCAATAGCTAACGCGGAAAGTGGGAGTCAACTCTAATGGATTCATATATTTTATGGACGGTTGTCATTCTGGCACTCGGTTTTGATTTTATTAACGGCTTCCATGATACCGCGAATGCGATTGCGACGTCGGTATCGACCCGTGCGCTTAAGCCGCGTGTAGCGATTATGATGGCTGCGGCTATGAACTTCCTCGGCGCAATTATGTTTACCGGGGTAGCCAAAACAATCGGAAGCGGCGTTGCAAATCCGGCTGAATTGCCGAATGGTGTCGAAGTGGTTATCGCTGCGCTCATATCGGCTATTATCTGGAACCTGATTACGTGGTGGTTCGGTATTCCGTCCTCCTCATCCCATGCGCTTATCGGGTCGCTTGCTGGTGCGGTTATTGCCAGCTCCGGCATGGAGAAGCTGAATGCATCAGGCTTTATTGATATCGTTAAGGCGCTTATTTTTTCGCCGCTCATTGCTTTTTCATTAGGTTTCATCATTATGTGGCTGCTTAAGCGGATTTTCGCCAAATCGAGCCCGCATCAGGTGAACAAAGGCTTCCGTTTCAGCCAAATCGTAACGGCGGCCTTCCAATCGTTCTCGCATGGTACGAATGATGCGCAGAAGGCGATGGGAATTATCACGTTCGCGCTCGTTGCTGCGGGTGTTCAAGATAATTTGGATGTTCCGCTGTGGGTTAAATTGTCTGCTGCTCTGGCGATGGCGCTTGGTACATCCGTCGGCGGCTACAAAATCATTAAGACGATGGGTACGAAGATTTTCAAAATCGAACCGATCAATGGCTTTGCCGCAGATATTGGCTCAGCTGCCGTTATTTTGACAGCAACGGTGCTGCATTTGCCGGTAAGTACGACGCATGTCATTACATCTTCGATTCTCGGCGTAGGCAGCGCCAAGCGCTTTGCCAGCGTACGCTGGTCGATGGCGGGCCGCATTTTGGTCGCGTGGGTCATTACGATTCCGATCACGGTCCTGATGGCTATGGCTGTCTACTGGGCAATGGATTTGCTGTTCATTTAAGCTTGCATATCGTTTGGAAGCCCGGTCCGTTGTGGATGCGGGCTTTTTTATTGGGCGGGGAATGGCGGGTGGTGAAAAAGAGATCTACTGCCAGCAGCGCTTGCTGCTGGTAGTAGGGGCGCGCCATGCGGGGTTGTTAGCTTCGCATGGCGGAGGAGTCAGGCTGGTTAGCGTGGCTGTTCTCCGCTGCCTCGGGCTTAGCGCCGACGTTTTCTTCTGCGTCTGCGGTTAGCGGGTCCTGTGGCGGAGCCGCTGCCGGACTTGCGGCGCCTGCGTTTAGGGATGAACTCTTCTATTTCATCGGTGGCGTCGTCCGCGGCCCCTTTTTTCCCAAAGGAGCCCATGATGACCTTCACGAGTGGAGCCATCTGGGATACGCTGCTCATCACCTTCTGAACCTTCGTCACGGTGGACAAAATGCCATCAATGCCGCCTATACGGTCGACGAAGCCTTTGATCTCTCCCAAATTAGCGAGCGAGAATCCGCCGCCTTTGGCAGGGGCTACGGATTCGGCAAGCTCGGCTGCGGTAGCTGGGACGACGGTCTGGGACTCCGGCTGTAAGGCTTGAACCGATTGAAACGGAGGCTGGAACTCTGGGATCGCATTTTCATTCAGTAAGCCGGATACGTTGGCCTTATGGTTAACGGCGGGGCTGAGCTGGCTCTGCCCCTGGCGGCTGCTGCGATGCTGGAACTGCTGCGGCTGCTGAGCATGCGGGTAGCGGGGATATTGGGGGTAGCCGCCGGGATTATTGCGATAGTTCACGCTGATCACCCTTTTAAATTTTATAGTGAAGCGGAGTACACTTGGTATTAGTCTATGGCATAGGCAAACGTAAGGATTGGACGAATGTCACGGGTCTTGCAGAAAAATAACGGCAGATGCCCCACGTTTGCTCTTCTGTTCTGTAAAGCGTGAATACGGTAATGCTTGAAAAAAACGGGTAAAAAAGCTACAATGTGAGCATTGGAAGTCCGGTTTGAAGACTAGAGGAGTGAAGAATATGCAGCTCAAAAAGCTGAACGATAAAGCAGTAGATCAATTGTTTGAGGCCATTTTAACTTTAAAATCCGTTGAGGAATGTTATGTGTTTTTTGATGATTTGTGTACGGTTAATGAAATTCAGTCGCTGTCGCAGCGTTTGGAAGTAGCGCGGATGCTCGGCAAGGGCAGCACATACAATCAGATTGAAGCGGAGACAGGGGCGAGCACGGCTACGATCTCGCGGGTGAAGCGCTGTTTGAATTATGGCAACGACGGGTATAAAATGGCTTTAGAACGTTTAGGACGGTAGGTGCGTGAAAGCCATGAAAAAACCCGGCATTCTCGTTATAAGCCACGGCTCGCGCGATGCGCAGTGGGTGCAGCTTGTAGATGAAGCAGTAAAGCGGGCAACAGAGACGATGCAGCGGGCCGAGGTGCCCGTGTATTCGTCTTTTCTTGAAATTATAGAAGGACGGCTCATTCAGGACGGCATTGATGAGCTGGAGGCGCAGGGCGTAACGGAGCTGTATGTGCTGCCGTTGTTTATTTCATCAGGCAGTACGCATATCGATGAGATTGGACAGGCTTTTGGCTTTGCGCCGATCTCGGATTTTGAGGGCGATCTGGGCATTTTTCGGGTGAACGCGAACGTTCATATGGGCTTGCCGATTAATGATGATCCAGAAATTGCCGAGCTGCTGCTGGAAAATTTGAAGCCGCTTAGCTCAGACCCGAGCCGCGAAGCGCTGCTATTAATTGGCCACGGCAGCAAGGAGCCCGTGTTCCATGAGCGCTGGAAGCAAGGGCTGGATGCGCTAGCTGGACGTATACGGGAGCTGGGCGGTTTCGCGCGCGCGGAAACGGCTATGCTGCTGCCTGATCAGGCAGCGGAGCACTTGAGAGGCATGCAGGTGGAACGGCCGGAGGAAGCGGTTATCGTCGTGCCGCTATTTTTGAGCAATGGCTATTTCACGAATGAGGTCATTCCGGAGCGCTTGTCAGGACTCGCTTATCGCTATAACGGCAGGCCGATGCTGCCTGACCCGGCGATTGAGCGCTGGCTGGTGCGGAATATGGTAGAATGGCTGGCGGGGCTTGAACGAAGCGCTGGATAATGAAGTGAGCTCTTAAGTTCGGTGAATTTGAGTACGGTCAGCGGAGTCGAAGGGATTTGCATGGAACGACAGAGTGATGAGGTTTTACGAAATATCAAATGTAAATGAATGAAACGAACACGCGGGTAGGCGGGTAATCGTATAATAGTGTAACGTGGATAGTTGAAGGTAGAAAGCAAGACACGAATGAAGCATGCGCGAAGGCGATAGGTAGGCCTGCCGACACATGAGAAATTGCAAATGGCTTGGAGGTCACGCTGATGTCAGCATATAAAAGAGCAAGATTGATCTATAATCCTTCTTCCGGCCGGGAAGAAATGAAGCGCAGGCTTCCAGATATTTTGCAGCGGCTGGAGCGTGGCGGCATTGAGACGAGCTGCCACGCGACGATAGGCGAAGGCGATGCGACGCTTGCGGCTGCCGAGGCCGCGGAGCGCGGCTATGATCTGATTATTGCGGCGGGCGGCGACGGGACGCTGTATGAGGTTATTAATGGGCTGGCGGAAAAGCCAAATTTGCCGCCGCTTGGCATTTTGCCGCTCGGGACGACGAATGATTTCGCTAGGGCGCTAGGCATTCCGAAGCATTGGGAATATGCGGTCGATCTGATCATTCAGCAGTATACGCGCCCGATTGATGTCGGCAAGGCGAATGAGCGTTATTTTATCAACATTGCCGGTGGCGGCTCGATGACGGAGCTGACGTATGATGTGCCGAGCAAGCTCAAGACGATGATTGGGCAGCTGGCGTATTATATGAAGGGCATGGAGAAGATGACGCGCCTCAGTCCGACGGAGTTGAAAATCCAGGCCGCAGGCGTTGGCGATTTTCACGAGGAATTTATGCTTTTTCTCATCTGCAACAGCAATTCGGTTGGCGGGTTTGAGAAGCTGGCTCCGGACTCGAAGCTCGACGATGGATTGTTTGACGTCATTTTGCTGCGAAAATGCAATTTGCCGGAGTTTATCCGCCTCGTGTCGCTCGCGCTGCGCGGGGAGCATATGAATGATCCGCATATTATCCATTTCCGCACGAATGAGATGAAGGTCACGACGCCAGACTACGTGCAGATCAATCTCGATGGCGAGTACGGTGGCAAGCTGCCGTTTACGTTCTCGGTGCTGCCCTCGCATTTGCGAATTTTTGCCGATGAGATGGGCGAGTCGACCTATCGGTAGTATAATGGATTTATGTGAGCGGAAGAGTTAAGGCTGAGAGCTAGGAGCTAGAGCTAAGAGCTAAGAGCCAGGAGCCGCAGCTATGGCTGCGAGTGAAGATTAGGAATGAAAAGTGAGCAATGAAGGATTGTTTTCCGCAGGGCAGGACGGGTGCTGTTGGTGATGCAGGCGATGTGCTGGTTGCGGTGGAATAGGTAGGGAACAATAAGAAGTGCGGATGATTCGAGCATGTAGGCGGGTCATTTTGTGAAAAAGCATAAGAGCAAAAAGTTGGCCGCCTAGCGGCCTCCTTGCGTTAATGGCGATATAGAGCGGAGCGGGTAGAGTAATGAACAGAAGGAATAACAGAGGCGGCAGTGGTCGTGGGCGCAGCAATTCCCAATCGAAGCCGCCGGAAAATGTGCCGGTAAGCAAAAATGAAGAGGTTGTCCTCGATATTATCGGACTGACGCATGACGGGGAAGGGGTAGGCCGCGCTGAGGGCTATACCCTTTTTGTGCAGGGAGCGCTCCCTGGTGAGCGCGTGCGAGCGAAGGTCATGAAGACGAAGAAGCAGTATGGCTATGCGCGCTTGCAGGAGTTGCTTGTTGCGAGCGACGACCGCGTTGAGCCGCCATGCGATATTTATAAGCAATGCGGCGGCTGTCAGCTCCAGCATATGGAGTACGACGCCCAGCTGAGCTGGAAACGTCAGCATGTGGTGGACAATCTGGTGCGGATCGGGAAGCTGAGTGTAGCTGGGGAAGCGGAGAAGTCACAGGTTCAGGTAGGCGGTATTGTAGAAAATAAAGCGGCGGAAGCTGCTGTTATTGTGCATCCGACTATTGGGATGGACGAGCCTTGGCGCTATCGGAATAAGGCGCAGGTGCCGATTGGTATGATGACGGGTGGTCATGCTAATGTCGGTGATGGTGCGGAGAGTAAGCTAATTGCTGGATTTTATGCGCGTGGTAGCCACAGAATCATCGATATGGATGATTGCCTGATTCAACATGACCACAATGATGAGATCGTGCGTGCAGTGAAGGCGATTGGCCGTGAGCTCAGCGTAACTGGCTACGATGAAGAGAGCGGACGCGGTGTGCTTCGCCATGTGATGGCGCGTACGGGCTTTGTAACGGGCGAAATGATGGTTGTGCTTGTGACGAACGGTCGCAAGCTGCCGCAGGCTGAGCGCTGGGTGGAGCGCATCCGCGAGGAGCTGCCAGGTGTGACGAGCATCGTTCAAAATGTGAATGAACGGAACACGAATGTGATTTTTGGCGATGAGACGAAGGTGCTTTGGGGCAGCGACGTTATTTATGATGAGCTCGACGGCATTCGCTTCGCGATATCGGCGAGATCGTTTTATCAAGTAAACCCGCTGCAAACGGTGGCCTTGTACCGCAAAGCGGTGGAGTATGCGGCACTGACTGGGACGGAGTCGGTCATTGACGCTTATTGCGGGATCGGAACGATATCGCTGTTTCTAGCACGGCAGGCTGGGCGCGTTTACGGCGTCGAGATCGTGCCGGAGGCGATTGAGGATGCGAAGCGTAATGCGAAGCTGAATGGTATTGGGAATGCGACGTTCGAGGCAGGCCCTGCCGAGGTTGTCATTCCGCGCTGGCGCGAGGAGGGCGGCATTGTGCCCGACGTCATCGTCGTCGATCCGCCGCGCAAAGGCTGCGATCCTGAGCTGCTGGAGACGATTATGGCGATGCAGCCAGAGAGAGTCGTGTATGTGAGCTGTAATCCGTCGACATTGGCGCGGGATTTGCGGGTGTTGGAGGATGGCGGGTATCGGACGGTGGAAGTGCAGCCGGTGGATATGTTTCCGTGGACTACGCATGTGGAGTCGGTGGCTTTGTTGGTGCAAGAGGTCGTGGAAATAGGATAAGACTCGTATTACAGTGGATAAGAATAATGTCGAAAAAGACAGATTTTTAATAGTGATTTGTTTAGAAGATAAAACACGAATGTTATAAGATCTTGTGTTTGCTATTTGATTTAATAGAATGTTATGAACTGCATTTTAAATGTTAAGTGAAAATAAAAGCACAAATCTAAATGAATTGTGCTTTTATTTTTTTATGAAGATTAAGCCATAATATAAGTTTTAGCGGGGGAAATCATGCCATTGTTCCATAGTGCCAGTACAACGTCCATTTGGAAATTATGTGACTTTTGATTTCCTAGCATAATAATCCTCCACAACTGAAGCGATTTGTATGAAGCGTAATCTTCATTTTCTGTGAGCAGTTGAACAGCTTCAATCGCATGATCTTTGTTAATTGTATTTTTGAGAGGCTGTTTGATATGTATCTGATGAACACCTTTTATTAAGCCTGCTTCGCAAATCCCCAAAAAAGCACTTCTGGGACATGCCTTGGTTTTAATTGTGAAAAATTCTGTGGTCGCTTTTTTCCAGGCATCTTCCGTATAAGGAACTTCACCGGATTGAATGAGTTCTACTGCTCGAATAGCAGATTTTCCATAATTATTCAAAAAATAACCTCCATCTTCAACTAATCTATAAAAGTTTAATCTCTCATTTAATTATTCGACTTAAAGTAAAAAGTACCTCCCTTAATAAATATTTCTTAGCAAACTGAGTCGAAATTTGTAGTATGATTTAGTTTGGCGAGGGTAGCTCGGAACCAAAAGTGGTGTTATAATTGGTGATGGATCAAATTGAAGAGGTGATGTAAAATTAAATATTTAACCATCGTAGCTTATTTACTGGCTATCGTTTCATCAAATGTTGTAACAGCAGGAGTGGCGCCGTTTTTTATTGGACCCTTTATTATCCCGGCAGGGACTTTTATAATAGGGGCAACATTTATATTCCGTGATTTTGTGCAAAATTTTGTTGGTCGGCGGAATACCTATTTACTTATTCTATTAGCCATGGTTTTATCAGCATTAACATCATATTTACTAGGGGACACACTTTGGATTGTGTTTGCCTCAATTATTACGTTTGCAGTATCTGAGACCACTGATACCGAAATCTATTCGCGCCTTAAATTACCTTTTCATATGAGGGTAGCATACAGTGGGATTGTTGGAGGAATACTAGACAGTATTATCTTTGTTGTTGTGGGTCTATCCCCATTGGGAGCGAATATTCTTCCATGGAATGCTGTATTTCTGGCGATTGTTGGCCAAATCATTGTTAAGACATTGGTTCAAATATTTGCTGCAATCATTGTTAAAAAAGTTTTTTTCAAACATGCAAAAGCTGTTTAGAAATAGGGCGGGAACGCCCTATTTTATATTGTGTTAATAAGGGATGGGATGTTTGTGTCAAAACGTATTCTTGTTGTCACTTCTTGTACTGGAGAGAAGTTACATAAACCAATAAATCAACTTGTATTTGATGATTTCAAGAATAAAAAAATATTAAAACAAAGAGAAGCAGAATTGTTGGAATTCAGAGAACGTGCTGATGAAATGTATACAGGGAGTCAACACCTTGCGCTAATGAGTGGTATTAAAGAATACCGGAAACAAGGTGGGAAAATTGATCTTTGCATTATTTCAGCGGGTTATGGTCTTTTGAATGAAGATGCGCAAATTGTACCGTATGAAGTGACTTTTAATACAATGGACTCGCAGACTATAAAAAAGTGGGCGCGTCAACTTGAAGTCACACAAAATCTACAAAAAAAAATTGCTGATTATGATCTTGTATTCTTCTTACTTGGAGACAAATATTTGCAAGCGGTGGAGTGGCCATTAAAGTTGCAAAGTAATCAAAAAGCGATCTTTTTCGCAGGAGCATCTAGTCGTTCTCGAATTCTAAACTGGGACGATTATCATGTATTAACTATTGGAGAAAAAGAAGCTAAAACATTTAAATATGGTTTGATAGGAATCAAAGGTTATCTTTTTGCACACTTACTGAGGAATATTATTACAGATAACATTGAACAGAAGTGGAGAACAATAAAATATCATCCTGATCAGATTAGAGAGTTTATTTTGGATTCAATTGCTTCAACAAAACAACCTGAGTTATTTAGTGACGCATCTGAAAAAGAAGATTTATTACAGTTCTATAATGAAATGTTTCCTGTACCAGATGAGTTAGTAGCTATAAATTGCATTGAGGAACCCAGATTTTATCTTCCAGAGAATGATGATAGAGTCGATCCACACTATGATTTTATGGCTGATTTTTCAGAAAAAAACAGAAATCCATTAGAAAATGATGTGTACGCTCATCAGATTTTTGAAAGACCTCAGTTTGATGGACTGCTTGTTTCTAAAGTTAATATTGATAATGCTACTAAGCAAAAAAATCAGATGATAAAAGATATGGGGTTACATGATTTTTATCGACTACCTAGGGAATACCCGATTATGGGGGATTGTGGTGCCTTTAGTTATATTGATAAAGAAGTACCGCCGTATACGACCCAAGAGATTATGGATTACTACCACAACTTGGGTTTTGATTATGGGGTATCAATTGACCATCTAATAGTGGGTCCCTTCCAGAGAGACGAAAATATTAGAAATCAGCGTTATGAACTAACCCTTACTATGGCGGAAGAATTTATACGCATGTATAGGGAGGACAGAGAAACCAGGAATTATCAGTTCCATCCTATAGGTATAGTCCAAGGATGGGACCCGCCTTCTTTCCGAAGAGCAGTAGAGCATCTTATTGAATTAGGTTATGACTATATTGCCCTAGGTGGTTTAGCTAGAGAACAATCTGAGAAAATATATGAGATTCTAAAAGAAATATCTCCTATTATTCCAAGCCCTACGTTTCGGATGCACTTGTTCGGTGTTGCGCGAGATGTGAGAACAATGGAGTCTTTTCATAAATTAGGTGTAACATCATTTGACTCTTCTTCTCCGTTGAGAAGAGCGTGGTTAGGAACAGGGCATAATTATCACTCCTTGAGTGGTAAACATTACACAGCGATTAGAATCCCAGAAGCGAAAGAAACATCTGGAAGAGTGAAAAAAATGTTGCAGAATAGTGATGAAATTGAGTTTGCGGAGTATAGAAGGCTTGAACAGGAGGCATTAAGTGCTCTTAGGAATTTCAGTGCGGGAACAAGAGAACTAGAACCCACACTTGAAGCTATACTGGAGTATGATAAAATACTTGGGGAAAAGCGCGAAGTTCATGAGGATCTTTATAGAGAGGTTTTGTCTGAACGTCCATGGGAACAATGTGGTTGTAATATATGCAGGGAAATTGGAATTGATGTGATTGTATTTAGGGGTAATAATAGAAACAGACGGAGAGGGTTTCACAATACCCATGTCTACTACACTCAGATCCAGGAATTAAAAAAACGATGGGATAAATAGTGCGCAAACATGCCTTAGTGTGGTACACTAAGGCATATTTGCGTTGGGGGAAATTTCATGGTTTTTACTTTTGAAAACGTAAGCAATTTAACTAGAAAGAATGATGACGTTTATTTTACAGTACTGCCATTAGGGGTTATTAAAGACTGGGGTTTTCCTGTAATTCAGTCTGATGTAATTGGCGAAGAGGTCATTTTAGTAAATTATGATACTGTGTTAAGTTTAATAAACAATGAGTTACAAGTGACGAATCCCCGGTTTACTTATAAACTGCCCAGCGGCAGTATGAGCGATGAATACGTCGTTCTAATTGTATCTGAAACCCAACACTTTCCGAGTTACTGTATGCATCAGTTAATGTCTTATAAGCGTTTCGAACGGTTGATTGAAAAGGGGGAGAAAATAAGTAGCAACTCCACTAAATTAATGACTTTTAGATCGCTGTATGATATTTTTAAGGATTTTCAAAGGTATCGAGTTGAACGTAGTTTATGCCCTCGATTAGCTAAAGATTTGATTAAATATGTTGACTCTATAATGAGTGATTATCCTGAACTAGGGTATCTTCCTGTAGCACAGAGAAAACAGTTTCGAAAAAAATCCATTGCCGACTCAGCCATTGCTTGGTATTGCTATATTAGATATTTCATGGAGCAATGGACTGAGGATTCTCAGTTAACCAATCTGCCGCGGCCACTACTCTCAGAGGAATTCAATTATGAGAATTGGAAAGGTCAGTTTTTTGACAGAGACAATCCAGTTCTACTTGTTAATAAAGGAAATTTTAAATTTAATGATGCACAACGCGGTTTAATATATGAAATATGGAGACAATGGATAAAAGAAGCCTGATGGCTTCTTTTTTTTATTCAAAGAGTAGATGAGTGCTGGTGAGATGTGCTACAATAAAAATATCACGTATGATCACGTAATTTTTATTGTAGAAGGAGATGAGGATATGGAATTTTATATTGGTTGGTCACACAGTGATGCAGTATTTTGTGATTACTTTCCTCAATGTCCGGTTTTAATTAGTGCTATACCGGACAATAGAGGAGGAGTAAAAAGGTATAAAAATAAACCTAGCAAGCTAATACTAGACTGTGGATCAGTGTTTTATGTTAAACAAAAAATTAGGCCTCCACTAAAAGAAGTTTTTGATATTCAGCTCTCAATCTTAGAAGATTGCGAAAAAAAAACAAATGTTCAAATGGTTCATTTTGATGAACCACTGTTAAATAAGTCCTCTTTATCTGAACGTTTCATGGCTATAGAAAGAACGCTATTCAATGCTTATGAGTATTTCAATATTTTTCATAAATATAATCTTCCGAAATCTGTTCAAGCAATGGGAGTCATTCAAGGTTATGACCAAGCTAGTATTGAGTTTTCAGCTTATGAGTTGATCAAGATGGGGTATAAGAAATTTGGAATTGGATCGTTACTTTTTAGACATCAGACGCAGCAAATTGAAATGATCAGAAGGGCAGCAGATGTTGTAGGGCCTTCAAACCTGCATGTATTTGGAGTAACAGGAATTCCCCAACTTAGTGCAATGGTTGATATTGGCGTAAGTTCATTTGATTCAACACGACCAACAATGGCGGCAGCGTTCTTTCAAGTGTTCTATAGCAGACCATTTAGAACCTTTTTTCTCTCAGAATCGCGAGCTAAACCCACAAGTCCACGATTGGAAAATCCACTTAATTGTGAATGCCCTGTATGTGAAAATGACGCAAAGCAGATCTTAGTCCCATCTCCAAGAGAATATATGAAGTTAAGATCAATCCATAACTATTACCACTTACTTAGAACATTTAACGATATTTTAGAAAATAATAAGAGGAGGAGCGAGCATGTTGTTTCAAATGTGCTACGGACCGGAAATTGAAGTGATTTATGAAAATTTAAGAATTAATCCTGGACTGGATGTAGAGAAGTTAAAAACAAGATTTCAGCATGTTGATAGCGGGGACATCACATCGTTAATTGAATGTAGTTTGATCGTATTAGAGGATTTACAGTTTATATATAAAGACAAATCACAATATTTTGTACTACAGGACAAGCCATGGTGCAACAAAGAGGTTTTTTTAAAATTGAGGGAACTTTCAAATTCTGAAAATATACCTAGCGATTCACTTGATAAAGTATTTGCTTCCCTATTTGAACAGTTATTTGTAAAGCCGGATAAATTGTTTTTGAGTAATATTCACTACCAAATCAATAGCCAATTAAAGAAAACACTAGTTGGGCAAGAGAAAGTGAATGCGTGGAAGCGAATGATGGAATGCTGGGGATTGGGTAGACGTATTTACTCAGGCTTCTATGCACTTCCACAGCTTTCGTTAATGAAAAGTATCATTAAGAGGAATGAGACATGGGAGGGAGGATTGCATCCATTTTGTGAAAAGATAATTGATCCGGTTATACCATGCCTAACAACTGAAGGGAACATCTACAGAGGGGTTATCTTTTCTTTAATGGCATTACATCAAGAAGGAGAGTTGAAACTAAGTTACATGCAAGATTTACCTTATAAATCATATGGACCTAAAAACGAATTTAATTGGATAAAGGTAGAGAGGGGATGTGATTTAAATGATGCCTTGTCTCAACAAAAATTCGCTTAAACTTTTAGTAGGAACTGCAGACGAGCGTTACGACCAATCACCTGAGTATTTTAGAAAAACCCATTTCCCTCAAGTAATGCATAGATTTAATGACAGTCATCTGATCGCTGAGGTTACGGAAGGCGAATTGCTGGAAGAACTCAAAGAAGTTGATTCCGATGGCAACAGGGTTTATTTAGTATTTGGCTCGACGGGATCAGGGAAATCTGAACTGCTTCGTTGGATAAAAGATAAATGGTTAGTGGAAGTATCTGAACGACCGGTGATACGAATTTCACGGACAGAGTTAAACCCCCAGACACTAATCAAAAAATGTTTAGACGCATTAAATTTGTCTTTAGATGTTTGTATTGACGAAGATAAGTGGGGGCTATTACTCAAAAAGCCTATTACGCTTGTTAACCAAATGGTCTGGACGGCACTTGCCGAATCGCTAGAATCCGATGAGGAAATTGTTCCAGCAGCACTATTGTTGAGATCAATAATTGAGAAGAATATTGTAGAATTTACTTCTCAAGTTAAACGAGGAAGAATCAAAAAACCACTAGAAGTTCTACATCGTGAGCAATTCGAATCGTTACTTGTTAACACGACTGTTAATATCCCCCTGGAGTATGCAACATTTCGACAAACACTTTCTCGGAAACTGGACCATTTTCTGTTTGAAGGACGGGACATTGGAACCCTGTTTAAACAATTATCCCAGCAGATAAAAAGCAAGGGTATCCGTCCATTGCTTCTCATTGACGATCTTGTTCAATCGGTTAATATTTACGCAACCAATATATTGGATCAACTTATTACATTAGAAGAGGGGAATTGGGATGTAGTAATTGGTCTAACGCCTGGCGCGGTTCAGGATACAGAAAAAGGATTCAGTCTTACACAAAGAATCCAAAATCTTGACACCATAAATGACCGGGTAAAAAAGTTATGGCTATCTGACGAATCAGGGAAAGACTTTTTCAACCTAGATCGTGGACAAGTAATTCCTTATATGGCTAAGTACCTTACACAGTTGAAAGCAACACAAGGCTTTAAATGCTCTCCTGAGTGTCCGTACTACGACCAATGTTCAAGTATTACCACGGAATCAAGTGAGATTGAATCTAAATTAAATGATATTGAAGTTCAGTTGCTTCCATTTAATAGCCATATGTTAAGGAGAACGTATGATGCAATTCCAATGGGAAAAGGGAAATTACGTTACATGATTTTGAATAGTAAAGAAGTTATTCGCTTTTTTCTAAGAGGTAAGAAAGATATTAGTAGAATACTTCCTATAATAAGGAGGGAGATGTTCGCTGAGCATTCGGATGTTTTTATCAAAACTCTCGCAGAATGGTATGCCTCTGAAGAAGCGGAGAAGATTACAATTTCAGAACCTGTATTAAGGTACTTTGGATATAAGGATAATCAAATCACTGTGAAACTAAATAGTGTTGGAAGTAGCTTAAGAGATGAGCAGCAATTACTTGATGAGCCGAAAAAAGATAGTAATAATGGCTTCAATGAAAAGGCAGTGGTTAGAGATTGGGTAGAAGGAAGAGATGTAAATGAAGAATTATTATTGCCGGTTAGATCGGGGGTGGCTGCATTGGTGCATGATGCTGTAAAGGGAATTCATATGTCCCGCTCATTCACATCCAAAACTTCATCATCCATTCAGCGAAATGAAGTTGTGAATCGAACAAGGTATCCGATTACACTCCAGAATAACAAGGATGAGTCTACAATAAGCGTCAGCAGAGGATTTATTGCTATTCAAATTGCCAACTTTCAAACCATGAAGTATTCAGAAAAGGTAAGGATGTTTCAGAAAAATTCCAATGAATATGAAATTGCTAAATGGATACATCAAGCAGAGTCAATCCATGATGAATGGCTTAATTCTCTTGAACAGGCTCTTGGGTTGAATCTTCCTGTATTTGTGTACGGGATGAAATACTGGGTTCAAAATGCTCAAATATACAGCAAATCATCTTGGGCCTCAAATGTAATTGAATATTCTCCATTCCGAACAGAATTATTAGCTCTTCTTGAGGATTGTTATTCAGATTGGTACTTGTTACGTGATAACTTTTTTCAGCCGCCTAGTAAAGCGGTTTTGACGAATGAAGAATTTGATTATTGGTTTATGAATCTTGTGCCATCGAAAATCTTAGAACACTATCAAATTGGAGATACTACTCTACGGGTATTTCTATCCCAATTGAAAGAAAGTTACCATAAATACTTTAAACTACTTCAAGATAGCTTTAAGCAGTCACTCGAAAAAAGGATGAACATGATTCCTTTTTTACTTGGCTCCAATAATTTGAAATTGATAGAACTTGCTGAACAAATTAAAGCTTTTAGCGAGAAGAAGAGTATTACACAACAAGACTTTGTTGCTTACACTTTGCTGGAACAAGAATTGGATGATCAAGCACTCGCCGCTCAATATAAAAGTGCTACTATTTTATTTAGTGAGATGAGACAGTTGAGTAAACAATTTGACGAGATGATGCTTGAAGTTGAAAGTCTTCTCACTGAGAGTTGCGCGCAAACAAATTATGAACAAGAAGAAGCGAAAATCAATAAAAAGGACGAAGTAAACTGGTCTGAATTAGAGGCGGGTAAAGCTAACTTCATAATTATTATTCAGGAATTGGAAAGTTTGAAAAACTGCCTTGCTCTTACTCCACGAAATTTAGTGAAGTATCTGCTGGATCTTCAAATTAAGCTAGGGGATTTAGAGCATATAAAGAAACTCCTGATTAGATTGGAGAATGGTGTAAATCGTCTGAAAAAAAAGAAACACATTGGTGCTGAATTAAGTTCCTTAATTGCTGAATGGCAATCTATAGATTTCTATGAACTAAGAGATCGGATCGAAAGAAAACTTCAACATGAGCAGACCAAATTGCACCTTCTTCAAGTAATCAGAAATGATTTTGATTGTGAAGATGTTGAAAGTATCTATCACCTACTAGAAAAAATCAACGAAAGCCCACAAATTAGACCCTCCATAAAACGGCATATCCGATTACTTATCGAAAATGGATATAGTACACTTCCTCCAATACAATGGAAGCGTCTGCTGGATGAGATTAAAGAAAAATTCCCCAACTTGTTTGATGTTGTAGAGATTAGATTAGTTGTTGGAGACGATAAATAGTCAACTTTCGATATGGTAGCACATCTGTTATCATTAAAATGAGACTGGTAAGAAAGTAGGTTAAGCAAATGGATAAAAAAAACAAAAAAGCCGTTGTTGTATTTAGTGGCGGTCAAGATAGTACAACTTGTTTGTTTTGGGCAATGAAGCAATTTGATGAGGTGGAGGCTGTCACCTTCAATTATGGTCAAAGGCATGCATTAGAAATTGAATGTGCTAAGCAAATTGCTTATGAATTAGGAGTAAAATGGACTTTACTTGATATGAGCCTACTCGGCCAATTAACTCAAAATGCGTTGACGCGTGATGACGTAGAAATTGTTCATAATGATGGCGAACTTCCAAGTACATTTGTAGAAGGACGAAACCACTTATTTTTAAGTTTCGCGGCGGTCTTTGCTAAAGGAGTAGGAGCTCGACATATTGTAACAGGTGTATGCGAAACAGATTTCAGTGGCTATCCCGACTGTAGGGATGATTTCGTTAAATCTCTAAATGTAACGTTAAATTTAGCGATGGATCATAACTTTATCATTCATACTCCGTTGATGTGGATTAATAAAGCAGAGACGTGGGAGATGGCTGATCAGTTAGGTGCTTTTGAATTTGTACGTAAGAAGACATTAACCTGCTATAACGGGGTTATCGGTGACGGTTGTGGTAATTGTCCAGCTTGTCAGTTGAGAAAAGCTGGTCTGGATACTTTTTTACAGACAAGAAATTCGGAGCAAATGTCATGAATAAAGTACCAGGGCAATTTGTCATTGTAGATGCATTGCAAAAGTATGGAAAGGATATTACTGAAGATCAGTTAAAATATCATCAACGCAGAGTATTGGTCAGTAAGGAATTCACTTTTGACGCCGCGCATCATTTACATGCTTATGAAGGCAAATGCAAAAATCTACATGGCCATACCTATAAGGTGGTTTTTGGAATAAGTGGCTATACAAATGAGATTGGCCTGACGATAGACTTTAGCATGCTGAAAACAATTTGGCGTGAGCAAATTGAACCATTCTTAGACCACAGATATCTAAATGAAACATTGCCATTAATGAACACGACTGCGGAAAACATAGTTGTTTGGCTGTATGAGCAGATGGAAGCGGCGCTAAGTACGGACAAATACTCATCAAAAGAAGTGGACGCAAAAACTGAGTTTGTCCGGTTATTCGAAACGCCAACCAGCTATGCTGAAGCAAGACGGGAGTGGATGGCAGATTGACTCACAAAGAAAATCCTATCCCGGTTTTAGAAATATTCGGGCCAACTGTTCAGGGGGAAGGCCTGGTAATCGGGCAAAAAACGATGTTTGTTCGGACAGCTGGTTGTGACTATTCCTGTTCATGGTGTGACTCATCCTTTACATGGGATGGTTCTGCAAAGAATGAAATTAAACAATTGTCTCCTCAAGCGATTTACGATGAATTGAATTCTCTTGGTGGAACCACGTTCGAGCATGTAACAATTTCTGGCGGTAATCCAGCAATTATAAAGAATATTGGATATTTGGTCGATTTGCTTCATGATAAGGGGATTCGAGTTGGGTTAGAAACACAAGGAAGCAGATGGCAAGATTGGATGGCGGATATTGACGACTTGACGGTTTCCCCAAAACCACCAAGTTCAGGAATGATAACCGATTGGGATAGATTAGATGGGGTTATCACGAACTTGAATAATAGTCCGAATGAAATATGTATTAAAGTAGTCATTTTTGACGAAGATGATCTTCAGTATGCTATAAAAGTTCATAAGCGCTATCCTCACATGAGACTGGTTTTGCAGGTCGGAAATAGCGATGTAACGACAGTTGATAGAGAAAGTTTGGTATTTGCTTTACTAGAGAGGTATGAGTGGTTGATTAATCAAGTCATGGTATCATCGGAGTTGAAACAGGTTAAAGTTCTCCCGCAGTTACACACTTTGTTGTGGGGGAACAAGCGAGGGGTTTGAAGTGAAGATTACGAACATTCCGTTCCTAGGGAGTGTTCGTTTTTTTCTTTATATAGGACAAAATATTAACTAAGAACTAAAAGAGAGATAGTAAAGGACGAGAAATTAAAAGGCCCAGACTGTCTCTCTTTGTAGGAGTTTGCTAAAAATATTTTTTTGTTGGTAATATTAACGTGATTAAAGATTAGAGATATCAAGTGAATTTTACTTTTGGCCACATGTACATGCAATTGATGATGATTGCCATTCGGATTTATTAGCAGTAAACTCAACATTTTGTGAGGATTTAAAATCTGGGCTGCATCGTGTGCAGTAACGTTGCGTAGATTGAATCTTTAAGTACCAAGGACCAGGTCTTGATCTAAAGCGACCATCACTACGGATCCAAATAGAATTTAGATGCTCCGATCTTTCATTTTCGTAGCGAAGATAGCAATTACTATTGCTTTTGGAACCATGATGTGATGCGGTTATTATCATTCCGTTTGACCAAGGAATGGTTTGTTTAAATTCAAAATTAGAGTCTGCAGAGAATAGTATAGCAGGTGCATTTGAAGAACTAGGAGAATGGAATACTAAGCTTTGTCTATTTGCCATAGCAAGAGCTAGATATTCTAAAGCACCTCGTTTTTTCACTGTACTAATTTCTTTTGAATTTAACGGCTCTAATATACCGTCTATACCGCCTGAGCATTGATACTCATCATACTCAAACCATTTAATATTTGCACCTTTCTGAAAAGCCGCAATTGCTATATCCTTAATAAGTTTGGCGGCATTAATTGCTTCCACAAATAATTCAATATGGGATGGGGAGAGTCCCCATAGATAAGGACCTCTATGAAATTGCGCTACATCATGAATATCATAATTCTTTTCTAAAGATGCTTCTAGATCACTATATAATTCTTCTAATTGTACATATTCCTCAGATTCATTTCTGTTGTCTAGCGGCAGCTCGTTATCCGAGTAAGAATCACCGAGAGTAGCCAGATCATATGCCAAATGATTACTATCAATATCAAGAACTAGCTCATGAATAAAAATGGAAGGCTTAACAAGTATATCTTTTAATCTACTTGTCCAAATTCCAGGCAACCAAACTTCATCACATAACAGTTCTTCATTTTTTAAGAATCCGAGAATACCATTGGCATGATCCGCATCATTGTGAGTACACACTAATACATCAATCTTTTTTTACCGATTATTTTTTCTCGCTCCCCCATGAAGAATTTAGCCAAACCATTCTCCGCCAGTCCACCATCAACAAGTATTGAATATTTATCACGTTGTAGATAAAAAGAATCTCCTTGTCCAACCTTCAAAGACACAAACCTATCCATTTTCCATTCCCCATTTCCCCGATATAGTGCTCATATACAAAGTTTGAATATTGGCAAGATTATACTTAGGTTTTATGGTAACATTTATAGAAAGGATTACCACTTGAAATGTTCTGGAGATAATTTTTTTATTATAGCATTCAATAAATTCGGAATGGATAGGACTATTCTAATGGAAAATGTAATTGGAAGATTCATTATCGCTCTAAACAATATGGGTATAGGAAAAGTGATTGATCAGTTTGAAGAAATGGTAACTGTAGAGTATTTCATTTCCATTGAAAATAGGAAAAGGTTAAATATCGGACTGAGCCAGATACAACTTGTTAAGCCGGACATTCAAACACGTTGCTATTATTGGGAATCGAATAAAAAGCACTGGATGATAGGCCGTATCACAGGATTTGATGGAACAGATTATCAAGTTGACTTTCCTGACTCCTATTCAAATTACATTGACTCAGAAAATTTGTTTGTCCGTTGCTCACTTCCTATTGAAGATCCCATGGATATTATCATCAACAAGGGACATGAGACAGCTTTTTTTAATCGTAAACGTACCCTTTTTGTAAAAGAAATGATGAATCAGCGAAAAGTAGGACGTGGGATGGAAGGTCTTCTTTCATCTTCTGTTTCGCTGTATCCCCATCAAGTGGAAGTTATTCGGAGAGTATCAGAAGACCCAGTCCCCCGATATTTGCTTGCAGACGAGGTGGGTCTCGGAAAGACGATTGAAGCAGGAGTAATAATTCGTCAGTTTTTATTGGATTATCCAAACTCATCGGTTCTCATTGTGGTTCCTTTATTTTTACAGATTCAGTGGCAATCAGAATTACATAGCAAATGTAATTTGTACGAATTCACCGATCAGATTACATGGTGTGCAACTGAAAGGTTGTCTTCAAGTAGTAACTTGCTGCAAGAGAAAGATTGGGATTTAATTATCATTGATGAAGCACATATCATTGCTGCGAAGGCATCGAGTCTTATAGAAGAGGAGCGCGAACTGTATCACTTGGTCGAAAAGTTAACAAATCAAGCTCGTGGGTTGTTGTTGTTATCTGCAACACCGGTACTTCATAATGAACAAGATTTCCTAGCTATGCTTCACTTATTAGATCCAGATCATTACCATCTTGATGAGATTGAAAGATTTCAAAAACTTATTTCTATTCGCCAACATGTGGGGAGAATATTGTTCACCTTACGAGAGAATGCGAAGCCACTTCTTTTACGTAGATCTGCTGAAAAATTGCTGGAACTTGTGTCAGATGACGTTTTGATGACCAGTAATGTGGAGTATTTACTAGATGCTCTGGATAAAAATGATGAAGAAAAACGTATAACAGCCGTACGGACTATTAGGAATCATTTGACGGAAACGTACCGACTGCACCGGAGAATGTTGCGAAATCGTCGTGATACGGTAAAACAACTTTTTAGGTACGGACGTGATCTTGAACGCGGTGAACTCTCAGTATCTGAGGAATACGATTTTGACAATCGAACTGCCTCCGTTCAGGATTTAATGGATGAATGGCGTGAAACGTCGTGGGCCTTAGAAAGGGAAGAATGGCAGGAATATGGATTTTCCCACTCAACTAAGTATCAAAGGTTATTTTTTTATTTATTGGAGTTATCGAATTCTGCACTTCCTGTATTCCGGCACGTACTAGAGGCGCGATTGTCTGGAGAGATAAGCAACTCATTCAAGGAACTTTACAATACGGAATTGGCCGAACTATTGCGCGAGACACCATTATTTTCAGGTGAACGAGAGTTACTTGAGTCATTGCTCCACACAGTTGATTGTTCTTCCGAAGAAGAGGACAGGTTGGATCACCTTGTCATGGTCATTGATACGGTTACGGAACAGACACGTAAAAAGAAAAAGACGTCACCTAAAATTGTTGTTTTTGCGGGACACTATGCTACGGCAAATTTCATCGTTAATCATCTAAGATCTGTATACAAAGCTGAGGCAATCGCCCCATATCTCAAAACATTGAGCGATGTCCAAGTGGAACAAGAAATTGAGCGTTTTAGATACAATGAGCAGTGTTGGGTACTGGTTTGCGATCCTTCAGGAGAGTTAGGACGCAATTTGCAATTTGCGGATATGATTGTACATTTTGATTTGCTTACACAACCCGGCCGCATGGAGCAAAGAATAGGTCGTGTAGATCGTTTAGGACGTACTCGAATGTTTTCTACCCATGTATTCACCGGACCAGATCATCCATCATTGATTGAGGCTTGGTATATATTCTTGAATGAAGGACTTAAGGTGTTTCAAAACTCCATTTCGTCATTGCAATTTCTGATCGACCGAATCCTTCCAGAAATTTATGGTCGCTTTTATGCTGAGGGTGCTCAAAGTTTTATTCATTATGTAAGGGAGTCTTTCGCAGATCGCCTAGAGGAGGAAAGGATTCAAGTAGAGGAACAAAATGCACTGGACGAAATGGATTCGAGCTATGACGATGTGCATGGATATGTTCGAAATTTGGTGGCATATGAATCTGATCATGCACGTATTCAAAAGAACACGGAGGCGTGGGTTCTTAATGCACTGAAGTTTGCTTGTAAATCATCCAATGCACAATCAGGGGAATTAACTTACTCCCCAACTCGCCAAACATTATTGCCTATCTCTACTTCAATTGCAATGGCGAAAATTAATAGTAGGTATGGCAGTTATGATCGGATGACGGCAGCCTCCCAAGAAAATTGTCGAATATATCGTATTGGAGATCCTTTTATTCAAATGCTGGATGATGACATAAAGTGGGATGATCGTGGGCGAACCTTTGCATTTTGGCGCAAAGTAAAGGGATGGAATCCCAAGAAAGGTTTCGAGTGGTTCGGGTTTAGCTTCAATTATATCATCGAAGGTAACGTCTCCGCAGCAGAAACAATCTATTCTTCCATAGACGGTAAAGCATATAATAGAAAAGCTTTGCAAAGAAAACTGGATAGGTTTTTTCCGCCCTTTATATACACAGTTAACGTAACACCAAGCGGTAGTCTGGTGAATGACTCCAATGTTATAGAAGCCTTGAAAACACCGTTTGAGAAATTAAGCGATTTTGGTAACGATACGAATTTAACCAAAGAACGATTAAATGTAATAGATGAATTTATCTCGCCTGACCAGTGGCATACCTCGTGCGCCTGTGCCCGTGAAAGTTCGGAACGACTTTTGATGCAAGATGCATCTGTAGTCACGGCATGTGAGGAAGCACTGCAGTCGATGCGCCAAGAATTAAACCGACAATTTCAGCAATTGGCGTTAAGAGCCAAAACGCAGCAAATTCATGGACAATTCGACCGTATTGATTTGGCTTTCGAATCTGATTTACATCAAGCAATGCAGGCTGGCATTAAGAAGCCGCATGTTCGTTTGGATTCAGTTGGTTTTATAATATTATCGGGAAGTGAGCTTCGTGGAGACTACGATGAATGAGTATGACGAATTTGTGCAGTTGATTGAAACGTCTCATTCGACAGAAGATTTCATTACTTCTTTTTATGTGCGGTTTAAAAATAGTATGCACTCGCGAAGAACTTCGCCCCGCGACAAGGTGTCTTTAATTCGCAGCATTTTGAGACATAATGCGGAGAAACAAGGTGGCATATCGTCCATCTTGTGGGTTCCGCGCAATTCAGAATGGCCCGATCCACACATGTGGGAAGAATCAGGAATTGCAGTCATCGTTCAAAAAAGTGATCGGTTATTGATTAAGGCACAACCGTGGATTCCTAAGTGGTTACCTGATTCGTCTATTACTGATATTGAGAAGCCTTTATATGCAGAAATCCCTCGACAGACAAATCAAATTGTCAAGGGGGATCCGTTTTTATTAAAGATGAAGCTTTCTACATACAGGAGTCAGGGACAAGCAGATGCGATACGAAGCATAATGACTGCACCGGAAGGGTCAACGTTGGTGGTTAACCTTCCTACTGGAACAGGGAAAAGTTTATGTGCCCATCTACCCTCGATTATGGCGTCGGAAATTGAAGGGGTGTCAATCGTTGTTGTCCCTACAGTGGCTCTGGCTATTGATCAGGAACGAGCGATGGCCCCCTTTATTTCACATTCAACTGCATATTTTAGTGGACGGGAAGCGGAAAATGAGAGAATCCGCAGTCGGATATGCGACGGCACGCAGCGAATTGTCTTTACTTCTCCAGAAGCAATCATGCAATCGCTGTTTATGCCGTTGCAACTCGCAGCTGGCCGGGGATATTTTCGGTATCTCTTTATTGACGAAGCACATATGATCGATTTATGGGGCGATGAATTTAGGCCGGCTTTTCAAGAGTTGGCTGGCTGGCGCAAACATTTAATGCGTGAGGCTCCTGCTCTTCGGACGGTACTATTGTCAGCGACCATAACGGAGGTATCCTTGGATGCAATGGAAGATTTGTTCGGGACTCCTGGACCGTTCGAACATTGCTCAGCCGTACAATTGCGACCTGAACCGGCCTACTGGTTCAAGCGGGCCAACAACATGCAAGATAAAAGACGATTTATTCTTGATGCAGTTTTCCACTTGCCGCGCCCGCTTATTCTTTATACATCGGAGGTTAAGGATGCGGAGGAGTGGGGGGCGACTTTAAGGGCGGAGGGTTATGGTCGTTTAGAAGTAGTTACAGGTAAGACCCCGAACCGCAAGCGCGAGGCGATTGTTTCCGCTTGGCGGAATCGTGATATCGACATTGTTGTCGCTACTTCAGCCTTTGGCCTTGGTGTCGACCAACCAGATGTACGAGCAGTTATCCATGCCTGTGTACCCGAAAGTTTGGATCGCTACTATCAGGAAGTTGGCCGCGGTGGACGCGACGGCAGCGCTGCTATGTCGCTTGTGGTATACACGGACGAAGATATTCGAATCGCCAAAGAGATGAGTGGCAAAATGCTTATTACCATTGAACGCGGACGTCAGCGGTGGAGAGCAATGTTCCAGCAAAAACAAATTGATATTCGATATCCAGACTGTTACCTCGTTCCAATTGATGTCTCACCTTCCCTTGATTCGAGAGATATTGATATGGGGGGATCCGCTCGCAATGCCGCCTGGAATATCAGAACATTGAACTTGATGTCCCGTTCCAAATTAATCGAGATGGACTGGCAAAAATGGGATGAATCTTATTCAAAAGCAGAATATAACGGCAACACTCATCGTCTTGTGCGAATTCTGCACAACGATCATCTTCAGGAGGTCGCTTGGAAGACTTTAGTGGAACCTTTCAGGCTAGTCAGTTCTATGGCTAGTGAGACATCACTTGTGCTGATGAAGGAACTATTGCAAGGGAAGCGTTGCGCGGCAGAAATCTTTAAGATCATGTACCATATTCCAGAACGCTTGGGTGTGGACAGGCGCAAAGCGATCGGCGTTCAAACCTCTTGCGGCGGTTGTCCAAATTGCAGACGAGAGGCCCAAGATCCGTATGCAAATATGGCAGTATCGCGATTGATCCAGTGGCAGAAGCGACCAGGACTGACCGAACAGTTATCCAGGCGATTGGACAACAAAGAAAATGCGGTATTGTTCTTCGATCAATGGCCGGAAAGAAGATTTAGTCGACTGTCCGGACGAGAAAGGGAAAGATGGAGTATGCTTTTGCGTTATTTAATTGATCATGGTGTTCGACAACTATGCGCAGAAGAAGCTTTTTTGAACGAAATTAACTTATCACAGTTTCATCTGGAATCAGAGCCTCTATTTACGAACAATATAGACACTCCATTTTATCGATGGCTCCATGTTCCAACTGTAGTTATTCATCCGTGTACGGATTCGACATTGCATGCGATCGAACGAATGCTTCAGCAAAACTTGCATCCATTTCCTATCATTACATTGCTCCCAGAATATTTGGAGGAATCCAAAGCACCTAACCGTTTACTGATTGATGTGCTGCAATCTAAAAAATATAGACTAACTGAATTTCTATTGGAGGTTGGATTGTGAGTGTACTAAACGAACCGTTAGCAAATCCGAGTCGAGTTCGTGGAACATGGCGATTACTCGCACACCTTGGTTCACCGATTGAGCGAAGCGAATTGGAAGAAATGTTATCCCCATTATCTGTTGCGGGGGATGTGAGGGATGAAGAGGACAACGAAGTTTCATCGGAGGTATCTCATCGAAACCGAATTCGGAAAGTGATTAATGAAATGGTGAAAATGGGTGTTGTTGTGGAAGAGGGCAGCATGCTGTATTTGGCAGAGGATGTTGTACCGTTGGATGGAGCAGAGTGGGATGATTTTCTTGTGAATGCAATTACTCGTCGTATTTTCGACCTTCATAACGATGAGAATCATGATCTGGTCTTGCTTATATCGTGGTTCTATAGTCAAGATGCATATGCACCAATGACCTGGGAACAAATAGCATTGGCTCTCGACGAGCAAACGGATTCCAACCGATTAGGTTGCAAAAACAAGACACGTTTTGAACAGTTTGAGTATTGGGCGAATTATCTTGGATTTACTTGGACGTTAACGATTAATAGGCAAAAGAGACTGGTTGTGGATCCGACCAACCATTTAAGTAAGTTGTTGCCAGGTCTGTTCGTAGGTAAGGACACGTTAAGATATTCAGATATTCAATCAGAACTTGCCTCGCTCAGTCCATTATTTGAGAATGGATGGGCTCGCAAAGCGTTAAGTGAGAAGTACTCGATAGACAATCCAGAGCCACTTTTGCTCTCATCATCAACTGCTTTTGCATGGTATCGTTTGCAGGAAGGAGGAGTAATAGAATTGCTAAGAAAATCAGATGCAGATATGTTCCTTTTCCCTGAAGCTTCAGGGGTTCTCAGTGGATTTTCAGAAATTACATGGAAGAGGATGTGATAGATTGAGACCATATATATGTTGGGAAACGGACTTAATCGACCAGGTAATGAATCCCGATGCATTGCAGGTAGAGCATCATCATTTTTTGGCAACCCATCACCCGATGACGATGTATCGTGAGATTGCGACTTCTATGGTAAACAATTCTGGTGTCAAGTTTACTGAACAGGAGTTTCTTAGGGAATTTTTAAAACCGGAAGATTATATCTTCGTTGCCGTGTTGGGGGATTCGGGGGCTGGGAAATCTCATCTGATCCGGTGGTTGTCTGCGCAGATACCGAAAACCTCGGACAGACGTGTTTTGCTTATCCCTAAATTTACAAGTCTTAAGGAGATTATTGCACGTATATTGGACGGGATGGAAGGAGAGGTCTTCGACAAATATAGACAGAACTTAAACGAGGCCGTTACTAATCTTTCTCCTGACCTAGCGCGTCGGCGACTTGCAGATACGATTGGTCAATTAATTGGTCCGGATGGGCCGCATCAGATGCGAAATTTAACCGAACTTGAAGAAGTATTTATAGAGGAACTACATCATCTTTTTTATGATCCTGAATATCGAAAAAATGTGCTACTTAAAGATGGGGGCATCTTGCATCAATTGACTGATCATATTTTAGGTTTAGAGGGACAAAGTACTATCCGGCGAGAGCATCGTCGATTGTTTACCAAAGATGACCTGCCTGTCGATGTTCGGAACTTCAAAGGTGCCAGTTCCAGCGCAATGGAAGCCTATCGTATCCTGATCGACTCAGAGTTCCATGACGCGGCTATCGAGTGGATTAATAAAAATCTAGATGCAGCAATTTCGTTGATGCTCAGTTTTAAAGGAACAGATCTTGTCAATTTGCTAAATGACGTGCGAGAACAACTAGCGTTACAAAATACAGAACTGGTGCTGTTGATTGAGGACTTCGTTGTTATGCAGGGGATTGATCACGATCTATTAGACGCTATGCTTGTTCGTCCTAAGCAATTCAATTCCCAAGGTCAACTGTCCAAAACATTGTGCTCGTTACGTGTTGCGTTGGCTTGTACCTCAGGTTATTTTGAGAAACTTCCCGATACGGTTCGAACAAGAATTGAATTTCGTGTTAATGTCAATGTGGAGGTGGCAGAATCAGAGGAGCAGATGTCTAATTTCGTGTCCTTGTATTTAAATGCTGCTCGGACAGCGGATATCGATCTAAAGGAGTGGTATGAGGCTCGAATTTCGGGCGATATAAGTCTAGAGGTTCCTTCTAAGTGTAGCGGATGTACTCTTATAGAAAGTTGTCATAGTGGATTTGGAGAGATAAATGGAAGAGGCTTGTATCCTTTTACCAATACATCGGTCAAAGTCATGTATAAGTGGATGACGGATGGAAAATTGTCGAAATTTAACCCGCGGCTTCTGGTTGATCGTATTCTAAGACATACACTGTCGGCGTATGGTGATCAAATCGGTACGGGCAGTTTTCCACCCCCTTCGTTACTGGAATATTTCGGAGGTCGAAACAATAAGAGATTGACAGGAATTCAAATGCGGGAATTGGCGCAGAAAGACCCTACAAATACTGCTCGCCGAGAGACACTACTAGAACTATGGGGTGGTGGCGACCGTATCATGGATTTGCATCCTGCCATTCATGAGGCGTTCCAATTGCCGCCGTTATCGGATTCATGGGATGACACGCCAGTCGAAGAGCCAAATAAGCCGAGTCGTCATGATGAAGAACGCAAGGGACAGAAGGGACTTGATCCCAATATACAAGAAAAAATAGATTCGCTGCAAAATTGGGCCAATGGAGCAAAGTTGCTGCAAGCACTCGCTCAGGAACTGAGAGAGGCTGTTTATGAGTCGCTATTGGATTATATGCCTTTCGATGATGAGTTTTTACTGAAGTCGGCCTTGCGTAATCACCTCTGGAAAGCGGGCAATATTAATTTTGTTAACCAATTTACGGAACCAAGGCGACAGACTGTCAATTTGCTGTTGCCTCTGCCAGGGCACAGTTTGAATGACACTGCTATTGCACTTCAGGCCATAGTTTTGTTCAAATATTATGGGGCCTGGAACGCAAAGGAGTTTCAGGACGGCCACACTTATTTTCTTGTACTAGCACGTTTGATTAAAGAATGGTCTCTCCATGTTATAAAGCAGTTCAAGCAGATCCCGAAAAGAAATGGAGGAAACTGGGATCCTGTTGAATCAGGTATAGAGGTACTTGTTGCCACAGCAGTACTTTCAGGTGAACCAGTTAAAGATTTACATGGTGCCGAGTTAATAAATACGTTATTTCGTAAACCTAAATTGGTATCGAATTATCGTGCAGTCGAGTGGAGACGACTGCAAGAAAAAATTTCCGTTAAGTTTGAAGATGTCCGAAAAACAATTATTCAAAGAATACCGGCTACTAAAGGGTCAAGCCCAAGTATTAAAGTAATAGATACGGTTCAAGTTTTACGTATCATAGAAAAAATCGATCCTGCTCTTGAATGGAAGTTTATACCCCCTGAAGAAATGATTAGAGGATACGAACCAATTGCTGAGGTACACAATCTGTTGTATCAAAATTATCAAAATGCTTTGCGTGCTGAAATTGCTAGGTTATCGAATTGGTCGGAGAATGTTTCGCGTTATATCGGTAATGAAGATGTTTCAGAACTAGTAATAGGGGTTTCATCTGCCTTAGATTCCGCTCGTCAAGCTGGAGTATTTGCGGGATCTGTATATGAGGAGATAGTGGATGCTGTACAAAAAATGAAGAAGGTTCGTCTTCCTTCGCAAATGAAAAATATTAATCGCTTGAAAAGTTCGACATCACTAGCGGATCAGGCGATAATACTTACAACAATTGATATCAATCAGGTGCAAGTTGTCGATAATTTCATGAGACTGGCAAATTCCTTTTTAGAACAGTCTACAATTCGCATCGACCGGAATATATCGAATTTGAAAGAAGATTCAAACGCACAGATGTTAAATGATGCTAAGGAAGGCATTGAACAAGCTTTCAATAAAATCCTGAAGTTATTAGGTTCCACAAAGGGGGAGACCTTGTGATCGTTCAACAATCGCAAGACCTGATTCAGAAGATCACAGGTTGGAATCAGTACATGGCTGAAAGTAAGAATGCTACAGCATATCAGGATCGATACGAAAAACTAACGGTATTGGCTAATCAATTAGTACCAACATTCGATATCTTTCGCTTATTTGTGGCTAATGATATCGAATATTTTATATCTGTGGCGTCTTATATAAATGAGATTGAATCTTATATTGAGAATTTGCGCGAGCAGTTCCGTACCCAAACGAATTGGGGGATGGAATCTCAAGTATTGACCGAACTACAACGTAAAATTCAGCATTTGGTTGATTCGATTAATAAGCAGGCTATGGTGGCATGGTCGGCCTTCATAGAACAGAATCGTCCACCAATCCAAACGAGTTTATTATCCACGTTGCTAGTCATCCCCGGTTTTAAAGAGAATGTTATGCAAATCCGTACCTTGATTGATAACTTAGAGAATCTAAAACGCTCTTTGCCTAAATCCAAGGCAGAAATTGATCTTGTAAAAGAAAGTAGTCAGATGATTATGAGCGTTTGGACTAAGATAGGGGCAGGGGATATTCCAGTCGACGTTCAACATTTTCTTAAACAAGCAGCGTCTTCTGGCGGTATTACATTGGATTCCTATACGCAATCCATACATGATTGGCTTGTTCAACATCAGTTAACTTCATATTTTTGTATTCGTACTTTTTAGTCATAGGGGGAATAATATGCCGACTACACAGCAACTAAGTGATTTTTTGAGTTTTTTGGAGGATGAAGAAGCAAAGTTGTTGGCTTGGGGATATGTCGAAGGGGGATTTACGGATGATGAATTAATGGACCTAACCGAGCGTTGGATTTCAGAACGTTCATTTCATCTTGACCCTCATGCATTAATTAATTCACTTGAAGCTTGTAAAGCTTTATCAGCTTATTCTATACCAACTGGATCCATATGGCGTTCACGCATGGCCGAATCAGTGAGATTATTTGTTCGACTACGGCAAGTTTTCGATGCTAAATCCTGGTCTAGATCATCAACTCTCGTTTCTGATTTTCGGTTCACAACACAGAAGCGAACTTATCCTGCTAGAAACATCGATGGACAGAGCGTGCTTGCAATATTAGCATCAGAAATGAATGACCGTCAGTTAAAGGCTGTTAGTGCACTTTTAACCCGCGAAAAACCAATTTTATTGTCACGCTTCCAGATGCGAGCAACGGTCAGTATGACACGCTCCCTGAAAGTGTTGGAAACGAGTGGCATGATTGTCTGTGCGGGGACGGGTACAGGAAAAACGTTGTCGTTTTATCTACCTGCCTTGTCTGCAATCGCATCATGGGTAGAAAAGACTGAATTTTGGACTAAAGCAATTGCCATATATCCTCGGAATGAGTTGTTAAAAGATCAGTTTTTGGAAACTTATCTAGAGGCGCGCCGTTTGGACGCTTTTCTAGTATCTGAAAAAAAACGAAAGCTCCGCATTGGGGCGATGTATGGTAGTGTGCCATATAACTCTATCTATCTTGAAAATTACGGTTGGAAAAAACATACTAATGGGCATGTTTGTCCTTTCCTGAAATGCCCTGAAGACAACTGCCAATCAGCAATGATATGGCGATATTCAGATGCGCAGCGTGGTCAAGAACGGTTATTCTGTGAGAAATGCCAAAAAGAAATAGAAGAGGATGAGATCGTACTCACTCGGGAACGGATGAAGAAAGAACCTCCAGACGTATTGTTCACGACCACGGAGATGCTTAATCGTTTGATGAATGATCTATCTGCAAGAGAATTAATTGGAATTGGAGCGAAACAGAATCCACGTCTGGTTTTGCTCGATGAAGTACACACGTATGGCGGAATACATGGTGCACAAGTTGCCCTATTGCTTCGTCGCTGGCAGCATGCCGTTGGTAAACCTTTGCATTTTACGGGATTGTCTGCCACGTTGGAAGATGCTCAGACCTTCTTTTCACAATTAACTGCAACTAAGCAGCATTTTGTCGAAGTAATAAATGTTGGAGAAGATCTCATAGAAGAAGGAAAAGAATATCAACTCATTCTGAAAGGCGATCCTAGTTCAGGTACTTCATTACTTTCAACGACTATTCAGAGTGCAATGCTAGCGCGAAGAATTTTGGATAGCAAGCAAGATAAGATGAGAAATAACTTTTTTGGCACAAAGGTTTTTGTATTTACAGATGATTTGGACGTTACAAACCGTTTATACGATAACCTAAGAGATGCAGAAGGTTTAAATGCATGGAATCGTCGAAAGAAAGACCCTCTGGCTGCTACACGAAGGCATAATTTTATTACTGATCCTGTAAAGGCATTCCAAGCAGGGCAATCATGGACTATGGCGGAGAGGATCGGGCACGACTTGCGAAGAACGATAGTTATTGATAGAACGAGTTCTCAGGATTCGGGAGTTGCTGCAGAGGCAGAGGTGGTTGTGGCTACTGCTTCACTAGAGGTTGGATATAATGATCCGGAAGTTGGGGTGGTCATCCAGCATAAAGCCCCACTTGATATGGCGTCTTTCATGCAACGTAAGGGTCGAGCAGGTCGTCGCAGGGGCATGCGTCCTTGGACAGTTACTATCCTTTCAGATTTTGGGCGCGATCGCATGATGTATTTAAACTTTGAAAGTTTATTCAACCCAGCTTTGTCCAAAAAAACGTTACCGCTTCATAACCGTTATGTATTACGGATGCAGGCGGTCTATGCTTTTATGGATTGGGTAGCAGAGCAACTGCAGGTCAGGCTCGGATTCACTTTTGGCTCACTTTGGATTGATTTTTCTGGTCCAAAACGGGAAGTAAAGTTTTCGATACAGCGACAGCAAGAGGTAGCTAAAATTATTGAAGAGGTGTTGACGAAAACGCATATTAGTCGAAATTTGGAAGGTTATTTACAGGAAGCACTTGGTGTATCTGCAGATGAAATGAGTGCCTTGTTATGGGATCCGCCGCGCGCTTTGTTTACTCAGGTTTTACCAACATTGCATCGTAGGCTAAAAACCGGTTGGGGAAGGTTCGATGATAATGAGGGGGGCTACGAACGCTATTCTGCCAATCATCCTCTTCCAGAGTTTATTCCAAGTAACTTATTTAGTGATCTTCACTTGCCAGAAATATCGTTTGAGTTTGTAGATGATAAAGATCAGTATGATGTACCTGCCATGTCGATCGTGCAAGGACTAAACGCATTTGCACCGGGCAAGGTCAGTCGGCGATTCGGCAACAGGCGGATGCAACAATCGCATTGGATTGCTCCTTCCTCACTTGAGCGAACATCGCTGCCGCAACCACTTATGGTCAATGAATTTTGTACTGAATACGTTGATCTCGGTATGGTATCTTATGAGACTGAAGAAGGCACACTAGAGCAAATACGATGTTTTAGACCATGGATACTGCGTCTGTCAAATGTGCCTGCACATGTTGAAATTTCCTCAAATGCATCGCAAATCTGGAAGAGTCAAATCATATCGCTATCTAATGAGGACAATAAGCCTATTAAGATAAACGTTCCATCTGGTGTTGTGTGGAATAATTGGATTAGATATGTGAGTTTCTATACACATAACCATCAAACAGCTGTCATTGTCAAAAGGTTCAGTATCGGTTCGGAAGCGGTCATTCGACATCATAGTTCTCAAAAAGTTGATATTGATATGCGTTATATGTTTGAACAAGAACCGATAGCCCTCGGATTTTCATTGGAAACAGATGGGGTTATGTTTCATATTAGCGTGCCTGACCAGAATAGCTTTTATATAGAGAATGACTATTCTGCTCGCCTGCAGTCATTTCGCCCGCTGTTCTTCCAACATATGCTTTCTCAAGATGAACGTTTGAAGGGAATTGCGAACGCATTCCTAATTGACCGCTTATCCGAGACATATTTGTCGGCGCTTTCGGCAACCGCTGTCCTACAAGGCTGTACCCTTGAGCATGCTTTTCAACTTTTGAAAGGAGTACCTTTACGGTCGGTATGTGATAAAGTACTGAATGTCATTTTTATGACCACTCAATCGGGAGAACACGAAAACGGTGATGACGAAACTAGTGATGATAATGATGAAATGCAATATCAACGCGCTCATGCTGAGTTGCTAGCGTTATGCGAAAACGAAATTGTAAGCCAGATTCTCTATGAACACGTTCCTTGTTTGTGGTCACTCCTAGGAGAAAAAGCTATCACATGGGCACGACATAGGTGGGCTACAACTCTCGGAGCAGCATTGTTGCAATCATGCAAAGAGATCAGTAATCAGCATGCAAGAGACGATTTAATCATGGACATTAGATATACGGATTCTAACAAAACAGTTGCCGAAATCTGGATAACGGAGTCGACATCCGGAGGCGTGGGAGTCGTTGAGGATATTATGCAGAAGTACCATACTGACCCACGGAGATTCTATAGATTAGTGGAAAGTGCACTCGGTATTTCTGAGATGGAGCAAATTGATGTTGAACTTTCTCGAATAATGTCTATTTATGGGCAGGATGAGAGGATTATGCAATTATTCAGAGAAGTGCGTGAGTTCAATGGTTATCGAGGTTTATCAAAACAATTACAACATTTGAAGCAACTGTTGCACGAACATGATGTACTCGCGACCCATTCAGTAATGAATTCCCTTTACAACCGTATACTTAAGCCAGGGTCGAGCGAACTTACGGATCTGTTCCTGCGCGATATTATGGCATTATGGAAGGCTGAGGAGGAACGAATAGGCATATTTATGGATGTTCGAGTTTTTGCCTACGTGTTTAGCAGTAATGATGTGATCGTTGAGCGTTTCAAAAAAGCATTACATCATATTGATACTCGTACATTGGAAGATGCTAATTGGCGATTCCATGTGATTGTAGGTATGCTGTGGCCACGGGGCAATCAAGTAAGGACACGTGCCCTGATCGCACATAATCCATTTGAGCAATTTCCTCCTACGGATCGTGAACTCATCTTGCATGGCTTTGCAAGTTCGGAATCTGTTAATTTGGCTGACGATGATTGGTGGAGTAAGGTCAATGAGAAATTGAAGCGAGAGGGAAGCGTACGACTTGTTGCAGCATCTTCAACTAGAGACAAATTGCAAGAGGCCCTCCTTAAGATTTTGAGTGAACCGATCGAAGTTGGATTTTTACATGTGTATCCGCGTATTGAAGGGTTAACTCGGGAGATCGACTCTATCACTGTGATCCTAGACATACGGGAGGTATAGGGAGAATGAGTACCCGTTATATCCATTCCTCAAAAAGCTCTTGGGAAATAGCAGACCTTCTACAAAGCATATTCGTGATGGAATTGCTCTATCCTAGTAAATCGATTTGGATTTCTTCTCCTTGGATATCGGACATCAATGTGATAGATAATCGTTCAAATCAATTTGTGATCATTGAACCGAGTTGGGCAAACCGTCAAGTAACTCTGACTGAAGTAGTGGCAAAACTTGTTGAAATGGATGTGCGAATTATCATTGGTTTGAATGACACGGAGCATAACAAATCTTTTATAAATACATTGAAAAGCAGAGTGGGAGATGCTTCAAATTTACGTATTGTTCGTCGTGCACTTCTCCATGCCAAAGGTCTAATTGGTGATCACTATTACTTGGGTGGTTCAATGAACTTCACGTTTAATGGAATTTCATTAAATGAAGAAACGGTATTTCTTGTTACTGATCCCGCAGAAGTTGCGCATAATCGAATCTCATTTATTAACAAATGGGGGCAGATCGAGTGAATACTGACTTTTCATCAGATACACAAAGATTTTTAGATCGTTTTTTTGGAGAAGGAAATGTGATCAGATTAAAGGGCATTTATGATTCCGAATCAAGTCATGTTAAAATCAGGCCTTTAGTAGACCGACTTGCTAAGGAACCTGAAGCCACAGTCCTTCCTTACATTGATTCAAAAAGGAAGGTTACCTGGTTTGGACTAGCTTTCAATGATGCGCAATATTTACAACTAGATGATGGCTTATCTTCATTCATGGGCCCGAGTTTTTCAACGTTTTATCGTGATAAGGTTCAGGATGAAGAACATTCTATAGCATCTTATGTTCGTGAGATTACAAACGGACGTTACTTTGCTTTTGAAGCTGATAACGCTCATGTAATGACCCAACTCCAGTTGATGTTTAGTGTATGGAAAAGACGTCCCGCAAACCGACAAACCATATCGAGAGATATAAGTCTCTTGCTCCGAGATTTTTACACATCACTTGAAGCAAAAGATCGGATGAGTGCTGAAACTACCTATGAGGCAATCAAAGGATTTGGGCAACTCAGTTCCCAAAATATTTTGTTCTTACAGATACAGATGTTGTCGGTATTTGAATTATGGGAAGAGTTGTTTTCGCTGAACGGTATTCGGGAAGTAATCGCCTCACGTCGGCCAATCTCTGTAACGGAAACACTCCTGACTGGTCTGTATTATATATATATTTTCAAGTTTGAGCAATCTGCCGATGTCGAAGGGGCTCTCCAATCGTTTAGAGAAGACGTGTGGCCGTTGTATGGCAACTTATTTCAATCTCGTCGTGGGCAGCGCAATATTGAAGCTATCAAGTGCCATGTATTGCGTGCTGCCGCGTTGCCTGAACACAACGTACCGATTGAAGATTTGAAAGAATTGTTTTATAGCGAGTTGTTTTACAGACATCTTTTTGCTCGGACTCGTGGGGAAGAACCGAAAACTAATACTTCGCATTCTTATCTTCAAGCTCAGCAAGAAATGGATAAAGGGCATGTTGACATTGCATTCAATATTTTATTATCGTTATCACCAGGTTTAGATCGAACGATTGGCATGCTTGAATGCGCGTTTTTATTACAAGATTTGGACTCGATAAAGCAGAGTCTAGAAGCTTTTGAAGATTTACATGAGGAGCAACAAAGTGGGATTCTATCCAATCGTAGATTGCACGCTACAATGCAAGCATTACAAACAATGGAGAACGTCAGTCAAGCACCTGCACGTAGTATTCCGGGGAATTGGAACGAATGGCTAGCTAGTCTTGGAGATCTGGACGAGGGACATGCAATCGAAATTGCTAAGCAAGGAGCGGTTCAATGGGGGCTCCAACAACTGCAGATTCAGGACTCAGGGCTTGCAAATCTATACACTAATTTGACAACCGTGGAGGGCGAGCCTGAACTGGAGCGGAAACTTAGGCTCTCCGTTACACATTTAATTGCATTCTTTCGAAAAGACGAGGAATGGCCGAGACAAGAATGGTCAAGAGTTTATAATCTCTTGTTAGGCCATCTGCTCAGAGGTTCAAGTGGCTTGACTGTCGACATTAGATATTATCGACAAATATTGCAAGAGATTGGGCAATTGAACTTTCATGTTGAGGAATATCAGCGGTTGCTCCAACCCGCATTAGATTGGGTGCAAAAATATGGCGGCAAGACAGCAGATGATTCTATTGTACAGTTGCTCGATACCCTAATCCAATTACCTTGTCCGGATCAGGCTATCCGCTTAAGGTTGTTACATGCAACAGTACCAAGCCAGCGATCAGAAATGTCACAGTCATTGACAGAACTCCGAGGGCGATTAATCCCCCACAGTTGGCCTGAATGGTTCGAAATTATGGGGGAGCATGCAGCGACTTCGGAATTTCTCCTCGACTTCATGCCGGAGAAGGAGACGATGGAGTGGGGACACAATGTGATTGATAAGATGATCGAATTACTTGTGGATCCGTACCCATACTTGGAACAAAAGATGGAATATGTAGCTCCTCTACTTGTTGATTCGGCACTGCAAGCTGAGACTTTCCCGCGGCAGGAGTTGGAGCTTTTTTATGAAACGCTATTAATGCTTATGAACGCTAAACTAAGTCGCAACTATGAAAACACTCAACGTTTTGTAAGTATGATGGATGGAATGCTCCGTCTTCATCCTGAATCTGCTGAAGTACGTTGGAATGAGGTGGAGGATTGGTTTTCAGGCACACCCTTTATATCAATTGCGGACCAACTTGTCGATACATTCGATTTGTTTTTTGATTCTCCACTAGCTCATGAGCCAATGACATCATTATGGAATCGCTGGAGTACCCACCTGTTGGAGGAGCTAATCAGTGGGCATCAACTGCGTTTATCTCACTGGCTTAGAATTGGAGAACGGGTGGAAGGGTTATATGAGCCAAGATCCAGACTGAAGAAAGCACTTGTGAATGAACTGCTTGAAGATCCTATTGAGAGACTTGGTAATCAAACGATTACAATCTTCACACTGCGAGAAAAGCCTGCAGTTCGAGCAATTGAATATTTGCGCGAGCGGAATCCTGCTTTGCAATTACGCCATTGTACAGACGATCGTTTAACGGATCGGGCCAAGGAATATGCCCGTAACTCTGAAATATGCGTTGTTGTGACAACGTGTATTTCACACACACTGACATATGGTATAGGAGAGTACTTGCAACGGACTCCTGTATATCCGAGAAGTTCTGGTGAGTCATCTATTATTGATGCGATTGAGCAGTATGCAAGGAAACTTATTTGAGCTGTATTCGACGAAAAAGGGATTTTATTACTGTAGTTCGCCATGATTACAACTGGGCACTATGTTGTTAGAATAGAGCGTAGACATAGACAGCCGAGAAATGGACAATATAAAGCTATCCGAACTCGATGTTTGCACTTGATCGGAACTATCTCCAGCAACTGTCTTCTATACCGCTCTTCTAACATTGCGAACGGGAGCCTATTTCTATTGTATCAACTCGGTTACAGTGCCTTTAAAGCACAATTTCAATGTCATTGATGGGGATGGAAGGTTAATCTTTGCTACTCTCCTAATAAGGAGATTTCGCTGAAAGGATGATAGGCTATTAGCTGACATCCTTTCAGCTTTTTTCATAATTGGGAGAGTGAAACCCTAATGTAATATTCCAAGAAAGGTCCGTCCTCTAGAAGCTATTGTATAAAGAGGAGTCTTGCCTCATTTTGTCGAATTATACCAGCAAAAGAATTTGTAAAGAAAAAGCCCTACGCAAAATTTGTTTAGTTTTTGACTTAAGGCTGAATGCTAGCATTACTACATAAGAAGGTGCCTAATGATTATATACAGCAGCTCTGTTGCCGACTTTAAAGAGGCAGTGGATGACAATAAAATTACGAATAGGATCGAAGCTGCGTTTGTTGAAAAGCTAGGGAGGAAGCCTGCGATCTCGGAACGGCGTTCTTGGAATAATTCGATGCAGTTCATGGAACGGATTATTCGAAACTCAAAAGTTGCTGACGACTGCGGAGTATTAATTGAATACAATATTCCAGCTACAAGTAAACGGATCGACTTCCTCATCGCCGGACAGGACGATAAGCAGAATCAAAACTTCATTATTGTGGAGCTCAAGCAATGGGAAGAAGCTTGGTCGACGGATAAAGAAGATATCGTCAAGACATCATTAAATGGCGGGGTGAGAGAAACCACGCATCCATCCTACCAAGCATGGTCTTATAGACAATATATCGTTGATATGAATGCAGCCGTACATAGTCAGGATGTGAACGCACATTCTGTTGCTTTTTTGCATAATTACCAAGAAAAAAATCCTGAACCCCTCAAATCCAAACAGTACGAGAAAATGATTGCGGAGGCTCCTTTATTTTTGTCTCATGAGACGAAGAAGCTGCAAGAGTTTATTTTTAAATATGTCGGCAAAGGCAAAGGAATGGAGCTCCTTTATAATATTGAAAATGGGAAAATAACGCCTTCCAAAGCTTTGATTGACCATATAAGCGCTCTATTTGATGGCAATTCGGATTTTGTACTGCTCGATGAGCAGAAGGTTGCTTACGAGACCATCGTAACCCTTGCTAAGAAACAAGACAAAAAGAGGACGATTGTCATAAAAGGTGGACCAGGCACGGGGAAATCTGTTATTTCTATGAACTCGCTTGGAGGCTTGCTGCGTAACAGCTTAAATGTGAAATTTGTGGCGCCTAATTCCTCTTTTCGAAATGTCATGGTGGAAATGTTGTCGAAGCAAAGCTCCAGATCGAAGACGAGAACGAAGAGCTTGTTTCTAGGATCGGGCAGCTTTGTTGAGGCGGATGATGATGCGTTTGACGTTTTAATCGTAGATGAAGCGCATCGTCTGAAGGGCAAAGGCGCCTATATGTATAAAGGTGAAAATCAGATAGAAGACATTATCAAAAGCACAAAAACTAGCGTGTTTTTCATTGACGATATGCAAAGAATTAGGCCCGATGATATCGGTACAGTAGATGAAATCAAGAGAATGAGCAAGGAGTTAGGAGCGGAATACCATGAGTATTCTTTGCATGCTCAATTCCGATGCGCTGGAGCAGAGGGTTATTTAAACTGGGTTGATGACGTTCTAAATATTAGACAGACGGGGAATTTTAACGGGTGGGATAAGGAAGTTTTCGATTTTCGCATTGTAGATTCACCGCATCGTTTGTATGAGCTTATAAAAGATAAGCAAGCTAACGGTCATAAAGCACGTCTGTTAGCCGGTTATGCATGGAGCTGGACAGGCCCGAAACAAGGCAATACGAATGGACAAATTGAAGATGTTATTTTGGAGGAGCACGGCTTTAAAATGCCATGGAACGGCTACGCCATTCGTGAATCATGGGCGATCCATCCTGATGGAATTGACCAGATAGGCTGCGTTCATACGACGCAAGGGCTGGAGTTTGAGTATGTCGGTGTCATTATAGGCAACGATTTAAGATATGATGCTGAGACAGGGACTTTGTTTTCTGATTTCAAGGACTATAAAGATATAACGGGGAAAAAGGGCTTGAAGAACGATCCGGCCAGGCTCAATGCCCTCATCAAGAACATCTACAAAATTCTAATGTCCAGAGGAATGAAGGGCTGTTATATCTACTGCAGAGATCAAGCCCTTCAAGCTTATATCCAGACTAGACTGGCAAAAACGACACTAAAGTAAGAACGGTAGAACTGAAGTGCCCCCTTAGAATGGACATTGGAAAAATCCCTGGTTTATCCGATGGAAAGCTCTCGTTTCATATAGATATCCTTTGTAAGCCGATTGCCCTGAAATTCAGTGCAGTCGGCTTTTTTGCGTTTAAGGGAGGAAATGAAATGACTAAGGTAATCGCATTATTTGCCAGCGAAGGGGATTCCCCTTTTGAGAAGTTACGAAAAGTATGCAGGAAGTATAGTGTAAATGGTTTGACAGTAGGAAAATCAATTCTTGAGTATAGACGCAAGTCCAGTACATATTGAAGAAGATGGGAAGACGATCTTTGAACTCGAATTTTAGCAGTTCCTAAAAGGGAAATAGAATTTTTTGGAGAATATGTAAGAATGACTTCTCCCTATTCGTGCTTGTTCGATATTGTTGGTGTCGTTACCACAATTTTCGACAAACCGGGGCGAAGTCCCTTTTTTACTCTTAAAATCCTGCGCCTTACAAGGGTCAGGATTGTTATAAATACTCGTTGTGCAGTAGAATAGCTATTTCTGACTTTCTGGATTAACTAGACCTAAGAGGGAGGAAGGAAAAATGGATGAGCTCATACTGGGCCTATTTCGCAGTAATGTTCGTGAGCTAGACGAATTAACTCAACGTAAATTGTTTATGACCTATAGAGAATTTGTATATCGATACATTTACCTTATGCTTCATGACCACGCATTTACAGAAGATGTCATACAGGAAGGCTTTATTAAGGCTATGGAGTTTGGCCCTAAAACAAAAGCGGATTCCAACATAAAGGCATGGCTCATGCAAGTTACACGCAGAACCGCCATTGATTTTATTAGAAAAAATAAAAAGTACCATCTGGTTTTTGACCTTGAGTCCGTTATTATTTATGAGAACATTGAGTTGTTAAATCCAACAAGCGAAATAGTTGAAAAAACACTACAGAACGAACTGCTGTTTGAAGCTCTTAATGAACTCACACTTAATCAACGAATTATTTTAGTCATGCGATATATAGAGTACATGTCTTATAAAGAAATTGCTAAGGAGCTAAACATTAATGAACATGCATTAGGTAAACGTATAGAAAGAGCCAAAAAGTCATTAGCTAAACTGTTCAAAGGAAAGTGGGGTGAGAACCATGAAGTCTAATAATCGAGAAGACAATAATAATGATCTATTAGCATCTGAAATCAATGATATGCATTCTTCAATTGATATCCCAGATGGAGAAACAGCTTGGAGACGGATGCAGACCAGACTAATTCAACAGCAAAAACGATCCCATCGTAAAAGAGTTTTTAAAATTGGAATTGCAATAGCAGGCTTCTCACTTATTATTGGAACGTTTGCCACCTCTCCAAAGGAGAGCTATGCCTCTATGCAAAGCTTATTTGTAATGGCGAAAGACGCTAAACAGGGACTGGTAAATCTCCTATTTGGAGAAAGAGGAAACAGCCCTTGAAGCAGCTCGTAACAAATTTGATTACAAAAACCATATTGAATTGTCCAATGTAAGGAAATATTACCGCTTATTGAACTTTGATTTTCCTTTCTCATCATCTCCTCGTTGTAAAATTTTATAAATTCATGTCAGATTTTATCATAATAATGCGTTTATATAGTAAGCAGCCAATAATGAAAACACAAAAGGACACGAGAGGAGCGCAAGGGATATTCTAGTCCATGCTTTTATTATTGACATGCTAAATTTCATACGAGGAGGATTCACAATGAAATTAGCTAAAAAATCAATTATTGGTGTTATTGCTTCTGTTGCATGCTTGGCGTTCGCTGTAAATGCGCATGCAGGTACGAATACGTCTGTCGTTCCGGCAACGGGTTATGGTTCACTAACCGGTACAGTGGAGTATGTATCTGGAAATGCGTATGCCATGTGGTATACCAATGTTGCTAACAATCCTGATAATGCATATACGACCATTGTCGGCTCACAACAGAACATTAGCGGAACAACGCTTCGCACATTTACAGCGACTGGCTTAAGAGGAACTGGGGGTATCGGTCGAGGGGATGACAAACATCCGAGCGCATACGCTTTTTATGGGACGCATGGTGTACAGGGCGGTAATACGTATTCCGCTTATGCTGCTTACACCGTAACACATACGTAAAAGTGAATCATGCCTGCTTCATGGTGAAATGTTTATGACGTGGAGATAGAGCACAAAACATAGATTAGTGCTTGACAGATCGTCAAGCACTAATTTTGATATGGAGCCGGAAATCAAGAGGGGGATGACAACACGGTGAAAAAATTATTAGGATTCAAACGCATGGCGTTCCTAATCATGATGACACTTGCAATCTTCGCGGGGGGATGCTCCCTGAACAAAATTGAGGAACCTAATGATACTGTAGATGATACCCAAAATCCATTTGAGAAAAATAAACCGCAATCCACCGTTCTTGGTAGTATCGGTCATGGTTTCATCAATCGTCAGCTTGATGTAAACGGAAGGGTTCTTCCTTTGGAATACAATGGCGACGAATTAAAAATCGAATACGCTGTACGTGCTTCCGGTACAGCAAAAAATGTTGGATTTTTTATTTTTGTGGATGGAAAGGCTCAACCCTACAAATTGGACGAGAGTGACTCCCCGTATCAGTATATGCATCTCCTTGAATTGAAGGATGATGACAAAGAAACGCCGTTCACTTTTGTATTTACTCCGGTCACAGGAAAACAAGGGGATACTTTGCAGCTCAGTATCGCTAGCCTATATAATCCAAGTTTTATACCTGACATGAAAACAACAAGCTCCTACGGAGGCTATCAAACGACTTTGGAGGCAGGCAGACCGCTAATTTTCAAGCAAGATGCAGAATCTGTTGATTTTGCTCCTTATGCACAACAAGGGGGGTTAAATCATGTTCAACTGTCAACGGAGCCAATGACACAAGAGCTATTGGATAAGCATAGTATTGTGGAATCCGTAGATATGGATAAATTGGACAAAAATGTGTATGGCGGATTATATATGGATGGGGCAATGCGACAAGACCACTTTCAGATACAGAAAAGCGGAACGCTCCATGTGACCTTCAAGCTATTTGGTCATCCCGGCATGAGATATCGAACCACGTTTTATATGAATCATCGAGCGTTGGCAGCCGAGGATGGTGTATCCTTTGAAACGGAGTTGACCAAAGGCAATATAGCGGTTATTGACGCCGATATAGATTTAGAGAAACTAGAGGATTTCAGCACTTTTTATGTGGTCTCTGTTCCCATTAATGCAAATGATTTTCCGGATGATGTCGTTGTATTAATGAAGACCCCTTCTTTGCTACTATATAGGTGATGGGAGAAACATGTATGATGCGAATGAAGCTTTTGATTGTGACCATGATTTTCTCTTTGCTTATCGTGGGATGCACACAGGCAGAATTGAATTCTACACCTGTGAATGCTGCTGCAGAAGCTACTCCGTCTTTTCATGAGACGCCCCCGATAAACCCCACCGAATCATCTCCTCCATTGGAGTTACTCTTGGAAGGGATACAGGGACATATCAGGAACATTCATTATGCTGACGAAGACCATGTGTTGATATCGGCGAATAAGCTATATCTGTATGACTTAGATAACGGGCGCATTGCAGCGGAAGCTTCGGATGAAGGAATTCAATCGATACGAAAGGTAGAGGATGGCTATGAAGCTATTCGAGTTGCTGCCGATTTCGGAAACAATAGCAGCGGGAGCAGTGGGGGAACAGCGGGTGGCGTCCTTACATACAGCGCTATCTTTTACGACCCCGATCTCGTTAAACAATCAGAATTCAATTTCAGCTCTCTATTAAAAGAGAATGAACGGATCGTTTCCCCTGAGTCCATCGCGTTCTCGGCAGATGGTAAACGAGCAGCCTATGCTACGAATAACGGACTATATCTGTATGATTTCAATATGAGTCAACAAACAACGCTCATCGATTTAAAGCAAGCGGAGCTTACTGATCTTAAGGAGCGTTCAGGTGTTGCTGCATTTGAACAAATTGGATTTACGAATGGGGACAAGGACTTGGCCTTTACGGCGCAAAGCTTTGATGTTCCCCCTATCGACGGGAAACCTTCCTTTTCTACTTGCGGCACAGTTCATTTGGATGGTAGCAAATTGACAAACCAAAAATTCGAGTCTTATACATGCAGAGAGTTAATCGACTACAACGAGTTTGTATTTTTTGCTGAGGATCTAGATTTTACTATTCCTTCGGGAAAGCTGTTGGTTATGAATATGGCTAGCGGTAAAACGAGGTTTCTTTCCTTGATCGAAGCAGGCGAAAGTCGATTTGTTTCGGGATCAGATAGGGGAAGCTATTTCGCGACAACGCTCGCAGATCAGACCGATTGGAAAGTTCGGCTATATGATGCGAATACAGGCAAGCTTAAAGAAGAGCAACGAATCTCAAGCGATGGAGATATGCGTTATATGGCTCAAGATCCAATCGTTAAAATACTGGATGAGAGACGGGTTTATATCGTATTGGTAGGCGCAAAGAACCCTGAAATTCAAACAAAAGTTGTGATCGGCCAGTTTTAAGAGGAGTGAGCAGCCTGTGAAAGTAACATTTAAGGAGATTTCGAAACAATATAAAGGTAAATATGCACTACAGAATTTTTCCGCAGAGCTGGAAAATGGCGTTTATGGTCTCTTGGGAACCAACGGCGCTGGGAAAACAACGCTAATTAATATTTTTGTTGGCATTCTGAAAAGTGATAAAGGGCAGGTGCTTATCAATGATGTGGACGCAAGAAAATTAGGTATCCAATTTTTATCCCATATTGGTTACCTGCCGCAGTTCCCACACTTCTATAAAAACTTTGAAGTGATGGACTTTTTGAAATACATGTGCGTATTGAAGGAGATTCCTCTGCATCAAGGGGAGAAACGAGCGAAGGAACTGCTGGAGATTGTCAATTTAAGCAACGCAGCGAGTACAAAAATTGGCGCTTTGTCTGGAGGGATGCGCCAGAGAGTCGGAATTGCGCAAGCGATGTTGGGCGATCCAGATATTTTGATTTTGGATGAACCGACAGCGGGACTTGATCCTCAGGAACGAATTCGCTTCCGCAATCTCATTACCAAGTTCTCTGAGAATCGAATCGTTTTGCTTGCTACCCACATTGTTTCCGATATCGAGTTTATCGCAAACCAGGTTATTTTGCTCAAAGACGGACATCTGCTCAAACAGGATACGCCTCAAGCGCTTGTGGAAAGTTTGAAGGGAAAAGTATGGCATGTAGCGGCAACAGACAAAACTTTGGATGAGAAGATTCAGCGGCTTAGAATCAGCAATATGCTGCGGGAGCAGGATAATATCCTTCTGCGGGTTATAGATGATGAGAAACCCGATGTTCATGCAGTGAGCGTACAGGCCAATTTGGAGGATGTTTTTCTGTACTATATCGGAGATGGCGAACAATGGTGAGGCTGATTGGCTTTGAATGGCGTAAACATTTTCTGAAGAGGTCCATGATTGCAGCATTGCTGCTTTTTTCTGTCCTGAATGTCGTCAAAATATACAGCGTGCACGAAGGAAGCTCATTGTTTACAAACCCGGGGTGGAAAGAGCTGTATTGGGAGAAGTATGCTGATTTCGGTGGAACGATTAAGAATGAGAAAATAGAGAAGCTTATGAATATTTATTGGCCGCTGGATCAACAGGTAGCCGAACGGACGACAAGTACAGCGTATCGTACTCCAGATACCTATTTATCCAATGTCTACGAGGATTGGAACTTCTTTCGTTTCAACTATGTCCAACCGATGAAGTATGCATACGATTACAAAGCGTACGCCCAAGATGTTGTTAGTGCGGCGAATGAAAATATAGCGTTTTATGAATCGTTGGGTAACACATACGAGCGTAGTAAGAATGCAGCTATTGCGGAGCTTTTTCAAGGACGTTCAATCACGAGTTTTGCCTATACAGAAATGTATCAATATTATGTTGGGTATGATTTTTCAGGGTTACTAGTGCTGCTGATTTGCTTGTACGGATTAATGAGTGTTTTTCTGTATGATAAGGAAACAGAAATGGATATTTTGCTCCTTACGACTAAGGCAGGAGGAGGCGCGTCAATTAGGGCAAAGCTTATAGCCTCTGCCTTATTTGTATCTGGTGTTTCCTTGTGGTTTTGGTTAATGGATTTTGTTGCATTTTCTACGATATTCGACTCATGGGATGCAGCTTCTTCTCCTTTGTACATGCTTGAAGATTTTATCCACGCTGCACTAAACGTGAGTTTGGGGCAATACGCTATACTATCAGCACTTGTCAAAACGGCGGGAATGCTTGTGTTTGCCTTGGCATTTTTGTTCATGTCGAATTTGTTCCGAAATGCACTTGTTCCATTTATTATCGGGTTATCTGTTTCGTTTGTTTGTATTTACATGGAGGAAGTTTATATGGGCTCGGGGCGTATTTGGATCAAAGTCATAAACCCATTTGTATTGTTGGTTAATCGAGAATTGTTTCGAAAAATAGAGTTTGTTTCTATGGCGGGTTTTTCCCTTCCAAGTTATCTCGCTGCCTTATTGCTAGCAGTTGCCTGGGGAGTACTGCTTCTTAGCGGCATTTTAATTGTTGTGAGGAAGAATGCTCTGAGGAAGGGGGGAGAGAAGCGTGTCCATCTGGAAGTATGAAATGAAAAAAATGCTTTTCCATCATAAGGGTTTTTTATTTATCGGTTTGTATTTCATCTTGAGTATTGCATCAATGGTAATTTTGGATAAGCCCGCTAACCCGGATGTTGAGATGAATCGTTCGCAGTACCAGTTCTACCTAAATCACGTTCAGGGTCCCTACTCAGAAGAAACCGAGCATTTTTTTGCAAATGAAGCGGCCAAAATTTCGGATGCGAAGGTTGCCTTACAAAGAATAAGTGATAATTTCTATGATGGTGAGTTGGAAGAACAAGAGTTCCTTACCCAATCCGATTCACTGGCGAGTATTCTGAAGAACGAAAAAGGTTTTCAGCTGGCTTACAATCAGTTCGTCTATGTACGTGAAATGCCAGACAATCGTTATTTTCTTTATACAAATGGCTGGGATGGATTACTCTCCAATGATAGTCTTGATATCCTGTTTGTATTGTTGGTTTTGCTTCTAGTTACACCGATGTTTTGTTACGAGTTTGAAAGTAAGATGGATGAGCTCCTTCTTACCGTCAAAAAAGGCTCAAGAACTCATGCGTTATGTAAAATCAGCCAGGTGCTCGTGATGGTTAGTCTTCTCTGTCTTCTGGGTGCCGGTTTACGATATGGCTTCTACGATTTCAAATATGGCTTGGAAAATGGACATTATCCCTTAGAAAGTTTATCCTACTTTGGCACGTCGATCAAAGATGTTACATTGCTTCAATCCTTTTTATGGATTACGGCAGGTAAACTATTTGGGAGCCTATGTTTTGCTATCTTGATTCTATTTGCTTCGGTTTGCTTTAAGAAATATGCCATTACATTGTTTTCATGCACGGCAGCAGTGCTGCTACCTTACTATGGACTGCAATTGGAATCCACCAAATATTTCTTGCCAGGGCCACTGGGGTTCATGGTGTCAACTGGCTATTTTCGCGGGAATGAATTCAAGCGTAATTCGTGGAAGGATCAGATGGATATAATTTTCCGAGAGGTTTCATTTACAGCATGGAGCATTGTTTTTGCCATTACAGTTAGTCTTAGCGTAATCATGCTCTTTGTGATCCTACGTAAGCGATCCAATGTGTGGATTGTAAAACAGCGAAAACATAGAGGGAGGAGACTGCTGCTTACGTTACTCATTCTTTGGATGGTGGTCTCCATGCTTGTTGGCTGTAGTTCTTCTAATGGTGCGATGGCAGATGTTGCTTACAACTACGCCTCTAAGCAGTCCTTTCAAAATGATAAGTATCGATTTTATATGGATCCAAAGGAAATGGAGCTTGGGAATAATCAAATTGTATTTGAGGATCAAACCAGCGGAGAAAAACGTAAACTTGTCCGTGATCCTCTGACCTCATTAACTCGAATAAAGGGAGCCATTTTTGGGGATGGCACGTATGTCTACTACATGAAACTTGATTATGAAAAATCAGGTCTCAGAGAAGGGGCTACTCGGTTTTCCGTTATCGGAGTGGATACAACGAGGTTTAATGAAAAAATTATTTTCGAAAAGAAGCTAAGTGCCGATAAGGGCACCATGCTGGGGCTCGTGAAAGGGAATGCCTATGTTGCAAGCTTTTACCTCACCGTGAGCGCCTTCTTTTTGGATGAATCTAGTCTTTACCTCATAGGGCAAACGGATGGACAAACCGAAATTCGGCAAATGAACCGACTAACAGGAGATATGCGTGTTCTTCTCCAAATTCCTGTATTAAGAAGCCTCGCATTTGACGGCCGGACGATCTATTATGTCGATGAGAAGTCCCAAATCGTTAAGTATGATACCAAGACGGACACCATGACAACAATCACCGATCTAATTACGAGGGAGTTTATTTTGACGGAGAGTGAATTAATATACGTAAACCGCAAGGAGCAACAAAAACTATACGCTATGAATTTACATGACTCGACCATCCATAAGCTAACGGATGTTCCCGTACTTAGTTTTCAATATGACAAACCATATATTACCTATATCGGGAAGCTAGACCTGAAAGAGTATCAGATAAGCATGGATTCAGATTAAGAATTCGATAAGGTCGCTGGTTTATTGAATATAGAAACCACAAAGGTCTTCGAGAATTCCTCATGAAGAAAGAACGAAGAGACGCAGGAGATGCCTGAGCGTCTCTTTACTATTCGTGGGCTGCTCTTAAGGTAAGAATTGATTCAAATTTCTCTAAAAGCTCATCCAGGGTATAATTTTTAAGCTTGCTTTCACAATCCGTATTAAACGATTGAATGACCTCGAAAGACAAATTCATTGTGTTCTTTCATTTAAATCGTTCGGATGGGTTTCCGATATTGTTTGAAAAAGTCAAATAGATGCCATTTTCATGGCGATATGAGAGGATGATTGTATTGTTGACTCCTACTAAAATCAAACGCAAGCTAAGTGAATGCTCGAAAGATGAGCTTATTGAGCTTTTGTATGAGACAGTCAAAGTCAATAAAGATGCTCAGACATATGTTTCTGTCAAACTGGAAGGCGAACGGGCCTTACTCGAAATGATTAATGCATCCAAAGAGCGAATTTACAAGGAGTTTTATCCAACTCGTGGATTGCCCAAGCTAAAGGTATCTAAAGTTGAACAAGTTCTCGCTGAAATGAAAACGATTGGGAAGGGTACGATGTGGCCTTTTGAATTAATGGTTTATTTCTGTGAAGTGGCAGTCCAGTTTATCCATGAGCAGGCTGATATTCTGTTCTCAAATGGGTAGAGCACGATGAGAAAGAAGACGATATTGACCGTATTTCGGGCGTCATTTCCTATGCAGCAATGAGCAAGTGGCTCAAAATACGAGAGGATGCACGTCAAAAATACATTAGCAATGTCTGGTGTGGAAGATGCCTGGGCACAACAACCATCAGAGATTTTTCAATACAATTGGATACGCACGGCATTATTCTTCAAGGAAGTTGCTCCAATTGCGGGCATCAGGTAGCCAGAGTTATAGAGGAATAAGCATTTATATGGATCTGCCATCTCCCCCTGTCTATACATTATTCCAGAACTCATCGTCTATCGGGTTATCCCAGAACTCCTACCAGCAGACAACAAAGACTGTGAGCTATGGGTGGAGAGTAGAGTTGACCCAATCCCCAAAAAAATTACCCTTGGCAGAATACTGAAATTGACAGGGGTAAATAAAATTCCATTAAGGAGTTTAAAGGATAATGATTGATAGAGATACAATCAGCACGTTGTTATGTTCAACATCATTTAAGAACTTAGTCGGTGTAGGCATGGAGTTAAAGCCCTATGAATTGGCTTTGCTTATGTTGCGTTCATTAGATAACTCGGAAGAATAGGGGTATATCGTGATGGGTGTATCTAAGCTCATCAACAACTACGCGGTTGATGGGTTAAGTCTCACGACTAAAGACAGAGCTAAAGAACCCATCGCGACTGCCCTTCATAAACGAGCAACGGATGGTAACTCTTACGCCCGCGCTTCGTGTGAGGTGCCGAAGCGTAGGAGTTCCTTATTTTTATTTGATCATAAACATCAAGATGATGACGGGCACAGACGGGGGCTCCGGAGACAACTGGAACACGGCAGGCTATTCGCTCCACCAGGAATTTGACGAGTTGGAGAAGGCCGGTATCCCGCCGCTTCATGTTCTTCAGATGACAACCCTGAAAGGGGCTGGATTTCTGGACCGGATGAATGATATGGGGACCGTGGATACTGGCAAAAACGCCGATTTGGTCCTTCTGGACGCCAACCCCATAGAAAGCGTACAAAATCTTCATGGTATTAACGCTGTGATACGGGCGGGTGCATACCACGATAATCAAAAGCTAAGCTCAATGAAGGAAAGGCTTGGAACAAAATGGAATCTAAGGCCGGAATTATCCGCATGATGACAGAGAATCCTGCAAATTTTTATGATATGGAATTTTCAATAGCTTTGTGTTGTTCATTGTTTTCAAATGCCACAGTAAGACGTGGTAAAGGTATACCTAACTTTTTTGCTTCTCTCACAACTTCAAGTACCGCAAAACCTGCTTTACTATTGTTGTATTCGATGAAAAGTCGTGGTAAGCTGCCCTTTGCAAAAATAACCTTGTTAAAAAGCGTACCGAGAAGTGCTGGTGGAATCTTAGTTAATAGTAGAGAAATCGTATCAATCTTTGCACCTCTTGCTTTAATTACAGGGGTAATTTCCCTCATATTTTTACCAACATTTGCGAATGAGTCACTATGATTCATGAGTGCTGGAAAACTTCCCATTTTTAACACCTCGGTCTCGATAGCCGCATTCATGGCAAAGTGATTCCATAGCCAGTTTTGCATATCCTTTATCCAATTAATTTTAAAATGGGCACTTTCAAATAGTTCTTTGACCTTGCCGTTAATATGTTCAGTGCCTACCCGTGGTTTTTCCAGAAATAGCATTTTCAAAAAGCCGCCTCTAAGCCTATTGTCCGCGATGCCGCCGCCGCCTCCTGGGAACCCAAAGACAACATTGTTCATAGACAATGGTGAGATCGATGATTTCAACTCTTGCCAAACGTTATTGAATATTAGGACAGGGGTGTTTCCAGCAGCAGTCGATAGTAATTGTGCTGCTTCTGGAAGTTGTTCCGTGTTGACACTCACAATAATGAGATCATAATTTGGGCTCATCTCCTCATGCAGTTTGACGTTCCAGCTTTCTTTTATTAGCTGTTTCCCTCTTCGTGCGTCCCACATTTCAAGCTCTATGTTGCTTCCGAAGGTTTCTTTTCTCCCTTTTCTAACGTAAAACTCGACTGTATGCCCTGCCTTTTCAAAAGCCCAAGCATATTGGGTCGATATTACACCTCTACCGAAGAATAAAATTCTCATATTGCCTCCTAAAATATATATTAATCCTTGTTTAATGATCAAACAACGTGTTGTATAATGTTATTGTATAGATTCACTATACGGTCATCAACCATCAGATTTTTAATATCTGTCGTATAATCGATTGAACAGAAAAATGGAGGCAAATAATGAATAAGCAACCTGAAATTACGGACAAAACAAGGCAAACATTTATAAATGTATTTTGTGATTTATATAGCCGAAAACCAATTGAAAAAATATCCATTCAAGAGATTGCTAACCAATCAGGATATAATCGCAGTACATTTTATCAATACTTTACAGATATCTATGAGTTGTTGGACTGCGTTGAAGAGCGTGTCTTGAAATCCATTAACGAGGAAATGGCAGGCAGAGAGTTTTCTACACATACTTTCCAAGATGCACTTCAATGCTTGGAAAATGCAGAGGAAATTTCAGTTCTTAAAGCCCTCTTGGGCGACTATGGTTCTGTTCATTTTGTTGAACGCCTGAAAAGAGAAATTCCCTTTGAGAGATTGATTGTGGACTTTCCAACAAATGATGTCTTAGCACCATACATAATTGAGTTTTACATATCAACATTAATATCTATGTTTCGTCTTTGGATACGCAACGACAAAGATCTATCGTCGGAAGAATTGGTCAAGTTGGTAGATAGCCTATTTTCAAATGGGATAACACCGTATCATTTTTTTGGCACGGTCAATCCGCGGCGCCTTGATTCGAATAAAAAGTAAGGGGACGAGGAGAAAGAGAATGAGGGACTTTAATATCGGCTCATCTTGCCATTTGGCGGGTATCATTGGCGCATTCTTGATATACAGGGCAATACGGCCTTGATTTTAACTGAACACATGATCGAACAACACTCCTATTTTACTGACAATGAAAAAAATACGGGGAGCTGCAGTATGAAGTTGATTTTATCAATCAAACGGCAAAAAAAATAAATTACGAAACCCGCCCATGTGGAGTGCGTGGTAAGATAATATCGGGATGATTATGCTAAGCTTTTAATCAAATAACAAATTGGAGAACTTCCTGTACAGGAGGTTCTTTTTTCTACATTCTTCGACTCACTGATATACTATTTTGGTGGATATTGGTATGATTATTGTAGAACTCGGATTTTATGGATAGTGGAGGACAAAGTGGAGAAAAATTATGAATTTTTATATAAAATTAAAGATGTATTGAAAGATAGGGCGTTCGAAGGGGTTCCCCTAGGCAGTAAATTTGATGAATCCAGATTTGAAGATATTAGAATAGTAGATGATACGGGGTATCCCATTTATTCATTTAATAATATGGAACTTGAAATTGTAGATGATTTAATTTATAGAATCGGAATATGCTGTGATGAATCGGTGCTTATTGATGATGTAGTGAAAATATTTGGAGATACTGAGTTTAAAACCTATGAGCAGTTTACATTTGTATCCTACATGTATGATTTTTGTGTAATAAATTTTAAATTTGTAGGGTTGGATGCACCTGCCATGGACATATCTATATGTTCAACTATGTTTATGGACTAATTTAGTTTTTATCTGAGAACCTCAAGAAATACTAGATAGAAAATCTAAATACTGATGCGTCTCTGACTGACATGAATATATGGCTGAAAGAAATCGGCTGGTTGAAAACAGAAGCAGAAGTATACGCAGATATATATGAAGCCTACTAATTATTCATGCTTAATGACTGATTCCAAACACACAGAGGTGTTCCATGAAGCAAGGTCTTTATGAACAGATCATCAATAACGGAACGTTGAGGCAGCTGGGAGCATTAGATTCGTCCGCCTATGATATTGGCAAGGAGCCGCTTGATCCGGAGGAAGCTCGGAAGCTGCTTTCCAATTATATCGCGACTGTTATTCGCCGAGCCTTAAAGCTGGTGCGTGAGAGTTTCAATAGCGACGAAGAGGCGGTACTAGCGCAGGTCCGGGCCTGCAACGAAATGATAGCCTCGCTAAGGAATAGTCTCGATCATCAGGATTATGAGGAGCTGGAGCTGCACGAGCAAGGGGAAATCCTCGAGAAGCTGGAAGCGGAGAGAACGTTATACGGCAGGTCGAAAAACTTGCTTGTCGCCGCTTCAGGTGTAGGCAAAACGGTCATTTCTGCTTTTGACTACCGACGGTTTACTCAGCGGAACGCCCGAGCCAGGCTGTTATTCGTGGCTCATCGGGAAGAAATTTTGACACAACGTCAATGTGATATAGCCAGCATCCTATGTCAAATAGACGTCACGAAAAGCGAAGATACTATCATGAAAAGAATTGACGTTGTCACCGCATTAACATGATGAAACAATCGCAAATGAGAGAAACAGCCAGATGACGAATGGAATTCTAGAGGGCATTAACGGAATTATTCAAGCTTGTTGACAATTGGTAGATTTGTAATTTATATTAAATATAGTAAGCACTAGGTACTGTGAATCTACTAGTGTAAACTCTCTTGAAGCAAAACTTTAACGCAATATTGTTCGTTCCCGTCGAGGAAGAAAATGGAGAGGTGATGGGTACTTAGTCCCAGTTTTGTACACGCCCTGTCCATTTACGAGTGACATTCATCGTAGTTATGTAGAGCATTTTCAGCAGCGCTTAATCGCTTGGGAAAATGCTTTTTTCTTTAGTGGCTTTGCGATGTTGACGATGGTAACCCTCGAGCATTTCCGTCGTTGTACTTTTCGCGTCATGCTTTTCATGTTCTGCACCGTGTCATATTCCGCCTCCAGCATAAATTGCAGCGTCTCTGCAAACAACTCTTTCAGTGCGAATGCACATTGTCCATCGTTTTGAGATTGTTCTCCTTCACAATCACTTTCACTTGCTCATTACTGAATATCACCATGTATGCCATCCTCTCTAACCAGCCTTTCTAAAGATTATCGAACGGAGGAAACATGATGTCTAGATCAATTGAATTTATCTTGAGAGATGAAATTTTTGCTGAGCTTGAAATCGAGTATCCAGATGACCACGATACCAATTTGTTGGATCAAGGGATCGATTCGGCTAGCTTCATCAAGCTTATTGTTTCAATGGAATCGAAGTTTAACATCGCGATCCCTGATGAGGACCTATTGTTTGAAAAGTTCTCCACGGCTGGATTAATCCTTAATTATTTGACCGAGAAAACGATATCATAAATTGCAATGGAGCTAGATAGATCATATAGAGGAGGAGATTATGACTATCATTGAGCGTTTATTTATGGAAGCTTGTGATCGCAAAGAACATATTATCCTTCAAGATATCAAGCAGCACTGGACTTACGCGGAGGTGATGACAGAAGCATACTTGATTGCTTTATATATAAAGAAGAACTTTGATCTTGAGTCCGGAAGTCATCTTGCATTATACACAAATAATGAGCCCTTGTTCATTATTGCGGCGCTTGGCATTCAGTTCTGCGGTTATGTATTAGTACCGGTTCCTTATTCGGCATCCAAAACTGAAATTGAAAATATTTTAAATGCCAGTGACGCCAAACTGGTTATCAGCAAATATGCACAGCCTGCGCATTTAAATTGCGACATTCCTTGGGTTACCGCTCAGGATTTATCGCAAGAACCGATGCCTTCGTTTGAATCGATCACGCTCACGAATCAATCCGATCCCAATCAATGTGCGATTCTCCTTCCTACATCGGGCACAACCGGAAAATCTAAAATCGTTATGTTATCCCATTGGAATGTATTAACGAATGCGTTGGCACATGGCGGAAAGGTGGGTTATACGGATCAAGATTCGTTTCTTGTAACGATGCCCGTTCATTTCAGTTCTACGATTGTCACGCAATTGATTTCTTGCATGCTTTATGGAACCCGAATTAAACTTATCAGCTTGCCCTTGCTGCCGCGCACAGCGTTTAAACTGTTTCAGAATAAGGCGGTCACGGCATTCTCAGCGGTGCCTACGCAATTGATGCACTTTGTTTCCGATTTTCATCAGACAACAAACTGGAGTGCCTTTGATTCAATTAAATTTATTGTTATTAGCGGTGCGGCGATTCCCGCGAAATTAGTAGACCATCTTCAGACTGTATTTCCCAAAGCGGACATTATTCAAACCTATGGATTGACAGAAGCCTCTCCGCGGGTGAGCATGATGGAACGGGGAGACCGCTGCTTATCCTGTGGATCACCCATCAGTGACGTTTCTATTCGACTTGTTGACGAAGAAGAGAATGAGGTTGAAGGAGCAGCTATCGGAGAAATTTGGGTCAAGGGCCCAAATGTGATGCTCGGTTATTACAAAAACCCAGAGTTAACGAACGATACAATTGTTGATGGTTGGTTAAAGACAGGAGATTTGGGATATTGGAATGAATCAAGATGTCTCATAATCACAGGCAGAAAGAAAAATATCATTATATCCGGCGGTATCAATATCTATCCGGAAGAAATCGAAGAGTTTTTATATGGCTTGAAAGAAGTTGAGGAAGTCATAGTTGTTGGTGTGCACGATGATCTATTAGGCGAAGTACCCATCGCATTTCTGAAAGTTTTTGAAGAATGTCTGGTTGATATAGATGCGCTGACAAAACATTGCAACTTGCATTTGTCGTCGTATAAAGTGCCTAGACAATGGAGGATTATAGATGAAATTCCAAAAACAAAAACAGGAAAACTGGACAGGGCAAGTACGAAGCGCTTATTGCTAAATGAGATATACTGAACAAACAAGTTGGACCCATGATGTTGGAGAACACGCCTCTTCGACATCCTTAAGCAACTTAATAAGATAACTAGGGGTGAACGAAAAAATTGAAGAATACAACTCCAACATTGGGCAGGGGAATATTGCCAATAAGTTATCCGATGATTACAACATATACGCAACATGCTCATCTCTTGTCCATACTTACTCATTATGAGTGCGCACACCCATGGATATTTAGTAATTATATTCAATTATATATTAACAAAGATTATAAACATAATTGGGGAGATTTTTATTTCCCTCTGACTTATGAGCTGCGACCTTCAGATGCATGCAAATGGATTACTACTCAAAAGATACATAGAGACACTGTAACAACTAAATGGGAATCTGTTATTCATTTTATTATAGAAAACATTAATTCAAATCATTATGTCCACACAATGGTGAATTATTTCTACGTACCATTAAGCGAACGATATAATAGACTCCATTTGCATCATGACATATTTGTTTATGGTTATGATTTAAATAGAGAGATATTGTATGTTTCCGATTTTTTTAAGAACGGAGTTTATAGTCAAGCTGAAATATCATTTGCAGATTTCAATCTTGCTTTCAACACTAACCATTTAACAACAAATCATGATTATCTAAGAGAAATGGTTTATCTGTATAAATTCAATGATCAATATCAGGATAATTTCAGTGCAGATACCCTAGTAAATTCTATAAGAAACTATTTCACTAAGAAAACGCCGGAATATTGGGAGATGTTCAACTATGGGGGCGACAGGGATAATCTTGACTTCGGCATGCGAATATACACAACTCTATTAAATTATGTGAAAGAGACATCGAAAAAAAAGTCTAAACTTGATATAAGACCCTTTCATTTAATTTATGATCATAAGAAGATAATGACGTTAAGACTCAAGTATTTGTACGATAATCGGCATCTAAGTAAATTAAATCAAGAGGATATAGACGAATTCATATCAATTGAAGTTAAGGCGAACATACTTGTGAATGTAGCGCTTAAATATAATTTGACAAGGGATATGAGTATTTTAGAAAGCTTACATACGCTGATAACGAATATAGAAAATGAAGAATCAATATTCCTTGAACGATGGCTGAAGCGGGTAGGCATTCAGTAACGTCGAGGGAGTAGATGATGTCAGCTCGGGATATCTCATATTGCATCGGGTAGAAGCCCAACCCGAAGCCGGTGGTAATCTAGGTATATATATGGAGGGAGTGATGCTGGGATTATAAGCTTTGCTATACAGCGTATTGAATAAGCTCCAAACAGTCGCTCTTGTGTTGGTTTTATCCGTTTGCTGACAGCCTTTTTTCCTTCTTGTCTTCCAACGATCCGCATTGCTTCAATCGCTTTATTCCCAGCAACTCCACAGCGAATCCACTCACTTCAAGAATCTCTCTTGGCATTTGACCCGACAATGTTTTGATTAATGCATAGACGCGTACCTGTTTAGTTTGGGAGCAACGCACAGTTCCTGCTTGTTAAATACCTATAATTTGTAAGGTAATATCTATAAATTTATTGGGTGCTGAACGCAAGTTTTTTATGATAATCTATGTATAAGAATATAAAAATTGGTTATTAAGGATTTTCGATCCTTAATTATCTAATCATCTACATGGATCACCGATTGAATTAACAGTGGTTTCACAAACCTTAAGCAAGGGGGGATCATAATATTCATTGTATTAACAGGAGTCGCAGGCTTCATCGGTTCCAACCTTGCCGAGAGGCTGCTGCGGGAAGGCCATACCGTTATCGGTGTCGATAATTTTCTGACTGGGTCGACTGTCAACATAGACAGTCTCTTACGGTCGCCAAATTTCAAGTTTATTGAGCATGACGTCATTTATCCGCTCGCAATTGAAGGCCCTGTCGATTGGGTGATGCATTTCGCAAGTCCTGCCAGCCCGCCCAAATATTTGTCCTATCCGATCGAAACGATGAGGGTCAACAGCGAAGGAACGATGCATCTGCTGCATCTGGCCAAAGAAAAGCAGGCTGCTTTCTTCTTGGCTTCAACAAGCGAGATCTACGGTAATCCAACCGTTCACCCTCAGCCGGAGAGCTACTATGGCAACGTGAATTCGGTTGGAGCAAGAAGCTGCTACAACGAAGCGAAGCGGTATGCAGAGGCGATCACCTACTGGATGAACAGGAAATACGGCATACCGGTAAGGGTCATTCGGATATTCAATACATTCGGCCCGAAGATGGATTTAAATGACGGACGCGTCATTACCAATTTCATTAATCAAATCATGTCAAAGCAAAACCTTACGATTTATGGCGACGGCAGACAGACGAGAAGCTTTCAGTATATCGACGATTTGCTGGAAGGGATTGTGAGACTGCTGAGCACCACGTATGAACAGCCAGTCAATTTGGGGAATCCGGAGGAAGTCACCATACTTGAGGTCGCCCAAATATTGAAGGAGCTAATGAACTCCAACGCGCAGATCGAGTTTCTCCCGCTGCCGGAAGACGATCCGAGGAGAAGGAAGCCGGATATTACCATTTCAAGGACGATTATGGACTGGAAACCGGCGATCGGTTTGCATGATGCACTCGCTAGAACGATCCATTATTACCAGGGTCAATATATCCATTAAACGGGAGGTACCTATGCAAGAACAGATCATAGCGATGATAAGCGAAATCAAGGACGACGCCCAACTGGCAACCAGCTTGAACGAGCATTCCAACATCATGGAAGACGGGGGATTGGACTCTTTACAGCTAATTACTTTCGTATTAAAGGTGGAAGAGCGTTTCGGTATTGAAATCGATTTTGAACAATTCGACTTCAATCTTATGGAGTCGGTCACGACCTTCTGCAATTATATCACGGAGCTGCAGAAGACGGCACCTGTATGAACGATAGACGCAAGTTCGAGCTCATTATCGGGACATTTGACGCGGAACGCTTCTGGCGCGACCCTAATCTAGCCAAACTGCCGTCGTTTCCCGATCCTGAAATGGAGAATGTCGTGATGGCCATGGATGAGCTGCTCTTCCCATTTTGCGAGGCGCAGGATAGGCTCATTACTCGCTATCGAATGAACGATTGCCATAAAGAGTATTTGCATGAGATCGGATTTAAATTTCTTTCCAATTCAACCAATCTCGAGAGTCCTGATAGAGGAAGCGCAGGCAGAACCGCCAATATATTCGACCTGCTCACATCAGCCGATCGAATGGGTGACATCGATCTACACTCGCTGGACGGCGCCCGGTTGTCTCCCTTTGCCGTCATTCCGGGGGCGGATCGTACTGCAGCGCGTTACGGACTGGAACAGGATTTTCCAGCTATCGAAACGGTTCAGACTGTCAATTCGAAGCTGTATTCAACCGAATTGAACCGTCGCCTTGATCTTCGGTGTGACAGCCAGACGGTCTATTCTCACGAAGAGCTGCTGGCAAGCGGCTTGACTTTGCTGAATCAAGGACCCTTCCTGATCAAAGATGAGTTTGGGGTATCCGGGAAAGGGAATTTGCTGATCGAGTCGGAAGCGATTTTGCAGCGAGTCACATCCTATCTCGCCGATCAGTGCAGCAGGGGAAGAACGGTTCGGTTTATTATTGAGCCGTTCCTCCGCAAGGAATCGGATTTTTCTTGCCAATTCCACATCGATCCGGACGGTACTTACCGACATATCTCAGTGCAGCAATTGGTCAATCGCAATTTCGCTTACCAAGGCTCCTATACAGCCGACGATAGGCTGCTTCATATGCTGCAGGAAGCGGAGTATTTTGATGTAATGAAACGGGCGGCTCGCGAGCTTTACCGGTCGGGTTATCACGGCGACGTATGCGTCGATTCTATGCTGTTGACAGACGGCCGCATCGTTCCGATCGTTGAGGTGAATGCAAGAAGATCGATGAGTCTGATCAAGCATTACGTTGACCGATACCTGGAGAAGCACGATACGGCCGGGAGCATGACGCATGCGACCTTACAGTTTGCATGCGATGTACCATTCGATCAATTACTGGAATCGCTGGACCGCGAGGGTGTTCTATATAAGCCTGATCGAGGGTTCGGCATTTTACCGTTAAGCGCGAATACGCTCCTTATTAACAAAGTCGTCAGCGAGTGCAAGGGGATTCGGAATAAGCAGGTGAAAGGCAGATTGTATTATTCGTTGATTGAGGGGGAATGGGATAACGAACGATTGACCGCTAAGGTTAAGGAGGTGCTTTCCTCGTTATCCTTCAAGATCGCCCGCTGATGCAGTCCGAAGCGCTTGAAGCCATGAATGGAGGAAGAAATTTTATGGGTAAGCGGAAAGTAACGATTCTATGCTCGGGTTTCGGTCTGGGTTTCTATATTCCCGGCCTGTTAGCTGCAAGCGATTTCGAGAAAAGGGATATCGCGACGGAAGTGCTCGTGTTCGAAAGCTATTTGGAGCAAGACAAGATGGATCATATTGCAGACAGCAGGAAGGCTTACCACAATAATTTCGCACTTGCCAATTTATCGGCCCGAATGCCGATGGATATCCGGGGCAGCATTGATTATGCCCAGGTCGAGCTATTGCTGGAGACGTGGAAAGCGGAAGAGCGGTACGAATTCATATCGCTATCCGGACACTGGGTCTATATTCTGGATTTGTATAGGGAGAAGATGCTGCCGAATCAAATTCATGTAGACCTGCTCTACGTCGATTCAGATCTAGCCCCGTCTTGGAAGAGCCTGAAGAAGTTTCACCCTCGCTATGACGAGTATTATTACAATGCTTGTCTCTATGACACTGACAAGATGGAGATTCGATGCGAAATCCCGGTTCTTCATGGTACGCCACTGCCCTTCGACTCGAGGAAGCGGCGGCTTGTTGTTCATGGCGGCGGCTGGGGGATGGGCACTTATCAAAGTAAAGTTCCAGAGCTTGTCGGCCATAACTATGGGCTTGATATCGTAGCTTACGATTGGAAGGAAGCCAAGCCCGATCCCGATCACCGATATTGGATGAACGATCCAAAATGGTGTGCATGGGTGAAGAGCGCGAACGGCCTGCACGAGTTTCCGCCATACATCGAAATAACGGGAGAAGCTACGAATTCATACGCCGCTAAGGTTGATCATCATTGGTTATTCGACGTCGCTTCGGAGGCGATGGCTATCGTGGCCAAGCCGGGAGCGGGCACATTGATCGACTCGCTTGCATCCGAAACCCCTCTTATTCTGCTGGAGCCGTTCGGAAGTCACGAGCTTAGCAATTTGGAATTGTGGGAGTCGCTTGGGTTCGGAATACGCTACGAGAAGTGGCGGGAGATGGATTTTTCCGTAGAGGTCCTTAAGGAGATGCATCAAGCGATCATGAACAGACCCGGAAAACGGACGAATTATGTGGATCATTATTGTGCGAGAGTCGCGTTAACGAAGGGGTAAGATTTCAATGGCAGAAGGGGTTATGCGATGAGCGTAAACAAATTGAGTGTCGCCCAAGATACGACAAGCTATCCGAGATGGATCGTCTTGCAGCTGTTGGAGGAGTGCAATTTACGATGCAAGATGTGCTATGAGTGGGGACTCGAAGGGCCCTACAAAAGCAAAAAAACGTTAGCGCAGCTGGATCCGGAGCTGATCAAAAAGATCATCGTCGAGTGCAGCCCGGGCAAGCCGTATTACGATTTCTTCGGCGGCGAGCCGCTAATGTACCCTTGGCTGAGCGACATTCTCGCCATGATCAATCATTATGGAAGCATAGCGGACTTCCCCACGAACGGCACATTGCTCGAGCAGCATGCCGAGATGCTTGTCGAGACTGCTCCCAATAAGATCTGGATGTCGCTCGACGGCCCTGAGGAAATCAACGACAGGCAGAGGGGCAAAGGCGTATTCAAGAAAGTAATCAAGGGGATCGAGAAGCTCTATGAGCTTCGGGAAAGCAAAGGCAAGCAATTTCCGAAGATGGGTGTATCCTTTATCATTACGCCCTTGAACTATATGTACGTCGAGGAATTTTTCTTTAAGCATATCGACTTGTCGATGTTGGACCATATCAGCATGGAAGTACAGCTCTATGCAACGGAAGAGCAGTATGCCCAATATGTGGAGGTTCTAAATGAAACATTCGACGTGCATGAAGCTCCTTATGCCAAGGGGATGGTGTGGCGGGACATCAGTTCGTTCAGCCAGATCGATATTCCGGAATTGACGAGACAGCTCAATAATGTTAAAGAGTATTGCTTGAAAAACCGCATCCATGTGATTACCTATCCGAAGACGATAGATGAACTAAATTTGCGCAACTATTTCTCGGGGCAATTCCATCAGATGGCTGATAAACGAAATCGGTGCTCCCTTCCATGGGTTTATGCGGAGATTACGGCAAGGGGCGATGTTTCGCCCTGCCATGCCTTCTATGATTTGACCTTCGGCAACGTGAACGACGAGAATTTGCTGGATATCTGGAGTAGTGACAAGTACAAAGATTATCGCACGTATATGAAAAAAAATATGCTTCCGATTTGTACGGCTTGTTCAAGGTATTATATCTACTGATTCATGTGAATAACCTAATACGTTTAAGAAGGTTGTGTTGATATGAATCCGAAATCAGAGATTAAGCATTCCCCAAAGGATTTGCAAATATTGAAACGTACCATCAAGAATACGGTGGAAACAAAGCGGAACATGGAGAAAATAGCGGGTTACGCGACACCGTTGCCAGAGTCGGTCGGGATTAAACTGACGAACCAATGCAACTTGCGCTGCAAGCATTGCTATCAATGGAACGACACCGGCTACCATCACTTCATGACACCGGAGCAGCAGCGGGAACAGCTCGACTACGGGCTGCTGGAGAAACTGATCCTCGAGACGGAGCCAGCCAAGTCGAGACTCTATATCTGGGGCGGCGAGCCGCTCGTATACAGCCATTTCGACCGTTTGGCCGATTTGCTTGAAGCCTATCCTCGCGAGACGACGATCTGCACGAACGCGATGCTGATCGAGCGAAAGCTGGACGCCTTGCAGAGAATCTCCGACAACTTGGAGCTGCTCATTGCGCTTGACGGATTCGAAGAAGAGAATGATGCGCTTCGCGGCAAAGGGGTATTCAACAAGGCGATAGATGCTATCCGGATGCTAGTCGAGCTGCGCAAGGAAAACCGATTCAGGGGCAAAATTACAATCCATACCGTCGTTAATGATGCTATGACCGACAAGCTTTACGATCTGCTGGACTTCCTGGAGGGCGTTGGCGTAGATATGGTCATGGTCTGCTTCCCGTGGTACATCTCGGACGAGTGCTCGCAGGGAATGGACGATTACTTCGACCAGAAGTTCGACTTCCTTCCGGCGAGCGAGCACAAGGGCGAACGCAGCTGGCACGCCTTTAACTACAAGCTCGATCCGGAGCGTATCCCTGCTTTGATGAGCGAGTTGGACCGGGTTAATAATCGGGTCTGGAAAATGCGTTTGCGCTACCAGCCGAATCTGGATCATGACCAGATCGAAGATTTCGTGCTCGGCAAAGAGGTAAGGGGTAAAGGCACGATGAACAAGAAGTGCCTGGCTCTCTCGAACCGGATGGATATTACGCCCGATGGAACGATTGTCGCGTGCAAATTTTTCAAGGAGTTTGAGATCGGCAAATTAAATGAAGCGTCCGTACAGGAATTATGGCACAGCATGACCTACAGAAGGATAAGGGAAATGATGGACGAACGACTGACACCGGCATGTTCCAAGTGCAGTGTCTTGCATTTGCACGGTGTTTAACTATTCTACATTAGCATAAATGAGGTGCACCAGTGAGCATTATCCAAGTGGAACGCTTATCCAAAAGCTTCAATTACTACGAAAAAGAATTGGGGTTCAAAAAATCGCTGAAAAATTTAGTGAAGCGGAAATCACTAATCAAAGAAGCGGTTAGCGAAATATCACTTGTAATCGAGCAAGGCGAGATGGTCGGATTCTTAGGCCCGAACGGCTCCGGCAAAACGACTACGCTTAAGATGCTGTCCGGCATCTTGTATCCGACAAGCGGGCAGGCGAATGTATTAGGCTATGTCCCTTGGGAACGAAAGAAAGAATTCAAGATGCAGTTCTCGATCGTGATGGGGCAGAAATCGCAGTTGTGGTGGGATTTACCGGCGAACGAATCGTTGTACCTGAACAAATGCATCTATGAGGTCGAGGATAAGCCCTACAACCTTGTCCTGGATGAGCTTACGGAGATGCTTGACGTAAAAGACCTGCTCAACATTCAGGTGCGGAGGCTTTCGCTGGGGGAACGGATGAAGATGGAGCTAATTGCGTCGCTCATCCACCGGCCCAAGGTGATTTTCCTGGATGAGCCTACAATCGGACTCGATCTGATTTCGCAGAAGCGCATTCGGGAGTTCCTGAAGTATTATAACCAGCAGACGAAAGCAACGGTCATTCTGACAAGCCACTACATGGCGGATATTGAGGATCTATGCAAACGAACGATCATCATCAATCAAGGGAAGATCGTATACGACGGCGATCTTCGGCGTGTGAACGAGCTGTTTCATGCAAAAAAGATCATCAAGCTGCAGTTTACGGACGAAGTGCCGAGGCAAGCGCTAAGCGACTATGGCGCTATCATGCAACATGACGGCATGAATGCCGTTATGGAGATCGATAAGCATGACCTCCAGCGGCTTTCCAAGATGATGTTGGACCGGTTCCCGATCCTCGATTTCACAATTGAAGATATACCTGTCGAGCGAGGAATCGAAAGCTTGTATCAGAAAGATGGGATCAGACATGAAAGCCTTGCAGAAGTATAAAAGGACGTACATCCTTGCGCTTCAGAATGCGATGGAGTATCGGATCGATTTCCTGATGAGTATCATCAGCGGCGGCTTCATCATTCTCGTCCAATGCTTTCTCTGGACGGCTGTGTTTCGCAGTTCGCCGCATGAGATCATTAACGGCTATTCTTATTCGCAGATAATCATTTATTCCGTGTTGTCCGGCGTCGTCTCCAAGCTGGTTTCTGCCGGCTTTGAAGGGGAAATCGCGAATGATATCAAGACGGGTGGACTGAGCAAATTTATTGCTCAGCCCATTCATTATTTCAGCTATCGGATATGCAATTTTTTTGGTGGGAAAACGGTTCAGACCGGGGTCGTCCTTGTCTTATTCGTCATACTGATGATCGTTTTTACTCAGATTTGGGAGTTTCAGCTTAGAGGGGTGCAGATCGTTATGTTCTTGGTCAGTATTCTGTTCGGACTGCTCATCAACTTCCTGCTTTTTTATTCGATTAGTGCTCTCGCTTTCATCATTACTGAGGTTTGGGGCGTTTATATCGCGTTCAACCAAGGCGTCTATCTGCTCAGTGGCGCCATCTTTCCGCTTAATATTTTCGGAGAAACGTTTGCTAGAATATCCAGCTATTTACCGTTTCAATATGTCGTATTCTTCCCGGTTAACATCATCAATGGGAGCTTGATGATTCATGAAATCGTGCGCGGGCTCCTCTTACAGGCGGTCTGGGTAATTGTGCTTATGATAATTTCCAAGTTGTCGTGGGATTCCGGGATGAGGAAATATGTAGCCGTTGGAGGTTAGATCTGTGAGTATCAGCTTGACGGAGTTTCGGAAGCATGTACGTATGTTTTTTATTTTCGCAAAGAACAGCTTGGTCGGTTACATGGAATACAAAGCGAATTTCTACTCCGGTTTGATCATGGAGACCGTATTTCTGTTTTCCAAGCTAATCTATATCTTGTTCGTTTTCCAGCTCGGGATCGAAATCAATGGAATATCTCCTGACCAGATGATGATCTTCACTGGGACCTATACGATTATGATCGCTATCTATACAGGACTGTTTATGGATAACTTTTATAGATTCGCCGGCCATATCCGCAACGGGACGCTCGACTTGTATATGACGAAGCCGCTATCGCTACAGTTCATGATTTCATTCCGGCACGTTAACTTCGCGTTTCCGATCCCGAACCTGATCGCCGGGATCACGATGATCGTACTGGCCTGGCGGCGTCTTGACATCGATCCAAGCTTGATCCACGTGGCCGGATATATCGGCGTAATCTTGAGTAGCACGATCGTGACCTATTCGGTGCTTCTACTTCCGCAAATTCTTGCCTTCTGGACAGTGAAGTCCGGTTCGATCTTCGAAATACTCGACAAATGTTGGGATTTAAACAATATGCCGATGTACATATACCCCAAATGGCTGCGGAGAATTGGGCTGTATGTCGTGCCGATTTTGTTCATTACCAACATGCCGTCGGTTTATTTGATCGATCGATTGGACTTGTTCCTTGGGATATGGATTTTTGCAGCTCCCGTTATATCGCTTCTAGTGGTCAGGCTGTTCTGGAAGTTTGCCGTCAAACGCTATGAAAGCGCCAGCAGTTAGAGAAATGCCCAAAAAACAAATTGTTGAGAAGGTGAATCGAATGAGCAGGACGGAGCATGAGCGCCATCCGTTGCAGACAGAGGCCATCGCAAAGAAACGGCTGCACAACGGGATCGAAATCTATCAAAACAACGAAGGCGAGACCGAGTTCCTCTACAACGAGATTTTCCACAAGGAGATGTATTTCAAGCACGGTATTACACTCCCGGATAATGGCACGGTCATGGACGTCGGGGCTAATATCGGCATGTTCACCCTATATGCCAGCAGCAAGAGCAACTGCAAGGTATATGCCTTTGAGCCACTGCCTCCGACGTTTAAACTCTTGAAGATGAATACGAGCTCGCTGCCTCGCGTAACGACGGTTAACGTCGGGCTTTCCAATGAGATCAAGGAAGCGGAGTTTGCCTATTTTCCTACGATGTCCACGGACTCTGTCCAGATTAAATACCGGGAGAACCACGATCAAGATCTCCGATACGGGTTAATTAACCATTACGGAGATGATTTCGCCGATCCGCGAATGCTAAACCGATTTGTCGATCATCTTATGTCGCCGAAGCTTCTGAATGAACAAATCTATCGATGCAAGCTAACTACGATCTCCGAAATGATCCGCTATTACGATCTGAACCAAATTGATCTGCTCAAAATCGACGTGGAAAAAAGTGAGTTCGAGGTGCTGGAAGGCATCCATCCGGAAGATTGGGGCAAAATCAAGCAAATTGTAATGGAGGTACATGGACTGGACGGAGAGCAGATCAGCAGGCTCGAGAACATCTTTCGAACCAACGGCTTCTATGCCGTGATCGATTACTACGAAGATTTGAATATCCCAAATTACTATAATGTGTACGCGTTTAATCAAATGCATACGTCGGCTGGGTGATAGTCATGTTACAGCATCTGCATACAAGGTTGGTATGCTCCAGCTGCAAGGGTGAGCTGGCCCAGTCGGATGCATGGCTGCAATGCCGCAACTGCGATGCGGCATATACGATTGATAATCGTTATGTATCGATGCTCGACCGGCGTGAGCAGTTTGTCCACCCTTCCGATTGGAATCGTAAAGAGGGAGAAATTCGAGATTATAGCGAGATTTCGAACTCCCTTGCGCTTTCCGGTATAGGCCGATTCGCAACCTTCTTAAACTATGGTTACGTCTCGTACGGGAATGAGCAACATGCGGTGATCGAGCCCGACGATGTATGGAATAGAAATTCAGTTAAGCTGCTGCTCGAGGCAGTGGGCAGGACGGCGATTCGGGAGCGGCAGGTTATCGACATCGGATGCGGCAGGGGAGGGAACATAGCAGCTTTACATAAATATTTCAAGCCTCTGTCTATTGTCGGTCTCGACATCTGCCCGGCGAATATTGCGTATTGCAGTGCCAAATCCCGATGGGCTGAATCTTTCTATCTCGTCGGCGATGCGGAGAATATACCGTTCGCAGACGAAAGCTTCGATGTTGTATTGAATATGGAATCCGCGCATGCCTATCCGAATCGATCACGCTTCTATGAAGAGGTGTACCGGATAATGAGATATGGCGGCGTATTTCTGTATACGGAGCTGATGCTGGAAGATCAGGTAGCGCAGAACGTGAGGCTGTTAGAGGAAGCAGGCCTGTCTGTAATCCGCAATCAGGATGTGACTTCGAATGTCCTTCTATCGTGTGATGAGAACGCAAAGCAACGTACTGGCACACAAGGGATTGCGAACAACACCAACGCGAGCACGAATATTGGAGATATCAATGATTTCATCGCATTGCCCGGGTCGAAGAAATATGAAGAGATGAAGGCTGGAACGCGGCAATACCGTATGATGAACCTTATTAAGAGGTAACATAGCTTTAATATCGACAATAATTTTAGTATAGGAGAAATATTTTATGGAAGAAATTGTTTCTCTGGATGCCTTTCAACCATTCGACGGAATGATAAAAATGTTTCCTCATCATAATTTTCCTTATTTTAATTGCGACTACAATTTGCTATTAACGCTTGCAAATTATTTTAAAAAAGATGAACTGCCGATTTTGAATAATGTCATTAGTATTTATAGATTTGATAAACAAAAAATAAAAACAAGAGGATATTTCAAGTTAGAAGTGTTGGATCTCGAGGATGGAGATAAGATACTTGAGGAAATGGGTATCTCTATTCGTAGAAAATCTCCTGCATTAGATACTTTACAAGATGAGATAATAAACTCTATTTCTAGTGGTAATCCGATTTCCATTTTTATTGATTTATTTTATCAACGCGGGAGAGACTTTTACTATAACAAAAAACATGGACTGCATCCTGTTTTTGTCTATGGCTTTAATCTTACTAACGAGGAAATATATACGGTTGATGATATTACAGAATACAGACAATATTCTTTATCATTTTCAGAATTTAAATTGTCATGCATGAGTTCGGAACACGTGAAAATGCCAAACTACTTTTGGGAATATGCACTAGTGTCCCCCGCTGATCATGATATCTTGAACAATAAGAAGCTAGCACAAAAAAACATAAATAAATTTGTAGAAAATATGTGCAGGTATCAAAATGAAATAACGGAAAGTTTGAATAATATATTGTTGTTGGCAGAAAATTTCGAGCTCATTATAACAAATGAAACGATTATTGAAACACTAAGCAGTACTATTTATAGAAAATGCTCTGAGAAGTACAGGTTAAATACTCTCTATAAGTACAACCTTGATCATATCCATACAAAACATACGATTGACTCGTTATTGGACCAAATTATTAATGACTGGAAGACAGTAAGGATTTATTCGAATAAAGCCATCATGTCCAAAAAGTTCACCGGGGAAATAATAGACAAGTGCATTGGTTTATTGACAAAAATATATACGAATGAAGTGCATTTTAATAATCAATTTTATTTAATGTTAAAGGCTGCGAGATTGTAAAGCTGAAGCAACAATATGAGTCAGGTAAAATCACATTTAATAGTGCTAGATGAGCCAGACATTGATCCGATGGCACCTAACAACTATAACTAGAGACCACAATGAATAGGAGAGTCCTTGAAATTCAACAGCGATTTAAGAACTATATGAGCAGTTTTCAATTTGAGGGGCAGATTGATTGGAATCAGCAAGATGATCGTCGAGGCCGAACATTATTTTACCTATTTATTAAGGCTCAATTGATCACTTAATTGTTATAGATAGTAGCAGCGCCGAAGGTGAGATTGTCCTGAGGGCTGATCGAACAACAATAAAATATTATGAAATATTACTGCCTGAGTGGATACGAAGTATCGAACTCCACTTAGAAAGAAGAGTAGCTCCAGATTAAATAAACCGATTACTGTCTCTGACAGTGAACGGTTTATTTTTTTGAACTTACATCGGATCGAGTTCAAAATGTCAAAAAATTCGACAATACCGGGGAGGATGTAGAGGATCTAAACGAAGCTCGCGACGTTCGCGGCTCGTTGTATTGAGAACGAATACTTATGCATCTGCGATCGCTTAAGAATATCCGGAAGGGTGTTTCTTTGCATGATCCGATTGGTACGGATGAGGAAGGCAATGAGATTACGTTGATCGATATCCTCGGCACGGAGGCCGATGATATTGTGGATAAGGTGCAGCTGAAGATTGAGAAGAGCAGGATTTATAAAAATCTTGATATATTGGATGACTGCGAGAAGGAAGTTGTTATTGGTCGGTTTGGTTTTTTTGTCTGTACACACACTTAACACATGTGGAGTTCCTAATATTGATGGTTCTTAATCATTTAATTCACAAAATGAGGGAGACAAGGTTACCCGAAGTCGAGATAGCCAATAAAGTAATGCATAAAGTACATTCCTTCCATGGTAATCACCGCATTCAAAAACGGAAGCGGCTTAGAATCAGCCCAGTCTGGGTTGCGGTTTGTGCTTTGTTATTTATTTCTACAGCATCGGTTAGCGCTGCCGCTCTTTTTAAAACCACTTGGAATGGAAGAATGAACTATCATATAAGGAAAAACTTGAGACAGCTTTATCAAAATCGGCAGATGTCTGGGAGACGATATCAGTAGATGAAGCAGCGAAACAATTTCCATTCTCTCTATTGAGATCACAAGATAGCAAATTTACACTTGTTAACTCGTTTGGTGTAGTACCGAAGGATACAAATTATCGTGTGAAGTCAGCAGATGAATGGTGGCTGGGCGGTTTTTACGATATCTTTCAGTGGAATCAAACGGAGGTCGTGGTCAAACAAGATCTGGATGTTGCAATGACGGAGACCCTAAAAGATCCTAACAAAACGATGAATATGACCTTTCTAGACGCAAAATGGGAAAATGTTGAAATCACTGATGATACACTGGCTATGTTTACGGCTAATAGTAGTGAGAATTTGCTAATAGTAAAGTACAAAACGGCTGCAAAGACATACGTAGGGAAATAATTGTTTATATTAGGGTACTTCATAGTGTCAGCACATTATACCGATAATGGGAACTTTCAAGCGAGGGGCTAATAAATAGGAGCTGTTCCAAAAGCATGAAGTTCGCTGGAGAGATAGCTCCCTTTCAACCAAAATACTTGAAAATGGATTGTCAAATAAAGATATAAAATATTCAAAGTAAAAGCTATACTTTGTACACTACCAATTTCAAAAAGATGAACATATAATTAGGTTTATTGCTGAAAAAGAAAAAGATGTATGATCATCTAATATATCTCATTTTAGTCGTGTTTGGGAGGAGGTCGACGAATAGGCCTATTTCTCTAGAACAAGACTCGATTTCAGCTTGGATTAAAGGTCTTGTTAACGAAATTAGTTGATCCTATGCGAGGTTCCGACTGCCGAATCACTACACGAACAGTCAATTAGACATTCGAGTTATCGATCGCAAGAGATTTCGCTCGGTCATATATGTTAGCGCTTTCGTTCTTTTTTAAAGGCGATAGATGCTGAAGTTCCGGCTTGAAGCAGCCAAATGCCCGTTTTAAGACAGCGTAGCACAAAGCATTCCAAATTTCAGAAATATTGAGGGTCGATAGATCGTGAAAAACCAATTTTGTAGAGCGAGGTATTGCAATGGCACTGTATATTGAATTTTTCAAGAAGGCTTTTCAAGAACGTTATGCGTTTCGTTTCAACTTTTACATCACAATCTTCGCAAGCATTCTGCTGCTTGTGATTCAAATCAATGTGTGGACGGCACTTTACAACAATAAAGAGAATATTGACAATATCAATCTTAATGAAATGGTTTGCTACATTATAGTCGCAGCAGTCGTCGTGACATTAACGCGATCGAATGCAGGAAGGAAAATTGCAGAGAGAGTTGAGAATGGAAGTATCATATTGGATTTAATGAAACCTGTTAATTTTAAGAGTTATTTATTATCCGAGGACTTAGGAACAAACGTATTCCAAACATTATTTGTCACGGTCCCTGCTATAGCGGCTACCTTTTTGTTTTTCGACATCTCCCTATCGGTGGATATAAGGAATACATTACTGTTCCTACCGAGTCTTGTGTTGGGGATAATTATGGCATTCTATATTCATTATATTTTTGGCCTTTTCTCCTTTTGGCTTGAAACATCATGGTATATTCCGTTCTTTATAGGTGCCTTGTTCGAACTCTTCTCAGGTTCTGTTGTTCCGTTATGGTTTTACCCGCAATGGTTGTTTAATATCTGTCAGGCATTACCGTTCCGCTTCATTTTTTTTGAACCGATTGCTATTTTTTTAGGGAAGTACGGGATGCTGCAATCAGTAACCGTTCTTCTCATGCAAGCTGGATGGTTGGCGGTTATTATAATCGTTGAAAAATATATATGGTCTAGAGTGCAAAACAAATTGGTAATCCACGGGGGATGACGCATGCATTACGCTCAACTGTATTTGGAATATATCAAATTAAGGATAATGGGGGTAGCCGAATACCGTAAGGCCTTTTTTATGGGAGGGTTAGCTCAGTTTGCTTCTTACGGGGCTGAATTTCTGATTATATGGATTTTGGTAGATAAGTTCCAATCCATCAATGGTTGGGGAGCATATGAGGTTTTGTTTTTGTTCTCATTAAATCTATGTTCTTACGCACTAGCGGGATTTTTCTTTTTCACACCTACGACTCAACTAAGCAATATGGTGAAGAATGGTACTTTCGATGAAGTGTTAACAAAGCCTCTTAATAGTTTCGTTTACCTGGTTTGCCGGGAATTCAATAGCGCGTACATAAGCCATTTTGGGCTCTCCATCGGGGTGATCGTCATCTGCCTAACTGGTATGGAAAGTACTATTACGTTTGGGGATATCGTTTTCCTGATCATAGTGATAATAAGTGGAGCATTAATTCAAGGGGCAGGGTTAATTTTTACTTCAGTACCATCATTTTGGATCATCGAAACGCAAGGTTTGCGAGAAGTCCTTTTCTTTCAAATTAAGAATTTTATTCGCTACCCAATCACCATTTACAACAAGGCGGTTCAAGTGATTCTGACCTTTATTCTGCCATATGCGTTTATTAATTTTTATCCCGCACAATATTTTATTACGAAAGATGACTTCGTTTTTTTTAACCATAACGTTCAATATTTCTCCCCGGTGGTTGGAGTTGTATGTTTTGTACTGGCTTATAGGTTTTGGTTATTTGGTGTTAATCATTACAAAAGTACGGGATCCTAGGGGGAACTATAGTGATAGAGGTCAGTAATGTAACAAGGGAGTTCAGAGTATTTAAACGCGAAAAAGGGTTTGCTTCATCTATAAAATCGATCCTGAACAGGAACTACGAAGTGAAGAAGGCTGTTAACAATATTAGTTTTCATATCCAAGAAGGAGAACTTGTAGGATATATTGGATCGAACGGTGCTGGTAAATCTACAACGATAAAAATGCTTGCCGGTATTCTTGTACCCACATCTGGGATTGTCCGGGTGGACGGTAAAGAACCGCACCGAAATAGGAAGGAAAATGCGATGAATATCGGGGTCGTCTTTGGTCAGAGGTCTCAATTATATTGGAATCTCCCGATGGAGGAAACATTTGATCTATTTGCAAAAATATATAAAATCAACCCAACGGTTTTCCGGAATAATGTTGATTATTACGTAGATTTGCTCGAAATGGGGGAGTTTATAAGAATGCCGGTGCGACAGTTGAGTCTAGGTCAAAGAATGCGTGCTGAGTTAGCAGTAGCTTTACTGCATGAGCCAAAAGTGCTTTATTTGGACGAGCCTACGATCGGTTTAGATGTAGCTGTAAAGGCCAAGATTAGAACCTTTATTCGACAAATAAACAAATCAAAGAAGACAACCGTAATTCTAACCACTCACGATATGAAGGACATCGAGGAAGTATGCGATCGAATCATTACAATCAACAAAGGCGAGGTATTATTTGACGGTACTGTAGCCGGATTCAAGGATAGTTTCAATCCGGGGCATGTGCTTACAGTCGATCTGGACGATCAGCGCAATAAAATAACAGATGGCAGGCTCAAGCTTCTTGCCGACGAAGGATTGAGGAAAAGCTTCTTATTTGACAAGAATGAACTCTCGGTCGCCCAGGCGATCTCGATCATTTCGAAGAGTTACGAAATAAAGGACATGCAGTTGAAAGAGCCGGATATTGAGGAAGCGGTAAAGTTTTTATATGCTGCGGCAGCGAGAGAAGAATAGAATATGTCGACTAGGGCGTGAAGAAATGACTGTTATAGCACATTTGTAAGTCGCCGGATGATCGTCGTCATACCAATGCCGCAGTCATCGGTGACGACTTGATAAACGATAGCAGCAAATCGGAAGCAATCTCGTGCACAAAAAATTCATTAGGTGAGGGAGTGAATGAATGAAGACTATGAAGCCTTTATCACATGAACAGACTCTAATAATAGATATTCTGAAAATGGCAGTAAGTAATATGCATGATGATAAATCAGACAATAAGTTAGTGATTGATTTTTCAAATGTAAATTGGTTTGCTTTTTATAAACTTATCAATGAACAAGGAATATTCCCATTTATATATAAAAAAATTAATGAATATATTCCAAATGAAATATTTCCGATGTTTCTTGAAGAATATAAAAAGCACATCCAGTACATTGATTTATTAATAGATGAAATCAAGGAAGTTGCAGAGCTTGCACAAAGGCAGAATATTCATTTGGTTGTTTCAAAAGGTGTTGTACTTTCAAAATTAATTTATGATGACGTGTATGTCAGAAAAGCCGGAGATATTGATACATACTTAAATGATAACGATGTCCCTGTCATGCATTCAATACTAATAGAACACGGGTACATTCATAAAGCAACAAAAAATAATGAAGAACATACGCTACCATTCCCAATATTAAAATATAGTTATGTTCACCATGAGTATTGGGAATACATTAAAGAAGTATCAAAAAAAGAGTATGTATATTTAGAATTGCAGAGATTTATCCAAAACAAAATAACTCATCAAATGCAGGACTTTCTCAATGGGTTTCAAATGATGGAGTTAAATGGTGCAGTTATTAAAACTTTTGATGTTGAGCATTCCCTACTGTTATTAACAATTAACACATATGTGGATTCACAGTGGTTTAATAGTGGGCCAAGATTAAAAGGATATTTTGATATTTGTAATTATTACACTAAATTTTCCAAATATATAGATTGGGACCGAATTTACTCTCTTTCAGATAAATACAATATTCACGAAGTTATTTATAGAGTATTATCTGATGTTAACGAAATATTTAATGATTGCATCGATATAAGGATTATTCAACTATTTAAATCTGACACCTCCAATAAACTTTTTTTTGAATGGAATACTCCCGTTCTACTAAGGATATTTCAAAGTGAACTTGATCATGAAAGAAGTATAAAAAAACAACTGATAGACAGATGCTTCAGTCACAATAATCCCAACTTTATTGCTCCTAAAATTGTTGATTTTACTGGAGGTGACTATGACAAATTTATTGATGTGAAGTATGGGTTTTCCTTTCAATTCGGGTTTAAACGATCTTCATCCTGCTTAATTCTTGAACTACATTTTGAACAGAGATTTTTTGACTCACTGGAAGATTTTTTGCTGGATATTGCTTTTATAAATGAGGATTATAATGAATCAAATTTATGTAAATATGCTTTTTGTATAGTAAAAAATGAGGGCCATATTAAAGCAAATAATGTTGATGAAACAGAAAATAAGGACTGCGAAATTATTATGACATCAGATTTAATTTATACAATATCGATACCCTATAATTTAATTGGCGTCGACAAGAATGATCTCCCCGTCAAATTAGCCTACAACGTTAGCTTGTCCGAACGGATGCACAAGAACGTAATGCTCTTAATAAGTGAACATTGGTATTTTAATTTAGAGTATTGGGAAAATCCTCCAATTATTCAGCTGCAAACTTAAGTTACTATTTAAATTCCCGCTCAAAATATACCTACACAGGCTCATTGACGGCAAACGCCTTAAAAATCGCTTTTTGTTCCTTGGTGAGCTGCCTAGGGGGATGGTTTTTACATTGTAAGGTTAATAATCAAGGTAAGCATTTAATTATTTCGAGGTGGAAAATGATTGAACTCAAAAATATAGCTAGAAAAATAATTGCAGATAAAATTGGTGATTCCGATATCATTGATCTACCTATTATTGCATCCGGGATGCTTAATAGAATTTATGGCATAAAACTAGCTACGGGACAAACTCCCTTTGTTTTGCGAGAACGTGTCTTTGAGGATGACGAGTACGGTCAAGAATTCGCTGCAGAACGTTTAGCCTACATGCTATTCGATAAAGAGGATGTCAAAGCACCTGAACTAATATCTTACGAGCCGGATTTGTATAAAAATAAAATTGCCGTATTTGATTATATAGAAGGACAAACGTTTGATATATATTTAAAGAAAAAATTTAAAGATGAATCTACAGTGATGGAGTGTCTGAAGAATCTTGCTGGGCAGGTTGCGAAAATACATAAATGTTACTCAAATGGATTTGGCACGCTAGATAGAATTACACACTCTAGCTACGATGCATCTGCATTTTGGGAATCAATATTTGATAAAGAAGTCATAGCGATCCATAAATATTTTCCTGAGTCAAGCGTAAACCTTAGGAAGACTATTAAAGCTTGGATTAGTGTAATAAATGATTCTCCGAAGGAGCTTACGAGATCATGCCTTGTACATGGAGATTTACACTTTAAAAATATCGTAATTCGTGATGATATTCCGTATTTAATTGACTGGGAATGTTCAAGGTTTCGCAGCTCTTCATATGACCTAGCTCAAATTATGCAAAACAATCTGGGTAGAAACCCAAAACTTTTGAAGTGTTTTCTTGAATGTTACATTAAATCAAGAAATTTAGAAGATAGCTATATGCCTTATTTGAAGAATCTTATTTCTATCTTTGGATCTTATTGGACCATACGGATGGCTAATTTTATCATCAGTTCAAACCTTCCATTATATGATTATTTCGGAACTAGAGATTATTATGTAGATTATTTAAAAAATTCAGAATTTATGGCGTATAAATGAGTGGCAAAGTAACGGAATCTTGGATAGATAAAAATAAAATTTTCAACAAGGAAAAGGAGTCGAAATATGATAAACGATTTTTTATATGATAACCCAGAGTTTTATGAAGTAGTATTTCCACCCAGAGGAAAAAGTGAGTTTTGTATGAGAATATTTGAGAAATACTCAACAGAGACACCATCGTCTATTTTGGATATCGGTTGTGGCACGGGAAGAGACTTGGCTGACTTCTCTAAACATTATCCCGATTGTGTAGGGTTCGACGCTGCACAGAGCATGGTGTCATACGCAAAGAAAAAAAATCCCGAGTTGAATGTATTTACTGGTGATATGCGGTCATTCCGTCTTTCCCGTACCTTTGATGTTATCTGTGCTTTGGGTGGATGCATGAACTTTGCGCTTTCAAATGAAGACCTTGATGCAACATTTAAAACATATCAAAGTCATGCTCACAAAGGCTCGTTATTATTATTGCAGCCATTAAATCCGTCAGATTATTTTGGTGAGTTTAGAGTGCCGAAAAATTTTTTTATGCCTTACAATGATTCAATGGCAGTTGGAGAAATGAGCTACAAACTTTTAAAGTTACAGCAAGTTGTAGAAAGAACACGAACATGGACTGTGGAAGGTCAAAATGAAACATTTAATGATTCCATGAGTTATCGGATCATATTTCCAGCAGAAATATCCTACTTTCTTAATCAAAATGGATTTGATGTATTGGATATTTTTGAATCTGATGGAAGTGCATCCTATGCCAATAAATCTATGTATGTTGTTGCGAGGTATAACGGATGCTAACATCGAAGTCTATTAACTTATTTAAAAATGAGCTTTATTGGGAGAAAGCATGTCGCTTCTTTTCGCTATCCGGTTACATGAATTCAAAGGGAAGCTATTTTATCCACAACAAAAATAAAAAGCAAGTACATATCGGTATTAAATCACAAAATAGCTTGATAGTAGACGAAAAATTCGAAGCCTGCAGTAAAGCATTAAGAAAAGATGACTCTAAGAATATATATAGAAATTCAGTATATAAACACATAGAGGAAAAAACGGATACGACTGCACCTTGCTTTTTTCTATTAAGTCCAGATATTGAACGAAAACATAACGACCCTCAAATCCCTAATATTATATTGGTCCAGCCTGTAATTGAATTTGTATTTTCCCCTGAACATGTTGATGGCTGTCTTAGCTATGCTAAAAACAATGATTCAAAAAATAAAGGTGAGGAAATATTAAAAGCCTTCCAAGAAAAGAGAACCCATGATTATAAATACTTTATACCCAACCAAATTGAATCATATGAAGACATAATTTCTAATTGGTCAAGCAAAGATAATGATGAATCGTTCTTGGCACGCATTGAAGGGGCCATAAAATTACTTGCAGGCTTTCCCGATGGTAAAATGTGCCTTACACGATCCTATCAATATAAATTAACTCAAAAACGTAACGCTTTTGAGTTATACGAACACTATGTGCGATTTCTTGGTGATTATGCGTGTAGTCATTTTTTTTGTATTCAGCCGAACTATTTCTCATTGGGGTGTACACCAGAAAATGTATTTGAAATAAACGATGGAAATCTTTCGGCGGATGTTGTGGCTGGTACCTGCAAGGCTAGCCTAGATAATGAATTTATCGAAAATGAATTGGTAAGCAACGCAAAACAGATAAAAGAACATAGTACATCTCTGAGTAGGCGTCCTAGACGTTATGAACAGTATTGCGTTGATGGTTCTCTTAAACTAGCCAGTCAGTTCAATATTAAAAGACTTCGTAATGTATTCCATTTTCACTCAATAATTAACGGTAAGCTAAATCCTGATGTTACGGCTTTTGATATTTTCGAAAATATTTTCCCTTTACTATCATGTAATCCAAAAGAGCTATTGCCATTTTATGATGAAATGGAGAGGGAACCCCACAGATTTTATGGTGGTATCGTGGGGCGCTCGATGCGGGATTCAAGTGGATGCTTTTTGAATTTACGAAATGCACTAATATTAGATGACGTCATTTACACGAAAGTTGGTGTTGGTGTTCTTCCAGAATCCGATGCGCAGAGTGAATTACTAGAAACGAAAAATAAAATATCCGCATTAATGGAATCTGTATTTCTTTGGGAACAGTGTAGAAAATAGAACGATATGATATCTAGTGAAAGATGCACAGATAAATAAAACGAGGAGCGATAATTAATATGATAAGAGTTAAAATCTGTGGAATTACAAGTGAAGAAGATGCTATAAATGCGGTTAAGGCAGGCGCTGATGCTATTGGCCTGCAATTTGTGGAAGGTTCTGCGCGAGCAGTGAGTGTTGAAACAGCTATACACATAAGAAAAGTGATCCCGCCGTTTGTTTCAGTAGTTGGTGTATTTAAAAATGAAGATAAAGAAAGCATTATGAATATAGTTGAACGTGTTGGGCTAGATTATGTTCAGCTACATGGTAGTGAATCACCGGATTTTGTAAACAACCTTCCTGTTAAAACTATTAAAACAATTGGAGTTAATAGAAAAGAAGACCTGATTGGGTTAGAAAAATATGTATCAAATGCCATACTGCTTGATTCAAAGATTGGAGATCAATGTGGTGGTACGGGTAAAACGTTCAATTGGTCCTTACTCAATGAGTTTGAAAAAACTACTCCTATCATACTTGCTGGTGGGTTATGCGAAACAAATATTGTAGAAGCTATTAAAACCGTTAAACCCGATGTTGTCGATCTGTGTACGGGTGTAGAAGTAAAACCTGGGATAAAAAGCTATAAAAAAATGCTGGAGTTTGTTCGCATAGTTCGATGTACAGATTGGAATACCTAATTTAAATAAGTGCTGGAGGTATTGAATGAAAATTCACCTTAAAAAACATAATTACCCAGGTTTATTAATTGTCTCATGTGGTATAGATGGTGCTGGAAAGTCGTCTGCACTAGAAACATTTGTAGATAGTATTATTTCAGAAGGCCATAAAGAAACAGATATTGTTCGTTTAAGGCAGCCCTCAGATTGGTGGCGAACAGATAGACATGTTAGAAGCACTTTTCATAAACAAGGTGATGGTGAAATATTTGATGATTTTGCGCTAGGTGTTTTCGGTGCAGCGGATAGGCTCAATCAACAAGCGCTGCTTATTGAGCCTGCTCTTCGAGCTGGTAAAACAGTGGTTATTGATCGATACGTTTTTTGTCTATTTGCTTATTATATAGCAAAAAATGACGAAAACATTCTTTACTTAACTAGGTTGTGTGAGTTATTGTTTTGGCCAGACATTACGTTTATCCTAGATTGTCCCCCCGAAATTGCAATAAATCGTGTATCAAAGCGAGATGGAGCTAATGATGAGATGGCTGACCAGCAGATTGGGCCGACCACTAAGTTCAGGGACGCATATACTGCGCTTGCCCAAAATAATAATCTCAATATAATCTCTTCGATTGAAAATATAGAGAGGGTATCGCAAGAAATGATGAGGATATATAAGCGAATGCTTCAATTAAAATGAGACAAATTTGATATTGAAATTGTAAATAAGATCTAATTAAGGTTGTTATTCATAGGGGGTGACCTTTGTTGGGTATTAATGGAAAAAGACCGATCTATCTTGATTATCATGCAACAACGCCCGTTGATAACCGTATCGGCAGACAAATTCAGTACTATATGAGTGAATCCTTTGGTAATCCAAACAGTATAGAGCATATTTATGGGACTGAAGGACAATTGGCAGTTACTGAAGCTAAGCAATTTATTTCACAATTAGTTCACTGCTCCGTAAATGAAATTATATTCACTTCAGGTGCGACCGAAAGCATTAATTTAGCAATTCAAGGTATAATTCACGGTGCGAGTCGGAAGTCTTGTGTTAAGAAAAGAGTAATCGCTGTATCGCCGACAGAACATAAGGCTGTGTTAGAAACGTGCAATTATTTGCAAAGACAGGGTCTAGCCAGCGTTATCATGCTAGACGTAGACTCATACGGTCGGATAGATCTTCAGCATCTTGTTAGAGTCTGTTCAGCCCAACCAGATCTTCTCTGTGTAATGGCGGCTAATAACGAAATTGGGACTATTAATGATATAAAGTCGATAAGTTCCATTGCTAAAGAATATGATATCCCTTTTCTTTGTGATGCTAGTCAAGCCGTCGGTAGAATTCATATTGATTTTGAGGAGTTAGGAATTACTTTTTTAGCATTTACATCACATAAAATATATGGACCGAAAGGTATAGGAGCCTTAATAATAAAAAATGGCACGGAAGTGGAGCCGCTTTTCTTTGGGGGGGGGCAACAAAGAAACATTCGTCCGGGAACTCTTAATGTGCCTGGCATAGTCGGTCTGGGTGAAGCTTGCAGACTTAGAAGCCTAGAAATGATTAAAGACGAATATCAAATAATGCTTAGAAGAGATAAATTACAAGATCTATTGTTATCTTTAATACCAGAAATTCGAATTAATGGAGATGTACAGAATCGTCTGTCTGGTAATCTGCATATATCAATTCCAGGTATTAGTAATGGAGACATCATAACACTTTTGAGGTCTAAGATCGCAATCTCAAGCGGATCGGCTTGTTCTTCGAGCTCGCCATTACCATCACACGTTCTTAAGGCGATAGGATTACCAGATGAGCAAATTAGATCATCATTACGAATAGGGTTAGGGAAATATACATCAAACGAGGATGTGGAACAGGCTGCCAATATCATAGCAGAATCAGTAAAAAAACTTCGTGGATCAACGAACAGAGTGACCTATTCAATTTAATCATATGGAATGAGGTGAATAGAATGCTGACCAAGGAACAATGGACAAGATACAACAGGCAAGTAATTTTACCCCAAATTGGTGTTGAGGGACAAAAAAGATTACTCGATTCCCGAGTACTAGTAATTGGTGCTGGTGGACTAGGGGCACCTGTACTAGCATATTTGACATCTGCGGGCGTAGGTACCATCGGCATCGTTGATGCGGATGCTGTGGAAATGAGTAATTTGCAAAGGCAGATTATTCATTCTGAGTATAGTATTGGGAGACAGAAGACAAGTTCTGCAATAGGTTTTTTATCCCAACTAAATTCGGAGATTTGTATTAATGAGCACCCGGTTTTTTTATCCCCGGAGAATGCGAAAGACATTATCGGCGAATATGACCTAATAATTAATGGAACGGACAACTTTCCAACTAGATATTTAGTTAATGATTGCTGCGTACTCTTACAAAAACCACTTATTGATGCTTCTGTTTTAAAATTCGATGGACAAGCTACTGTCTTTTTACCGGGAGAAGGCTGTTATCGTTGTCTTTATCCTTCTATTCCATCCAGATCAATAATAAAAAATTGTTCTGAAAACGGTGTGATAGGACCGTTAGTGGGAATGATGGGTTCTTTGCAGGCAGTAGAAGCGCTTAAGGTGCTATTAAGAATAGGCAATCCATTATCAGGAAAGTTAATCATGTTCGATTCGTTTAATGGGGAATTCAACTCAATTAAATGGAGTAAAAACCCTAAATGTCCTTTATGTGGTGACAATCCAACGATTACCGACTTGAGTGATGATTACGGAATAAACTGTGAGACTAAACAAATTGATTACTCAGATGAGTGGGATTTAGATTTGGAGACGTTAAATAACATGAGACCTTTCCCTGACATCATCGATCTACGCGATAATGTTGAATTTCATGGCAAATTGCCTTTACATAACTCTAAGATCATATCGTTTGAAGAGGTGTTAATTCAATTTGAATCATGGGATCGAGAAAGGTTGATAGTATTTATTTGCGATATTGGCATTCGGAGCAGTGCGTTAACTGAGATGTTGCGATCTAAAGGATTTAAATTAGTGTATCATTTAAGAGGTGGGATTTCCCATTGGCTATGAGATATTCATACTTAATTGTGACGCAAGTATAAGGGCCGGACGATGGATTGTAACATCTGATTTTATCATTTTTTATACGAGTGAAGGAGTGAGTAACAATGAAAATTAATACTTGCTATTATGCAACTTTTAGGGAAAAAACGAAAAAATCAGATGAGGTTATAGAGACTAGTGCTAAAAACATACGTGAATTATATGAGGAATTAACTAGAAAGTATAATTTTGAATTAACTTTAAATGAAATATTAGTTTCAGTAAACAATGAGAATCAATTTGATTTTGATTATATTGTCAAAGACAATGACACTATCGTATTTTTACACGCAATGTCTGGCGGATGATATTCTTCAATTATTTTCAGGTATAACAAAGGAGTGAGATCAGGACAGGAGGAGAAACATGTGTAAGTTGATTTTTAAAAATAGAGAACATGCTGGATTACTACTGCTAGAAACTATGAAAAATATTGTTCATGACAACATGCTGTTTGCTACGATACCAAATGGGGGGATTGCTGTAGCCAAATCAATTACTAATATATTCAACGTACCACTCCATGTTGTATTATCAAAAAAAATTCCTTTACAAGGGATCCCATACGTTGGATTGGGTTCCGTATCAGAACATTATGAAATGTTTAATGAAGAGAGGATTAGCGATTTAAAATTGTCTCCCCAAATGATTGAAGAATTCAAGAAAATTCCTTTAGAAAGTATAAATAAAAAGCGAAAGTCCTTCTCACGATATATTCCAAATCCCTGTGTGTATACGGATAAGACTGTAGTTATTATAGACGATGGTATCGCTTCAGGTTATACTATGATGTCGGCAATAAAAGAAATAAAACAATCGGAGCCGAGACGTTTAATTGTCGCTACACCGGTGATCTTTTCTCATACGAAAAAAGTTCTAGAAGATACTGGTGCAAGTATACACTATTATTATATGTCCGACAATATTAGATTTGTTGTAGATGAATTCTATGAAACTTTCGAAGAAATAACTGACTATCAAGCATTAAGTCTATTAGATTAATGACATACAGAGACTAAAATTATAGTAAGAACAGTCAAGTAAAGGGGCTGTTCTTTTTTCTATTCCATTATTCATTTATGTTAATATAAGGATATATCTCTTAAGGAGTCACGCATTATGGAAGGAGAAAAACAATGAAACTCGGTAAATCATCAGCCTTCCTGAGGAATATGAAGCCTACTAATTATTCATGCTTAATGACTGATTCCAAACACACAGAGGTGTTCCATGAAGCAAGGTCTTTATGAACAGATCATCAATAACGGAACGTTGAGGCAGCTGGGAGCATTAGATCCGTCAGCTTATGATATTGGCAAGGAGCCGCTTGATCCGGAGGAAGCACGGAAGCTGCTTTCCAATTATATCGCGACGGTCATTCGCCGAGCCTTAAAGCTGGTGCGTGAGAGTTCCAGCAGCGACGAGGAAGCGGTACTAGCGCAGGTTCGAGCCTGCAACGAAATGATTGCCTCGCTCCGAAACAGTCTCGATCATCAGGATTATGAGGAGCTGGAGCTGCACGAGCAAGGGGAAATCCTTACCTACGTGTATGCCAAGCTGAATTCTCATCGCGCGATCAAAAATGATAAGATTGTGCGTCCAACAACGCCGCTATCCCAAAGCTCGCTTTTCACAGGCTCACATGCCGAGCCCAATATGTTAAACGAATTAAAGCAGGAAATTGTAACGGCGGACCGCATTGAATTTCTCGTTTCTTTTATCAAATGGAGTGGACTCCGTTGTCTCATGGAGCAGCTTGAGCTATTTACCGCACGAGGCGGGCAACTGCGAGTTATTACAACAACCTATATGGAAGCGACCGATTTCAAAGCAGTTATGGAGCTAAGCAAGCTGCCGAATACGGAAATCAAAATCTCCTATGATAGCAGTCGTACAAGATTGCATGCCAAAGCTTATGTTTTCAAAAGGGATACGGGATTTACGACCGCTTATGTCGGTTCATCCAATCTTTCAAACCCGGCGCTTACAAGTGGGCTAGAGTGGAATTTGAAGGTAACGGAGAAGGATTCCTACGACGTGCTGAAAAAAATCGAAGCGACGTTCGAGAGCTATTGGAATGATCGTGAGTTTACCAGCTATTCAGCTGACGAACCGGAGCATGAAGACCGACTAAAGCAAGCACTGGGGAAACGGGATAAAAATGACCCCAATCAAGAAACGATGTATTTTGCCTTCAATATTATGCCTTACGATTATCAGAAGGAAATCCTCGAGAAGCTGGAAGCGGAGAGAACGTTATACGGCAGGTCGAAAAACTTGCTTGTCGCCGCTACAGGTGTAGGCAAAACGGTCATTTCCGCTTTTGACTACCGACGGTTTACTCAGCGGAACGCCCGAGCGAGGCTGTTATTCGTGGCTCATCGGGAAGAGATTTTGAAGCAAAGCCTGGACACGTTTCGTTTTGTTTTGAAGGACTTGAACTTTGGTGAGCTGCATGTCGGGAGCCATCAGGCTGGGTCTATTGAGCACCTTTTTATCAGTATTCAAAGCTTTAATACGCTTAAGTTAACGGAGCATACAACAGCGGACTTCTACGATTTTATTATTGTGGATGAGTTCCACCACGCGGCGGCGCCAACCTATCAGAAGCTTTTGGCCCATTACAGGCCGAGCATTTTACTGGGCTTAACGGCAACGCCTGAACGGATGGATGGCAAGGATGTGCTGCATTATTTCGACGATACGATTGCAGCGGAAATTCGTCTGACGGATGCGATTGATCGCAAATTGCTTTGTCCGTTTCAATATTTTGGGGTGAGCGATCATGTGGATTTGTCTCAGGTGAAATGGTCAAGGCGCGGCTACGATCTGCAAGAGCTTGAAAACCTCTATACGAACAACAAAATTCGAGCCACACAAATCATTAACAGCTTGAAAAAATATGTGACCGATGTAGACGATGTAAAGGGTCTTGGGTTTTGTGTAGGGGTTAACCATGCGCTTTATATGGCTAAAGTCTTTAATGAAGCGGGGATTCCAGCGCAAGCGCTGCATGGCGGTTCAAGTGAACAAGACCGGAATCAAGTCAAGCATAAGCTCGTAAATGGCGAGCTGAAAATGATTTTTGTCGTAGACCTCTATAATGAGGGTGTCGATATACCAGAAGTGAATACGGTGTTGTTCCTGCGACCAACGGAAAGTCTGACGGTTTTTTTGCAGCAATTAGGCCGGGGCCTCCGTTTGGCGGAAGGGAAGGAATGCTTGACGGTTCTTGATTTTATTGGCCAATCGCATAAGGACTACAATTTTCAAGATAAGTTTCGAGCGATATTGGGAAAAACGAAGCATTCTGTCCAGCATTATGTCGAGCATGGTTTTTCGAGTCTGCCGAAGGGCAGCTTTATTCAGCTAGAGAAGCTGGCCAAAACCTTCATTCTACAAAATTTGAAGCAGGCAACGATAAACAGAAGAAGTCTGATTTATAAGCTGAAATATTTTGCAGGGGACACGGGACTTGAGCTGACGCTTGAGAATTTTGTCCAATACCATGGAATGACCTTGCAGGAGCTTTATGGCGGGAGAACAGGGAAACGTTCCTTTCGAGGCTTGATGGTGGAAGCAGAGGTTCTGGATGCTTTTGAAATGGAGCAGGAGGATTATTTAGTCAAACGCTTGCCTGCCTTGCTAAGCCTTAACTCACGCAGGCTATTAAAATTCCTCATTGCTTACCTATCCGGTGAAAAAAGCGTGGCTGCAGACGAAGAGCAGCTTATGCTGAATCTGTTCTACTACACGTTCTACTCATCAGAGCCGAGCAAGCAGGGCTTTACGAGTATCGAGCAGGGTATTCAATTTATTATTTCCTGCCAAGCGTTCCGGGAAGAAATCATTGATATTTTATCCTATAATGAGAAGCATATAAACTTTGTTGACGAGTTCAATGCTTTTCCATACGCGTGTCCATTGGATTTGCATTGCAGGTATTCGACCAATCAAATATTAGCGGCTTTTGGGGTTTGGAACGAGGATAAGGCGCCAAGCTTCCGGGAGGGCGTGAAGTATTTGGAGGACAAGGGCACGGATATTTTCTTTATTACGCTCAATAAATCAGATAAGGATTTCTCGCCGTCCACCCTGTATGAAGACTATGCAATCAACGAGAGATTGTTCCATTGGCAGACCCAAAGCCGTATCTCGGAGGAGACGAAAACCGCTCAAAGATATATTCATCATAAGCAGCTTGGCCATCGCATTGCCTTATTCGTTCGGGAATACAAGGAAGAGCATAACTTCACGTCGCCGTTTATGTTTTTAGGAGAAGTGGAGTATGTGAGACATGAGGGAAATAAGCCGATGAGCTTTGTGTGGCGCTTGAAGAAGGAAATGCCTCCTGCCTTAGTGCCAGCAGCGAATAAAGCCATTGTTTAGGAGGAGGTAATTGGAATGCTTGAGGTGGCTGCAGCTATTATCAGCAATGAACAGAATCAGCTCTTAATCGCTCGGCGCAAAAAAGGAAAGTCTCAGGAAGGACTATGGGAGTTTCCTGGCGGGAAAATCGAGCAGGGAGAAACGGCGCAGTCCTGTCTCCGCAGAGAGCTGCTGGAAGAGATGCAGATTGAAATTTTTCCTACGGAATGGTTTGGCGTGAATGACCATTATTATGGTACAACTCATATTCGGCTAGTTGCGTATAAAGCTTCATACATAAGCGGGGAAATTATTTTAGTCGATCATGATGATTATCGTTGGGTGAGTCGTGTGGAGCTGAAAGAATATAGCTTCGCGCCAGCAGATATGAAGTTTGTTGAGATGCTGGAGCAAGAAAGGAATAGAACGACTTAAAGCCGAATTTTGAACAAAAATATGACCGCTATTAGGTATAGGCGGTCGTATTTTTGTTGCTGTATAAAAGCTGCTCCTACAAGCTTGAAGGTAAACCATGCAGATACATAGTCGTACAATCTGTATTTTGAAGTAATGAGTGGATTGTTTTTATGTTTGGCTTTGTATAAATGACAGGATAATCGATTTCATCGTATTCCTCGCGTATAGGAAAAGCTAATTTCTCTTCCTCCAGTGAGAACTGAGCATCTACCCCCGATTTATTTCCCCGTGCATCTAATCGAATCCATTTTCCAATTGACCTAATATAAACAGCATTTAACGCATGGATAACGTACCCCGTATCTGGGGTATCTCCCAAAGTTAGACGTTGGTAACAGAACCCAGCCGGTATTCCTTGGCATCTTAATAATGCACACAAAAGGTTCGATTTTGCATAACAAATGCCTTCTTTGAAAAGAAGGACTTCAGATGCTCTGCACGTAACGCGAGAGCTTTGAATATCCACGGAATGAGAGATGTGATCACGAACAAATTCAAAGGCCGTTTTAACATAATCCATTTCATTTAATGATTGACTATATAATTCCGACGCTAAAGCTTTTATCGAAAAATGACCATAATCAACCTCTGTAGTTTCTTCTAAATAATCATCCAGGCTGCTGGACTCGCAAGTAAGCGTCATTCTAATTCCCCTCAAAGGTTTATTTGCATACTTCCATATTCGAAATAGCGATTTAATAATTATGCATTATTTTAAATAATTATTCAATAAAATTCAGACGCAATTACACGTTCTATTCGTTCGAGTCCTGCGAAGAGTACAACGATATTTAGAGGCGCTGGAGAGCGGGCATATTTTAGTCATGAAACGAGTGGCATACCAGCAATAGGCAAACAGATAAATAAGACGATTTCCAAACACCCGGAAGTCGTCTTTTTCCATGTCACAACCCCCAAATTCGGGAAACGGTCAATCCGTTTCAAATTGTAAATTGTCCATTTTCCGTAATTGGGCATCGTTTTTGGTTATTGAACATTGATGATCGGGGGCGATTTCGATAAATTGATGGAGTGAAAGCGGTTACGTAGTTGAAAAGATAATTCAAACGGTTCACCGAATAACATTTCGGGGGTTTGTGTTTTAGGGAGGGCAGATGGACGATCAGCATCAAGCTGTATAAATTTTCATAAGGAAGTGATGACACAATGGCAGCTCATGCACGAGCCAAGGCAGTAGATACAACACCGCTTTGGAAACATGTAAAAAAGGAATGGAAGCTGTATTCGTTCCTTATCATACCGGTAATTTACTTCCTCATTTTTAAGTATGCGCCGATGCTTGGGAACATTATTGCCTTCCGGAAGTATAGAGGCGGGCCGAATATTTTTGGCTCGGAATGGGTCGGGTTCACTTATTTTGAAATGTTTATGAAGGACCCGACGTTCTGGAGAGCCTTCTTCAATGACCTGAACCTCAGCGTGAGCTATCTGCTGGTCAAATTTCCGATTACGTTGATATTCGCACTGCTGCTCAACGAATTGCGAAGGGTCAAGTGGAAGAAGTTTGTGCAGACGGTATCGTATCTTCCTCATTTCATATCCATGGTCATCGTGGCGGGGATGGTGAAGGAGATCGTTTCCTTAACGGGACCGATTAACGGCGTATTGAACTCGTTTGGTCTAGAGCAAATTTCGTTTATCTCCTTGCCCGAATGGTTTCCGGCGATCTACGTCACCTCTGGTGTCTGGCAAAGTCTAGGCTGGGGAACGATCCTGTATTTGGCGGCGATGACCGGCATCAATCCGGCACTTTACGAAGCGGCGAAAATCGATGGAGCGAGCCGACTGCGACTCGCGATGCACGTCACGATTCCAGGCATTTTGCCGACGATCATGGTGCTCTTGATTTTGGATATCGGCAGCATTCTGGGCTCGAATTTCGAGAAAATCCTGCTTTTGTACAATCCGCTAACCTATGAAACGGCGGATGTCATCTCGACCTATGTTTACCGAATGGGTATTACCGGCGGCAACTTTAGTTATGCGACAGCGGTAGGGCTGTTCGAAGGCATCATTGGTTTAGTTTTAGTGACGACCGCAAATGCAGTATCGAAGCGGACGACGAAATCCAGCTTGTGGTAGAAAGGAGCCGTTCAAGTGAAACGAACCCGGGCTTTTAGCATTTTTAACCTCTTAAACGGACTATTTATGATTCTGGTTGTCATTTTCACCCTATATCCATTCGTCTATCTCGTGGCCCAGTCCTTCAGCTCGGAAGCTGCGATCTATGCGGGCAAGGTGACGATCTTTCCGGTGGAATTTACGACCAAAACGTACGAGGTCATCTTAAGCAAGCCTGACTTCTTCCGTTACTACTGGAATACGATTGTTTATTCGGTCATTGGCACGTTAATCGCGGTTGCTGCGACGGCTATTATGTCTTATCCGCTTTCAAAAGAAAAGCTGCGCCTCAATAAATTTTTTATACCGTTCGTGCTGTTTACGATGTATTTTGGCGGCGGTCTCATCCCTAACTATATTCTGATTGCAAAAACGTTGGAAATGAGAGATACGATCTGGGCCATCGTCATTCCGGGGGCGATCAGCGCCTTCAATGTGATTTTGATGAAGACGTTTTTCGCCGGCTTGCCCAGCGAGTTGGAAGAGGCGGGGCGCGTAGATGGCTTAGGCGTGTTTGGGATTTTCACACGAATTATTCTTCCGTTGTCCAAGCCGATTCTAGTCACCATTATGCTGTTCGTCATCGTCGGCATGTGGAACAACTGGTTTGGACCATCGCTCTATTTGCAGTCGAAGGAAAAATGGCCGGTTGCCTTGTATTTGAAGCAAATTATTGACAATGCGGTCAGTCCGACTGAAATCGGGGCTACGTCCGAGCAGACAAGCCAAATCGCAGCAAGCGTCAAATCAACAGCTATGGTTCTGACCTCGCTGCCTATTATTTGCATCTATCCGTTCATGCAGAGGTATTTTGTGCAGGGGATGATGATCGGGGCTGTCAAAGGTTAAGCGATATAATGGGGAGCGATTTAGACGTTTCCGTTATATATATAAAAAGCTCGTACCAAAAAGGGGAGGCAAAACGATGAAATTTGGTAAATCATTTGTAATGGGATTGCTGGCGCTGCTGCTCGTATTTATGACGGCATGCACGTCTGGAAGCGAAGGGACTTCGGGCGGCAATAACAAGCCCGCAGCATCATCGAACGGGGCAGGCACGACCGAGTCAGCAGCGGGCGAAGCTAAGGATTACACCTTTGGGGAAGATCAGACGTTCCACTCCAATGAAGCGGTGTCCTACTCGATGATGTACAGCGACCATGAGAATTACCCTTATAAAAAGGACTGGAGACTGTGGAGCGCGATTCAGGAAAAAACGAATGTGACCTTCGATTTGTCGATTACAGCTAGAACCGAATATGAAAATCAGAAGTCTTTGCTGGTAAATAGTGGCGATGCGCCTTATATTATTCCTAAGACATATGATGAATCCGCTTTCGTGGCAACGGGCCAAATCGTACCCGTCAGCGATTGGGTGCAATACATGCCGAACTATATGAAAGCCGTCAAAGATTGGGGAATGGAAGAGGATCTGAAGGCGAAGCTGAAGGAAGACGGAAAATATTACGTCCTTCCAGGCATGTGGGAGATCGCTGGCGGCGGTTATTCCTATATTATACGCAAAGACGTGTTCGAAGCGGCGGGAGTAGACGTCGAGGGCCAGCAAGGGAATTGGACGTATGAGGATTTCTACGCAGCGATGAAGAAGGTTAAAGAGCATACGGGGGCAAAATACGTCATCTCCGATCAATTCAAGGGCGAATCGGCTCTAGGCATAACGGGCGTGCAATATGGCGTCACCGGAGGATGGGCATTATCTAATGGCCTGAGCTATGACCATGACAAGCAGCAGTTCTCATTTGCCGACAACTCGGAGGACTTTAAAGAGTATCTTGGTTATTTCAATAAGCTGGTTACTGAAGGCATTATGGACCCTGAAACCTTTACACAAGAAGACGATGTGGCCAAAGCGAAATTTTTCAAAGGCGACACTTATGTGATAAGCGGGATCTATCAGGTATTGGCTGATTTCAAGAGCAAAATGCAGGATCCGAACAGCGAATTATATATGATTACCCAGCCCGGCGGGCCAAAAGGACAGCTCCAGGTCGAGACCTCTCGTTTGGAAAACGGCATTATGATCAGCCAGAACGCGCTTGATGATTTGGGCGAGGAAGGTTTTATTAAAATGCTTCGTTTCATAGACTGGTTCTGGTACTCCAATGAAGGTCAAATGCTCAGCCTATGGGGCGTAGAAGGTGAGACGTATACGCTTGATGCAGACGGTAATGTCGTGCTTAACCCAGACATTTATTACAACGGAATGAATGAAGGCGCAGCTAAGCAACTGAACGTTGATTATGGCTTTGCCGGAGGAATGTTCGCTTATGGCGGCTCTGAGAAGCTGAGAATGTCCAAGATGACCGAAGGTGAGCAGGACTTTGTGAAGCGTGTCCAAGCGACAAGGGAGCCGCGCAAGCTTGCGCCGCCTATCATGGCGACTACGGAGGAAAGTGAACAGATGAAGTTGATCTCGACGCCGCTTATGGATTATGTCAAGACGATGACATTAAAGTTTATTCTTGGGCAAGAAAGCTTCGACAAGTGGGACAATTATAAGGCTCAGGTTGAAGCGAATGGCAGCACGCGTTATACGGATATGGCAAATGATATTTTCCTGAAGACGAAAAGCGTATTAGGCTATTAATTTCTAAAATCAAAGGGCTCGGTGTGCGGTCTCCTAAGGAGGCTGCACCTGGCCCTTTTTGGAAATCCTGTCTCTATATTTCTCGGAATGAAACGCACCGCGCCGCCAAGAACGGCGACAGCCGTTTCACCTTGAGCGATTGCCGCAACTATCTCAAAACCTATGAAAGTGAGCTGTTCGATCATGAATACGAAAAAACTTTTCAACGATGGATGGGAATTTGCCAAAAGCGGTCTGGACGTTGCCGAGCATGCGGGGCTGCATTTCGAACCGGTGGATCTTCCTCATGATTGGTTGATTTATAATACATTGGCACTTTACGAGAACAGTATTGGCTGGTACCGCAAGACGTTTATAAGGTCGCGGAGTGATCGTGAGCTCTTGCTCTGCTTCGACGGTGTGTACATGGATTCTACCGTATACGTAAACGGCCAGGCTGTAGGCGAATGGAAAAACGGCTATGCTTCCTTCGAGCACAATATCACGGCTGCGGTTATCGAAGGGGAAAATGAAATCATCGTGAAAGTGGTGCATCAGAGCCCGAACAGCCGCTGGTATTCGGGAGCAGGCATTTACCGCAACGTCTGGCTCAAAGAGCAAGGCAACCATCACATTGTCACAGGCGGCGTCTATGTTACAGCCAAGCTGCAAGATGGCGGCAGCGGTGGCAGTTGGCTGGTGGAAGTGGACACGGACGTGTATATTGAAGAAGATGTGCTGCTTTCGCAAGATATCCTTTTCCAAGGGCAGACGGTTGCATCCACCTCGGAGCGGGTAAAAGCTGAACGCGGCGATGTCACAAAAAATAGCCAAACGTTAATCGTAAATGATCCTCTCTTATGGAGCACGGACGAACCGAATTTGTATCAAATCATCACGCGAATGCATCGAGTATCGCCGGAATCGGGCGGGGAAGAGCGCAATGTAGACGAAGATGAATACGAAGAATTGGAGACGCTCACACAGCCTCTGGGCTTCAGAAGCATCGTCCTTGATCCGCAGCAGGGGCTTCAGGTTAACGGGAAAAAGCTGAAATTGAATGGGGTTTGCGAGCATCATGACTTTGGTGCTCTAGGAGCAGCATTCAACATCTATGCGCTGCGGAGAAGATTTGAGCTGCTGAAGGAAATGGGTGTGAACGCCATTCGCACAGCGCATAATATGCCTGCTCCTGAGCTGATGGATTTGGCCGATGAGATGGGACTATTCGTCGTTACGGAAGCCTTCGATATGTGGGAGCGACCCAAGACGGCTTACGATAACGCTAGATTTTTCAAGGATTGGGCGTATGCGGACGTGAAAAGCTGGGTGCTTCGGGATCGGAATCATCCAAGCCTGCTCATGTGGAGCATCGGGAACGAGATTTACGATACGCATGCGGACGAGCATGGCCAGGAAATCACCAGAATGCTCATGGATTATGTATTGGAGTTCGATCCGAAGCAGAATGCGCGGGTTACGATTGGCTCGAACTATATGCCGTGGGAAAATGCGCAGAAATGCGCCGATATCGTAAAGGTTGCTGGCTATAACTACGCAGAAAAATATTATTGCAAGCATCATGAGGAGCATCCGGATTGGATCATCTACGGCAGCGAGACCGCTTCGGTCGTCCAGAGCAGAGGGATTTATCATTTCCCGTTTGAAAAATCAATTCTTGCCGACGATGACGAGCAATGCTCGGCTCTTGGAAACAGCTCGACAAGCTGGGGAGCCAGGTCGGCGGAGGCTTGTATTTTGGCGGAGCGGGATATGCCGTTTTCACTTGGCCAGTTTTTGTGGACCGGATTCGATTATATTGGGGAGCCGACACCGTATCATACGAAAAACTCATATTTCGGCCAGATCGATACGGCTACCTTCCCGAAGGATTCCTATTATATCTATCAGGCCGCTTGGACAGATTATAAAACGAAGCCGATGGTGCATCTCTTCCCGTATTGGGATTTTAATGCGGGGCAAATGATTGATGTCAGGGTTTGTTCGAATGCGCCGAAGATTGAATTGCAGTTTAATGGGGATACGATTGGAACTTACGATATTGATCACGAGCATGGAACGGAGCTTGTGGGCTGGTGGAAGGTGCCTTATGCGGAAGGGGAAATGAAGGCGATCGCCTATGACGAGCATGGCAACGTGATCGCAACCGATGTTCGAACATCGTTCGGTGATGCGACAAAGCTTCGTCTCGAGGCTGATAAAGCGGTGCTGACGGCGAACGGTACGGATTTGATTTTTGTGGAAATTGGTATGCTGGACGAACAGGGTCATTCGGTAGACAATGCGAACAATCGTGTTCATGTCGAGGTGACGGGGGCAGGCCGCCTGCTGGGGCTTGATAATGGCGACAGCACGGATTTTGATCCGTATAAGGGAACAAGCAGAAGATTGTTCAGCGGCAAGCTTATGGCGATTATTGGAGCAACGCTTGAGCCGGGGGAAATCCGAATCGAGGTGTCCTCCAAGGGGATGCAAGCTCAGGTGGCGGAATTCGAGTCGCACCCTGCGAGCGAGGTGAACGGTGTGAGCTTGGAAGGCATTTCAGCCAACACGAGCAATCAAGAGCTGGCATGCGTGACGGGGGAGGATGAAGAAACGCCGCTTCGTAAAATCGAAATGATTAGCGACTCTGGTCAAATCATAGATGAATCGACCAAGGAAATCGTTGTTCGAGCTAAGCTGTGGCCGGAAAATACGTCGTATCGAGACGTGGATTGGCGTGCGGTAACGGACGAAGGGATTGATTCAAATTTGGCCAAGCTCGAAGTGAATGGGCTTGAGGCGAAAATATCCGCTATCGGCGACGGTGCCTTCCGTCTTCGTTGTACGAGTAAGAACGGCACAGACAAGACGAAGCTGATTTCCCAGCTGGAGTTTAAGGCAGCAGGTCTTGGAACTGCCTACAAGGACCCATATGGCTTCATTTCGGCGGGGCTTTACGATTATAGCAAAGGCGATGTTGGGAATGGCAATGATAGAGGGGTAGCGACGAGCCGGGATGGCGAAACGCAAGTAGGCTTTCACGATATCGACTTCGGCCCTTATGGCTCTGATACCATTACGCTGCCGATCTTCGCCTTGTCCAGCGAGGAGTATGCGCTGCAAATTTGGGAAGGCATGCCCGGCGTTGAGGGGAGCAGCTTAGTTGCCGACGTCATTTATCAGAAGCCATCCCAGTGGAACGTCTATCAGGAAGAAACCTATCGTCTGACCAAGAGGCTTCGCGGCATTACGTCGATTTGCTTCGTGCTTCGCCAGAAGGTGCATATTAAAGGATTTTCTTTTGAACGCCAAAATCGGGCTTTCGAACAAAATGCGGCAGCCTCCTGCGATCGAGCTTATGGCGATACCTTTACCTTCGCAGATGAGCGTGTGGAAGGCATCGGCAATAATGTTTCACTCGAATTTGCACATATGGACTTTGCGGGTGAGGGTGCTTCGAAGCTAGTCATCAATGGGAGCTCGCCAATTGACAAAAATACGATCCATATTCGATTCGCTGGCGAGAACGGCGAAAGCAATCAGCTCGTAGAATTCGAGAAATCGGAGGGATACGAAGAACGGACATTTGAATTGGAGCAGGTAACAGGGCTGCAAAAAGTGACCTTCATCTTCCTGCCGGGCAGCAGCTTCGACTTTGGCTGGTTCCGTTTTGTGCGGGGGTAAGCAAGGAGAAGCCGCTTAGTAAGGTTTTGTTCGCTCGTAGACCCCGAGCATGACAAGACGATAACGCAGCAAGCTTTACAGTAGAGTAGAAGGAGGGGATACTGATGAATGTCGAAGAGGTTATGCAGGAGCTTGAAGCGCTCGGCAAGGAGCGCACCAAAAAAATATATGTTTCCAATGGAGCTCGCGAGCCGTTGTTTGGCGTGGCGACAGGCGCGATGAAGCCGATTGCCCGAAGAACGAAAAAAAATCAGCTGCTGGCCGAGCAGCTATATGCGACTGGAAATTATGACGCGATGTATTTTGCTGGTGTTATTGCGGAGCCTGAGGCGATGTCGGAGGCTGATTTTGACCGATGGCTGGACGCTGCCTATTTCTTTATGCTGTCTGATTACGTCGTAGCGGTAACGCTGGCGGAAACGGATATTGCGCGCGAGGTGGCAGATAAATGGATTTCAAGCGGCGAGGAGCTGCGCATGTCGGCAGGCTGGAGCTGCTATTGCTGGCTGCTTGGCAGCCGTCCGGACAGTGAATTCTCCGAGAGCAGGCTGGCCGGGATGCTGGAGTTGGTCTGCGATACGATTCACGCCGCTCCTGAACGCACCAAATATGCGATGAATAATTTCGTCTATACGACAGCGGTATCCTATGTGCCGCTGCATGCCAAGGCGGTCGAAACCGCTGCAGCTATCGGGCCGGTGGAGGTGACGGACGCGAAGTCCAAGACCAAGCGTCTAGACGCTGCCAGCAATATTCAGAAGGCTGTCGATAAAGGGCAAATCGGCTTCAAACGCAATTACGTAAGGTGCTGATAAAGCTTGACCCAGCTCAGGTCTCAATCGATCACTGCAAGACAAGGTAACAAGAGCGGAAGCTGTAACGGTGCTGTTGAAAATGCAGGCGGAAAAGCGAGAGTTGAGGCCTTGATGCGAAACGGGAGGAGAGGCAGGAAATCGCGCATCGAATGTCAAATGAAAGGAAGAAGCACATGTAAGGGCGGAGGCATAACAACAGGATTGCCCAATTAAAAATTCGCATCCTCCTATTACGAAAATCCTTGATGTCTCGGCCAAAGCTGATGCGCAAGCTCGATATGGGTTGAAGGGAGAAATGAAGATGACAACGAGTCCAAACAGCCCTGCAAAGGAGCTATCTACGGAGCAGCGTGAGGAATTACTTAAAGCCTTGAAAGCCCGTTTTGATAAAAATAGGGATTGGCATAAAGATCTTGAATGGGCTAATGTACAAGCAAAGCTTGAAGCTCAAACCGAAAAGCTATGGTCGCTTCATGAAATGGAGAGGACCGGTGGTGAACCGGATGTTGTTGATTATGACAAAGAGACGGGCGAGTTCATTTTTTATGATTGTTCGACGGAAAGTCCTAAAGGTCGAAGAAGCATTTGCTACGATCGTGAAGCTCTGGAGTCACGCAAAGAGCATAAGCCGCAAAATAGTGCGATGGAAATGGCAGGAGACATGGGGATAGAGGTTTTAACAGAAGAACAGTATCGGGAGCTGCAGGAGCTTGGAAAATTCGATTTAAAAACGTCCAGTTGGGTGAAAACACCCGCTGCTATTAGAGAACTAGGCGGTGCTATTTTTTGTGATCGTCGCTATAACACGATCTTCGTGTATCACAATGGAGCAGATTCCTATTATGGCGCTAGAGGTTTCCGGGGCTGGTTAAGGGTCTAGCCTTGCAGGTGAAGGCCGATTGTTTTTTACATTAGATAGCAAGGAATAGGTTGACCTCTCCCCACATTAAGCCAGTTGCTTTAAAGGAGATCATGGAACGATCTTTGCAAGCATTGTCATAGCAACTGCCTTTGCGACTAATACGGGTCTTCATCTTTTAGGATTTTAGTCGAGCCTGGTCGTCTCCGATCATACGTCTTTGCCGTTCATTATTGGATTCAGATTGTCACCGGAAGAGCCCATAACGTCTGGTTTTACGATGTCGGAGACACTTAAATTGGTAGATGTATGGCTGATAAAGAACTGGATTATATCCATGTTTTCCTCAATGATTTTTGTTCAATCACGCGTTTGAGAAGGGTACTATTTCATGCAGAAACGAATGTCGAGTGATTGAAAGATGCCCAGACGTAATCAATGTGTGATGTCAAATCATCCTGCTGTGTTATAATTGAATCGAGTGTCGATACTTATGATAGGAAGGGGAAACCCATGGATAAATTTAATGATCTAGAGAAGCTTATTAAGCTCACAGGAGATCGCGCTAAGCTGGATGCAAAAGCGAACGACACATATATTGTATATAAAACATCGGAAGGCAAAATTGTTAAGGAATACAACAATGGAGATATTGTCCCGATTGCGAATTTGGATGTCTCTCATGGATGAACAGAAACCGATTATGTATGTATTTGCCGGTAATAATGGCAGCGGGAAAAGTACGATTCGAAATCTAATTGTTGATCGGCTGGGAATTAGCATAAACATTGATCCTGATGCCTTGGCTCGAAGAATCGATTCAGTACATCCAGAAATCCGAAAGGTATCTGCGGGCAAAGAGGCTATCAAATTGGCCAGAGACTGTATTCGTTATAGACGAGATTTTTCGGTTGAAACTACATTAGCAGGAGGTAATGTCATTCGACTCATGCGTGATGCCAGGGCAAACGAATTTGAGATTACTATGTTTTATGTAGGTTTGGGTGATTATCATTTAAACATCGAACGAGTTGCAGCGAGAGTTAGAAATGGCGGACATCATATTCCGACTGAAGATATCGTCAGAAGACATGACACTTCGATTCGTAATTTAATAAACAATCAGTATCTAATCGACCATCTAATCGTCATAGATAACAGCAGTGCTGAAGGTGATAGAGTACTTCAAATAAGTCATGGTTTGATTACACATCGTGTGGATTCAATTCCTAGTTGGGCCGAACAAATTGAAAAAACATATTTGAAGTGAGAGGAACACCTGTACTTTATGGGCTGTTCTTCTTTTAATATGTAGGGAAGTACGAACAGATTCGCTTGTTCAAATGAGATTTTGAAAAGTCCAAGTTCACCAACTGGACTTTTTTTTATATTTGGTATTCTACATAAGCAAGTTATACCCGTTTCTCGTAATACTTTGACCCTATCTAATAACATTTAAATGAGGGGAAATAAGAAAGGGGTGTTCATTTGGTGAAATGGAAATTGTATTGGGTTGAATCGGATGGTTACGAGGACTGCTTTGTTGTTGCTAAAAATAGCCGTAGTGCAAAATCTGTTGAAGTACATATGAACGGATTTAATATGTCGGATGTTACGGCTGTCCGTGTAATGGACGTACCCGATATTTTTGAAAAAAAAGCAGATAAAAAATATAGAAAGTGGTCAAAAAAACATGCGCCACAGCAAGCTAATAGACCTGACCTACATCAATGGCCTTGGTATGCTGCTAAATGGCTATTAAAAGATTTGGGAGCACAGTTCCGAATTATAGATGATGAAGAGCAGACACTTTTACGAGATGTTGTTTATGCAAAGAAAGCTATCGGTGTATGGTATACCTATAGCATTGGTGCAAGAGCTCTTTCTGAAAGGAATGAAAGACTTCCCATATATGAAAATTATGAAAAAGAGCCGGAGATTGATAATTATAAGAAAAGCAACAGAAAAAATATTCTTACTGATTGGGGGCAGAGAGAATTATTAGCGTTTCTTGATTTATTCCTTTCTTTGTGCATTCCAATTGAAACAATAGCAGCATCATGTTTTGAAATCAGTATTGTATTTGGTAATACATGTTTACTTGATATAAATGCTGAGAAGTTTCCAATAGAGAGTTCAGAAGAATTATTGGGTCTATTTATCTCTTCTTTTAAACTAAAAAGTTTGCTCTGGAAAATGAATAGTTGTTTTGTTGAGTTGATTTATGACACCAATATAGGGCAAAGCATTGAATGGCAACCACGTTAATAGCAAGTATTATGTTAATCTCCTCCCGCAGCAGTGGAGGTTTTTTTATTTGAACATAGAGGATTGAGGATTGCTTATTGTATGATAGATGATAGAACGACTGCCACTGCCTCAAGAGGCAGTTATTAATAGAGAACATAGGAGGATTACATGTCCTGGAGCAAAATGAAACAAAATCTGGAGAGTTTTCTCTGTCCAGCGTTAAATGGAAGGGTCGAATACCGTTCAACCAGCTATCGTTATTTGCCTGATAAAGCCGGACTTTGTTATATAGCGGTAGATAAAAAGAACGTGCTTAATATGAGTGATACAACTAACCCAATCAGATGGTATCAGACGGAACTGGAAATTAAAAATGATTCAGCTATCCAAATTCCGATCAGCCATGAAGAAATGGAAGCAGTCAGAAAAGATACCAAGGGCACCGTTCCGGAGGAGCGTCTAATCGTAATTGCGAGAAGTAGAAAAATAACAGAATATGCAAAGGAGCTAATGTCGGCACAAGCCTCACTAAGTAAATCAAATTTTATCGTTGCAGCTAATAAGTTTTTATCCACTTCTATAGAGGAAAGCATAGAGAGCCATGATATTTTATTGAATGTTTTAGCTTTGGTAGACAGACGCGTTGGAAAAAAACGAATGTTAAACATGACCGAGAAAATAAAGCTAAAGCATCCCATTGTGCAGTATTTTTATGAACTACGGCTTAGTACGTTTTGAAAATAAAAGACAAGATGTAATCAGATTTTTGTAAAATATAAGACTTTATAAGTTTCCCCCTTATACTCAGCTTATATTTCTACGCGAAACGGCTGCTTTGCCGCGAAAGGACGGCGATAGCCGTTTCACCTTGCCTATTTGAGTTAGTGTTCTCCGTGCAGAAAAGGATATTTGCAAAAATGTTTAAGGAGACAAGAACCGATGATTCGTGTAATGCTCATTGATGATGAAGAAGATGCGCTGGATTTGTTGGGCATTTTGCTCGGACAAATCGGGAGTGTTCAGGTAGCAGGAAGATATATCAATCCGCTTCAAGCAATTGAGGCTTTAAGTTATACTCCCGTAGATGCCGTGTTCCTAGATAATCAGATGCCTGGAATGAAGGGCACGGAAGCTGCCAGAATAATCAGGGGCATGTTCCCGCATATGCCGATCGTATTCACAACGGCATATGCAGAATATGCAGTCGAAGCATTTGAAATTCAATCGACTGACTATCTGCTGAAGCCATTTACAATAGAAAGATTGCAGAACGCGGTTGCGCGCATTAAACAATCCTTATCCGAGTCCGTTTTTCAGGCACGTCAAAGAGCAAGCATGACCCCAACCGTCAAATGTCTGGGAGGCTTCCAGCTAGTATTTCCGGGTGTCACGAACAAGGGGCTGACATGGAAAACGAAGAAGGAAAGGGAGCTCTGCGCGTTTTTGATCCATTATGCCGGAAAGACTGTGAATACCGCATCGATCATTGAGGCCATATGGCCGGGCTACGATCTGAATAAGGCGAAAACTTATTTGTATACTTGCCTGTCCTATTTACGGAAAAGCTTGGCTGAGCATCATATTCCAATACATATTACGAAAGCGGATCAAGGCTTCGGCGTTATATTGGACGGGGTGACGGTCGATGTCATTGAATTTGAGCAGCTGCTGAGCAGCACATTGGCTGAAGCGGAAATGGATGAAAGGTTTTACGATAAAATGAACCAGCTGTACAAAGGCGAATATATGGAAGCCTGCGATTTCGGGTGGGCCACCGCCAGACAGCTCGGGATCAAGGCCTCGTATGTCCGCGTGCTTCGTAAATGGTGTGCGTATTTTCAAAGTCAGGGCAATTATACGCTTGCGGTGGACAGCATGCAAAACCTATTGTCGCTGGCCCCTGATTCCGAGATTGACGGACGTGAGCTGATCAAGCTGCATCTGAAGATGGGCAATCGAAATGAAGCGCATCGTGTCTGCCTGCAATTGGAACAAGCGGTGCGCCTGCAATTGGGAGCTGAGCTGGAGGAAGAGACCTTGCGGTTAATTGGGCAAACGAAAGACAAGACAGAGCGGCAAGCAGAATGAGAAAAAAAGTTTCTGCGGCGCTCATCACCTTATCTCTGCTGATTGCAACCTACGTGATGTTGTTGACTTATTCCTCTATGGATCAGAAGCCTATGCCAGCGGCAGTGAATGGGGGCATGGACTTAACGGCATGGAATTTCGAGGAGGATGGAGCCGTTCGGCTGGATGGGCAGTGGGAGTTTTATCCGGATCAACTGCTCACTCAGCAGCATTCTCTCTCTACTGCTATAGCAGGAGAATTAACGCCTGCGATGATTCAGGTTCCTGGATCATGGTTGAACCAGATGGATACGATTGGCATGGCGACCTATCGATTGCAGCTCCAGATCGGCGATTCAGGGGCGGTGTATGGACTGAAAACAGCGTCGATCCTTATTTCCAATCGGCTCATCGTTAATGGCAATATCGTCGGATCAAGCGGGAATCCGGCCGATAAACAGCATTACAAAGCGCTTAACAAACCGTATGTCAGCTACTTCACACTGCAGCCGGGCTGGAATGAAATTCTGGTTCAGGTGGCCAACCATGAATTTCGCGTAGGCAGCGGGATCGGCGAATCCCTTCTCTTGGGCAAGGCTGAGCAGATTACCGGGCTTCGTGATCGGGCGACAGCTCATGATTGGGTGGCGTTAACCGCCTTTCTGATTATGGGATTATATTTTATTGGATTATTTTCCCAACGAAGAAATGATTTTTCCCTTGCGGTATTTGGCTTCGTTTGTGTATGTATCGCTGTATTTACAAGCGTCAGCGGCGAAAGAGTGCTATTCGATGCGGTCGGCCCGTTGCCGTTCTGGCTTTATTTCCGCATTCAGATGGTCTCGACAGTTGGCGTAGGTGTTGGCTTTTTCCTATATGTATATACCGCTTTTCGGCCCTACTGCTTTAAATGGCTCACTCGGGGAGGGCTGGCCTCCGGGGTGATTCTTGCCCTGCTGAATATCGGGTTCGCCTCGCAGCTTTCAACAGGGCTGTTTCGTCAAATGACGTCGTTATACGTCACTATTTCGCTGCTATACGCAACGTATGTATTCGTGTATACGGCCCTGCACAAAGTAGCGGGCAGCGGGTATTTGGTCGTGGCGGCAATGGCTTTGAATGCGCTGGTGCTGAACCAGAATATGAACGTTTATTTCGGCGTGCCGATCTATGTGCTTCCCCCGATTGAGCCTTTTCTTGTGCTGCTGATGCTCGCCTTGCTGATGTCGCTCCGGTTCTCAAATGCTTTCAAAAAAATTGAGGAGCTGTCCGGGCAATTGCTGCAAGCGGACAAGCAAAAGGATGATTTCCTCGCCCGAACCTCGCATGAATTCAAGACGCCGCTTCACGGCGTGCTGAATATTTCCCAGTCGATGCTAGGCGATGTAGCACATCCGCCGACTGCCGAACAACGGGAAAAGCTTCAATTGATTACCGACATTACGAGGAAGCTTTCGCAGCTCGTTTACGACATCTTGGACTTATCCAGACTGAAGCAGGGCGAAATGAGAATCGTTCCGGCGCCGATCGATGTTCGTTCGGTCGCGGAGGTGCAGGTGCGCTTCTATTCCTATTTGTGTACGGAAAACCACATTCAACTGGTGAACCATGTGCCCGCGCAGCTGCCTTCCGCCTTTGCCGATGAAAACCGCCTGAGCCAGGTTATCGGAAATTTGCTGGATAATGCAATCAAGCATACGAAAAGCGGCAGGATTGTCATTACCGGGAGGGAGCAGGGGGGCAAGCTTGAAATTGCGGTGCACGACACAGGAGAAGGCATTGAGCCTCAAGACCTTCCATTCATTTTTGAACCGTTCAAATCGCTTGAGGGAGCACAGCACCGCGGCTTTGGTTTAGGGCTGCCGATCGCGAAGCAGCTAGTCGAACTGCAAAAGGGCACGCTATCGGTTGCTTCCACGCCTGGAGTCGGTTCAACCTTCACATTCACGCTTCCGATCGCAGACCAGCGAAGAGAAGCGACTTTGTCCTCGTCCTATTCAAGCCCTCAGGCGATGCTCAAGGAACCGGAATATTCCTTTACTACGCCTTATTATACGAATCAGAGCGGCAAGCATACGGTTCTTGTCGTCGACGATCAGTATGTGAACTTGAAAGTTTTATTGGACGCGCTTCAAGCTCTCGACTATCACGTAATTGCGGTCAAGAACGGGAACGAGGCGCTGGAGCAGATCGATCAATCGGGCAGGATCGATCTCGTTATCCTCGATCTAATGATGCCGGGCATGTCCGGCTACGAAGTGTGTCAGGAGATTCGTAAACGATACTCGATGCTGGAGCTGCCCGTCCTGATGGTGACGGCGGCCTTTCAACCCCAATATAAGGTGGCGGCATTCCAAGCAGGGGCGAATGATTACTTGCCGAAACCGTTCGATCTGGAGGAGCTTAAGGCAAGAATCGGCAGCATGCTCGCAATGAAGGAATCACTCGGTCGAGCGGTCCACTTGGAAGTGGCGTTTTTGCAATCGCAGATCAAACCGCATTTTTTGTATAACGTGCTGAATAGTATTGTGGCCTCGAGCTACACGGATGTAGAGCGTGCGCGGAAGATGATTGTCGATCTCGCCGATTACCTGCGAGGAAGCTTTCGGTTCAGCAATGCGGAGGAACGCATAGGGTTTGCCGAAGAATTCAGCCTTGTTCGAACGTATGTGGAAATTGAGCGGGCCCGCTTCAAAGATCGTATTCGCTTCGAATATGCGATCGATGAGGCTGCTTATGGCTTGCAAATGCCGCCGCTTTTGTTGCAGCCGCTTGTAGAAAATGCGATTCGGCATGGCATCGGCGATCGACTTGAAGGCGGGATGGTGAAGATGACAGCGGAACAGTCGGATGGAAAGTGGCGGTTTGTCGTAGCCGATGACGGCGTTGGCATCGCGCCAGAACGATTGAAGACGCTGCTTGAACGAGCTGATACAGATGAGCCGCAGGGGGTCGGCTTGCGGAATATTAATAAGCGCTTGAAATACGAATACGGGGTTTCGCTGGAGCTGGAAAGCGAACTAGGACGTGGTACGAAGGTCACCATATGCATCCCTGCCTCGCGGGTTTAACAGGCTGTTTTGCTTAACGCTATAGGTTCTCACAACAGGTTCTCATCGTTTTACGATGGGGCCTGTTTTTTTAAATAAGCCCAGTATAAATTCTACACTTATACTGGGCTTATTTCATCGCGAAACATTAGCTTTGCCGCCAGAGTAAGGCGACAGCCGTTTACGCTTGAAATATAGGAAAGCATATGATTTTTTTATCCTTTCTCTATATTTCTCGGAATGAAACGCGCTGCGCCGCCAGAGGATGGCGACCGCCGTTTCACCTTGATGTAGAAAATTGTCGACTTTTAAGGTTTTTTTAAGGTGTACTCCTGTATGCTGAGCTAGAAAATGTGGGCTATGAGACAGAATGATAATGTGGAGAGGAAGATGCAGATTGGTCCCAGTAATGAGTAAGCATAGAAATAATGATAAAATCCAAAAAACGGCACATCTTTTACTCGCCGTTATGCTTTTGATACCGCTTCTATCAAGCGGAGGTACGGCTTGGGCAGCGGCAGGCTGGTCGCCAGTGGATGGCGGCGGTACGAATGGCTTGAACGTAAACGCTGCAAGAGAGGGGAACTACACTGCATTAGCTGTATTCAACGATGAAGTATATGAAGCATGGCAGGAAACGAATGGAACGGCGAACCAAATACGTGTTAAGAAATATAACGGCACGAGCTGGGCGAGCGTCGACGGTAACGGGGCAAATGGAGTGAACGTAGATCCTTCAAAAGCGGCGTCTACCCCTGCAATGGCAGTTTTTGAGGATGCATTATATATCGCGTGGGTTGAAAGAAACGCAGTCTCCAGCATCAATCAAATAAAGGTCAAGAAATATAATGGCGCAAGTTGGACCAGTGTGGATGGCGGCCCAGATGGGCTAAACATTAATGCCTCAAGAGGGGTATCATACCCTGCATTGTTTGTACATGACAATAATCTGTATGCGGCGTGGAATGAGGTAAACGACAATAACGCTAATCAAATCCGGGTTAAGAAGTATGACGGCACTGCTTGGACAAGCGCTGACGGCGGCGGTGTGAACGGTTTGAATGTAAACACTTCAATGGGAGCGGCTGTCCCTAAAATGGCTGAATACAATGGTTCTTTATATTTGGCGTGGCAGGAAACCAACGGAAGCGCTGTTCAAATTCGCGCCAAAAAATATGACGGGTCGAATTGGACGTCGATTGATGGCGGGGGTACGACCGGTTTGAATGTAAATGGGGCAAAAACAGGAGCCAGTCCCTCATTGACTGTATATGACAACGCCTTATATTTGGCGTGGGACGAAATAGTCGGAACAAATGATAATCAAATTCGAGTCAAGAAATATGATGGAAGCACTTGGACGAGTGTGGACGGCAACGGGATGTATGGTATAAACAAGCAGACTGATTACAGAGCAAACTATGTTGTGTTAACGGCACTCGATAACGATTTATATGCAGTGTGGCAGGAGTACAATGGAACGGCTTTTCAAATCCGGGTCAAAAAGTATGACGGTACGAGTTGGACGAGCGTAGATGGAAACGGAGTCAATGGTTTGAACGTGAATGTGTCGAGAGCTGCACAATTTCCTGCGGCAGCAGTGTTAAACAGTGTTTTATATGTCGGGTGGCAGGAGACGAACGGAAGCGTCGTTCAAATTCGGACTTCCAGTTATGTGCCACCTGTGCCTCCGACCATTAATAGCGTAACTGTGAGCCCAAGCACCGCAAGTGTTGTGCAAGGAGGAAGCAGACAGCTCACAGCTGCGGTGGATGCAGCAGGTGGAGCAGCGACGACGGTGACTTGGACGAGCAGCGACGCGAGCAAGGTCGCGGTGAACAGCACGGGGAATGTAACCGTAGCGGCAGATGCCGCGCTGGGCGACTACATGATTACGGCAACGTCAACAGTAGATAGCAGTAAAAAAGGCACCTCGACGATTACCGTCACAGAAGCGCCAGCTATCAACAGCGTAACTGTGAGTCCAAGCACCGCAAGTGTTGTGCAAGGAGGAAGCGAGCAGCTCACAGCTACAGTGGATGCCGTAGGAGGAGCGGCGGCGACGGTGACTTGGACGAGCAGCGATGCGAGCAAGGTCGCGGTGAACAGCACGGGGAATGTAACCGTAGCAGCGAATGCAACGCCGGGTGATTACACGATTACGGCAACGTCAACGGTAAATAGCAGTAAAAAAGACACTTCGACGATTACAGTCACGGCAGCGCCAGCAGTCAACAGTGTAAGAGTGAATCCAAGCACCGCAAGCGTTGTGCAAGGAGGAAGCGAGCAGCTCACAGCATCGGTAGATGCAGTGGGAGGAGC
>NZ_JBCNGR010000012.1:0-97346 GCF_050481745.1 Paenibacillus algorifonticola | reverse complement strand
TGACTTTCTGGACAGCCCCTTGTTTCGTCCGGTTAATTCTAGGACCGCGTTTATTTCGGCGACAGCTCGACAGCAGATGCAAGGGCGGCAAGCATGCTTCTCTCATCGGCTATATTTTTCCCCGCAATATCAAAGGCCGTGCCGTGATCCACAGAAGTGCGGATAAATCCGCCTTTTAAGCCAACCGTAATATTGACGCCTTCCTCCAGCCCCAGAACTTTAATAGGCACATGACCTTGATCATGGTAGCAGGCAATGACGATATCAAAGTCTCCGCGCACCGCCCGGTAAAACAACGTATCAGCCGGATAAGGACCGCTTGCATTAATCCCCTCTGCAATCGCTTGTTGAATGCCGGGAATGAGCTTTTCCTCCTCTTCCCCTTCACCAAACAAGCCGTTCTCCCCCGCATGAGGATTTATGCCGCATACCGCAATGCGCGGACGGTCATATCCCGCTCTAGTCAACGTAGCATGAGCAAGGCGAAGAACGGTTAGCGTTCTCTCTGGCGTAATATTGTCGATCGCTTTTCTCAGTCCGACATGCGTCGTGAGATGAATCACCTTCAGCTTCGGCGACGACAGCATCATCGAATAATTTTGCGTATCGGTCAGCTCAGCGAAAATTTCCGTATGCCCCGGGTACAGATGTCCGCCCTTGTGCAGCGCTTCTTTATTCAATGGAGCGGTACATACACCTTGCAGCTCGCCGGCCTGCGCCAGCTCAACCGCTTTTTGAATAAATTGGAACGCAGCATCTCCCGCAACCGCAGATACTTCGCCCTGCTTTAAATCTACAGGCAGCAAATTTAGATCAAAGCAGTCAATGACGCCTGGCTTAAATTCGCATTCCGCTGTGCTGCTTACCGTGTGAACCGTAAAGGCTGCACCGGTTTGCTCGATAGCCCTCCGCATGCTCTTCGCATCACCGATCACGACTGGATGGCAAATATTCAGCACTTCCTCATGCTGCAGCGCCTTCACAATAATTTCCGGACCGACGCCAGCGGCATCCCCCATTGTAATACCGATTATCGGTTTGCTCATACCCGTTCGCCTCCATGCAGTTTTTTGATGACATGCTCCATCGTTCGATCTGAACCAAATTTCCAGCCTTCGTTAAGATGATTCATCTGACCAGCTGTGCCAGCGCATTCGCCCGCTGCTCCAAATCCTCCTCAGCAACTGAATCTGCGACTTAAAGTCAGGCTGAATGACACCTGACATCGCATTTAGCTCAGCACCAAAATTTCCACGAATTGTGCTGTCTATTTTTTTATCGATCAGGTCAAAGGGCTGCTTGTTCATATATTGGCTAATCTGTTTTCACAATCAGGCTGCGATAAATCATTTTCATATCATCAAGGCTAAGCACCTTCGGGTTGTTGTTTAACAGTCTCGTAACCTGTGAAGCGGCTTGCGCTAAGGCCTCGACATTTTCCTCCTGTACGCCATAGGCGGTTAAATCCTGCGGGATTTCCAGCTTCTCTGTCCACTCGCGAATTTTCGCGATGACACGGTGCGCTGCTGCTTCAGGCTCAAGTCCGGCTGTCTCAATGCCCATTGGCCCAGCAACGAGATGGAGCCGGTCTACACAATGATCCATATTAAACGCCATCACACCAGGCAGCAGCATCGAATTGGCTACGCCATGCGGAATGCCATATTTGCCTCCAAGCGGATAGGCAAGTGCATGAACAGCCGCCGTTCCTGCTGCGGTAAGCGCCATCCCGCCATACGTTGAACCAAGCAGCATTTTCTCACGCGCCTCTAGTGATGAACCATTCTCGTAAGCTTCAATAATGCTTGACGATATGAGGCGGATAGACTCCAAAGCGAACATGTCGCTGAAATAATTAGCTTTGTTCGAAATAAAAGATTCCAGCGCATGCGTGAACGCATCCATGCCTGTTGCAGCCGTTATCGGCTTTGGCAGCTCCAGCGTCAGCACCGGATCAAGAATAACGAGCTTCGGCAGCAGAAAGGGGCTGACAATCCCGATTTTCAGCTCCTGATCAGGGAAAGTAACAATTGCATTCGGCGTCACTTCTGAGCCTGTGCCGGATGTCGTCGGGATCAATACGGTAGCCACTCCGGGCTTAGCCACTACATTCGTGCCAAGCATGTCAGCAATTTTTTGCTCATTCGTCATCAGCACGGATAAAATCTTGGCCGCATCCAGCACACTGCCGCCACCAAGGCCGATGATGATTTCATAGCGATTGCCGTTATATGCCGCGAACGTTTCTTCTATGTTTTGCGCCGTCGGCTCTGGTAAAATCGCTGTGCATACGTCAAAGGCGATGCCTTGCTCCGTTAACTGCTGCTCAATGACGCCAGAGTAGCCCTTGCGCTGAACCGTTGGCTGCGTAACAATCAAGGCGCGCTGAATGCGAGGATGAATAGCAGGCAAATGCTCCCTCAGCTGCGACAAGGTGTTCGCTCCGGCAATGATTCGGTCTGCTGTCTGAAATTGATAAACACTCAGCATTCGTTATCCCTCCTGATTCGTTTTATAATTCAACAACGAGTTTGGTTATGTTTAATTTTTCCTCGCGGGACAGAACATGAAATTCCCCATTCGTTCCTAAAGCGAAGATACCGTTTACTTTTGCAACAATCAATCGATTGAAAAGCTGTTTTAATCCAGCCTCATTTACCTCTTTGTCTTTTGTAAAAGGAGTCGATAAGGCGGGATAATTTCCCTCAATTGCTAGCGGAATCTCGTATCCTCCTAAACTTTTCATGCACATAATGCGAAGCGCTTACATTAGTGAGTGTAAATCAACATGACCATTTTAGCAACAGTTATTTTAAGTTTTTCAATGAAACTAACTATTTAGTTGCATTTTAAAACATTTTCAGAACAAAAAAATGGTTTGAACGTATTTTTTCGCATCACTTAGCTTTAGGCATCGTAAAAAAGAGCATTCTCATTTGCGAGAATGCTCTTTCATGAAGCCGCTTATATTTTAATAAACATACATTCAGCTGCACAAGTTGGTTATAACCGTTAAAAGTCTTATTGTACTATTTCTCCAATACCATTTGGCGAATGCGTTCACCGGCCTCTTCGATCATAATGAGCTCTTTCTGATTACCCTTACGCTGAACAAATTCGACTTTCCCCTGCTCCGCGTCTTTGCCAATAATTACTCGCAGTGGAATACCGATCAGATCCGAATCCTTGAATTTTATGCCTGGCCGCTCTTCCCGGTCATCCAGCAATACTTCCACCCCACTGCTCTGCAGCTCATTGTAAATTTGCTGGGCTACCTTCATATGCGTTTCATCCTTCACAGAAATCGGAATCAGATGTACGTGGTACGGAGCAAGTGCCAGTGGCCATACTATTCCTGCCGCATCGTGGTGCTGTTCTACCGCAGCGGATAAAATGCGCGATACGCCAATCCCGTAGCAGCCCATTATCATTGGCATGCTTTTGCCTGCTTGATCAAGAAAAGCAGCGCCAAGCTTTTCGCTGTATTTGATGCCCAGCTTGAACACATGCCCCACTTCAATGCCGCGGAAAAATTGCAGCTTTCCTTCGTCACAGCGCGGACAGCCGTCTCCTTCGGCCGCGCTCCGGAAGTCGCCAATATGCTGGGGAGCAAACTCCCGCGCAGGAACGATATGACGATGGTGGTAGTCCAGCTCATTCGCCCCGGCGATAGCAGTCGTCATTTTCATAACTGCATCATCAACGAGCAAAGGAAGATCGAGTCCGATCGGTCCAATAAAACCTACTGGCGCTCCTGTCAGCCACTGAATGATATCGGCATCGGCAATAGCTGCGTTTTCGGCGCCTAGCGCATTTTTCACTTTAATTTCGTTCATTTCATGATCGCCCCGAATGAGAACGGCAACTAGGCGGTCATCCACGAGACATATTAGGGTCTTGATGATATCAGCTGCTGTTACGTCCAGCAATTGAACCAATTCATCAATGGTCTTCATATTAGGAGTATGAAATTTTTCCACTGGCTGCTCGCTATTCATAGTCCTGACCACTTGCCTCGCCTCAAACGACACTGCTGCAGACACTGCCTTCTCTAAATTGGCAGCATAAGCGCAGCTGTCGCACACTGCAATCGTATCTTCGCCAATATCCGCAAGCGCCATAAATTCATGCGTTCCGCCTTCTCCGCCGATGGCTCCGGCATCAGCCTCGACTGCACGGAAATGAACGCTGCAACGATTGAAAATCCGTTCATAGGCTCGGTACATTTTCCAATAGGAAGCGTCCAGTCCCTCCCAGTCCGTATCAAAGGAATAAGCATCCTTCATTAGAAATTCCCGGCTGCGCAGCAGGCCGAAGCGCGGACGCCGCTCATCCCGGAACTTCGTCTGAATTTGATACAAGGTGACGGGCAGCCTCCGGTAAGAGCTGATTTCGTTGCTTACTAAGGAAGTGATGACCTCCTCATGTGTTGGTCCTAATACAAATTCACGCTCGTGGCGGTCCTTCAATCGAGTCAGCTCTGGGCCGTAGGCGGTGTAGCGCCCGGATTTCTGCCATAAATCAGCCGGCTGCATCGCAGGCATAAGCAGCTCCTGAGCTCCTTCCCTGTCCATTTCCTCCCGCACAATCGTCTCCACTTTGCGCAGCACGCGCCTTCCAAGCGGCAAATACGTATAAATTCCCGCAGCAAGCTGGCGAATGTATCCAGCACGCAGCATAAGCTGATGGCTCATCACCTCGGCGTCCGCAGGTGAATCCCGTAATGTATGAAGCAATAATTGACTTTGGCGCATGAGCCGCACTCCCCTTTTCCAACCATCATTTAGTATGAAAAAACAAAAAAGACACATCGTCAGGGACGAATGTGTCGTGATACCACCCTAGTTTGACCGCAAAGCCAACAGCAAGCCAGGCGATCCTCAAACATGATAACGGCATGTACCGGCAACGGTTGAATTCCCGTCACAGCTCGCAAGGCAGGAGAAGGCTCGTTCGCGACGAGAAACCTTTCAGCCGGTGGGTTTCTTCTCTGGACAGCGAAGCTGGAGCGCTTCTTTCTTGGTCAACGCAATTGCATGATGTTTATGATAAAAGCTTTATAATTTACATTACAATAACTGAAATGATTAAACGAGTCAAGAGGTCGGATTTTATAAAAAAGCTTTATTAACACAAGCGTTTAAGAAAAAAGGAGAGACCCTCACCGGGACCGCTCCTTTTGCTTTAGACATTTAAATGGCCCAGTTGCCACCCCGGAAAATAGGCTCTGCCGATCCATCCTGCGTGATGCCGTCAATGTTCATCTCAGCTGAACCGATCATAAAATCTTCATGCACCAAGCTGCGATTCGCCCCATGTGCAAGCAAATCCTCTGGTGACATGGTTGTGCCGCCGGCAAGATTAACCGGATAAGCCTGCCCTAGCGCCAAATGGCAGGAAGCATTTTCATCATAGAGGGTATTAAAGAAAATAACATTAGAATTGGAAATGGGCGAGTTATGTGGCACAAGCGCAACTTCACCGAGCTTTGCCGCCCCTTCATCCGTTCCGACCAAATGCGATAACGCCTCATAGCCCTTCTCAGCCGAATATTCCGTCACCTTGCCATCCTTGAACGTCAAGGAGAAGCCGTCGATAACCTGACCATTGTAATTGAGTGGTTTTGTGCTGCGAACCGTGCCATTCACACCATCCTTATGCGGCATCGTAAATACTTCCTCAGTAGGCATATTCGGATTGAACAGCACGCCTTTGGCATTCGCCTTTGCCCCGCCTAGCCAGATATGGCCTTCCGGCAAATCTATCGTTAAGTCCGTACCCGGCGCCTCATAGCGCAGTTGACGATAACGCTTGCCATTAAGCAGCTCCACCACTTGCAGCAGCTTCGCATTATGCTCGCTCCAAGCCTGAATCGGGTTTTCCAGGCCGATGCGTGTCGCCTCAATAATTCTCTCCCATAGCTTCTGCACCGCTTCCTCTGGCGAGACATCCGGGAATACTTTAGCTGCCCACTCTGGCGTCGGATAAGAAATAAGCGTCCATGCGTTCGAATGATTCATCAATGCAGCGCGATAGCCGCTGAGCGCAGTCGATGCGGCTTTCGTTGCGGTCGCCACCCGGTTGGCATCCACTCGCGTGAGCAGATCAGGATTCGGCGAATAAATAGTAATAAACGCCGCTCCTTGCTCCACATACCCTTCCCACGCCTTGGCGCGCCACATTGGGTATTCGCCAAACGCCTCTTCCGGCGCCAGCTTATATTTAATGCGAGCAAGCTCCTCATCGTTATACTCCACTTGCACATGCTTGGCTCCTGCTTCATAAGCCTTCATCGCAATCAGCCGAGCCAGCGGGGCTGCGCTTATTGGCGTCATCAGGACAACGGTCTGTCCTTTCTGCACATTGACACCTGTTTTAATGGCCAGCGCCGCATAATTTTCTAATTGCTGCTGTGTAGGATACATATGTAAATTCCCCTTTTCATTTGGATAATTGTGTAAAGCACATTTGTAATACAACCGCGAACTTACTTTCATTATAATCATCTTTACGGATGATCTCAATTGCGGCCAGCCTCCGGCCGTTCCACAAGCTTTAGAAGCTTATGCGCAAGCTGGGACGTCGAACAGTCGGTAAACACCTCAACAGAAAAGGAGCGATTATTAATCGTGATGCTGCCAAGCATGAAAAAAAAGAGAGCGAGGTACAAGTCTCATCCCCCGATCTCCTGCTGATTTATGCTACTATTCGTTGCTTGCACCAAAGCGTTTGGCCGATTTGGCGCGGGCACGCTCCATCTCGATTTCGCGATTGCGCGGCTCGGCATTCGTCACAAGCGAACTCATCAGCTTCTCTGCTGCAGCCGCCACTTCTGCAACAGCGATGCGGAAGGCTTCCTCATTCGCTTTCGATGGTGCGTTATAGCCGGATATTTTGCGTACAAATTGCAGCGAGGCTGCCATAATTTCATATTCCGTTGCTGGAGGGTCAAAGTTAAACAAAGGCTTAATGTTTCGGCACATTTTCATTCTCCTCCTGTCATTGATTGCTTACTAGCTCTGGCAATAAGCAACAACCTGCTCGTATGGCAAGGCGCCGCCATAAATATCCAATGCGCTGCCGATTGTAATATCCAGCTTACCGCCAGATAGGCTCTCGAACAGCTCCAGGTCAGCCAGCGAACGAGCGCCGCCCGCATAAGTACAAGGGATTGTCACCCATTGCGCCAATGCCTTCACCAAGCTTTGCTGGATACCGCTCTGCTTGCCCTCCACATCAACGGCATGAATGAGAAACTCATCACAATATTGCTCCAGCATACGAATGTTAGCTTCATTCACTTCAAAATCACTGAACTGTGTCCATTGGTTCGTCACCACATACCACTTGCCGTCACGCTCTTTGCAGCTCAAATCAATGACCAATCTGTCTTTGCCCACTTCAGCGACAATCGTCTCCAGATTGTCTTTATTAAGCTGCCCATTGCTGAAAATGTAAGAGGTCACAATGACATGCGATGCGCCTTGCACAAGGTAGTGCTGGGCATTGCCTGCATGAATGCCTCCGCCAATTTGCAAGCCGCCCGGATACGCCTGGAGGGCGCGAACCGCTTCCTCTTCGTTGCCGCCGCCCAGCATAATGACATGCCCGCCAACGAGCTCGTCCCTCTTGAACATTTCGGCATAATAAACGGAATGATGGCTGGAAACGAAATTTTCCACGACCGCATGCTTGTCCGTACTGAGCGTCTCGCCCACGATTTGCTTCACTTTTCCATCATGCATATCTATACAAGGTCTGAATTTCAATGTGATTCCCCCAAAGTTGCGACGAATTATGAATTCGTATTATTTTTCAATGCACATGCCTTAAAGCTGTTATTCCTTCCAGTAACCATCGTTTTTGATCGTATCGATGCTGATTTGCGCGCGATTGTTCAGCGACCTCTTATCTCTCAGCTGAAAAAGGGACAGCTCATGCCCCGGATCAACGACCAGCGGCTTTTTCATAACATCCTCCAGCAAATGAAGCGCCGCTTCATAAGCCTCAAAGCGGACGAAATCGGAAATCGTTCGGCGCATCGCCTTAATCATTTCAATGATATGCTCGGCGTACATCAGCTTGACGATGCTGTCCGCACTCATTAATTGCTTCGTAACGAAGACGGCCACATTTTTTATAATTCGCTCATCACTGTGTACCTTCACAATGACCAGCAGCGATGCAGCCGCCTCCCAATCTCGAATCGATAATTGCTTCGTGCAGCTGTCTATACATTCGTTATACCACTCGATTTCTACTTCCCTATCAATCTCAAACTGCTTGTACACTTCATAAACGCCTGCCTGGCGCATGCTCATAAAGCTGCCGAAATGCAGAAGAAACAGCTCCTTCGCTCTTTCCATCATTCATTTCCTCCTACATGTATAGAGGCGCTTGCCTTGTCCCTTCCCATTATAAATTTTATTGGACGGGATTCCAACCGACTAATTCGAATTATTCCGCTTTTATGGCCAATTATTTGAATAAAACGGTAACCTTTTGGCCTAAATTACGTCTAGTAATTATTGGAATTATTTAAACGGAAAGTGAGGATCACTTATGAAACGACGTTTCTTGCATGTAACCAAGCTTGCTAGCCTGACGCTAGTCGCCACTGTAACCGCATTCACCGCTGTGTCCGACGTTTCTGCCAGCATGTCCAGCCCATGGACGGACGATAACGCTTCTGAAAGTAATACGGCGCGCTCGCAAGTTTCCGTCTCTTTTCAAAATACGCCTGTCAGCCTTCCCCTTCCTCCGCGAATGATAGAAGGAACCATAATGGTTCCCGGCAAAGCCATTCTGGAAGGATACGGCTACAAGCTCACCTGGCATGCTGCTGAGAAGCGGTTAACCGCCGAACACCCGAGCAAGCTGGGCCTCGTATTTTGGGCTGATCGCAAGGAAATGGAGATGGGTGGCAAACGGATTAGCGATTTGAAAACAGCTCCTTATCTGGACAAAAAAATGATCTGGCTGCCACTGAGGCTCGTTGCAGAAGCATCTGGCCTCAGCGTCACCTGGGATGCCTTCAATCGAACGGCATTTGTGAGCGATCCACATGCTCTCCCGCAATTTAGCGTGATGACCAAGCCAAATGACGGCACGGTAGCTTCACCTATGCCACTGCTTAAATATATGCAGGAAAATATGAATGTCGATGTGCGACTGCAATTGGCTGATCCGGAATTTTATAAGGAAAAAACGACCGTTCTGTTCGCTGCGGGTGATCCCGCTTCTATCATGCTGCTTGAAGATCCATACCAGTACAACGATGAGCTGCTGGAGAGCCTTGCGCTTGATTTGACGAAGCAGCTGGAAGCTTTTCCGCGGTTAAAGGCACTTGCGGGCAATAACGCTGGGGGCGGCCGAGTCATTAATGGCAAAACCTATGGCATTGCCCGCCCCGGTGATCAGCATGATGCGCCCTTCCCAGCCATTAGGCAGGATTGGCTGGATAAGCTGAATTTGGCCCAGCCCAAAACGATGGATGAACTATATGAGGTATTAAAGCAATTTACATTTAACGATCCGGATGGCAATGGCAAACAGGATACTATCGGTTTATCGGGCTATACCTTTGCCGCCGGACTGGGTACGTTGTCTTGGGTCGAGCAAGCTTTTACAGGAAGCCCTGATCGTTTCTCCATGAAAGACGGCAAGCTGATTGATCATACCGCTGCGCCTGAACAAGCACAGGCGCTGAAATGGCTCGCCCGCGCTTATCGCGATGGGCTGGTGGACAAAGAATTCGCTGTTAGAACCGAAGAACAGATGAAAGACCGCTTGAGTGAAAATCTCACAGGCCTTGCTGCCATGAGCGTCACCGAAGCAGCCCAGCTATCAACTGGACAAGCGGTGTGGGTGCCGCTTTCCGGCATTGCGGCTACTTCAGCAAGCCCAGCGATTGCCCCTTGGAAACTGGAGGGAAATGGGATGTACATCATAAGCGCCATGACGAGAACCGATCCTGCGCTGATGCTGAACTGGCTGAATCGCGGCTATGAAATGACGGAGAAAAACGAATGGGGAGCGATTTCCGAGCTTGGTGCCGCTGACTATTCTGCCATCAATCACTTGTTCGGACAAACCGATATGCTGAAAGGCAATCAAAGCGTGGCAGCGTTGCCTGCCAATGTAAGGAGCACTTATGAAGCAGCCGTTGCCGAGTGGCGTAAAACCTCTTATGCTGATACGACACTGCCTCAGCTTAACAGCTTTTGGAGCCAAGGCAAATATGCCGATCTAAACAATAAGCTCGTGATGTATAAAATTAAAGTGATTTTGGGTGCCGCAACGATTGAGGAATGGGAGCGTTATATCGCCACTCTTGTCGCGAGCGAAGAGTATAAACTAATGATCGCCGATATCCATACCCATCTTGCAGCCCCAGCCAAGTGAGAGGCCGGCTAGTCTCGTTTTCACAGGCAGCTTGTCTTGCCGAGGCATTAACCTATTTATACGTCTGGGCATATAGTGGAGCATCTTAGTCTGAGAGGAATATGAAGATGAACGCTACTTATGCAAGCTATAATCACGATCCCTATCGCACGTATCCGATGAATGGCTGGCAAGCCCAGCCTCATCATGCTGCAATGCATATGAAAGTACAACCGGCCGAACAACAGCAGCCGCTTACCTTCGTGCTTATCCACGGTTCTTGGGCGGATTCCAGTTTTTGGGACGAATCAGCTGCTGAGCTGCGCAAAATGGGCCACACCGTGTATACGCCAGAGTATCCCGGACATGGCAAGGATTCGAACAAAGCCGTGACCCACGGGATGTTATCGCGCTCGATAGCAGATTTCATTATCGCTCATCATTTACAGCAAATTGTCCTAGTGGGACATAGCTTTGGCGGCTCTTTAGTTCAAAAAGTGGCGGAGCTTGTTCCGGACCGCCTGAAACGGCTCGTGTTTTTCAATGCCTTCGTGCTGAATGACGGGGAAATGGTCGCGGACGAGTTTCCGCCGGCTGCCCAGGTCTTTTTTCAACAGCTGAGAGAAAGCTCCAAGGATAATACAATTATGCTGCCATTTCCCTTTTTTCGAGAAACCTTCGTCAATCTTGCAGGCCTCGGTTTTGCCAAACATGTGTACAGCCAAATTACACCGGAGCCCGCTGGTCCATTATATGAAAAGCTGGATCTCAAAAAATTTTTCAGTCTGACTACACCCAGAAGCTATCTGTACTTCACAGTGGATAACGTTATGCCGCAATTTAATCAAATGTATGGCTGGCATCCTCACATGTCCAGCAGACTGGGCTTATTCCGACTAATTTATGGGCATGGCGATCATTTTTCTACCGCTAAAACCGAGCCGCGCATGCTTGCGCAAAAGCTGTATGAGGCGGGAAGGGACTAACCTGTCCCAAAGAAAATAGGGCAGCTCATCAGCTGCCCTTCCCTCCAACTTTATTAATAATTTTCCTGCTTTAAATGAACGGAGAACAAGCGTCTCCCGCTTTCATCAGCTTCCCTGTACTGAACGATCTGCCACTGCCGATGGATAAGAGCTTGCAGCTCATTTGCTGCGTGCTCATCCAGTACAAAACCCCGCACTCCATCGTCCACACTTCTGTAATCCCGCTCCGCTTGAAGGCCGAAGCGGAAACGAAGCAGCTTCTTCAAACCATTTAAATGCAAAAAACCGAATTCATAGCCACTGCGTAAAGCTTCCTCCAAATCAATATGCAGCTCCTCCGCAAGCTGGACCCGCTCTACGAATGCCATCGAAGGCTCGGCCGTTCGATCGATAATGGAGGAGAAATCTTTAGTTCGTATGCAAGCCGCAATATGCCCATCCGATTCGCCGCTAGTCCGGCAGTTTTCAACGAGCAACGCAATCGGCAGCGGCAATTGCATTTTATGCTTCATCTGGCCCGCCCCCTGTTTGAGCAGTTGCGGCAAGATGCTTGCCCAGCCAAGCGTTCACTTCATGGAGCGACTCCACGCGGTAAGAAGGCTTGCCGTTTTTGAGGAAGCCGTGATTAGAGCCTGGATAGCGAATGAGCTTCGTTTGCTTGCCTAACCGCTTAAGCGCGGTGTACCACTCGTCAGCTTGGCCGACTGGACAGCGAAAATCCTGTTCACCGTGCATAATAAGCACCGGAGCCTTCACTTGGCTTGCATAGATAAGTGGCGATTTTTCCAGCAGCAAGCCCTGCTGCTCCCATGGGTTCCCGCCTACGATGCCTTCTGTGTAGGAAATGCCAATATCGCTTGTCCCGTAGAAGGAAAGCCAATTTGAGATGCAGCGCTGTGACACAGCCGCTTGGAAACGGTTATTTTGGGAAATGATCCAGTTGGTCATTAGCCCGCCATAGCTTCCACCCATGACACCCAAGCGCTCAGGATCGATAAAATCAAAGCGTTCAAGCGCCGCATCGACGGCGTCCATTAAATTGCGGTAGTCCCCGCCGCCGAAATCTCCTCGGCAGCTCTGCGCGAAGCGCTGGCCATAACCGAAGCTGCCGCGTGGATTTACATAAAGAACCGCATATCCTGCGGAAGCTAGTGTTTGAAGTTCGTGGCTATAGGTTGGCGCATACATCGCATGCGGGCCGCCATGAATGACGAGCACCAGCGGCGCCTTTCCGCCTTGAGGGAGTGCTGGCGGGCGCATCATCCAGCCTTGGATACGGTCGCCATCCGTGGAATCGAACCAGAACGCCTCCGGCATGCTGATATCCAGCTCCTCCATTGCTGCCTTATTCCATGACGTCAACCGCAGCTCCTCCCCGCTCAGTCGATCCAAACGGTAAAGCTCGCCTGATCCATAAGCATCCATAGACAGCACAATAAAATAACGGGCATCTCCCGTTTCCGTGAACTGGTAAATGTCGCGTTCCCCAAGCGACACCGCCTCTGGTGCTGCCCCAACCTTGAACCGGTAAAGCTGGGCTTGCCCCTGATAAGTACCTAGCGCAAATACACTAGTTCCATCAGCAGCAAACGACGGGCCAGGCATAACTGCAGCAGTGCGCATGTCATTCAAAATATAATTGCCAACCTGAATATCCGTTTCCTGCCATGCGACAGGAGCTCCACCGCTACTTGGCACTGTATAAATGCTGCTTTGAATGCCGCTGCCATATTTGCGGTCTTCGGCGATTAGCGCAATCGTGCTGCCGTCCGGCGAATAGCTGAACTGGCTGATGCTCAGTGAAGCATCCGTGATTCGGCAAAGCTCTCCGCCAGCTGCGCTGACTGTAAACAAATCCTGATAGGCGATTAAATCCGGGTCCAGCTTGGGATCATCTATTTTTTTACTTAAAAAAGCAAGCCTGCTCCCATCCTCCGTCCACACGGGCTGTGAAACATTAAACCTGCCTGACGTAAGCTGCGTCACTTCTCCGCTCGTTACCTCAACCCGAAACAGCTGGCTGTATCTGCCGTCCCACCAGCCTGATCCTTCCGCTTTCGGAATCGTCCGCTCGTAGCTTCGGCCACGGCGGCTTTCCTGCTTGACGATTTCTTCCTTTGTGAGCTTTCCCTGCGCCTCTTCCTCGCTTATTCGGCTCGTATAGGCGATTGCGCTCCCATCTGGCGACCAGACGAAAGCAGCGACTCCATGCTTTGCCGAAGTAAGCTGGGCAGCAGTACCTTCGCTCACATTTGCCAGCCACAGCTGCTTGCCGTTTTCGTTTATCCGTAAAAAGCCCAGCTTCAGGCCATCCGGTGACCAGCTCGGGGCGAAATCCTTTGAACCATCTGTTAATGAAGCATCCTCTTGGCCATCTATCGTTACGACGCGGATATGCGTCTTATAATCATTTTTATCCTGATCGATTTCTTTGTACACATAAGCGACTGAAGATGTCACCGGATGAATGGACGGATCGCTGATCCAGCTGTAATGATATAAATCCTCAGGCTCGATTAAGCGTTTAGGCTCAGGCATATTAGCGCCTCCTCTTGATCTTTGCTTTCATCTAGTTAAGCGGAAAATGGCAGGCCGCCATATGTCTGGAGCCGGAAGGCTCCAGGGCAGGCGCTTCAATTTTACATATAGGCTGCACATAAGGGCAGCGAGGATGAAAGGCACAGCCAGTCGGCGGATTAACAGCGCTCGGAAGTTCGCCAGTCAGCACAATCCGCTCCTTGCGGATCGTAGGATCTGGCACAGGTACGGCCGACAGCAAAGCCTGCGTGTACGGATGCTTTGGCCGCGCAAACAAGTCGTCACGATCAGCAAGCTCCACAATCCGCCCTAAATACATGACCGCAATACGATCGCTTATATGCTTCACGGAAGGCAACCCGTGGGCGATGAAAATATAAGTGAGCGAAAACTGCTGCTGCAGCGATTTCAGCAAATTTAAAATTTGCGCTTGAATCGATACGTCCAGCGCCGATACGGGCTCATCGCAGACGATCAGCTTCGGCTTAAGCGCGAGCGCTCTTGCAATACCAATTCGCTGGCGCTGTCCGCCGCTGAACTCATGGGGATAACGGTCCAACTGATGGGCTCCAAGGCCCACCGTCTCCAGCAGCTGGACAACCTCGCTTTGCAGCTCGCGCCCTTTTGCGAGACCATGAATTTTGAGCGGTTCACCAACGATATCTTTAACGGTCATTCTTGGATTCAGCGAGGCGTATGGATCTTGAAACACAATTTGCAGCTCCCGCCTTACCTGTCGGATGTCCTGCTCATTCATTCCCGTAAGACGCCTGCCCTCAAACCAAATCTCGCCAGATGACGGCTCAAGCAGCTGCGCTACCATTTCGCCCGTTGTTGATTTGCCACAGCCGGACTCGCCGACGATGCCCAGCGTTTCCCCTTGATTAATCGTGAAATTGAGGCCATCTACTGCGCGGACATATTCATTGCCTCGGGCAAATAAGCCCCGCTTCAAGGGGTAATGCTTTCGCAAATCTTTCACTTCCAGCAGGGGCGCAGCATTAAAGTCGCTCTGGTTCATCATGACACCTCCTCGCTTTTCAGGCATCTCGCATAATGACCATTGCCAACTCGCTCAAGCTCCGGTTTAATGACCATGCATTCGCTGCCTGCATAGGAGCAGCGAGGGTGGAAAGGACAACCGCTTGGCATGTCCAGCAAATTAGGTACCATGCCGGGTATAGACGCTAGCTGCTCCCTCTGCTCATCCATTCTTGGCAAAGAACCGAGCAGACCGACTGTATAGGGATGCTTCGGAGCAGCAAACAGATCGATGACCGATGCTTCTTCGACAACTTCCCCTGCATACATAACGACGACCCGATCCGCCATTTCCGCAACAATGCCTAAATCATGCGTAATTAAAATAACGCCCGTCTGCTGCTTCCTGCTGAGCTTTGAAATTAAATCTAAAATTTGCGCCTGAATCGTCACATCCAGCGCCGTTGTCGGCTCATCAGCAATAAGCAGCTTCGGCTCACAGGCGAGCGCCATCGCAATCATCACCCGCTGCCGCATTCCTCCCGACAGCTGATGGGGAAATTGGCGAACCAGCTTGGAAGCATTAGCTATGCCTACACGCTGCAGCATATCTATACTTTTCTGCTTGGCCTCCGCTTTGCTTGTGCCTTGGTGGACGCGGAATACTTCCGCCAGCTGATTGCCAATTGTAAATACAGGATTAAGCGATGTCATCGGCTCTTGAAAAATCATCGACATTTCGTTGCCGCGCAGCTTCCGCAGCTCCTTGCGAGAGAGCTTCACCAGATCGCGACCTTGGAATGTAATTTCCCCGCCTGTTATAGTACCCGGAGAAGCGATAAGACCCATAATGGAAAGCGACGTAACGCTTTTTCCACAGCCTGATTCCCCTACTATAGCAAGCGTTTCCCCCGCTTCGACGGAGAAGGAAACGCCGTTCACTGAAGGGATAACGCCCTTGTCCGTTTTAAAGCTCGTTTGCAAATGTTTAACTTCCAGCAAAGGTGTCGGCATATTGCTCCCTCATTTCCCTTCTTATTCCTTCGATTTCATGCGAGGGTCCAGCATATCGCGAAGCCAATCTCCGAAAAAGATAACGCCTAGAACCGTAATCGTAATGGCAAGCCCCGGAAAAGTAGCGACCCACCAGCTTGTAGCCAAATATTGGCGTCCATCGCTCAGCATCCCGCCCCAGGAAACAGCAGGCGGCTTAATGCCAAGCCCTAGAAAGCTAAGTGACGCTTCCATAATAATCGTTGTAGCCACGCTCATCGTGGAAATAATGATGAAGGATGACAGTACATTCGGCAAAATATGGGTGAAAATAATCCGCCCATTACGTGCGCCTAATGCTCTCGCAGCTTTTACAAAATCTCGTTCCTTCACGCTAAGCACTTCCCCGCGGACAACCCGCGCATAGGAGACCCAGTTAGTAACGCCAATAACGAAGATTAGCGTTCCAAGTCCCGGTCCAAGTACGGCGAGTACAACGAGCATAAACAAAATCGATGGAATAGCGATAAAGGCATCGGCAACCCTCATAATAATGGCATTTACCCATTTGCCATAAAAGCCTGCAAGCAAGCCCAGAAGCGCTCCGATTGCGCCGGACAGCATAACGGCTCCAATGCCGACGATTAAAGATACTTGCGAGCCATAAACAATTCGACTCCAAATATCTCTGCCCAAATTATCCGTCCCCAGAAAATGCTCATGCGTGCCGCCCTCCAGCCACATCGGCGGAAGCAGCCGCTGCGCCGGGCTGATCTTCGCTGGCTCATGGGTGGCAAACAACGGAGCGCCAATGGCAATGATGCACACGGCGAGTACGATCAGAATACCGAGCGTACCGGTCTTGCTTTTCAAAAGCGACTTTATGCCTTGCCGCCACCGGCTTTCCGTTTCCTCGGGCCGCTTGCCCCGCAAGCCAACCGCTTGCGATTTGGATAATAACGACATCTGCCTCACCTCTGGCTTTAACTGTATTTAATGCGTGGGTCCAGATACCGGTATACAATATCCGTTAATAAATTCACAATCAATACGATGATCGCAATGACAAATACGGCTGCCTGTACAATCGACATATCATGCGTATTGACGGCCGACACGAGCAGTTGTCCAAGCCCCGGCCATGAGAACACGGTCTCGGTTACGAGCGTCCCGCCGATCAGGCTTGTAAATTGCAGGCCCATGATCGTAACGACGGGAATCAGTCCATTGCGCAGCGCATGCTTGAAAATAACGATCGTCTCCAGCAGTCCCTTGCTTCTCGCCGTACGAATGTACTCCTGATTCAAAATCTCCAGCATGCTTGCTCGAATGAGCCTCGTCATTTGCGCCGCAATGCCGGCTCCAAGCGTTATGGCTGGAAGGACAAGATGCTCCGGCCCGCCCTTGCCGGAAACCGGAAAAATGCCCAGTATGACCGAAAATAATAAAATCAGCATAATGCCCGTCCAGAAATTCGGCATCCCTTTGCCAAGCGCAGACAAGCCTGAAATGAATAGATCCAAATAAGTGTTGCGCTTTAGCGCCGATATAATGCCCAGTGGAATCGCAATCAGCGTGGCAATCAGCATTCCCGCTCCAGCAAGCTGGAAACTTGCAGGCAGCCTTTCCAGCACAAGCGGCAAAGCTGATTGTCCGTAATGGAAGGAATGTCCGAAATCTCCCTGGATGGCATTAAAGAGAAATAGGCCGAATTGAACATATAGAGGCCGATCCAGCCCCAGCGCCTCAGACAGAACGGCCCGATCCTCCGCTGTTGCCGTTTCCGGCAGCATCAGATTGACCGGGTCACCCGTCACATGCACAAGCACAAAAACGATGGCGGATATGAGAAATAGAACCGGCACCATTTGCAGCAAAGATTTAATCAAGTATTTGCCCACTGAACGGCCCCTCTCCCTGTAATAGCTTAAAGCAAAAGGAAGGGAATAGAACGCTATTCCCCCCTTTATAGTTGATGCTATTTTAGCGTAATGTCTTCCGCATAATACATTTCATCGAGCCTTGGCGTATAGCTGATGCCTGCTCCGACGCCGTAAATGCCTTTCATTTGATACAAATATATAGTAGGGCGGTCAACTGTAAATTGCTGTTGAACCTTCTGGTATTGCTTCTCACGGTCAGCTAAATCCATGTTTTGCAGCGCTGATTGCAGCAGCTCTTCTACTTCTGGATTGTTATAATCCGTCTCGCCTGCCGCATTTTCTTTCTTGAAGCGATTATAATTGTTCGAGGCATCAAACAAGGAATTTCCTACGCCCAGCAGGAACAGCTCGTTGAATTTCTTCGAGTTCAGCTTCTCGCTGAAGCTGCTGGCTTCCAAAATTTCCAAATTAACTTCAAAGCCTACATCCGTAAGCATCGCTGCTACGACCTCGGCCACCTCTTTGTATTGGACGGAAGCTGAGAACGATACTTTCGCGCCATTTTCATAACCAGCTTCTTTCAATAAAGCTCTAGCACGCTCTTGGTCGTACTCAAACGTATCATACAAGCTCGGATCTGAACCGAAGTTGCCAGGAGTAACCGACGTTCTTGTAGGAATGCCTGCGCCGCCAGCGATGCTGTCGATAATAACCTGATTGTCGATCGCAAGATCAATCGCCTCGCGAACCTTTGGATCAGCAGTAATCGATCCTTCTGTCATGCGCATAATGATATGAAGCACACGCTGAATTTTCGCTTGTTCTACACTCAGGCCATCGACGCCATCAATACGGGCAATGTCCGTTGCCGGAACGCCAGCAGCAATATCAACGCCGCCTGTCAGCAGCTCGGATACACGAGTGGACGCTTCAGGAATGGAGCGGAAAACAACATTTTCCCATTTCGGTGTTCCACCGAAATAATCGGCATTTTTCACCAACTCAATGCGATCATCTTTCGTCCATTTGGAAAATTTATAAGGGCCTGTGCCTACCGGAGCCTTCAAGAAAGCTTCCATGCCGTTCTCCTCAATATATTTGGAAGGCAAAATGCCAGCTCCCATACGGGACAAACGATTAAGCATAATCGGGTCTGGCGTTTCAGTGATAATATCAACCGTATAATCGTCAATAACATTGACTTCTTTAATATGCTTGTAGTAGGTATTTTGCTTCAAGGTGGTATCCTTTGCAACACGCTCAAGCGAGAACTTTACATCTGCCGCTGTGAATGGGTCGCCGTTGTGAAACTTGACACCTTCGCGCAGCTTCAATCTCCATGTTGTATCATTGACCTGCTCCCACGAAGTGGCAAGCACGGGCACTTTGTTTTGCTCGTCGTCATTTTTCAGCAAATAATCAAACACATTGACGAGTACCGCTTCGCTCATCGTATTGTTGTTGTTATGGGTATCGAAGCTTTCGATATCCGTCGCGTTAGCGATCGTTAAAGTCGTTTTGTCTGCGCCAGCTGGAGCGCTAGCCGTCCCGCCATTCGTTTGCGTCTCATTTTTCGTCTCTGCGGCATTGCCGCATCCTGTAACAACCAGCATAACCGCTATTATTGCTGCAAAACCTTGTACATACCATCTTTTCAAATCGCACAGCCTCCTGAAATTCGTTTTAGTTTGTTTGTTCAAATATAAGAATGTATAAGTTTCACCCTTATACTCCGCTTATACTTCACAGCGAAACGTTAGCTTTACCGCCAGAGGACGGCGACAGCCGTTTACGCTTGCGGATCAGCCAAATAGTTAAGTGCAAGGGCCGATAGCATTGCAGCGCCGTAAGGAAGAGCGGCTTCATCCAAATCAAATTGGGGATGGTGCAGCGGGTAGGATGTATATGCCTCTCCGCTTCCAACCCCCAAGCGGAAAAATACGCTAGGCACAGCCTCTGAATAAAAAGCAAAGTCCTCGCCGCCCATCGACGGCTTTACATAAATCCATTTTTTTCCGCCGAGTACCTGCTCGCTTGTCGAGGTAAGAAAATCAACCATCGCTTCATCGTTTTGCACAACCGGATAGCCCATCTGGTAGTTCAATTCGTAGTCGGCGCCAAAGGATGAGGTCACGCCGCGAATGATGTCCTCAAGCAGCTGCGGCATCCGATCTCGTACTGCCGGTGTCAGTGTCCTGACTGTGCCGACCATCTCCACTTCGGGTGCAATCGCTGCTCCCATGTAGCCTCCATTGATTTTGCCAATGGTCACGACCACCGGCTCAAGCGGATCAACCAGACGGCTCGCTACATGCTGGAGCGCCGATATCACCTGTGCCGCTACCGTAATCGCGTCTACTCCCTCATGAGGACGGGCAGCGTGGCCGCCTTTGCCGATCACCTTGATCTTTATGCTGTCCGCTGAAGCGAAGGCGACTTCCTTAGTAACTGAAATGGAGCCTGTCGGCAGCGCAGGAAAGACATGAAGCCCTGCCATTACGTCCACAGCGGGATTTTGCAGCACACCGTCGTCCATCATCGATTTTGCTCCAGCAAGCCCTTCTTCAGCAGGCTGGAACACAAATTTGATATTTCCGCTTGCCGGCTTACCTATGCCTGCTAGCAGCTGGGCCGCGCCCATAAGCATGCTCGTATGAGCATCATGGCCGCATAAATGTGCTTTTCCCGGTATTTTAGATTTATAAGGAACGTTCTTCAAATCCTCGATCGGCAAGGCATCCATATCTGCCCGAAGCGCGATGGTGGGACCAGGCTTTTCGCCGCGAAGCAGTGCGACAACGCCTGTTTTCCCAATATTCGTCTGAACCTCCAAGCCTAGCTGCCGCAAATGCTCGGCGACGATTCCCGAAGTTCTTACTTCCTCAAATCCAGTTTCAGGGTATTGATGGAGATCTCTGCGCCATGCTACTAGTTGTTCCTTCTGCTGATTTGCAAGAGCAAGAAGCTCATTTAATTTCAATTTGTTCACCCTCCTACAGTGCCGGTTGACCAGTTAACTGTCTCCTTCGACAACGACACGCGCATAAATCGCATGTACGGTTTCGTCGATATGCTGATTCATCGCTTCTTTCGCGCCGTTTCCATTACCGGCTTGAAGCGCATTGAGCAGCAGCATATGCTTGTCATAACTTGTCCGTCTGACGTTCTCGTTATAGGGCATCAAATCCAGTGCAGGATTAATTTTGGTGCGAATTTTCCTGACTGCCTTCTCGAAATAATCGTTGCCGGAAGCTTTCGCAATCGACAAGTGAAATTTGACGTCCAAGGAACGGAACATTTCACGCGTGCAATCCTCTTCCATGCTCGTTTCAATAAAACCCCGCAGCAGTTCGAGCTCTGCCGTGCTTATCCGCTTAGCAGCAAGGTAAGCCGCTTCCGGCTCTATAATGGAGCGATATTCAAATACTTTCAGCATATCGTCCCAGCCGCCGCGCACCTCCTCGCGTGTTCTCTGGTGCGAGTTTATCGTTAAAGGAAGAACGAATGTGCCGCCCTTGGCTCCAATCCGCTTCTCGATTAGCCCTTTGCCTTCAAGGTCGGATAATGCTTCCCTAACCGCAAGCCTGCTAGCCTTGAATACGGCTGCAAGCTCCCGTTCCGTTGGCAGCTGCTCCTCCGCTAGAAAATCCTTAAGGATAATCGCTTCCTCTAGCTGCTCCAAAATAAAATCGCTAACTTTTTTAGCGGATACTTTTTCGAACTGCATTTGACCCCTCCAAATCAACAGAAAAACATTAAGGTTCAAACCTTAGACCAAAACTACCATATCAATCCCTATCTGTCAACTTGGTATTTGAATTTTCTTCGACAACGGCTTCCTTTATCCGACAAAATCCACCTGGCGCAAGCGTGAACTGATAAATTCTTAAATTTCAAAGAAGACCGCCGAGTGGCATTTGGACGTATCATCCAAGCCCTTTGGCGGTCTGCTCTGCTGCTTCCTATTATTTTTGGGTGCTTTTTGGACGCTTTAAGCTGCTTTTACACGAGTGAAGTATCGCGAGCACTGAATGACAACAATGAGCCAAACCAAGCTAATCAAATAAGCACCTACAACATCACTCGGATAATGCACGCCTAAATAAATTCGGCTGATTCCTATGCTGACAATCATAATCGAGCTGAAGGCAAGCAGCCATTTCCTCGCCTGCTCTAACGGAATATGACGCCAGCATAAGTATGTAACGATTCCATAGAAGGTAAATGCACTCATGGAATGCCCGCTCGGAAAGCTATAGCCTGCTTCAGTAATAATCACATGCAGACTTGGTCTTTCGCGATGAAACAACAGCTTTAGTCCAATGTTGAGCAAAGCGGAGCCAATTACAGCTGTTAAAAACACGATCGTCTCCCTGCGGCTCTTCCAACCAAACAGTAGAAACAGCGTAATGAGAACCGAGAGAAGGGCAACCATACTGCCTGAACCAATGAAAGAAAGAAATTTCATGATGCTTGTCCATGTCGGTGCTTCGAGCAATTGAATGTAATGGATCACCTCTTGATCCATGATTCTCATAAATTCGGTTTGCACGGTTAGCCCGATAAAAATAAATAGAGTGAAGCTCACAAATGCAAGCAAATTCAGCCTTGAGTAAGAAAAAACAACCACTTCCTTCACCTCTTGATTTTCAGTCCTTTGTACAGCTTTTCCAATATCCTAAGGACGATACCAATAACGAACAAAAAGCCTGTGTGAACAGGCTTTTCCTCCTGTTTGCGCCCGCCTGTTCTCTCTCCCCCGATAAGAGCTTAGGGACGTTTTCGGATCAAGCGATTTAATGCTGTGGTCACCGCTTTCTCATTACCGCCGTCCGCATCTGCTTTCTCCAATGCAACTAACGCCAGACCATAACCGAACAGTGACAATGAAGCAGAAATTTTAAACAGATCGTTAGAGGTTATTTTTTGTTCATCAGACATTGTTAACCCTCCTCATTAGGTGATCCTATCCATCAGACCTATCCTTATAAAGCAATGCTGCTAATGTCCTTGTCAGGAGGTATCCTCTTTCTCCGCTCTCGCTTTCAGTACGGCAAATAGCCCAAAAAGATCGCCAACCACTAATATAACAGCAGACCATAAGGCGAGATCATCGGCTGAAGGCTCATCTAATTCCGGTTTTGTGACGGTTTTTGACATCCGGATTAATCTCCTTCGTTACTAATAATGATAACAGCCTATGCAAAAAAGCATGGCGCGGTATAGGCATTTGTAACGTGTGCGGAAATTTTCATCGATTTTTGCACATGAAGAAAACCGTCAAAGCACAACTTTGACGGTTTTTATAAAGCATTTGGCTAGTATTGCGGTTCTCCCGCCCGAACGTCAAAATCCTTCAAAAGAACAAGTGGTTTCTGGCCGCGATTGCTCGCCTCGCTCAATCGTTTGCCTGCCGCTGCATCCCATGTTTTTTTAATATAATCGCCTGTCAGCAAATTATAATCTTCTTCATCCGCATCCTCCATCAGCTGAGTGCCGGTGAAATACGAGCCCGTTGTCGCCCCAATCAAATACCAGGCCTCATCCTGATATCGGAAACGATACGTATTGTACCATCTCCAGTTGCTCCCGCCGACATGACGAAGAACAAGAACACCCTTCTCAATAATCAAGCTTTCAAACGGGTCGCCATATATACCACCTTCATTAGCGCTCATTACCGCATGCTCTGCAATAACAGACCGCCTGTACGTGTGATCCTCCTGTCCAAAAGCAACCATAATGGCGCGATCTGGCGCTTCTTGCGAGATGTCCTCCTTCTCCAGTACAGCGGCGATGTCGACAAGCCCATCGTTGTTCAAATCTCCTTCTGCCTGCTCAGGCTCTCCATCAAAAATCTCCAGCACCTTCCATCCAATTGGTACGAGTGATTCAAAGTCCGCAGCTTCAGCCCCATCATCCGTGGCGGTTGCTATTGGCGATTCCGAATCACCCTGACTCGTATCCAATACATGATTCTGACTGACTGTATAATCCTGACTGAACGGATTAGGCGCTGCACTTGCCGAAATAGGATCAGCTTCAGGCTCCATGCTCCCATTATTCGTATTCGTGCTGCCACTGCATGCGCTTATGAACAGCAAGCAGCTTATAACTAGCGTGTAACCAATTCTCAAATACCTTCCCCTTCTCTATCTCCATTCAACCGCTTTAGTTCCTCATCGGTAAAATGCTTGATCGCTTTCTCTTTGGCAAATTTTCCGGCATTGTATTGCTTCGAGCCGTTTCTTGGCACAGACAGGCTATTCCATTCGTTTTCCTTCAACCCTTTTGCAGCGTAAACGATTTGCCCAATATGGTAAGGGTAATGCGCCAGCTGACGGTTGATCGCCTCCAGAACGGTATGCCCCTCGTTGCGAATATAAATAATTTGGCCAAGCTGCTCCGGCTGGAGCGAATCTATCGCTTGAAAAAAACAAGCCCATGCTTCGTCCCAGCTCGCGAGCAGCTCTTCCTTGTTCGCCCAGTCATTTTCAAACTCGGCATCGCGATCCCGCCAATCCTTTTCACCGTCTGCAGTCAGGAAGTCCGTCCATCTGGACAACATATTGCCGCACATATGCTTGACGATCGTGCCAATGCTGTTCACATCCTCTTTTGGCTGTACAAACAGCTGCTCCGGCTCAACCTGATTCATTGCTTTTTCAGCAAGCTTCTTGTAGTAGTGGAACTGTGATTGAATGCTATCCAAATAAATACGCTGTAATTCCATTCCAACGCCCCCTTTTTTATGAGTGAAAAATAAATCTTCCGGCCATCTGCCTAATTCTTATTAAAATTATAATAGCATTTCCACTTGTTTGGAAAGGGTATTTATATTTAGTACGTGCTGTTTTCCTTCAGTTGAATGGTCTTTCAGACAAATGGGATGAAAGTGATTTGGTCATTATAAAATCTATTTGTTCCTCATCACCCATATAGAAAGAGTGGGCTCCTGTTTGAACAAAGCCGATTTTTTTATAGAAGGCAATTGCGCCCTCATTTTTTTCCCAAACCCCTAGCCAGATCTTCTCTTTGTTCCGTTCTATCGCTACATGCAGAGCTTTATTTATTAGATGTTTGCCAAGCCCCTGCTTATGGCATTTTTTCCTTATATAAATTCGCTCGATTTCAAGCGAATCGCTGCCTATTATTTCAGTTTGAGCACCCTCGGTGTTTAGCTTTAAATACCCGGCAATTTCCTCATTAGAATAAATAAAAAAGAATTCCGAAGAGCTATTACATAATTCTTTTTCTAATTGATTAAAGTTAAATGCTTTTTCCAGGTAGGCTTGCATATTTTCAGGCGAGTTTTGATGACTAAATGTCTCTTTAAATGTTTCAATACTAACTTCTTGAAGTAATCTTACCTCTTCAATTGTGCATTTTTTTATATTTATACTCATTTTATTTTGCCTCCTTTTTCAGGAAATAGTTTTTTTATTTTTTGGTTATATTATTTTTCAAATGAGGTAAAAAAATAGTACACTATTTTTGTTGTATTTACAACAAAAATCCTCACAGCATTTTCCACGTCCACAACTTATTTTCTTACCAGATTCAGAAACACGATAGATATATGCAAGCTGGCAAATGAATAAGCTTTATAAGATGTCAGCAGCTCAGTGACACCCGGCAGCACCAGCGAACCAGTCGAATCATCGCAGTAATAATGTTATATTTAATGACACAAAATCCAATTAACGAACATTCAAGTTATATATATTGACACGAAAAGTAGTATTGCGTTACTCTAAGTAGCAGTAATTACTGATCAGAATCAGAACGGTGGTAAAGCGATGCGTTTTAAAAATGTATTTTCTATAATCGGACCTGCCATGGTCGGTCCCTCCAGCTCGCATACGGCAGGCGCCGTCCGCATTGGCCGCGTAGCGAGACAATTGCTCGGTACGATTCCGAACAAAGCTGCTATTAAGCTGTACGGTTCTTTTGCTGAAACCTACCAAGGACATGGCACCGATCTCGCACTCGCTGCAGGCTTGCTTGATTATGATACAGATGATGCCCGAATCCGCCATTCACTTAAAGATGCCTGGTCATCCGGGGTGGAAATCAACTTCAGCCTGGGAGTCGGACATGTTTCACATCCCAATACGGCGAGAGTCGAGCTATGGGCAGGAGATCGATATGCTGAAATTGTCGGCGCATCTATCGGCGGGGGCAATATTATGATTCATGAGATGAATGGATTTGATGTTCAGTGTACGGGGGAGTTTCCGACGCTTGTGCTTCTTCATGGCGATTTCCCCGGCGTACTCTCTGGTGTCACACATGTGCTCTGCGAGGATGGCGTCAATATAGGTTACATGGATGTGGATCGGAAAGCGAGGAATGGCGAAGCGATGACCGTTATTGAAGCTGATACGAAAATAACAGCAGCTACGCAGCTCAAAATCCAGCAGCTGCCCCATATGATCAAAAGCTCTGTCATTGACCTCACCTTAAGGAGCTGAGCCGCATGAAATATCGGTTTTTGCATGAGCTGGCCGCAGCGGGACAGCAGCAAGCCAAGCCTATATCGCAAATTATGCTTGAGGAAGAAATCGCAGAGTCCGGCCAAACCGAGGAGCATATTTTTAAGCAAATGGCAGACTATTACCAAGTTATGAAGGAGGCCGTGCATAAAGGGCTGACTGCTAATACGCGATCCAAGAGCGGGCTTACCGGGGGCGATGCCCAGCGCGTGCAATCCTTCACCGCCAATAACGCTCCCTCCTCTGGAGAGCCGGCAAGCAGAGCAATGGCCTATGCCCTCGCCGTTTCCGAGGTCAACGCTTCCATGGGCCGGATTATTGCAACACCGACCGCAGGCTCATGCGGCATTATTCCTGGCGTATTCGTGAGCGCGCAGGAGCGCTTTGGGTGGAGCGACGAGCATATGGTTAGAGGTTTATTTTGCGCAGGCGCAATTGGCTATGTCATTGCGAATAACTCCTTTATTTCCGGGGCGGAAGGCGGCTGTCAAGCCGAGGTCGGCTCAGCGATCGGCATGGCTGCCGGAGCTATGGTTGAGCTGCGAGGCGGCACGACAGACCAAGCGGTTCACGCGGTTGGGCTTGCCCTTAAAAACTCGCTGGGGCTCATTTGCGATCCCGTTGGCGGTTTAGTAGAAATTCCTTGCATTGTACGCAACGGCTTTGGTGCTGTCACCGCTTTGGCGGCAGCAGATATGGCGATGGCTGGCGTCCGCAGCATCATTCCCTCCGATGAAGTCATTAACGTCATGCTGGAGGTTGGCAGCGCCATGCCGAGCAAGCATAGAGAAACGGCGCAGGGTGGTCTCGCCCAAACGCCGACAGGCCGCAAAATTATGGAAAATTTAAAGAAACGAAAATAAATTGAGAAACCCATGAAGTGGATTATTTGGATTGATGGGAGCCCGGCGCACAAAGGTTAATCCCTTCCGACTCCAGCAGCTCGCGAATTCGCTTGACGAACAAGAGCGCCTTCTCGCCATCACCGTGGACACATATCGTGTCCGCAGCAAGCGGAACCTTCACGCCCTGCATCGACCATGCAGCTCCTTCTCTCATCATCTGAAGGAGCTGTTTCAGCGCTTCATTTGGCTCCTCTATTAGCGCGCCTGCGTGACTGCGCGGTGTTAGCGAGCCGTCTTGCTGGTAGGTACGATCTGCGAATACCTCGCTCGCTGTACGCAGACCCCGCTTTTTCCCCGCATGAATCAATTCGCTCCCCGACAAGCCATACAATATAAGCTCCGGATTCACCCTGTACACCGCCTCAGCAATCGCTTCAGCCAGTTCCACACGTCTAGCCGCCATATTATATAAGGCGCCATGAGGCTTCACATGCTGCATCACGCCGCCTTCGGACTTGACGAAGCCATTCAGTGCGCTAATTTGATACACGGTCAGATCATACGCTTCCTCAGGCGAAATCGCCATTTCACGCCGTCCGAAGCCGATTAAGTCCGGCAGCCCAGGATGGGCGCCGATGGCAACGTCATTTTTCAGCGCCAGCTTTACCGTACGTCTCATCGTTCCCGGATCGCCGGCATGAAAGCCGCAAGCAATATTGGCCGATGTAATGAGCGGCAGCAATTCAGCATCCTGCCCCAACTCATACACGCCATATTGCTCGCCCAAATCACAATTCAAATCGATAGCCAACGTCATTCTTCTACCTCTCCTCTCTATAGCGTATTTCAATAAACATGGAAAGCCGCTGCATTTGAAGCTCGTGCTTGATATAAAGCTCTTCCGATTTTTGCCTAGTAATCTGCTTGAATCTAATCGTCTCTCCCGGCTTCGCTTGCGCCAGCAGCGGCAAATCTACCGTTGCAACTTGGGCGATTTTCGGATAGCCGCCAATCGTCTGATGGTCCGCCATCAAAATAATCGGGCTGCCGCCAGCAGGCACCTGAATCGTACCCATGGATACCGCCTCAGAAATAGGCTCAAGCGCTGCAACTGTACTAAGACGCGGCCCTTCCAGCCGATAGCCCATCCGATCCGATTGCGTCGAAATTCGAAAATCGCTCTGCAAAAAATGCTTTCTGCTCCCTTCGGTAAATGCATCAAAATGCCGTCCCGGCACGAAACGAATGACCGGATTTTTCCGATAAAAGGGACGTCCCTCTGAGCCAATCGACCAGCTGGTTGCAAAAAATGGCGCGGCGTCCTGTCTGTCTTCAGCTTCCTGCTCCCAATAATATAGCGTTTCCAAGGCTCCTTCACCAATCGCCAGCACATCGCCCGCTTTTAAAGCCCGGCCTCCAAAGCCACCTATAGCCGCACGTGTGTAAGTGCTTCTGCTGCCCATAACAAGCGGCACATCAATGCCTCCAGCCGCTGCTATATAAGCGCGAGCGCCCGCGACGCTATTTCCGAACGAAAGCTCATTCCCTGCTTTTATGTACACCGGCCGCCACAGCGGAACGGCTGTTCCTTGCACAGCAGGCGACAAATTGCCCCCGCATATAGCAATTAACGCATCCTGCTCAAAAATCAGCTTCGGGCCGATAAGCGAAGCTTCCAGAACCGCTGCTCCCGCATCGTTACCAACGAGCAAATTCGCCGCGCGAAGCGCAAAATCATCCATCGCCCCTCCAGCAATAATGCCCTGCTGCCTATATCCATGACGTCCCCGATCCTGCACGGTCGTGTGGAGCCCGGCATGTTTTATTCGAATGCCCATTATGCCTGCTCCTCCCATGCGATAAATGCCTCATGGCTAATCGGCTCAAAATTAACCTGATCTCCCGCCCGCAATAAGCTCGGCTGCTCATGCGCAGGGCGGAACAGCGCTACTGGCGTTCGCCCGATAATTTGCCAGCCGCCAGGGGAGACAATCGGATAGACCCCTGTCTGCTTGCCGCCGATGCCCACGCTGCCTGGCTCAATCCGCAAGCGGGGCGTGCTCCGCCGAGGCGTAGCGATTTGCTCAGGCAAGCCTCCCAAATATGGAAAACCGGGGGCAAAGCCGACCATATGGACGAGATACGGCCGCGCCGCATGCATGGCGATGACCTCGCTTACCGAAAGTCCGCTATGCTCCGCAACCGCTGCAAGATCCGGCCCCAGCTCTCCGCCGTAGCAGACGGGAAGGGTTATGATACGCGGAGCAGCAGCCTGCTCGTTGTCGAGCTTACTGACTATGTCCAAGAGCAGCTGGCACACCCATTCATAAGGGGAAGCAGCCGCTTCAGCCTGCGGATTCCAGTTGTGTTCGGCTAACGGCGCCAGCAGCTTCATTGGATCATAAAAAATCGTCAGCGTTACATACGCTGGTACAAGCTCAATCAAACCGGGAAAAGGCTCGCGCCGCAAATAAGAGCTGAGTGCTTGCACGCGCTCATGCGTCTTGCGGTCAATCGCGCTGCCGAGCTCGACAATAATTGCCGTATCTCCAAGAGGCGAAAGCTTTACTTCAAAGACTGGATTGACTGGAGCAATAGACATGCCCTCACCTCTTTTTTTCAAAAATAATATATAAACTCTTATTTCTTATATCGGTCGCTAGTCGGCATAATCATATGCCAGCCTAGCAGATATTTGCTTCGCCACTTTCTTCATCATCTCTCCTAAGGCCCAGCAGGCGCCCTTGCTATACATTCGGCAAAACACAACGCTCCTCCTTCCTTCACCCCGCAGCCAAAAATCAGGCCTCAGTATGCTGAGGCCACAAAAAAACTGTAAACCGCCCTATGGCAATTTACAGTTTCGTCAGCCTTTTATGTCTCGTGCTTAGGCCGTCCTATAGAGCCTCCGCCAGCTCGCATGCTCATTTGCCTGCGGTCCAGTTGAAAGGCGACGACACTTAAAACAATCAAACCCGCGGAAAAGGCTGCCAGCAGCCATACCGACTGGTTCACCTGCAAATGATCAAGCCCCCAGCCCATCGTAAGGGGAAGCACAGCACCGCCGACACCGCCTGCTGCAATCATAAAGCTTGGGGTAGATTCTTCTGCCCCTGGCAGCAGCTTGCTCGAAAAGACGAGCGCAATAGAGAACACGCCGGACATGGCGAGTCCCAGCAGCAAAATGACAGCGAACGCCGACCATACCTGGTTCATAAACGGAAATAAAATGAACAGCAGTACCGTCGCCCCGCAGCTCGCCATAATGTACACCCGGTATTTGATTTTCTCGGCAATGACGCCAGCGAACAAACGACCGAATGCCATTGCAATCCAGAAGCAGGTTACACTCAGCGTTGCTCCTGCCTCCTTCATGCCCAGTTTCTCAATGAGAATGGCTGGCATAAAGTTTGCCAGGCTCATCTCCGTCCCCACATAGAGGAAGAAAAACACAATAAATAAGGAAAAAATAATCCATTCCTTCCCTTGATAAAGCGGCATGCCTGCGCGCTTCGCCTGCTGCCGTTCCGCTGCAGCGGCTGCGACTGACTTCTTCAGCACCGCATCCAGCTCGCCGAAGGAGCCTTTTGCCCATAAGAACAAAGTCAAAATTGCAAAAAAAGAAACGACCAAAAAGGACAGCTTCCAATAATTGGCCCAAATCAGGCCGCTCGCAATAAGTGGCATGACCATGGCGCCAACGCCGAAAAATACCTCAAGCCGGCTCATCGCAACGGCCGTTTGATTTTTCACTGCTGCGATTATAATCGTGCCGATTACCGCTTCAATCATGCCAAACCCAAAACCGGCTACGATGGCAATCGCATACAGCCAGCCCCAAGGCGGCAGCAGCATAAACATAAATTCAGCGGCAAACAGCATGCCAAAGGCCAGCAGCAGTCCGCCTCTTTTGCCCAAATGGCGATTCAGCCACGGCGAGAGCAGCACCCCGACTAGAAATCCGCCGAACTGTGTGAAAATAAGTGTGCCGCCCTCGCTATAGGCTTTGCCATAATGCTCGAGCGCAACGGGCAACACAGAGCCCAGCACAACATGGGCTAGCCCGATAATGAAATAAGACAAACAGCCTAGCCAAATCAATCGTTTCATCATAATACTCCTTCTGGAAAATAAGATTACCAGAAACAATTGTATGATAAATGGGAGCTAAGAGCCAGCAGATTCAGTAAATTACTTTAGCGTAGATTTTCGTTGCAGCAGGTTAAAAGTTTTCACTAGAACATGAAATAGACTAACCCACCTTTGTTTGATTTGATATTGGAAAGCTGAAAGCTTAGGCAATGCAATGGCATTCCATACGGTAGCCCCGACCAGTACGCCCCCTCCAAAATAAAGCTCCGCCCGACTATCGCTGAATTTGCCCGCGATCATCAACGCGGACGTAACGAATGCCAGAGCAACCGGGCCATATCCATTGCGTTCACGCGCACGATACGCCATCGCAGCAACTGTTGCCATCATCATTAGAGCCATAAGAGGCAATAGCCAAGGACGTTCCAGCCCTCTCCCAACACCTAAACCAATGATTTCGAACAGTCCCATATAGGCGGAACCGCAAATGGCACATTTGGGCAGCACAATGAGCGCTATTCCTGGTACGACAGTTGTAAAGAAACGATAAGACAACCTTCGTCTGCCCTTAGGCTCAGGGATTGCTGATAAATCAGCAATTTTCCGGGAAAGGAATGCAGCATCAGGAACATCAGCACCAGCCTTCAGGCTTAATACCCGAACTCCATTAATGTACAGCGCATGCTCTTTTTTTCGTTTGATATACGAAGGTATTCTCGGATCGCCTGCCAACCATTCCGACCACGTGGATAGTTTGTTTTGGTTATCTAAAGCTTGTTTCAAACATTCCCGCAGCCTCCCCAGCACAGCATTATCGTCTAATCGAACGATATCAATTCGCAACCCTATCCCTCCAAGCCCAAATGCCGGATTTTAAAGGTGCGGGTCGCCATATGGGGATTGGTCATGAGTGTATTTGCAATACCCGTCATTGGACGGTCAAAAGGATAGCCCAACGCTCTGCTGTCTGGATACGGCTGATTTTGATTCGTTACACCACAGAAGCTAATTGAACCGCAGGTGCTCTCACTCACCTTGTCTTCATTCCAATCTGTCAGCATAACCAGCATCACATACGGCATTCCTTCCTCGTTTCCGCGGGGCAGCAGCAGCGTATAAGGCCAACCACACTGACAGCCGCTATCTCCTTGTGTTCTTTCAGGATTAGGCTCTAATACCGCTGGTTTTTGAATAACAGAAGACTCTTTAGCATTCTGATAAATAACATTTTTACCAGGGGAAAGCCTTGCAATAAACTTATCCATTTCAATCCATGAGCGGTAGTCCTCTTGCGTTTGCTCAGGAGCAATAAAAATACGTACGGTCGATTCGATATCACGCGAGGATAAGTTTTCTACACGTAAAAAATAAGCAAGCCCTTTATGGGTCAAATATTTAATTTGTTCATACATTTTGTAAACCGTTTGAAGCTCATCCGTCGTTGTAATGATGGCTCCTCCACCTTCAAACGGTCCGTCCTGGAAAGCTGCTTCCCAATCGGAGAAAGCCTCTTTTCCAATCTGCTGCAAGTCTCCTACTGTTGGCAGACCATCTTCCCTGCACAAAATAATTTTATTTATTCTTACTTCTGGCCCGCCTCCGAAAGCATTAACCGGCATTCGCCGGAGAAATTCGTCGTAAAGATTATCAACTTCCTTGTGCCAACGCCAAAAGAACGCGTGACGGCAGGCTGTTGCCGGATCTCCCATAAGTTCATCCTCTACAGTTGAGGTTGCAACAGATAAATTCACAACAGCCCCATGCCCGGATCCGTGAAAATTATTTTCACGTTGGGAATCATTCAAATTTTCCGGCTCATTCGACGCTCTCCATTCCGTATCATTGCCAAGCAGATCTACCGCTTTTTTCGGATTGTTGAGATAAAGCTCGAATTTGCCTTTTATGCCAGTGCGGCCATTTTCTAGCTTAGTAATATCTTCCAATGCAAGCTTTCGGTTCCCGCTCGAAGGAAGGCCCGGATCATACGGATCAACTGGTCCCTCATATTGATTAAAGGCTTCTACACGTAAAAGATTGACAGACAATCTTTCCGCATCATATCGGGCTAGCATTTGCCGATGCATGTATAAGAACATTTCTCCGCCGCGATCTACAATCTTACGCCGATCATAGACAACATGCCAATGAATATGATGCTCATTGAGTAATATATCCTCGCGAAATTGCTTTATATCAGGCTCGCCTGTACTCACAGCAGCTTCAAATGAAATGGCCCCTTCGGCACCCCGCATTTCGAGTCGAGTTTGATTTTCCACATTTAGCTTAATAAAGTCAGGATATTGTTTTTCTAAAGCGGGAAGCTCAAGTCCATGCACATCAGGATGGTGAACTAAAAATAACCTCATGCCATACTGCGCAGCTAAGACATCTTTACTTGCTGTATCCTGCGCAAACGCTGCTACGATTTGTGCAAGCCCATTTTCATGATCAATGGCCACTGCCAAAATATGCTCATATTTTCGGGCAAAATCGCCCGCCACTTCCAATTGTTGATTATCAAATGGCGAAAAGGGATGGATGGCCCCCAATTTTCTTCGGGCTATGTTTGACGGAGCGGTCCTTTCAACCTCTAAAGAAAAAGGTTCCGATTCCAAATTTTCGATTTCAATTTCAGTATGAAGGGGATTTACAAACAATTCCTCAAGCTTGCGATTTAATTCCTTTACGTTGATGTCTGACACAGATGCACTCTCCTTAATCTTAGTTTCCATGAGTGGATAGAAACGCTTACAATACATATTGGATTTTTAATTAGTCCTATTTTTTCGAAGAGCTTTAAAATTTATACATTTTTATATTTATGGGAAAATAAAGATAATTTATGTAGAATCAGTAAAATGAAAACGAAAAAAGCCGCTGTCCAGGTCATGGACAGCAGCTTCATGCTTTGACTAAAAGACACTAAACTATTTAATTGGATAACGCCAGTAAGCTATGAATGCGCGCTCCGCTATGATTGCCATCCAATTGCAAAGCAGCGCCAAACTGCTCCACCGCCTGTTTACGCTCCCCGAGCCCAAGAAGGCCTAATCCCATCATATAACGGCAATGAACTTCGTTGCGTTTGCTTAGATCATCCTCGAAAACGAGGAAATCCGGCAGCGAAACGGCAAAATAATCAAATTCGACCCGGTCGAAAATATGCTTTTCCGCATAATCGAGCAGCTTATGGAAGCGTCGTTTTGCCTCCGGCTCGTTACCCAGCTTCAACCACGACAACCCTTGATAAAAAATCATATCTGGCGGCTGGTCATTGTAATACAGTGCGCTAGCGGGCTCCTCTAGCCCTTGGGAAGCCTGCTTAAAGCAATTTTCCGCTCTAAGCGGATCATTCAGCGCTTCATACGCACAGCCTAAATAATAATAAATATTGTTTTCCTGTGCGCCATGCAGCTTGCCCTCGCCATAATGCTCTGGATAGACGAGCGCCATGTTCAGCAATTGTATCGCATGGGACGCATTCCCCTGCTGGAGCGCCTGTTTGGCGAGTTCAACATGCGTGAACACATGCTGTCCCGTCACTTTTCCTTCCCCGCCCTCCCAAGGATGGAACTGGCGTGAAGCGAGCGCAACTACCGCTTGACCATGCTGCCTCGTCGCATTGAGCAGCGTGACATATTCGATGTACAGGTCGTCGCGGAGCTCGACAAGCTTCCGCTGCTGTTCCAGCTTGGCGAGCCGCTGCTGAGCAGGATGCCCTAGCTTTTTATACAGCTGATCCAGCTCATAGAAGACGCGGGCGTCGGCCTGATCGAGTGCGAAAGCCTGCTCCAGCGCTTCAAGCGCAGCTTCCTCATCGCCGCGCTTATTGTAGTAAGCAAGCGCTAGGTTGCGATGGACAGTAGCAAAATTCGGCTTTGCTGCGCGCGACGCTTCCCAATGGGCAATCGCATCGCTATGTCGTTTCTTGTCATACAGTAAGTTGCCCAAATAATAATGCGCCATCGCATCGTGCGGATTGGCCGCAATCGCTTGCTCCAGCACGATTAGCTCAAACAAGCTGTTCGGGAAGCAATAATACGGAGCAGCCGATTCCGCAGCTTGGCGCGAAGCAGTCGCGGCTTCTGTATGGCCTGACTGCTCATACGCATAAGCAAGCGTATAATGCAGCATCGGGTAGACCGCTGCGGCACCCTCTAGTGAAGACACGATGTACGCAAGCACCGCAATCGCTTCCTCATGCAGCCCGCTGCCGATATAGTCGGCAGCTAAGTTCAAATAATTGTGCGCATCGCCGCGCATAAGCCGCTGCAGCTCGGCGCGCGCCTGATCCGCCAGCTGCTGCTGCCCCCCAGCAGCCAGCGCCAAGCAGCGCTCATTGGCCGATCCGAAATCGGCCACATCGAGCCCGAGCGTCTCCGCCGCGAAGGCTATCGCCTCATCGCTGCGTCCCAGCTTGCGCAGCAGCGCCGCCTTCAAATGGCGCGCTTTATAATTGCGAGCGTTCCGCACGATGGAACGCTCCACCAGTTCCAGCGCATCCGCAAGAGCGCCTTCCACGCAAGCGATCTGCGCCAGCGAGAAGTAGCTGGCATCCTGCCAGGCCGCTGACCATGTTGCCTTGTAGAAAGCAGCGAACGCTTCTTCGCGCTTCCCCTGATGCTTCAAGGCAACACCAAGCTGATAAAGCGCCTCGCTGTCATACGGATTCGGGTTGCGCGACGTCAGCGACTTAATGGCGGTGCGGAAATACCCTTCCGCCTGCTGAAATTTCCCTTGCCGCAGCAGCAGGGTGCCGTAGGCGACATTAATCCGGCTATCGCTTGCATCGCGCTTCAGCCCTTCCAGATAATACGCCTCCGGCTCGAACGTCGCGTGGCGATATTGCTCCAGATGGAGCCCCGCCAAATACAGCTGCTCATTGGTCTTGAGCGCAGCAGGAGCTTCAAGCGGCTTAGCGGCATCGGGTATTTGCTCTAGCGAAGGCTTGGCTTGCTGGTAAGAAATGAGCAGCTTCCCTGCCGAATCACGGACCGACAGCAGCAAATCAAAAGCCTGATCCGCTTCATCCCATGTGATGATCGACTTGAATATGTCGTTCGGTGACAGCTTCACCTTCTCCTGAATATAGCTGCGGCCCCGTCCACGCAGCTCGATCTGGGCATCCTCGAACACAGCTGTTGCATAAACGTAAAGGGCCGCTTCCCGCGCCTCTTCGTCGACCTCCAAATTAACAGCGGTATCGATGGATGCATTTTTGACGACCCCAATATTTTTGTAGGGCATAAAATATTGCTTGAACGACTTTTCCTCATACGGCTGAAGCCAGGTGAAATCCGGCTGATTGTCCGTATACACGCCCGTCATCAGCTCAATATAAGGCCCATCCTCATCGGTCAGATTGCGATCCCAGGCGATTCCAAACTCGCCATTTCCCCATGTCCACTGCTTTTTGCCGGGGGAAATATGATGGTTCGCCACATGCAGCAGCCCCGCCTGCACCCCATGATCATAGCCTCCGACAAAATTATAGTCGGATTTGTAAGCCATATAAGAGGTTGGCACAGGAATGTTGCGATAGCGGGAAATATCAACGCCGGCGGAATAATCCATTTTATAATACGTGCCGGTCGCTATTGGAAACCTGCTTACGTCCCGCTTGCCATGGTCGAACACCGCCGTGACGTCAGGAGGAAATACCGACTGCGTATGCTCATTAACCGCTACTGCCGGATTGGCCCACCATAAAAAAGTTTGCGGCTGCGGCGTACGATTGTACAGTTGTGCGGAAATTTCCAAATACGCCTTGCCCGGATACAGCGTAAAGCCAGCTGTTACCTTCGTTCCATACATGCGGTCAATTTCGCTGACCCACACCGTAGCGCTGCCGTCTTTATTTTCAGCCAGACGATATTCTACAGGCCCATAGGTGTTTGGACGATGATGCTGCGGCCAGTTGAATTCGATGCCACCGGAAATCCACGGCCCCGCGAGCCCCACCAGCGCAGGCTTGATCACCTTGTTGTAATAAACGAAATCATAGTCATTCGTCTTATCCAGCGCCCGATAAATACGGCCGCCCAGCTCCGGCATCATTTCGATACGCACATATTCATTTTCGAGAATGACGAGTTTGTAGGGCTGAGGCTGCTTTTCATTTTCGATTTTATCAATTACGGGATGCGGATATACCCGGCCCGAGCTGCCCTGATACACTCTTTTTTCTAAAAACATCGGATTTCGCTCTGGTCTGCCTATGCCGTAGGTCGGTATGGAAACCGTCTCTTCCCAAATCTTCACCTGCTGCTCCAACGTGATTCCTCCCTAGCTTTAATGCTTTAACTTTAGCGCCTGGGAGCAGGAGATCCAATTCACGATACACTTGTTCTAATGGACTATATTCTGATTTCATTAGGCACCGATAGAACTGGCTTTCGCGCCAGTTCTTCACCTCTGTCTGGGCAGCTGCATACACTGCTGGAAAAACTGCGATTTCTGAAAGGCAGGCCGATCATGAGTACAGAATATGTAGACCTCACATCACCCGCATTAAATTTGTTTTACGATGTCAATTGCGCCCCCTTATTCCATAAGGACTCCTGCAACTACTTAAACCAATTAACTGCACAAGAATTGCCTGTGCTGAGAAGCACGTCGTTTTTCGATGCGCATATGACCAAAAATCATATTGTTGAGCCGCATTGGCATCCCAATACGACAGAGCTTGTATTCGTCACGCATGGTGAAATTGTCGTTTCGATTTTGAATCCTTTTACGAAGCAGCTGCTTACTTACCGGTTATGCGACCATCAAGCGGTATACATTCCAATGGGCTGGTGGCACTGGATTATTGCATGCAGCGAACATACGCATTTTATAACGATTTTTGATGACCGCTGCCCACAAACGGTATTCGGCTCTGACGTGCTGCGCATTACGCCGAAGGAAGTGTTCCAGCTCGCCTATTGCGTCAATGCTGGTCAGCTTGCCCATGTGCTGTCGCCGATTCAAAATACGACCATTATCGGACCAGCCTGCGTCAATGCCCAAGCTGGCGCGAGCGGATATGGAGGCTACGGCCACGGATCGGCGCAAGGCGTACAATGGCGAATTGGCAACCCGCCACCGCAAGCTTTGGATGAAGAGGAAGAACAGGAGCTGCAAAGGTAACGGCAACCTCCTGTCCACGCCGACCAGGCAATACACAAATCGAGTTGGCCCATGCGCAATTGCATGGGCCTCTCTAGCCTTGTCTTCACCCTCACGGTGTTGAGCACGGGTTACCGTTTTTTACGGGAATGATGAGATCTCCTTGGGTTACGTCAAGCGACTTTCCCCCGAAACTAGTCCTCTTAACTTACCTAGATAATATCAGAGGACAGACGCAAAATTACGCTGTACTGTTGAAAAACGGCGGACCGCTTATTGGGCATCTTGTGTTCCATAGCTATTTTGGAAATCATACCTATGAAATCGGCTGGGTATTCAGCCCTCATTATCGCAATCAAGGCTATGCCTCGGAAGCTGCACGCTCCATGCTTAAATATGGGTTTGAGGAGCTGCAGCTGCACAGAATGATTGCCACCTGCCAACCCGAGAACATTCCCTCCTTCCGTGTGATGGAGAAAATAGGCATGCGCAGGGAAGGCTTTTTCAAAAAATGCATTCCTAATGGCGCCAATGCTTGGTGGGATAAATATTACTACGCGATTCTGCAAGAAGAATGGCTCACCCTTACTTGCTAATTAGCAGCGACAGCAATCCAGCCGCAATAAGCGGACCTACCGGAACACCTTTAAAAAAAGCAACGCCAATGATCGTCCCGATAATAAGCCCGGTCACGATCGTCGGCTGGCTGGACATCAGATGAAAGCCGCGCCCGCCCAAATAAGCAACCAGCACGCCGACGACGATGGCCGCTATCGATTTCCAATGGAGAAACGATTCATAGACCGATTTCATACTGATCGTCCCGCTTGCCAGCGGCGCGAGAATGCCAATCGTCAATATGATGATGCCCAAAGTCAGACCGTGTTTCTCGATCCACGGGAAAGCCTGGTGCACATTCGTTACCCGGAGAAGCAGCAGAAATACGGCAGCGATGGTGATGGAGTTGTTTTTGCTCAATATGCCCAGGAGTGCGAAAAAAAGCAGCAGGACAGACGGCGTGTCGATTTGCGGCATTTGCTGAATCCCCTTTCTCTTAATAAGCAGTAGTTTGTCATTCTCCAGGCTCTATTAATCCTTGCAAGGATTAGCGTCGTCGATTGCGACGTTTGTTCCATTCCAACAGCTCCAAACAGCCGATAAACAACGCGAATAAAATGAACAATGGAATCGTCTTGCCGAACTCCATTAATTTGAACAGAGGTGCGACAATAGCCGTCGTCCCCACAATAACTAGTCCCAGCACCGAAAGGCGCCATCCTGTAAACATAAACGAACTTCCTCCCAATCCATTAGCAAAATGACCAAAGAGCCTGCCTCCGGCAAGCTCTTCGTCCTGTACGGCTATGCAGCTAGCCTTGAATAATCGCAACGGCAAGAATGGCCCAGCCGATCAAAAAACAAAGTCCGCCCAGCGGAGTAATCGCGCCCAGCTTCTTCACACCACTCAAGCTAAGGGCGTAAAGGCTGCCGCTGAACAAAATAATGCCGGCAAAGAGAAACCAGCCTGCGGTTACGACGAGTCCGCTCGTCAATACCCCGCCCGCTAAAATACCGGCAAGCAGCAAGCCCAGCGCGTGGGCAATCTGGTATTGCACCCCCGTCTGAAAAATAGCCAGCATGTCGGCAGAAAGCTTCTTCTTCAAAGCATGCGCGCCGAATGCGCCGAGCATTACAGATAAAAACATATTGATGCTGCCAAGCAGCAGTAAGGTCGTCATTTTATCCTCCCGCATCTTCCTATTATTCGCTATAGCTTTGACTATTGTATCATTATTACAAGTAACAACCTAGATTAAATATTATGCACAGGCGACTGGCATGGCCACGTATATGCGAGCAGCTCAAAGCCCCGCCTCGCCAAAATCGGACGGCTCATTGGACTTGCATCCACCGTCATCAAACGAAAGCCCGCCCGCCAGGCAGCCTGTGCCCTAACAGCCAACAGAGCTGAATAATGCCCTTTGCCGCGGTATTCCGCAAGCGTAGATCCGCCCCAAATGCTTGCGAAGGACGTTCCTTCGTGCAAATACATCCAGGCGGCGCTGACCATTTGGTCTCCGTCATAAGCTGCGTAGATGTGCAGTCCGATTTGCTTATCCTGCAGATCCTGCTTCAATCGCTCGCCATGCTCGGCATGCGGCACGCCCCACACCGTTTCTTCCAGCGCGACCAATGCATCAATGCCCGCCGCATCCGTGACAGGGCGAATCGAAGTCGGAATTTCATACTGAAGCAGTTCATGTCCATCTGCAAGCTGAATGACCATCATAGCCTCTTCTTCACCGATATTGAAGCCATGCGCCAGCAACCGTTCTTTGAGATTACTAGGCTTGTCATCGCTATACACCTTCCACTCAAACGATTGCTTCAGCTCGCGGAAATATGCCAATTGCTTTACAATGGCCTCATCAACATTATTTTCGTTCAAATCTGTATGCAGGACGAAGCCGCCTTCGCTCTCATTTTCGAGTGCGATTTGCCGAATGACTCCGCCTTCCTGCTCACGACGATAGCCCGGAAACGTAATCTCGATTCGCTGCTCCTTCGTGAATAAAGCTATCAGCTGTTCTTGGTTCATCGTCCACCCCTTCTTCTTGCCTTGTCTTTATGCCATCATTGTTCAAAATCAATGACTTCATGCTTTATATATATCGTCTTGCGTTGTTTTCCTTCTTGGCCCAGCCGTATGTTGAACGAATCTGTTTTGGCAAGCGCCGCATATTGCGGCTCGCTAATTGCCCTTGGAATGGCGCTGCGGATTAGCCCGACCGCAAACTGATGAAATAAAACAAGCTCTCCCCGCATCATATCCTCAATATCGCCGCCCAATATTTTTCCCCCATAAGCTTTGCGCTGCTCGTTCAGATTCGTCATCAGCTTCGGAATGAACTGATACAGCCAGGCGGTATTATAATTCTCGAAATAAGGCTCCGAATCGTCGTATCCTTGCTCGCCATAAGCCTCAACCCGATAAGCAAATAATTCGTCCGCGTTGGAATATGCCTGCAAGCTATATTCTATGATGCTAATGGCTCCGATCAGCCGCTCCTGCTGCCTGACATAAAGCCGATGGCATAACTGGCGAAAAGAAGACAAAAACAGCTCAATCAGCTGTTCTTGATGAATGTGGTAATAACGATTTTCCTGAAACACCGTTTGCTCAAGAGCAGGTATAAAACAGTTTTTATAAAAATGACGGAGCATCAGCGCTTTCCGGGTATCCTTCCGCTCTCGCCGCCTGCACGACTCTTCCCGTCCAAGCCCTGTTAGCCTGATCCACTGGAAAGCTGCCCCCTCGGCATCTTTGCTGCTGTGGCCTGTACCGCCCAAAAGCATTCCCTCCTCCAACCATTTTCCCACGCGCCCTTGTTTATCGTTCTATTTATATGTACACGGCGCAGCCCGTCTAAAATGACATCGCAATATATCTTTTAATTATATCGGTGGGAAATGTTGGATTGTTAAGAGGATTTTTCAACAGATGCCAAGAAACCTTGTGTGGCGCAAAATATAGCAGCTCCCGAAACGGTTAATTTTTCTCGATTAAAGCTTGCAAATGATGATTAATCCGCAGCAGCAGCGAAATCATCAGCTCGTACTCCTCTGCGGAAATAACCTTCTTCACTTCATCGTTTACCGACTCATTAATAGCGGTTGTTTCATTAATAAGCTGCCGTCCCTTGTCTGTAATATAAACAGCAAAGCTGCGGCGATCCTGAATGCCAGGACGCTTATGAATCAGCTGCTCCTTCTCCAGATGGTCGATGATCCGGGTAACGGTTGGATTTTCCTTGCTTGTCCGCAAAGCAATTTCCTTCTGAATCAAGCCATCCGACTTGCTGATTTGAATGAGTACCGACCACTGCTCTGGCGTAATCGCATAATCTCTCAACCGTTGCTGAAATAAATTAGTCAGCTTGCGATAGGTCATTCCCATTGTAAAGCCAATCGATTGCTCAAGTCCCTGATAGGGCATATACCTGTCCTCCCACTCTAAAATAACTCCAGCTGCTCTACCGCTGGCGGTTCTGGCTCATTGCGAACAAAATAAGGCCCTTCCCCATCCGGACAGTTCAGTCCAAGCAGGTCCATCAGTTCTTTGGCATTATCAGCCGCGTCCCCGCCGGAGTTATTGTTAAAAATAATGCAAATATGCTTGCTCTGCTGCTGCAGCTCCTTGATATGGTCTACCCATTCTCGAAGCTCAGCGCTGTTATAGCGATACAAATAGCGAACCTCGCGCCAATTCGGCGCTCCGCTCTGATTCCAGCCAGCTACATTTCGGCCATGCAGCCTAACGAGCGTCAGCTCCTGATCGGTTGCTTGCAGCACGGTCGGCACTGAGCCAACACCCGCCTGCGGCTCATCGCACACACTGTGGATCCAGCCCTCGCGCTTCATGAATGCCAGCGTCTTCGCACGAAACTCCGGCATAAACCAGCTCTGATGGCGGAACTCCAAAGCGCAGCGAATGCTGCCCATTCTTAGCTTCGTCTCGCGAAGCAGCCGGACATTGTCCTGCGTGCAATCAAACCATGGCGGATATTGAAATAGCACGGCAGTCAGCCGCCCAGCCTCCATTACCGGCTCAATGGATTCGCGAAAAGCGGCGAACATCTGGCCCGTGTCATTTAATACCGCCGCAGCTGCTGCTTCACCGCGCTGATGCCCTGTCATGCCCTGATACGCTTTTATCATAAAATGGAGCGAGTCCGGCGTTTCCGCCACCCATTTGGCGAACCGTTCCCGTGATTGAATCGCATAGAAGGAGCTGTCTACTTCGACGACGGGATAATACTTGGCATATTGGCCCAGCCTGTCCTTCGCCTTTGTACCGGGAATATACAGCGAATCATGGTCGCCCCAGCCCGTAAGTCCGATTTGAACAGCCATCATTCGGCTCCTTTCTTATGTTCTTGGCATGTTGTAGGTCTGTTGTAGATGTCCTATTTATGATAAAGCAACTATACTTGCTTTGACAACTTTTGCGCGTCCCGTTCGCCTTGATACCCTAATTTACAATATGTAAAACAAAAAAAAGCCTGATTGCTCAGGCTTCCTGTTACTTAAATCAATCTTATTTCCCGCGCTTTCTATAGCGACGATAAACGACCACTCCTACCGCTACAACAAGCACCAATATTGCGATACCTAACACAACCCTGTTTGATGAGCTGCTGTCCGCTAGATCGCGATTATTCTCTGGAGTCCCCCCAGACACCAGCATCGCTTGCTTCTTAACGACCGATTCTTGAGTCAGCAGAACCACTTCCTTATCCTTCAGAAAAGCCGCCATTTCCTTCTTTCAGAAAAAAGAGATACTCCACGTCCTCTTCACTCGGTCCATTTATAGCTCCCCAGGTCGGGTCCTCCGATACCGTCATACCAATCAAAAGCCTCAGCTGGCGTTTTCATTTGGGCGCAAGACAGCGCAGATGCCGGTGACGGGAGCAGCCATAATAGCAAGAGCGACAAAATCAGCCATTTTTTCAAAGAGTACACCGCCTTTATGCGACAGACGGAAAAACCAGCTAAAGGTTTCAAATATTGGTAAAAAAGACGTCAGGTCGCCATTGTGCGCTGCGAGCGCCATTTGAAGCGTTTCAGCTCTGGCAGCAAAATGCCCGCTAGGACGACGGCGACGCCCACCCATTGCAGCATGCTCACATGCTCATTCAATATAAGTGCCGACATTGTGACAGCTACAGGAAGCTCGGCTGCGCCTAATACGCCAGCCATGCCTTCACCAATGTGCGGCACTCCGATGGCGAACAGGACAGGCGGGATAAACGCACCGAACAACCCTAGCAGGAAACCGAATACGAGCAACTGCCCCCAAATCAAACCATTAAACAGAAATATGGGCGGGAATAAAATAAACACGAGCAGCAATCCGCCAGTAATCATCCACGCACTGCGGTAAGCCGGGTGTACAGCTGGCACTGCTTTGCCGCTGAACAAAATAAACAAGGAATAGCTCACGGCGGATAATAGGCCGAAAATAATGCCGATCCAGTTGAACTGGGCAGCGCCCTCCTCCATAATGCCAGCAGCTAGCAGCGTGCCTCCGAACAAAACTATCAAAGCCAGCATCATAATGCCTTTAGGACGTTGACGCTTGCTGAAAGCTTGAATCAATACGCTGATCCATGTGAATTGAAATAATAATATAATCGCCAACGAGGCTGGAATATAACGAAGCGAGTGATAATACAACAAGCCCGTTATAGCTGTGGGCATACCCGAAAGCATCAGCAACACTCTGCTTTTCCACGTCAGCTTAGAGGCAAGCGTTTTGGCAGCCTCTGCCGCTCGAGTAATAGAAGAAACTGTGTTTGGGACTGTACGGACTTTGCGCTTCTCCCGCCATTTTGTATAAAAAGCCAGCATCCAGGCCAATATAAATCCCGTCAGCAGCTGCGTTCCAACCACTTCACCTAATTGGTAGCCTTGACCATAGGCCAGCACTACGATTGTAGATAACACACCGTAACTAATCGCACCGAATAAAACCGATAATAAATACTTCATTTGTGCCTTTAAACCTCCTTGATTGTCTCTCTAAACGTGCCCAGACAACACAAAAAATCCTAACCACATAGCAACGACCAATACAGCTTGATCCTTGTTATCGTAGTTAGGAAGTAAAGGCTTCCTGTAGATACCCCCGACCTGTTCTTATATCCAGCTGCAGCTGAATACGGCTTACGAGGTTATACGAAAAAATATATGGTTTGATGCCCTGCTGTCATCTGATGTTAGATCGTAATTCATTTTACATGTTACATGACAAGTAAGGTCGTGTCAATTGTTTTTCATTGAAATATTTTGGGAGACCGCTTCTGGCTTGCTCCAGCCCCGCTTTTTATTTTTTGCAGCCGCCGCCATGCTAATGATCATGTATACGAGCAAAAAGATAATCATGACGCCAGCAGCGCAGCGATACATCGTTTCATAGCTCGTTGCTGAGGCAATAGCTCCTAACAAAATAGCACCTGTAGCTACGCCGAGATCGGTTGCGTTGTAGAACATGCTGTTCACGGCACCATGCTGCTCTGGAGCCGAGCTGCGCAGCATCCAAGCTTGAATCGTTGGCTGGACAGCTCCGAATCCGAGACCATACAGAAGGGCCGATACGATCAACAGCGAAATGGAAGTCGTAAACGACAGCACCGTCAAGCTTGCAATGACACATAACGCTCCAGGAATCAGCACCGCAGCATGCCCTTTGCTATCAAACAGTTTGCCAGAAATCGGACGAACGATAATAATCGTCACCGCATTAAACAAGAAAAACAAACCGATTTGATTGATCGCTAGCTTTTCTCCGTACAAGGCGATAAAGCTTAATATACCGCTGTATGTAATCGACAGCAGTATATTTAGTAACGCTGGAATCACGAGCTTGAAATTAAAAGGCGGCTTGCTCGCGGCAGCCCGTTTCCGCTCTTCCTGATTAAGGCGCGGAGGCTCTGGCGGAAGCGGACGAAACACCAAAAGAATCGGGATAATCAGCAATATCGCTGCCGTTCCCGTTATGCTTAACGCCCCGAATCCGAATTGCTTCAAAATATTAAGCCCTATCATGGGACCAATGGACATCGCAATGCTGGTGGACAAGCCAAAATAGCCAATTCCTTCGCCAATTCGCCCAGCGGGAATAATTTGCGATACGAGCGTCGGTATAATCGTACTGGCTATGCCAAAGCCAATGCCGTAAAATACACGCATGATGAGCAAGGAGCCGACGGAATCAGCCGCGATATACATAGCTGTAAAAAGGGCCGCAAGCACAATGCCTGTGTACAAAATGACCGAGCGCGGCACTCTTTTCATCACAAATGCCGTCATAAAACGCGTCAAAATTGCAGAAACAGCAAAAACGCTCGTCACGAGGCTGACCGATACGTCACTGGCCATAAAAGTGTTTTTCGTATAAGCCGTAAGCGGAGAAAGCAGAAGCTGTAAATTAAAGAAAACTAAAAAAGAGCAAACGGTAAGCGTAATAAATGCAGTAGTCCATAAGCGCGGGCGTTGTTCCTGAGACAGCATGCCGTTCCCCCTCGTTGATGAAAAGCTAAAATAGTTGTCATAAGCAATTATATTTCAGACAACTATTACTGTCAATGAAAGAAGCATGGCTGGCATCGCTTGGCTCGCTTGGTTCGCTTGGCTTCTAAAACTTTGGCATAAAAAAATGGACAGAAGTGTGATTTCCGCAGATATCTGTCGGTCACACGCCTATCCTCTTAAAACCGCTTGTGTTAATCACTGGCTTACACATGTTAATTGTCCAGTAATTAATTATGCACCGTTAACTTTTTCACAAACCGATAGCCTGTAATATCAAAGCCGCGGGCCTCATAAAAAGCATGGGCCTTCTTGCGCGATTCCTTTATTCCGCTCGTTAAATATAGCGCAATCGCACCCCGTTCCCTCGCCCATTGCTCTATATAAGCAACGAGCGCCGTACCAATTCCGCTCCCTTGCTCCGATTGCTTCGTTACAAGCAGGCTGATTTGGATGACCATGCCATCTTCCTCATAATAAAAAATATCACGGCAGCCAATCAGCCCGACTGCTTGCCCATCTCGAACTGCAACAAATGTAAAACAGGACTCTATAGACGCTATTTTTTCCATACGGGCGTTGAGCGCCTCTATATTCGTTGGGTAGCCGAGATCGGCCATTAGCTGGACGACCGACTCCACATCCTGATGCTCATATGGTCGTATGAACATATTTGATTCTCCCCCTTCGCTAGTCAATAAACGGTTAGGCAACATTTTGCATAAAAGCATTTTCCAGCGCCATATTACGCGCGTCTGTTGGAACCTTATGACGCCGTGATGGAAGGCGGCCAAGTTCACGCTGCGCCATGTGGACGGCCAGCTCTGGATCATTTTCGCTAAGCTGCATTAACGACGCAACTGCTTTCATATCGCCGGACAAATAAGTGGCGGCCAGCGCCCTTACATAGGTTTTCATATGCTCCTCCTGCGGCTGGGGCAGCCCATCCTGAAGCAACTGCTGGCGCACAGCTATAAGCGCTTGCCTGGCACGGTGAAGCGCCGCTTTTACCGCCCCATCCGTCATCCCCAATATTTCCGCAGCTTCGATGCTTGAGCAGCCGTATACATCCCGCAGCATGAAAACAGCCCTTTGCGCAGCTGTCATATGCTTCACCAGCACATGAAAAACAATTTCAAGCTCGCTAGCCTCTTGATTGTTTACTGCGTTTCCCTGCTGTTGCAAATGCAGCATTTCTCCGCTTATTTTTTGCCAAACCGCTTTTCTGCGGCCTTGGTCGATCCAGCTATTTTTGGCAATGCGCCGCAGCAGCGCTTCGGGATTTTGATGGCTCGCCGCATCTGCAGCGAGGCTCGCTTTAAGCCATGATTCCTGCGCCAAATCATCGGCATCCCAGCTTGAGCCTGTCAGCGAGAGGCTGTACTTGCGCAGGGATGCCAGCTGCTGACCGGCATATTCATACGGTAAGGCGGCTTTATTTTTCAAACGCATAGGACACGCTCCTCTTAACCGATTCCGGGCGAAGACGCGGCAGAACCGTTTATTTTAAAATATAGGAAAGGATATGATTTTCTCATCCTTTCTCTGTATTTCTCGGGCTGAAACGCACCGCGCCGCCAAAGGACGGAGACAGCCGTTTCACTCTGTAAACGAATGAAGCCCCTATTAAGATACGCAGATGAACAAAAAAAAGCTTACAGCGCTACATATCCTTTTGGCCCCCGATAATCGTTTACTAAGTGAAAGTAAACATCAAAAGGAATAAATGGAGGTAAGCCTATGACCAATTATGTGCCTTACGTAGTGGAGCAAAGCGCGCGCGGTGAAAGATCCTATGATATTTATTCACGGCTGCTGAAAGATCGCATTATCTTTCTCGGCTCAGCCATCGACGACCAATTGGCGAACAGCATCGTTGCCCAACTGCTGTTTCTCGCGGAGGAAGACCCGACAAAAGACATCAGTATTTATATTAACAGCCCGGGCGGCTCTACTTCTGCCGGCTTTGCCATCTATGACACCATCCAATATATTAAGCCGGATGTCAGTACGATATGTGTAGGGCTTGCAGCATCCTTCGCCGCTATTTTACTGCTTGCGGGAGCCGAAGGCAAGCGCTTTGCACTGCCCAACAGCGAGGTAATGATTCACCAGCCTCATGGCGGCGTCCAGGGCCAAGCGAGCGATATTGCGATTTCTGCCAATCGGATTGTTCGCATCAGGGAGCATCTCAACCAGATTGCTGCCGCGCGAACCGGCCAGCCGCTGGAGAAAATTCAACTGGACATGGACCGTGATTATTTCCTCTCCGCAGAGGAGGCTGTAGCATACGGCATCGTAGATCGCGTCATTACGACCTTATAATAAAAAACAGCAACGCCCCTTCCGGCTTATCGGCTCGAAGGGGCGTTGCTGCTATTCTGATTGTGTTTAACCGCGCTGCCACTGCGTCGCCATGACTTTCGATCTCATCTGATTTATAATAAAGAAAGAATTGATGAAAGTTGGTGTCCATGTGAGCGGCAAAAAAGCAGTTTATATCGTTCTAGGCATATGTACAGGCCTCGCCTTGTTTGTATACACATGCATTCAGTACGTGCTGTCCTTGCGGCCTTAATCGCAGAAGCGATACAGACCGCAGGCACAATCTATACATTCTGGCAGCTATCATTTACACTCAGTCCCAAGGATGCTTTACCGTCAAAAATTCAGCAAAGCGCTTGCTCTGCTCGCGGCGGGTACGGCGCATTTCCGCCCGCTGCTCTGCTGTCTCAAACAGCTTAAGCTCCTCCTCCGTTTCCGGAACGACCGCTGGCACAGCTACCGGACGCCTGTCTGAATCAAGCGCAACGAACGTCAGAAAGGACGTTGCCGCCACTTCCCGCTCTCCACGCAGCAAATCCTCCTTCACCACTTTAACGAACACTTCGATGGAGGAACGGCCCGTCCAAGTAACGAACGCTTCTAGACATACGGAATCCGTTGGGCGGATGGGGTATAGAAAATCGACCGAATCCGTCGAAGCGGTAACGACGGAGCGTCGGCAATGCTTCGTCGCCGCAATGGAGGCAATATCATCGATATAAGCCATTAGTTTTCCGCCAAACAGCGTATTATGATTGTTCACATCCGTTGGAAACACCCTTGCTGTTTTATAACATCTAGATTCCCGCGAAAAACGCTGCTCCATCTGCCAAAATCCTCCCTTAATTACGTACACTTAACTAAGCTTTCATTGATCTAGCTTTATTCGCTCCAGAATACCGACAACATTTGGCGAATCGCTCTGGCCGAATCCACCTCAACGCAAAATTCCACACTTCTGCCCACAGATGGACGCGGTCTTCTATCTGTTACAATCATACCTGCTGTGAGCCCGCTGCTGCAATCAACGACGGCATTAAATTTTTGTGTCGTAACGAGCGACGGATTAAGCGCTACTAGAACAGCAAGCGCATCATGCATCGGACATTCCTCAATGAAATAGTTCACCTTGCGGTAAAACTCAAAATAAACGCCCAGCGATTCATTCAAAAAGCGGATGATCGCTTGCTTATGTTCCGGCGCATAGCGGACAAGCTTGTCCAGATCAGCTCCCGTAAGCCTTGTAGGCACAGTCACATCAAGCCCGACAATTGTGAGCGGCACATCGGAGGCAAAAACCACCGCCGCCGCTTCAGGATCGGCATAGATGTTAGCTTCTGCAACTGGCGTGACATTGCCGGGTGCAAACAGCGTCCCGCCCATCGTCACCACCTGTTTCAGCTGCCCCGCAAGCTCAGGCGCCTTTTCCAGCGCAAGCGCCAAATTCGTCATTCTGCCCGTCGTAACGAGTGTGAGCTCTCCTGGATTTTCCGCAGCTTTGCGAATAATGAAATCTACCGCATTTTCCTTCAACGGCTGCTGGGAGGAAGGCGGCAGCACCGCATCTCCAATGCCATTATGCCCATGAATATGCGCATCCGTTCCACGTGAAGGCCTTACCGTTGGTGCAACAGCCCCGGCGGCAACGGGAACCTCGTAGCCGCAATTGGCCAGCTGTACCACTCTTAGCGTATTGTCTGTAGCTTGTTCAACCGTCGTATTGCCATACCCTGTCGTTATGCCCTCCACCTTGATTTCAGGCGAAAGCAGCGCGTATAAGATCGCGATGGCATCATCAACCCCGGTGTCTACATCCAGCAAAATTCTTTTTTTGTCTGTCATCGCAAGTCACCCCTTACCCAATGTGGCGGAGCAGCCATGCCGAGTTCGACACCCGCTCCATTCCTCTTCATTGTAAACGATGAAAGCTGACACTGACAAAGCCAATCCGCACAAAACGACAGCATTTATTTAATCACCTAAAATAGATTGCCGATCAGCCGCCGATTTTGTCGATTTCGGTCATTAATGCCATTAATTATTGTCCGAAAATCCCATCGAAATTCGCCAAGGGGCGAACCAATTACTTATTTAACCTCATTAATCAAATTGATTGTGCAAGCTTATTCAAAATCTCCCATAATCATCTGATCCAATGTCGTTCCGGCTAAAACCATCGGATATACATTCTCTTCGGTCGGCACGACAAACTCAACAAGTACAGGTCCCGGTGTCTGTAATGCCTCTTCCCATACGCGAATAGCCTCTTCTTTATTGTTTGCTCTTAGCCCTTTAATGCCATACGCTTCAGCAAGTTTAATGAAGTCGGGGCTGCCAGCAAGATCGATCTGGCTATAGCGCCTTTCGTACATGAGCTCCTGCTGCTGTTTAACCATGCCCAGCACTTGATTGTTAATCACGACGATTTTAACGGGAATTTGGTTGATTGAACAAATCGCCATTTCTTGCGCACACATCTGCATGCCACCGTCACCATTTATTGAAACGACTAGACGCTCTGGATTTCCGATTTGAGCACCGATTGCAGCGGGGAAGCCAAAGCCCATCGTCCCAAGGCCTCCGGATGTAATGAGTGAGCGGGGATGCTTGAATTTGTAAAATTGCGCTGTCCACATTTGATGCTGCCCTACGTCCGTCGTAATAATCGCATTTCCTTGCGTCGTCTCATGAATCATTTCAATAACAAACTGTGGTTTAAGCTCCGTATCGGAATCGTTGTACTTCAATGGATACAACCTTTTATTTTGCTTCACTTCAGCAATCCAACTGCTGGAATCGGAAGCTACCGCGAGCGTATTGGCATATTGCAGCACTGCCTTTATATCTCCGATGCACGCAATATCCGTTTTAATATTTTTGCCAATTTCAGCCGGATCGATATCAATATGGGCAATCCATTTCGCCTGTGGAGCGAAGCCATCCAGCTTCATCGTTACCCGGTCATCAAATCGTGAACCGACGGAAAGGATCAGGTCGGCGTTTTGGATAGCCATGTTCGCCGCGTAAGTACCATGATGGCCCGGCATACCCAGCCATAAATGATGTGCACTTGGGAAGCCGCCCAAACCGAGCAAAGTCGTCGCAACAGGAATATTGGTTTTGTTCGCAAACGCGATAAGCTCCTCGGAGGCATTTGAATAAACGACGCCTCCTCCGGCTATAATAACAGGTTTTTGAGCTTGGGCAATCACCTCGATTAATCGATCTATTTCCGCAGGGTTCGTTGTTGGATTGCCATGATAACCGCGTATATGAATAGGGCTGGCGGGCTGAGCCGGTATTTTCTGATTGGATACGTCTTTTGGGATGTCGATTAAAACCGGCCCTTTCCTACCCGTGCTTGCGATATGAAACGCTTCATGGACAATTCGCGGCAGCTCCTTTGCGTCACGAACCAGATAGCTATGCTTTGTGATTGACATCGTCATGCTAACGATATCCGCTTCCTGAAAGGCGTCCGTACCCATTACCGCTGTTGATACATTGCCCGTAATTATGACTAAGGGTACAGAATCGTAATAGGCCGTCGCAATGCCGGTCACTAAATTCGTTGCGCCTGGGCCTGATGTGGCGATGCATACACCCACTTTCCCAGTTGACCTCGCATAGCCGTCAGCCGCATGAATGGCCCCTTGCTCATGCCTGGTCAAAATATGCTTGAAATCCCGATTATGAACCATCGCGTCATAGATATTAAGCACATTTCCACCCGGGTATCCAAATACACAATCCACCCCTTCCATCAGCAAGCCGCTTAATAGCATCTCCGATCCGGTTGCCCATTTCTGATTCTGCTGCTGTAATTCGCTCGTAAGTGTAGATGATTTATCCATGTGACTGCCTCCTTAAAATATAAATAGCCCCTCTCATCCGCAAGCGACGGCAAACTTCTGCCATGCTGAAGGGACGAAAGGGGCAATCATTTCGTGGTACCACCCTGATTCACTGAAATCCTGCGATTTCAGTCTCAAGAGGTAAGGCAATGCCTTACCTGCCGCACGGTAACGTGTGCCATTCCGTTTGAGTCTACTCACGGGTGCCTAATATATTCAGGCCCCGCTTTCCATCAAAAGCTCCGAGACGACAGCATACAAGGATTACGGCAAAGGTCTCAGCACTCCCCCTGCTCTCTGAACATAATCGCCTATGTATGTTTTCTCTTCCTCGCTTTTCCTATTTTTGAAAACAGAAAAACCCCTCTCATCCACAAGCGATGGCAAACTTCTGCCATGCTGAAGGGACGAAAGGGGAAAAATTTCGTGGTACCACCCTGATTCACTGAAATCCTGCGATTTCAGTCTCATGAGATAAGGCATTGCCTTACCTGCCGCACGATAACGTGTGCCATTCCGTTTGAGTCTACTCACGGTTGCCATGCATATTCAGGCTCAGGCTCCGCTTTCCATCAAAAGCTCCGAGACGACAGCATACAAGGATTACGGCAAAGGTCTCAGCACTCCCCCTGCTCTCTGAACATAATCACCTTCGTACGTTTTCTCTTCCTCGCTTTTTAAGATGGTTTTGATATTAGCATAGTTTCTAAAATGTTTCAAACAATAATTTTCTGATAAGTTTGATAACTAGCAAAACAGCCTATATTTGTTCCGTATTTTGTTCCATCACTCTACTCCGTTTTTTATGCTGTTTCAGGCAGGGCGACTAGCTTGCCGCCTCTACCAGGAGCTTGGTATAGGAATGCCTTTCCGGGTATGTCAACTCGGAGCTCGCAAACTCGTCAATCATTTCCCCGTCCTTCATGACGATCATGCGGTCGCTCATATATTGGACGGAAGCAATATCATGAGAAATAAACAAATAGGACATGCCTAGCGTGTGCTTTAAGCTTTTGAGCAGCTGCAAAATTTGCGCCTGAACGGAAACGTCGAGGCTAGAGGTTGGCTCGTCACAGACGAGCAGCTTCGGGTTCAGGCTGATGCCACGTGCAATGGCGACCCGCTGCCGCTGCCCGCCGCTAAGCTCATGCGGATAACGGTTCAGATGATCCAGCGGCAGGCCGACCAGCGCTAGCAGCTGCGCTGCCATACCAAGCCTATCTGAGCGATCCCCCGTCAGAAAAGGCGGCATCACCTCTGGAAAATTATCAAGAGGTTCCATAATCGAACGCCAAATGGGCATTTTGCTGTTAAGCGCGGCGTTCGGGTCCTGAAATACGACCTGCACATGCTGCCGCTGCTGTCTAAGCGCTGCCCCCTTTAGCTGAAGCAGCGGAATCCCATCCAGCCATACCTCACCGCTATCCGGCCGCTCCAGCGCCAAAATCACCTTGCCTAATGTGCTTTTGCCGCTTCCGCTTTCCCCTACAATGCCAACGCACTCGCCCCTTGCCATTTGCAGGGAAATTTCTTTCAGCGCATAAACCTGCTCCTTCGATTTCCTGAAGGTTTTACATAAACGCTCTACGCGCAACAAAGGCTGCACCGCTTCTCACCTCCTGATTTCTCATAGATAAATTTTTAATAAATAGATTATTTAAGTAATATATGGCCTTGCATTCAGCAGCTGCTGCGTATACTCATGATGGCAGTGATACAAAATATGCTCTGCTGTATCCAGCTCGACAATATGGCCGTCCTTCATGACGGCTATCGTCGAAGCTCGTTTCACAACATGCCTCAGATCATGGGAAATGAGCAGTACCGAGCAGCCCGTTCGCTTCTGAAGACTGGCAAGCACACCCAGCACCTTTTCGCCGGAAATGACATCAAGCGCCGTTGTCGGCTCATCGGCAATAAGCAGCGCAGGCTGCAGCATCATCGCCGCAGCGATGGCAGCCCGTTGCAGCTGCCCTCCGCTCAATTGAAACGGATAGCTGCTGTAGACACGCTTCGCGGGCAGGCCTACCTGCTCCAGCCATTCCAGCGCCTGTACCTTCGCCTGCCGACTTGTCAGCTTCTCATGAGAGCGCAGCGTTTCATTCATCTGCTTGCCAACCGTAATAAATGGCGTAAAGCTCTCCTGATAATTTTGAAAAATAAAACCGATTTCGCGTCCACGCAAACCCCGCCGCTTCTTATCGCTCCAATCCAAAACATTGTCGCCACAAAAGCGAATTTCCCCGCTGTTTATAGCGAGCGAACCGGACATCAAGCCAAGCACGGCGCTCGCCGTTACACTTTTGCCGCTGCCGCTTTCCCCTACGAGTGCAAGTGTCTCGCCTCTAGGGATGACGAAGCTAACGCCATGAACGAGCGGGCGCTGCTGCTTCCCCTGGCGCGAGAAGATTTGCAGCTGTGAAACCTCAAGCACTGGTGCTTCAACAGCAGCCAGTACTGAAGCGGCATTTTCCTGTTGCACCTTTTCCGTATGAGCTTTTTCCATATGCGCCATTTCCTTACCCTTTATTTGCGGCATCAGGTCATACGCCTCCCTTCCCTTACTGCCCTTACTGCCCTTTTAGCGATATTAACGGCTGCGGACATCCAGCGCCTCGCGCAGACCTTCACCGAGCAGATTGCAGGCAATGACGATGGCCATAATGGCAAGTCCCGGATAAATCATAAGCTGCGGCGCAGATTGAAAATAAGGCCGGCCATCATTGAGCATGGCGCCCCATTCCGGCGTTGGCGGCTGTGCGCCAAGTCCCAGATAGGAGAGCATCGAGATGATCATAATGATTTTCCCAATATCCAGTGCCGCAAGCACGACAACGGGAGAAATCATTTGCGGAAGCAAGTGGCGGTGCAAAATCGTCCAAGTGCTGCATCCCGCAACCTTAGCCGCCAGCACATATTCCTTCTCTCGCTCAGATAATGCGACACTTCGCACGACCCGGGCGTAGCCGATCCATTTTACAAGCACAATGGCAAAAATTAAATTAGGCAGGCTGGGCCCGAGGAAGCCGGCAAACGCGATAGCAAATATAAATTCCGGCAGTGCCCCCATTCCATCTACAAGCCGCATAATAATCGTATCGAAGCGTCCGCCGATATAGCCCGAAATCAGCCCGAGCGGTACGCCTAGCACGATTACTGTGACAATGACGATGGCGGAAATGCCGAGCGTAAGCTGCGCACCTATTACAAGCCTTGTGAAAATGCACCGTCCGAGATGATCCGTTCCTAGCGGGTATTGCCAGCTTGGCGAAAGCAGCCGCTCCCCCATTTGCACCGTTAAGGGATCATTTTGGACGATCATCGGCCCGAAGAGCGCTAGCAGCACGATGATTCCAAGCAAGCCCATGCCCAGCATCATCGTACGGTTTTGCAGCATTCGCCGCCCCGCATCGTTTCGTCTAAGCGGAAGCGAAAGCTCCGCGGTTATTTTCCCATCCATTAGGCAGCTCCTTTCCCTAAGTGAATGCGCGGATCTAGCAAGCTGTAGCTGAGGTCAACAAGCAGATTGACGACGACAACGAATAGCCCAGTCGCCAGTACGTACCCTTGAATGATCGGATAATCCCGTTCAAAAATCGCTTCAAGCGCCAAGCTTCCAAGGCCAGGCCAAGCAAATAGCGTTTCAATGACGACAGATCCTGCGAGCAAATTGCCGAAGCTGACACCGAACACCGTAATAACCGGAAGCAGCGCGGCACGCAGTGCATGTCCCATCAAGATGCGCCGTTCAGCCAGGCCGCGTGCCCTCGCTGCTTTAATATAATCCTGAGACAAGCTGTCCAGCAGCCCGGAGCGCAGCAACCTTGCATAGACAGCGGCCATTGCAAAGCCGAGTGTAATGGATGGCAAAATCATATGGGCGAAGCTGCCCTTGCCGCTTGTTGGCAGCCATCCGAGCTTTAAGGAAAATAAGTAAATAAGCAGCAGCCCCATCCAAAAACTCGGAATCGAAGCCCCAATGAGTGCCAGTACCCGGCTTACATGATCCGGCCAGCGGTTGGGATAGCGTGAAGCAATGAGGCCGAGCGGCAGTGCTATGGCTACCATAACGACCAAGCCGCTAGCTGTCAGCAGAATCGTCGCAGGCAGCTTATCCAGCAGCTCATCCAGCACCGGACGGCCTTTTAAATACGAAGTGCCTAGATCAAGCTGGATTAGCCCGAGCATCCATTTTCCGTATTGCACAAGTACGGGCTGATCGAAGCCAAGCTCCTCGCGAAGCGCAGCCTCATCGGCCTGTGTAATCGCCATTTCATCGGCATGCAGCAAAGTAAGCACAGGGTCGCCAGGAGCGAGCTTCATCAGAATGAAAATAACTAAAGATAAAATAAACAGTACAAATACGAGTTGAATCAAACGTTTTTTTATGAGCTGCAGCACATTAAGACACATCCATTTTATTGGTTACTAAATAATATTCTTCAGGTCCTGGCGCCCAGCCAGTCACCCTCTTGTTCATGCCTACAATTACGTTGGGATATACCGCATAAGAATGCATCGCCTGCGTTTTAATTACCTGAACAGCTGCTTGGGTCAGCTTGGCGCGTTCTGCTACGTCTCCCGTAGCATTCAGCTGCGCGATGATCGTACTCAGTTCATCGTTGCTGATATTAGCCGGATTAAGCGAACCGCCTACCATAAACGCCGAGTTAAGGAAAAAGCCCCCGTCTCCGCGCGGTGCCGTCAAATTGCTGTAAGTGGCCAAATCCCAATCGTTATTTTCGCGCAAATACGTATCTACATTTTCTACTGTTTTTATCGTTAGCGTTACACCGATTTTGGCGGCATCGGATTGCAGAAGCTGGGCAATGAGCGGAAGCTCTGGCCGACCTTTATAAGTAACGAGCTCAAGCGTCAGCGGCTTCCCATCCTTCTCCAGCTTGCCGCTGCTGCCTTGCGCATAGCCAGCCTGTTCGAGCAGCAGCTTTGCTTTTTCCGTATCGAGCGGCTGAACCGCTTCCTGGCTGCCGAAAGGCAAATTTGCATTAAACGGGCCATTGGCAGGAGAAGCGTTGCCCAGCATGACGTCCTTCGCCATGCTTTCACGGTCAATGAGCAAGTCCAGCGCCTGTCTGACCAGTACGTCTTTTAAAGCGGACTGCTGCTGATTATAAAGCAGGAAATGCGCTCGCAAGCCGGCAAGCGACTCTATCTTTAAATTTTGATCCTGCTTAATGACGTCGACCATTTCTGCTGGAAGCTGAAAAGCCAGATCAGCCTCCTTCGCTTGAAGCGCCAGCGCCCGAACATTGCCGTCCTCATTAAATTTGAACGTAATTTCCTCAAGCAGCGCTGCACCGTCCCAATAGCTGTCATAACGGGCAAGGTTTATTTCCATATTCGGCGTAAAACCTTTTATTTGAAAAGGTCCCGTACCAATTGGCGCCTTATTGAACGCTTCAGTACCCATCGTTTTTTCAGCAGCCACATCGATAATGCCGCTATATGGGTTAACAAGCTCAGAAGGAAAAGCCGGCAGTGGCTCCGTTGTCGTGATTGTAAGCTCTTGGCCTTCTGCTTTTATCGAAGCAATCTTTAGTGTTGTGTCCAGCGCCTTGTTCACGGCTATGCCGCGTTCGAGCGAAGCCTTAACAGCAGCTGCGTCAAGCTTGGCGCCATTATGAAAGGTAATGCCCTCGCGGATCGTAAAACGCCACGTTGCGGCATCTACCGACTCCCATTTGGATGCCAGCCACGGCTGAAGCTCCAGCTTATCATCCATACGCACAAGCGTTTCAACAACACCCGCTTTCAAAACAATATAATCATTATGCGGGTCAAGACTTCCGCTCTTGAAATGGTAGAGCAGCGTCAGCTTTTTTTTCGCCTTGCCTTCCGCAGCACCTGCTGATCTTTGACCCGTATTCCCCGCTTCTGATAATGAATTTACAGATTTTCCACAGCCTGCAATGACTATAGACAGGATGAGCAGCAGGATGGTGAAAAATAATAGTTTATTCGCTCTGTTCCCCTTCAACAATCGCATAACCAAACTCCCTCTCCCTTTCGGGTATGTATTTCTCGTTAAATATATGTAATCATTACGATTAGAGCTCAAATAAAAAACGAGCTGGAAAGCTCGTTTTTTATTCGTAATATTTACTATCAGAAATAATACCATGGCCTTCATTGACGTGTCAATCGATTGTCATCAACTTTTTTTAATGCAAAATAAAAAGCTGCTATGCATAATCGCATAACAGCTTCTCTTGCAGCTATTCATCAAGTCCAGAGTTAGGGTTATGTGTTCCTTGGCTCGAATGCCCCGGATTCACACTCTGGCTTACGGGATATATTGCTGAACAATTTTCACAATTTCCCCGTCTTTAATCGTAATGTGATAAGGGAAATTTTTCAGATGAAATGGATCATCGGAATTCATAATCGAGACGAATTTGTCAACGGTGATCGGCTCATTCCATTGAATGTCTGCTTCTGCTGCATTGCCCGTACGATTGTAAATTTGCATGAATACTTCAGCATCTGCTGCAATCGGCAGGGCGTGAAGCTGAGGATCGTCATTGACAATGTAGTAGCCATCTGGTGCATCCGTCATTTCAGCATCTTGCTCATGCTGGCGAAACTGAATGTTCGCCGCCTCTCCTTCGTACCACTGAATTTCATCATATGTAACGACGAAGGCATTATTTTGTTTCATTATATGATCCATGTAGACGGTCGTTTGATTAATCGGGCTGCTGGATGCATTACCTTTGCCATTATCTACGGCTAAACCTAGTGTTAATAAACAAGTGATGGCGAGTGCTGCGCTGAGAAATGCTTTTTTCATATTGTACCGCTCCCTTACTCGTTTCTATGCTTATAACTATACAACGTAGATGCGGCGAAAAGTGTTGCAAAAAAGAAACAAATTAATTTTTTTCTTTTCCTCTTTTGACGATTGGCGTGAATTGCTGCAGGGTTCGTCCGCTGGCGGAGTATTCAATCAAGGTGCGAAGCCGCTTGCTGCGCGTCTCCTGTCTTTTGGCGCTAATCACCCACCACAGGGCCGTTTTCTGATACGTTGCACGCTGCTCCTGAAAATAGCTCCATGCCGCTGCCTGCTCTCTGAAAGCTGCTTCTTCCGCTGGCGCCAAAGCAATATGCTCCGGCTTCTGCTCATATGCATAAACAGCAGATTTCGCTTCCTTGCGACGTTCATAAGCAGCAAGCCCTGCTGGCTGCATTAGTCCGCTTTCACTTAGCTCCGTAACACGCTGGATATTAACAGAGCTCCAGATACTGCCTTTTTTCCGCGGCGTAAAGCGTATTTTGTAATTTTCTTCATCTATGCTTTTGCGAATGCCGTCAATCCAGCCAAAGCATAGCGCTTCATCTACTGACTCGGGCCAGCTAATGGATGCCTTCCCGCTGCTTTTTTTACGAAAACCGACCCAAAGCATCGCCTCCTGCTCATGATTATGCTCCAGCCAGCTGCGCCATTCGTCAGGCGTTTCAAAAAACATAATTGGTTCTTCCATCTTAAGCCCTCCCCACTTGGAAAATACGAAAGAAATGATACTGTGGTGTCATAATTGTTGAGAAAGGTACCCTTGAGGTAGAGCTCCAGATTTCAACTAGGAGTTTTCTTGCTTGCAAAGGATTCAATTCACTGTCGTTGATACATCGGGGGCAATAAAAAAGCCTGCTGAGGTTTCTCAGCAGGTTGATGAACTTGGCTAGTAGCAATACTCTTAATCCTTGAATTATTCAGGTTTGAAGCCATGTCTGGAAGCGAATCCATCATGATGAATATGGTCATCCTGAATGCACCCGCTTTTTAATCAGCGTCTTCGATTAACCAAGTTTTTCAATGACCGCTTTTGTTACCGCCAGCGTAGACTGAGGATTTTGTCCTGTAATAAGGTTTCCGTCCACTTCATAATGCGAGGACCAATTCGGAGCTGCAACAAAAATAGCACCTAATTCACGAAGCCGGCTTTCCAGCAGAAACGGAAGATCAGGAGCCAATGAAGTCTCCGCTTCTTCTCTGTCCGTAAAGGCATTAACCCGTTTGCCGGCAACGAGCGGAAGCCCATTCGATAATGTAGTCCCAACCAATGCGGCCGGTCCATGACAAACAGCGGCAACCGTTTTATTTCCTTCATAGAATTCGCGCAGCAACGTCTGGAGCTTCTGATTTTTTGGAAGATCATACATCGCTCCGTGGCCGCCCGGCAAGAAAATTGCATCGAAATCATCACTAGCGACATCATTTAGACTTACGGTGTTTTCCAAATATCGTTCCGCATCTAAAATTTCTTCGGATGTGTCGGCCCCAATGCTGCCGGGATCAACCGGGGCTTTTCCGCCTTGCAGGCTTGCTACCGTAATTTCATATCCTTGTTTAAGGAATTCCAGGTATGACTCGGCAAACTCCGATAACCAAACACCCGTCGGCTTGCCTTCTTTAATTTCTGTATGACTGGTGATAACAATCAATACTTTTTTAGCCATATATTTGATAAACCTCCCGTTATTGGTTTGCGATACAACCCCATTCTACAGTCGAATATCCTATAAAACAAATTATAAAATGACTATGTATTTATAAATATATTTATAAGTTGGAATGATATACGATCAATCAATTTCTAAAGCTTACCTTCTACCTGCTCTTGAATGATTTTCATGATCTCTCTCAATTGAATCAGGTGACCGTGCTTAGGCTTATAGGCGAAAAATAAATCGTTGCTTACTTTTAATTCGCAAAAAATAACCTTTGATTGGGCCGTATACGCCGATTTATTCAAGATGTACGTGGGAATGACACCTATGCCTGCTCCATTTTCTATCGCCTTGAGCATCATGTGTAAATTCGGAATAACATGAGTGGGTTGAATAAGCGGCCGTTGTTTAAAATGCTCTCGCCAAATTCTTCTGATCATCGGCAATTCCAGCCCGTAACTGATCCAGCTTTGGGAGGAAAGCCACTGCTCTTTAAGCTTTAAGTTCTCTGTATGTAGGACCTCATAATGGTTAGGAGCAACAATGACAAATTGTTCTTCCATCAACTTTACATAATCAATTCCCGGAATTTGAAACTTTTTCGAAGTAATGATCAGATCCAATTGATCTTCTTTCAGCAAATTCAACAGTTGTTCGGCCGTTCCGAAATGGGTAATGGAGCATGTCTTCAACTGTTGAAGCTTAGTAAGGATGTATTCGCTATAAAATTCATGCGCTGATCCAATTTTGATGACGGACAGCGTAGGGCAAGAAGCGGAGGTGAAACTTAATGTGCTTTCCTCTAGCGCCTCAATCAAAGGGGCCAACTGCGAATATAATTGTTTCCCACGTTCCGTTGGCACCATTTTTCTTGAAATACGGAAAAATAGAGCTTCCCCCACCTCCGCTTCCAGCGCAGCTAAGTGCTGACTCATGGCTGGTTGTGTCATGATCCGAATTTTTGCAGCCTCCGAAACGGAATTATGCTTGTAAATATGGATAAAACTTCTGTACCATTCAAAATCAGCCATGTTCCTTTACTCCTTTGGTTTCATATACCTCTTACTTTCTATCATACCATTTACCCTATGGCTGAATCCCTGATCTCATCACTGCTAGGTAACACTCTCCCAAATTGTAATGGAGAGCCCGCCTGAATGGATTTCACTCCGCTCTGAGGATTATCTCATAGACAGTGAAGGAACGCAGGTGGGGAGGACCTTACGCTTACTTATTTTCTTCCATATAAAAACGGCATCTTGTTTTAAGCTGCCGTTTTTGTTCATATACCATACAAATTGCTTAATAATCCCATTGCGTTAAGTCTTGCATTAGGTTTCTCGCAAAATTGAGCTGTTCATCTGTGTATTTATCCAAAAACTTCATAAATCGCTCTTCAATTTCATGATGGATACGATTGTGAATAAGATGAACTTTTTGGCCTTTTGGAGTCAATCTATAATAAACTTCTTTTTTATTATCGTTAATCTGCTGTCTTTTTACCAATTCAAGCTTCAACAGCTTTTTACTAATTCTTGTGATGGAGCCTTTCGTTAATCCGGTTTTTTCGGAAATGGAGGTTACATTGATCGGGGAGAAATTTCCGATGCATGCGATTAGGTGAATATCCGACAGAGTCAGTTTGTTCTTTTCACCAAATTCCTTTTCGAAATTTTGCATTTCTTCGCGCATTCGGACTGCGAACTTGCTATCCCTCATCTCCTGTTGGCTAACAAGTTGTATAAAGTTTTTGAATATCCACTGTTTAGATAGATCTGTTGGCTGCATCCGTTTCGTCTCCTCTATGCATGACGCTCCTCTCCATTATACATGATTGTTTTGCACAAAACATTCATGGCGGCCTGATTTCGGAGTCCTCGTCGACAAGATAATTCCGCAAATGGTGACAAGGGCGCCAATTAGCTGAGCCGTTCCTATTTTTTCGCCCGATAAGGCAGATATGGCCATCGTTGAGATGGGAACGATATTAAAAAACAACGACGTTTTATTAGCGCCGATACGTGATATACCTTGATTCCACCATAAATAAGCTAGTACAGAACAGAATAAAGCCATAAAGATCACGGCTAGCCATGCTTCCATGACCTTAGCTGAAGTGGCTTCCCCCGTCGTAATAGAAGAGTAAGGCAGAAAGAACAATGCACCTACTGCCATTGTTATGGCGGTTGTTGCAAGAGGCGAGCCGTTACCGACATATTTTTTGCCGAGGATTCCATACAAAGACCAGAGTGTAGTTGCAAGCAATACGTATAAGTCACCTTTCGAGATCAGTCCCAGTTCAGTCAGCAAACCATTCGTAAGAACTAATAACACTCCCAAGAAAGAGATCACGATTCCTCCAAGTTGACGAAAGTTTATTTTCTCCTTTAATAAGATAACAGATAGGCAAATCGTGAGCATTGGATTGGTAGCTGTTATTAATGATGTGTTGATGGGGCTTGTAGCCTCTAACCCTTTAAACAAGAAAATATTCATTAAAAAGATCCCGACGATCCCCATTAGGAGATAAATCAGAGCATAGGGCTTGATCAATGACCAGGTGGGTCGCTCCTTTACCCAGTACAAAGCGAGAATGATCACACCAGCTATAATAAATCGCCAAGCTGCCACTTGTGTCGGGCTCATCACTTCTATAGCAATCTTTCCGGCGTTAAAGTTTGCTCCCCAAAAAATGGCTGATAATGTGAGCGTAATATAAACAACTGGAACTTTCTTCATATGGCCTCCCCCAATTAAAAAGCTTCTGCCCGGAAAGCTTTGGTTAAAATGCTTCCGGGCAGAATATTGTTTCGCCAAAAACAATATAGGCAAAGAAAGGCTTAACCTCTGCTTATTTGCTTAATTCCTTGCTCCATTCGGTTAATTAAATCAGCTTCGGTTGCAGAAATTGCCCATGCAATATATCCGTCCGGTCTAATCAATACAGTGTGTACATTTTCCCAGCCTTTGGCTTGTTCAGCCAAAGTTGCACTTACGAATTTGAAATGTTGGTGCTGCAGATGACTAACGATGTCTTCTGTTACTTTATCCGAAGCTAGATTCAATAATATATATTTACCATCACGGAATAGCTCATAACTACTGAAGACATCGCCATTCTGTGAAAGTAATTTAATCTCTGCAAGTCGGCTGCCATTCAGAAGATGTGACGATACATTCTCTTGTTCATTGTAATGAACATCCACGGCCGCAATTTGACAGGCTAAGCGATAGTTTGCATCCGGACTTTGCAACAAATCCGAAATCATTTTGCGAAGGTGAATTGTTGTAGGTGAAAAATCGGTGCCGAACAATAGGGTTTGTACTCTTGTATTCCGAAGTAATGCCGTATTAACAGGGAACCGTTCCGCATGGTAACTGTCCAGCAGCACCTCGGGAGCCCATCCTTTCACTTCGGCAGCTAGTTTCCATCCAAGATTCATGGCTTCTTGCAAGCCCACATTCATTCCTTGTCCGCCGGCTGGGAAATGAATATGAGCGGCGTCCCCCGCAAGGAACAGCCTTCCTTCCCTATAGCGCTCCGCTTGACGGGTTGCATTGCCGAATCGAGTCATCCAGTAGGGATCAGAAATCCCGTAATCATCCCCTAACATGCGGATCATACCCGAGCGCAGTTCCTCCAAAGTAACGGGCTCGTCCTTCGGTATTGCATTTCTTTCCGGATCGATAAAGACGACACGGTGCATCTCCTTCGTGACGGGGACAATCATAATCATTCCTTTTTCATTAAAGCTGGAAACGACGCTCGTTTGCGGCGGATTTTTTAATATGACATCTCCTTGAACCGCAGTAAGTGTTGCATCCGTTCCGTTAAAGGCAATGTTGGCCTGCTTTCTTACCATACTGCCTGCTCCGTCGGCGCCAACCGCATAAGCTGCCGTTAATGTAATTTGACCGCTAGCTCCGGAAGCAATAACCTCGACAGAATCAGAGCTCTGAGTTACCGATAATACTTCCATTCCGCGGCGAATATCAGCACCAAGTTCCTTCGCTCTCTGTTCTAGCACCTTTTCCGTTTCCGACTGGGCGATAAACAAGGAATAATTAGAGGAAGAGTCGATGACTGTAAAGTCCAATCGAGTTTCCAAACCTGCAAAATGGCCTGTAGGGAGAGGTTTGCCAATCTTCAACAATTCCGATTTCAATCCCCGCAAGTCCAACATCTCCAATGTACGGGGATGGATGCTAAGCGCCCGCGAATAAGGCGAAGTGTCCTCTAGTTTTTCCAATACGCAAACCTTAACATCAGCCAATGCCAGTTCCTCAGCCAACATCATTCCAACGGGTCCTCCACCAATTACAATAACGTCATAATTCATTTTTATTTGCTCCTCTCTTAGTGTGAAATGGATACGATTGCATCGACTTCGACTAACCATTCTTCAAAGCCAAGCGCCTGAACGCCTATAAAGGTACTTGCCGTAAGCGGCCACTGATCGCCGAATGCTTCAAAGCCTGCCCTAAAAATCGAATCAACCAATTCGGGCTTATGGTTCACGACATGGATTTTCATTTGTACGATATTTTCCGGCCCGGTCGCAATTGCTTCCAATGCGAGCTTTACGTTAGTAAACACTTGCTTGGCCTGCAGCCCGTAGTCCCCCTTTCCGATAAGCTCTCCCTTTTCATTTAACGCGACTTGCCCGGAAATAAAGGCTAGCTGAGAAACGGGAGCAACGACGATTTGAGATATCAGACTCGTCACTGTACTCGTAAGGGTATCGGGGTTTATTTTCTTCATATGAAATCCTCCAATTTTATTTTGCGCAAAACAAAATTCTTTCAATAGATTCTCATTTATCCATCCAGAGAGCGATCGAGTACATTAGAGCGCATATCTCGGAGTACCCAGGTTAAGGAATCATCGGGGATCAGATATCCCCCCACTCCGTCTGTAAACAAGATGTCGTAGATACGGCGGCAAGCAGCATCCAATGCCTCATTGTTCGTATCTTCCTCTATGGGCGATGGAAGAAGGATCGTAATGGTATCCGGTTCTTGGGATATAATTTCAATTCGAAATTCCCCTTCAGGTACCGTGCCTGATCCAAAATACTCATCCAATCCTGCTTTTGGATCGGTCATTAAGCGCTGGCGGGCAGCTTGATCTTGTTGAAGCAATCGGTAATGCCCAGTAAAAATATCATGTTGATCCATTAGGGGTTATTCCTCCTATAGCTTTGTCGCATCGCCAAAAGTTGTACTTTCAGCCTCTGAGGCATGATCCAGACGAACAACTCTGCACTCTGCCACAGATCCATTTGATTAATGACCGTATCGGCTTTTTTCGGCTCCTCTGAATAAGGCGGAATAACGTAGTATAAGGTGTCTCTCCTTTGCCTCCGAATGTCAAGCTTAACATTTCCGGGCACTTCTACCCCTATTTGCAGCAGCGCTCGATGCGGATCCGTTTCAATCATTTCAGCAAACAAAGGGTCTCTCCATGCGAGTTCGGTAATTTTCCGTTCAAGACTGCTATTCATGATTTTAATTAATCCTCTCCGACAATTGTTGTTAGCTATTTTGAATAGCTTCGTATCCGAAAACATTGGGTTTTGATTCGCCGATCACCTTTACGGGCTCATGAACGGATTTATCGAAAGTTAAGCTTAAGAAGCCGGGAGTGGAATAATGTCCCGCATGATCGATCAGGAATTTGCCGGGAATGATTTGTTTGAGATCAATGTCCGCATACACGATACCTTCCTCGTCATGCTCTAGCGTATTGCTGATCACATGACCGTTCGGCGCGATGATCTTCGCGAAGCCGTATCCAATCTTCATATAGTTTCTTTGGTACTCGGTTTCTCCGAGCATATCTCTCATTTCTTCTGTCCAAATCTGGGAAGCCAACAGACAGAAGGTTTGATTAGATATCGCGTAATACTTCGTTGCAATTTCACACGCCTCGATGCTGAACAAATGACCATCATATGGTAATCCTGTTGGCCATGATGCAACATGCACCTGTTCGTTCATGGAAGCCATTGCCGAGAGATTTAGTGGGATGAGGTGCTCCCAACATTGCAATCCGCCGAGATTGCCATACTCCGTCTCGAACACGGACATCATGCTTCCATCGCCATCGCCCCAAATCATCTTCTCCGCATTCGTTGCTTTTAATTTACGGTGTTTGCCGATTAAGTCGCCTTTCGGATTAAACCATAACTGCGTCAGATATAAGGAACCCCGATCTTTCTCGGTGACCGATACGCAGAAATAAACCTTGTTGCGTTTGGCGGCTTCAGATAACTTCCGAATGGATTTGCTTGGGATTTCAACGGAGTTCTCGTACAGCCTAATGTAGTGCTTCATTCCATAGTCGGCATTGCCAAGCCATATCCACCAAGGGTATCCCGGTACGAACGCTTCCGGAAAAGCAATAACCTTAGCACCGTTAGCTGCGGCCTCATCCACAAGCCTGCACGTTTTGTCGATTGTAGCATCCAGATCCAAATAGACGGCTGCAGCTTGAACGGCAGCTGCTTTGAAAGCTTGAGTCATTTTTGAACAACTCCTATTCTTTAGTTTTTAATTAGTTCACTATTAGTGTACGATATACACTATTAGTGATTTTAGCTCATTATAATTCAACTTTGTTTCTCATGCAAGGAAAAGTTACATAAAAAAAAGACACTGCGGTCGATGTCGACGAGCGCAGTGTCTTTTTTTCCTATGTCAGTTGATTGGTTATTTGATTCGCTTTCTCCCTAAGCTTAAGTAAATCAATTGAGGATGGACTAGTGTCGATTTCTCCAGTAAATCCAATGAGACAAAGTGCGGCAACCATGTTTCCCGTATAGTCAAAAATCGGACTTGCTACTGACATGCTCCCAGGTATTCCGCCAAACAGCGTATTGCGAAAGGAAACTCCTTCCTCTCGAATCGTCTGCAATTCCTGCTTCACCATCTGCTCGTCAAGTTGATAATTCTCGATCTCCCGTTGTATTAATGGCTGAACCTGCGAGAACGGAAGAAAAGCGGCAAAACACTTACCAAGGGCCGTCATCAACAATGGAAAACGATAACCAGCTTGAATTTCGACCTGTATCGGTTTATCGCTTCGTTCATATTCAGCAATTATGGGCCCTTCCTCGCTCCAGATGGCAAGCGCTACGGCGTGATTGATTTGTTTGCTGAATTCGCGGATATGAGGTTTGGCGATTTTGACAACATCGAATTGTTGGAGCGCGACCAAGCCCAACTCGATTAGGGATGGCCCCATGGCGTAAGACGAGTCTTTTTTATTCTGAATAAGAGCGCCGACTCTTGTAAAACTAACCAGGTATTTATGAATTTTATTCTTCGGCATATCCATTCTTTTGGACAGCTCCGATACGGACAAGGGAACCTTCGCCTCTTTAAAACATTTCAATATGGAAAAAGCGGTCTCAAGAGATTGGATTCCCTGAGAGGAGGAAATTAATCGAGTTGGAGCTTCCATCTCTTTCATGCATTCACCCTGCCTTAAAGTAGTGTTCTAGCCCATACATTTGTTGATGTTGTCTAAATAGTAATAGATTTGATATTATTTCGCAAGGAAGGGATAAGGACGTTTATCTAGGCCACACGCGAAATGTTTTTCACCCCCTCCCCTTTTTTTGTGAATTAAGCTGACATATCTCCTGAAAATAGTTGCAAAATAGATAATCATCGTTATAATGATGTTAAAATCATTCACACATAGTGAGAGTATACACTAATGGTGAACAATAATAGGAGGGTGAACGTACTATGTTTTACGATGCAGAGATTTCAGAAAATCCATCGGTCGTCCTCATTCATGGTTCTTGGTTAGGGGGATGGAGTTGGAGAGAAGTCGCCAATCAATTGGCTGCCAAAGGGTATCGTGTTCTGGCTCCGACTTTAACTGGGCTTGGCGAACGCAAACATCTGCTGACTGGGGACATTAATTTATCCGTGCATATTGAGGATATCGTAAATCTTATATTGTTCGAGAACATTACGAACGTTGTGCTGGTCGGTCACAGCTATGGAGCAATGGTTGCTGCGGGAGCCGCAGATCGTTTGTTCGATCGAGTCAGTTGCGATATCGTAATTGTAGACGGTTTTATTACCGATACAGGCGAGTCTGTCGTAGACCATTATCCAGAGGTATATTCCCTCATGCAGCATTACTTGTCATCGAACCCCTCCTTAGTTGAGCCTCCGCCTGTAGCGACATTTGGATTAAACGATACCGAAATCTCTGCAGCCATTACTCCCCTCCTAACCAGAATGCCGCTATTAACACATACGGAGAAACTCAACTACTCCTTGGATAAACAAGCACAAATGTCCCGTTCTTATATTTGTTGCATGGAATTTCCCATGTTTCATCAAACGGCTTCTGAGGCAGCCGAACATGGTTGGCGCAGTTTTGAAATTAGCGCAGGCCATCTGGCTCCACTTACTCATCCGAAACAAATTGCTGAATTAATCATTGCTTCAATCCATTCATAACATTAATTTTATTGGATTAGAATCACATAAAGCCCGTTTAGCTTTACGTCTGACGCTTGTCAATAGGACATTGTCCTCAAGCGAGGACCTTCGTCGACCACCCCAATCGATGCAGCGTCTCTAGTTGTCCACGTTCAATTATACTAAGATGGGAGTAGCTCATGTTGGATTCACCTGTAAATGATGGTTGTGTAGTAACTTCCATTTTACACGAATCCATTCATGGGCTTTTTTGTTTTATTCAAACCCATTCACTTGGCAATGGCAAGAGGATTGATTCTGTACGCTAGTCCAATCAAGCTAACCTATAATCTCCCTTTTTCTCATCTGACGAATTCATTACATAAGGACTGGTCTTATTTTATGCATACAGATGTATTCTGAAACTTTTCTCAAAAATTATGATGTCGCACAGATACGCACCCTTGTTCCCTTCGGCTATTTCTTGTATAATAACATAGCGAACATACGTTTGAATACATAACTGGATAAAAGCCAGGCAATAGGAGGAACAATGAAAGGCACGACACATCTTACGATTGGCATGGTTATTGGAGCCGGTGCAGCAGCTTATTATTCCTTCTCCCCTGCGAATGCGGCTGCTTATGTAGCCGTTGCCGCGATCTCCGCCTTAAGCGCGGATCTTGATGGCCCTAGTATTTTGAGCAGCAAGCTTGGCAAAGTATCCAAGCTCATTCATGATTTGCTCATTTGGGGCGGCGTTATTATGATTGCGATCGTCAGCTATTTGTATGTGGTGAATCATACGGTGGGCTGGAAGCTGCTTGTCGCTTCCGTTGGCGTTGTGCTGCTAGGGCTCGTCGCGAAGCGCGGCGTCATCCGCAATGCACTTGTCAGCGCTATCGGCGGGGCCTTTGTGTATGGCGGTTTCTATTTCGGTATGAACTGGCTTATCGGCCTTGGCGCTTTCGTCGCCTTGGCACCTTGGCTCAAGCATCGCGGCATGACCCATACGGTATGGGCTACAGCTGCATGGGGCGCGATCGCCTGGGGATTGGAGCAGCAGCTTCATCTGGAGGGCATTATGCGAGTTGCAGTCATTGGATATTTATCCCATTTATTTGCAGATACGTTGACGCCGAGCGGGGTCAAATGGCTTTATCCACTATACAAGAAGCCTTTTAAGCTTAGTATTTTTTAATTGCCGGCTTCTATTCCAGAGATGCGCCTCTGATTTCAGGGGGCGCTTTAGAAAGGAGCAACCATCCATTGATGACAATAAAGCACAACATTTACTTAAAACCTCTTGAGCTTCCTGATGCAGAGGCCATGCTTGTACTTAGATTAAGCAATCAAGCCTTCCTCCAGCCTGTAGATCCCGTCCACCCCAACAACTTCCTGACCCTGGAAGGCCAGCAGGAGCATATTGCTCTAGGCCTACAGAAGCAGGCTGAAGCTGCAGCTTATCCATTCGGCATTATGCTGGGGCAGCAGTTAATCGGGCGAATTGAGTTGTCTAATGTGATACGGGGACCCTTGCAAAATGCCAATGTCGGTTATTTTCTCGATCGCGCCCATCAAGGCAATGGTTATGTATCGGAGGCCGTTCGTTTGGTCATCACCTTTGCTTTCGAGCAGCTTGACCTCCATCGCCTTCAAGCTGGGGTGATGCCGAGAAACACGCCGTCCATTCGTGTTCTGGAGCGTGCTGGCTTTCGCCAAGAGGGGCTCGCCCTTCGCTATTTGAAAATTAATGGCGTGTGGGAGGATCACCTCCTCTTCGCCTTAACAGCCGAGGAATATACGTCCTAATACACGGGATATTCCCCGAACAAGCGAGACGCATCGTTTATTCTGCTTCTTTTAGCGAGCATACGATGCGTTTTTTGCAATAGAAAAAAAGCAGCTCGTTTTCCTCATAAGGATAAGCTGCTTACCGTATTTTTTATTTAGCTAATCAGCCATTAGTGATTTGAATTCAAACGTTCTATAGTCCCCATTAGCTGATGAGTACTTCGTAATATTTCCATCATCCGGTATGCCATTGAAGTAAGCACCGATACAGCCCGTTGTACAAGCATGTCCGGATATTAAAATATTAACCTCCTTGCCTTCATTCTTCGCCTCAAGCTCACCCATAAAACTAAAAATTCGCTCAGCAAAATGCTCGGTCTCTTCGACTCCTTTATAGACGCTAGAATCAGGAGTAAAGCCTTTCATTTTCACTTCGCTTGTCTTTAATCTATCCGCTTCCCCTAAATCGAAAGCATCGAGCCTCGCATCAATAATGACGGTGGCACCGGTTGCTATTTCAGCTGTTTGCACAGCTCTTTCTTGCGGAGAGGAAAATACAAAATGAAAGGTGACGTCCTGCAGCCTCTCTCTTAGCTGCTCCGCTTGCATTAATCCATGCTCATTTAAAGGCAGCCCCGACCTTCCTTGCATTCTTTGCTCCTTGTTATAATCGGTTTGTCCATGTCTAACGACATAAATCATCGGTATGGTCCCCCTTTGTTATAGCTGTTCTACAGCTGATGCATCGTTACTTCACTGCGAATGAGGAATCTGGCATTGGGCTCGGTCTGGCTAATACCTTTGGAAATATAGAAGGTGCCGTTGCTCCATTTGTGCTGGCCTTTATAAATGCCGGAAGCAGCAAGCTTGCCCTTGTTAATAAACCGGAACAGGAACGGAACATTAAACTGCATGCCATGAAAATGCCCCGCCATCAGATAATCATAGGAATGCTTAATATGCAGCACCGTATTCGGATCGTGTGCGAGCACAATAATAGGCTTTGACGGGTCAACGTGGAGAAAAGCTCGTCCCGGCTTGCTCTTATTGCTGCTCCAATCGTCAATGCCAACCAGTTGAAATGCGCCTAAATCGATGCTCTCATTAGTCAGAACGATAACGCCTTCCCGCTCCAGGAGCTTCTTCAGCTCGCGCACTCCGGAAGGCTTTATTCGATGGTCATGATTGCCATACACCGCATAAACCGGAATGCCGCCCGCGCAAATCTCCTTCACATACTGCCTAACCTTCGGTAAATAACGCAGCTTCTGGGTAAAGTCTCCGGTGAGAAATATGTATGCCGGCTGTTCCCTTGCAATCAGCTTCTGGATTCGCCTTGGGCTGATGCGAATATTTTCAACATGCAGGTCACTAATTTGCAGCACCTTGAGCCCTAGTCCCGCCGGATAATGGTATCGCTCCACTTTAAACCACTGCGTCGGCAATATCAAAAATAAATAAAACAGCAGCGCAAGTGCTGCAATTCCAATAACAACGACCATGCAACCCCTCCTTACTGCTAAAACCGCCAACAAGGTGAAACGGCTGACTCCGTCCTTTATCGGCGCAGCGCGTTTCAGTCCGAGAAATGTAGAGAAAGGATGGCGACATCATATCCTTTCCTATATTTTAAAAATAGCGGCCCGCCTTCATCATGGGAGGCCATAAGCCGGAACAACCGAAGGCATCACCTTCGGCTGTCGCAGCATTTTTGACATAAGATGTTGATTCTTGCTTATAGCCTGCCGATTGCTTTGCTTACAGCTGATTGTCACCTGTGCTTTGGAAAAACTCAATGATTTCGCCATTCAAGCCTTTAACGAAAGCAATTTTCACTGGAGTTGGCGGATTGTCGCCGAGTACAACTTCCTTCGTCTCTACCGTTACTACTGCGCCAGCTGCTACTGCCGACTGAACCGCCAGCTCTATATTTTCGGAGCGGTAAGCTAAATGGAAATAGGAGCCTTCGTCCGCCACCGGCGCTTTGCCGCCAGCGAATACTTCGAGATAGTTGCCATCGCCGCTATCCAGCATAATAACGCGGCCATCTCCTTCACCCCAGCTATGTCGTGGCGTAAAGCCAAGTCCTTCTGTATAAAATTTCACGGTTGCTTCAAAGTCAAATGCGCGCAGCGCAATATGATGAAGGCCGCCGCCGCCAATTTTAGCATTTTTATTCATTGGATGTTGTCCTCTCCCAGAAACGAAATGAAGTACCCTTTTAGAATACCCGATTTTTAGGCGGCTGGGCAACCCTGCCATTAGCATCAGCAATGAAGAACAAACATAAATACCTAAACGCAAAAAACTGACATAGCAATCAACTGCCATACTTCCTCGATATCACAAATCTGAATTACAAACTGATGAATATCACCTAATAAAAACTGAGGAGTGGACTTTTCGCCTCTCAGTTTATTTATTTTTTCCTTTACTGTAGGTAACTGTATACCGAAATGATTTGGCCGTTCAGGGCTAACTACTAATTCTATGGAAGCGATCGACAGGCTGATAATGTGATTATCGAAATCTTCGGACATGTAGTGAAGAAAGGGGAGAGTAACCGGCACATAAATATAATCTTGAACCCAATCAATCCCGCCTTGTTTAAACTTGAGTATCATCCATACTGGCACGAGTTCTGCTTCTATATAATCAAAATAATCAAAGAAAACTGATCATTTAGCCTTCACACGTCAAACTCAACTTTCTTAACTTGACCTGTTGTAAACCCGTTTTAAAGTCCCCTCGTCTCCACTTACAATAACAACCCCTATTTTCCCATGCTCACAATGGTTTTGGCATTTAACCAGAACACGCTTACCCTCACGGATACCTTCATCGAGCATGGAATCATCTTTGACAATTAAATAAAAGTAATCACCATCCTTAACGGATTCTTTGGATACATCTTTATATTCAATAATTCGTTGCTCTGTTATTGAATCATAGCCAGCACAATTTCCCTTCCTCCAAATTATAAATATTAGCATAGCCACCGACCTGTATATTTTCATCAACCAGCACAGTTTGCTTTAGCCTGTCTTTTGTCACCTCTTTTAGTTACTCAGCAGTAAGTGGGTACTGTAACTTTTGAGACATAAAGAACACCACTTCTAGATCACGAGGAAAAGTACAAATTATGGAGTAATTATCTGGACTAGGACGGCATTTATACATAGAATGTCACTACCTTCTTAATTTGTTCTATAACTAAGAGTCACTTTGATAATAACATTTAACTCCACATATAATTGCCCATTAGTTCAGCAAATGGATATGGACGTTATATAACGAAGTTGCTGCGCCTGTGGAATACAGAGGTCCACAAAACTAAAGTCTTATTTACTGGCCGTAAACGCAACATTAAGTGTGCCAACTTCGTTTATAAAGCATATAAACTCATCAGCCCAGGATATACCTATATAGTATCACAAAACTAAATTTTTACTTATTTTATAAATTATGCAAAAATCACCAGTAATTTAGCGAACTCTATATTAATATGAAAAGGCGATAAAAAACATATAAAGGAAGATTAGTTTAGTAGTCAATTGATAATCACAATTAATTAACTCCTTTAATTAGGAATTGTGGTTCGAATATTTTATATGAGGAGATGTTATTTATGGTGAAAAAAGTAAAAAAATTGTTTTGGGGATAACTATTATCTCATCGTGCGCAGTGTTACCTTTTACAGCAAGTGCTGCACCATTAACAAATGCTGATGCTTTCTGGCCGGGTGGATATGCATCTACTGTATATTCTCACATTGATTATTGGGAGGATCCAGGGGTAGCATCACTTGGGTATGATTATTTTGCAGCTAATTCTAGAGCAGATTATGCGGGTATAGCTAATGCTACAATATCTTTTTATAGACAATCCACATCACCTGGAGCAGACATGCGGTTCTTTGCTGGAAGTTACGCTGATGATTGGTATGGTTATTGCCAAACTTATAAAGCTGATGGAACAATAGCAGACATTGACGAAAATTTTGTAAGTGCACACGTTAGAATGAATGATCGAACATTGGATTTAGATAATTTCTCAAATTCTGAGCGCCACTATAATATGCTTCATGAATTGGGTCACGCTTTATCGTTGGCTCATCAACCTAAAGGTGAAGATACGGTCATGAAACAAGGACAGCATAGTTATACCGACCCAACATCCGTTGATAAATCGAATATTGCTTGGAAATATTAATTGAGAGGTAGTGGAAAAAATGAAAAAACAAGTTCTTGTAACATGCAGTCTAATTACTGCAATAAGCTTAATGTTAATGGGCTGTGGATCTCAAATTGGAAATTCCTCGCACAATAATTCTAATTCAGTTAAAAATGGGGAAGTTGGAGACGTTCAACTTAATACAAAAGTCAATGATCCTGAAGTTGAAATCACAAAAATCGCTGTTGGAGAAGCGAATCATAAAATTTATAATGACCTTAGTGAAATTGAAGATCGTGCGGATCTTATTGTCAATGTAAATTATACTGGAGATTCTAAGACTCATAATTACCTAGGAGAAAGTGGAGAAATTGCTTATACCAATACACTTTCTACAGTTGAAGTGAAAAAAACTTATAAAGGTGATGTGCAAGAAAAGTCAGTAATTGGAGTGTACCAACCAGCCTTCATTGAAAATAGTACACTAAGTACTGTTGAAGGGTACAATTTGATGAATCAAAAAGGCAATTATATTTTATTCTTGAAAAAGCTTGATAACGAAACTGCGTATTCAATTATTGGTATGTATCAAGGTAAATTCGACTTAAGTATTAGTGAAAAAGTTGTTGAAAATGTTACCAATCTATCAAGTTCCGAGAGAATTCAGAGCGAATATATGGGAAGTAATGTCGATCATTTTAATAAACTAAAGGAACAAGTTGAAAAAAAATATAAATAATCTTGGTATCAATTTAAAAAGCAAAAAAAGGGCATCATTATACTCTTTTATTTAACTAACGGTTAACGATGGACTGAAAACAAGCTGCCAACAATCGGGAGCTTGTACTCGAAAAAACAATCTAATGAAAAGGGGCTGTCCAATAAGTCCCCAAAATAAAAAGTTGGGCGGAAAAACGCAATGTTTTCCGTCCAACTTTTTTGTGCGAATGCTTTTGCAGAAAGGTAGCGAGGCGGATGCCTGTTACTTTCAGTAGATTGTGGGCCAAGGCGACAATTCCAAACTCGGTGTAAACCTTTTCCAGCCTCCGCAAGGAGAACCGACGGAACGACCGATTGCCCTTGATGTGACCGAACACGCCTTCTACCTCGACTTTACGCTGGCATAGATCACGGATTTCTCGTCATCCTCAAGGCTCTCTTGGCCTTTGCTTTTAACTCTTCCCCTACGTGTTCCAATGCATCTGGCGGTTTCCTTTTGCTTTCGTGCAAGAGGGCTTAAACGGACAATCGCTGCAATCTTCACATTCATAAATCTTGAAGCTTTGCTCTAAACCAGATGCCGTTTTTTGGGTCTAGTACTCTTAAAACGAACGTACCGGCCATTTGAGCAAACAAAACGGCCATCCCGCTCTTCATACGTCCAGTTGGATGCATGCTGGATGTCCTACTTGTACCGCCGAGTTTGCTCCTTCCTGCAGTTGCCGTAAGGAATGAGAAAATCAAAGCACGTCTCGTTTTCTTCGCCCACCGAATACAAATAATTTTCTTTACTGCCATAGCCCGCATCGGGGCAAAGAAGTCGCGGCCAATTGCTCCATATGCGGGATGAAGCAACGCGTCTCCGTGGGTCGCTGATGGAGGCTGTAAAACAAAATGAATTGGTTTTCCATGGCCATTTACATTGTAGCCCGGCTTCAGTTGACCATTTTTCATATGGTCTTCGTTCACCCGCATAAACGTAGCATCCGGGTCCGTTTTGGAGTAGCTGTTGCAATCGCCAAAGCAAGCCTTCTGCTCCGCATATCTTGCCTCGGCTAGTTGTCCCGTCACCCCCTCGACCTTCTCCTCCAACACGACCGCTGCTTCTTTGAGTCTGGCAGGGAGTTCCTCTGGATCGGCCGCAGCGTATTCGCCAGCTTCTTGTTGCGTGAGTATACAAATATGTGCCAGGGTCGCCTGCACCTTTTCCTTGAGCTTTTCTTCGAGGTGCAGCGTAGATTTTTTTCACACAAACGAATACTTGTTAGCGTCTGTTTCGATCTTCGTGCCATCGAGTAAGTAGCTCTCCATCGTAATGTGATTGTCCGCGATTAGCTTTTGGATCATAGTTTCAAACAGCTCGTCCATGAACGCTTTCATACGAACACCGCGGAAACCGTTCAAGGTACATTTAACAAAAACGGGGCGTCCAGTAGTCAGGTTATTGACTTTCTGGACAGCCCCTTTCGCAGAGATATATAGGGTCAGCCTTTGATTTTCATCCGCTGCAAGCGCAGCGCATTGAGTACGACCGATACGGAGCTAAGCGCCATTGCCGCCCCTGCCAGCCAAGGAGCAAGCAGGCCCGCTGCCGCTATCGGAATGCCGATGACGTTGTAGGCCAGCGCCCAGAACAGGTTTTGCTTAATGTTGCGCATCGTCTTTTTGCTCATCGTTATGGCGTCGACAATGCTATTTAGATCGCCGCGCATAAGTGTGACATCTGCCGTCTCCATGGCGACATCCGTTCCTGTCCCCATCGCCATGCCGATGTCTGCTGCCGCCAGCGCCGGAGCATCATTAATGCCATCACCAGCCATCGCTACTTTCATGCCAGCCGCCTGAAGCTTCTTAACCTCCTCGGCTTTTCCTTCCGGCAGCACGCCAGCAATGACATGCTCGATACCCGCTTCGCTCGCAATAGCCGCCGCCGTACGCGGATTATCTCCTGTAATCATCATGACCTGAATGCCAAGCTCCTTGAGCCGATCAATCGCTTGCTTGGATGAAGGTTTAATCGTATCGGCAACCGCAATCATGCCTGTATATTGGCCATCAACAGCCGTCAGCATAACCGTTTTCCCGACTTCCTCCAGCCTAGCCATCGGCGCTTCGCTGTTGTATGCAACATCGTAACGCTCCATTAAAGCACGGGTTCCGACAACAACATCGCGGCCCGCTACCGTTGCCCGAATGCCAAAGCCCGGAATGGCTGTAAATTCAGTCGCTTCGGGAAGTGCAATGTTACGCGCTTCAATTGCAGCTACAATAGCTTCTGCTAGTGGATGCTCCGAGCCTTTCTCGGCTCCGCCAACGAGGGTAAGCAGTTCCTGCTCCGGTATATTACCTTCGACAATAACATCGGTCAGTGATGGTTTGCCTTCCGTCACCGTACCCGTTTTATCGAGCAGCACCGTTGTAATACGATGGGTCGATTCTAAATGTTCGCCGCCCTTGAACAAAACGCCGACTTCTGCTGCACGGCCCGATCCCGCCATAATAGAGGTCGGTGTCGCAAGTCCTAGCGCACATGGGCAAGCGATAACGAGCACCGCGATTGCTTTCTCCAGCCCTTCAGCGAACATGCCTGGCTCGAGCCAGAAGTACCACAACGCGAAGGCGAGTAGGGCAATTCCTACAACGATGGGAACGAATATGCCGGAAATACGGTCAGCTATTCGCTGAATCGGCGCTTTGGAGCCCTGCGCCTGCTCGACGATGTGAATAATTTGCGCAAGCGTCGTATTTTTGCCAACCTTCGTAGCCTGAATGCGCAAGACGCCATTTTTATTAATAGTCGCCCCAAATACTTGATCACCTGACTGCTTGTCAACAGGCAGGCTTTCTCCGGTCAGCATCGATTCGTCGATCGCCGAGCTGCCGTCCAGCACAATGCCGTCGACCGGAATTTTGCCGCCCGGCTTCACAATAAGCTGATCGCCAATGATTACCTGTTCTACCGGGATGCTCACTTCGGAGCCGTCGCGCACGACGAGCGCTGTTTTCACTTGCAGTCCCATGAGCGAGCGAATCGCTTCCGATGAACGGCCTTTAGCGAGCGCTTCGAACCATTTTCCAAGTAAAATCAACGTAATGAGCAAGGCACTTGTCTCATAATACAGCTCCTGCATTACGGGCATATTAGCCATCCCTGCATGCTCATCGGGCTTCAACGTCAAATACAGGCTGTAAAAATAGGCGGCCGAGGTTCCAAGCGCTACTAAGACATCCATATTCGCGCCCCCACTCCGCAGCGCATTAAATGCCCCCTTGTAAAAGGGCCAGCCGATTATGAATTGCACAGGGGTTGCCAGCGCTAGTTGAAACCACGGGTTGAGCAATACATCCGGCACCCATATAAACGACGTAAATGAAAAATGGGCTGCCATCGCCCACAAAAGCGGCAGAGACAGTATCGCCGATAAGATGAACTTCAACTGCTGCTTGCGAATCTCGTCACGCCGGCGATCCCCCCCTTGCTTCTGCTCTACCTTCTCCTCGGCTGTAAAGCCAAGCTGCTCTATCCGCTTGATGACCGCAGCTAAATCGATCGTATCCGCACGATATTCGACATGGCTCGTTTCCATCGTAAAGTTGACCGTCGCTTGCGATACGCCTTCCAGCTTATTTAAGCCTTTCTCTATGCGATTCGCGCATGCCGCACATGTCATACCCGAAATTTCCAGCGTAGTCTGCCTGTTCTCCATTGTAGCTACCACCTTTTCATACCCTATGGGGGTATCTCTTGTTGCTTTCATCATATAATACCCCATGGGGGTATGTCAAGGGTTGACCCAATCTATTCCAAAAAAAACGACCCAAGCGCTGCGCGCCTGAATCGGTTTAGTTACAAATTGCAATTTAAAGTTCGTATAATACGATAAGTACGCTTATGTAACGCTCGCATCCATATGTACCGTTTGCCATTCATCCTGATCTTCAGCCGTAATAGCAAAGCCTTGCCGCTGCCAAAAATCGACGGCTCCCTTTAGAAAACGATGCGTATGCAAATACGCTACGCTATAGCCCTGCTCTGCAATAAAACGTTTGGCCTCTGCTGCAAGCAGCGAGCCCACACCGCTTCTGCGGCTGCTTGCAGCTACATAACATTTCACTATTTCTGCGGCTGGCTGGTTCGCTTCATACTTAGCCGTCTCAATTCGGTTATCATAGGGCTGCACACCGATGCACCCCCATATTTCTCCACGCTCCGAAAGTGCCAGGAAAAAACCAGCTCCCTCCTGGTGCAAATAATACTCGGAGAAATTCACGAGATCCGGCGACAATCCATTTATCGCAAACATCGGCATAACCTCTTCTCGTACTAGAGCTGCAAAAGCGACAGCATCCGCAATATGCTCCTCGCGAGCCTGTATAATAACTGGCGACACTACTGTCACTTCTAGATCCTCTCCTTAATATGGACGCAACACCTAGCTGTGATGCAAATGCTGAAGCGTCTGGATGAAAATTTCCTTTACATGATCATCGTCAAGCGAATAATAGACGGTTTTCCCAACTTTGCGGCGCTTAACAATTCGCACATTGCGCAAGTAACGCAATTGATGCGAAATAGCCGACTGTGCCATATCCAGCACGACGCATAAATCATGCACGCACAGCTCTTGCGACAGCAGCGCATAAATCATTTTAACCCTCGTCGGGTCGCCTAGCGCCTTGAACATTTCAGCCAGATCAATGGCCGTCTGCTCCTCGACCTTGGCGGTCAGCAGATCTGCACCCTCCTGCTTCGTTCCCATGCATGTGTCGTCACATTGCTCATCTATCACTTTGTCCATTCAGCTACACCACCCTCTAATCGTAATGCTTATGATCTTATTATAGCAGACAAAAGCGCAGTTCCTCTATCATTTGCAGGAACCGCGCTTTTCAAGCGTCTATAAGGCCTTAAATGATCGTTTATAAAAAATACCAACGCTACGCCATGCGGGCGCACCATTGCACACAGGCATTTACCAGCTCGCCCAGCACCGGATGCAGCAGGCTTTCACGATTATGCGCAGGCGTCAAACAACATACGCGGCCTTCTCCATAGGCATGAGACCACCCCCCAATCGACTGCCCATCCTCGGAATACGTCCGCATAAATACCGTTGTCGATGCTTCTTCACAGTGGACAAAATAATGCTCATCGACCGTTTCGAACGCTTGGTCTGCCGCTATATGGACATGCTCTTCTCCAGAACGCCCAGCAGGCTCAACCGTTAGGGAACGCACAAGCTTCTGCTCCGGATGATGTTGAAAATAACCCCGCGTCATCTGTGCATAACCACCTTCTGACGGATACGAAGCAAGCCCGGAATGCCAGGCGAACCAGCCTCCGCCCGCCCTGACATACTGCAAAATCGCCTGCTCCGTCTCGTCGCCAAGCCATTGCTGCACTTGTTCATCAGCGGGATTGACATTATTATCTTTGTACAAAATGACGGCATCCGGCTTCGCCGCCAGTTCCTCCGCCAAATATTTGACCGTCGTATAGCTGAGCTCGATGTCCCCTGACACCATTAATGGCGCCAAGCTTTGCTGCAAGCCTTCGGCAATCGCCTCCGCAGGATGATAATAATCCCCAATTACGGCTAAAATGGTTCGCATACGTCATTTCCTCCATTGTTTCCGAATCAGGGACTCTCCTTATCCGGCAGGCTTCACTCCCGCAGCTGCAAGCCCCTGTTCTATGTCGGCAATCAGCTGCCGTTTTTCATCCTGCTCCAAAAAGGCCGCATGGGCGCTGTTCAAAATCAGCCTGCCGATTTCCTCCAGCGTCACGCCGCATTTTTCCATCAACAGCTCATATTCCAAGCCAATCGTCGTGCCCGAAACCGTCAGATTATCCGTATTAATCGTCGCCCGAATGCCTGCTGCCAGAAAGGCTTTAATCGGATAAGCGTCCCAGCCGCTAACCGCCTTCGTCTGTATGTTGCTCAGCGGGCATAGCTCCAAAGGCGTGCCTGTACGGCGTACCATTTCCATAATAGCAGGATTTTCCGTAATGCGCACGCCATGGCCGATACGTGTGGCGCCCAGGCTTTCAATCGCCTCCTGTACATTTTCCGCACCGCCTGCTTCTCCAGCATGAATCGTAATCGGCAGCCCCTTGCTAGCAGCAAGGTTAAATAAGGAACGATGCAGCTCTGGCGGGAAGGAAGCTTCATCACCAGCCAAATCTACCGCTGCGATTCCATCGCCATGCAGCCTGGCAGCGGCCAGTATGACTTGTTCATTGCGCTCATAGGCGTCATGGCGCAGGCATATGGCAATTCCCCGCGCTTTCACGCCGAAATCCCGCTCTCCACGCCGCAAGCCATGAATGGTGTGGCGCATCGCCTCCTCCAGCGACAAACCTCCTTTAATATGCAGCAGCGGCGCAAATCGCACCTCGATATAACGGCAGCCTTGTGCTGCCGATTGCTCAACAATTTCATAAGCTACGCGCTCAAGCGCCTCTGGCGTTTGCAAATAGGGCTCCACAAACGCAAATTTGCTCAAATATTCTTTTAAGCTCGTGCAGCTCTCATCTGCAAGCATCCACGGGGTAAGGTCGCTGCCTTCCTCAACGGGCAGCTCCTTGCCTTGCTCCTTCGCCAGCTCGCGAAGCGTATTTGGCAAGACGCTGCCATCCAGATGCAAGTGCAAATCGATTTTGGGCAGTTTTTTCAATTGCTCCCGCACCACTATATCTTTCATCGTAAGCACTCCTTTAAATTTAAAATAAAAGCAAAAGCTATAGCAAACCGCCGAACCAGGTTAAACGGCCGAAAGCCGTCCTCTGGCGGCGTGGCGCATTTCAGTCCGAGAAATAAGAGAAAGTATGGCGAAATCGTCTACTTTCCTATATTTCCAGGAAAAACCCGGGCGGCGGTATAAAATAGCATCAGTTTAACGATCGTACGAATCATACACAGCCAGTGCCGCCTGCAAGCCTTCTCCAGCTGGCACTACTGCGCCATGCCGAATCAGCACAGCTTCAAGCGCACCGAGCACATGCAGCACATTTTTTTGGCTGCAGCTGTAGCCCATCGTGCCAATGCGCCAAATTTTCCCTTTTAGCTCACCGAACGAACTGGCGATTTCGATGCCAAAGCTGTTTAGCAGCATGCTGCGAACAGCTTCACCATTCACGCCTTCAGGAATTGTCACGCAGGTGACAACCGGAAGCTTGCAAGCCGGATTGCCATACAAGGTTAATCCCATTGCTGCAAGCCCTGCCACTAGCGCCGCCTCATGTCTGCGATGTCTCGCGAATCGCTCCTCAAGTCCTTCAGCGAGCAAAATGCGCAGCCCTTCGCGCAAGCCATACAGCATCGAGGTCATCTCCGTATGGTGATTGAGCCTTGCTGGCCCCCAATAATCCTGAAGCTGGCTCAAATCCAGATAATTGCTCTGGATTGCTGGACGTCGGTTACTGCTTGCGTTATCGCCGTGAACAAGTAAGCCCCGTTCGACCTTTTTACGGGCGGCAATTTTCCGCTCTGCCCTGTCGTTGTACGTAATGGGGGCCATGCCCGAAGGAACGGATAAACATTTTTGCGTGCCGCCAATGACCGCATCGATACACCAGGCATCCGTCTCAACGGGAACGCCGCCGATGGTCGCAACCGCATCAACGACAAACAGAATGTCTTGCTCCCTGCACGCTTTGCCAATCGCGTTCAAAGGCTGAATCCGGCCTGTGGACGTTTCCCCGTGAACCATTAGCACAAGCCCCGGACGCTCTTGCGAAATAGCGGCGATAACTTCATCCGGCTCAAAAACTTCGCCCCATTCCTTCTCCAGCGCCACAACCTCTGCGCCGCAGCGCTCGGCAATTTCATAAAGCAAATTGCCAAAACGGCCATAAATCGGAACCAGCACTTTGTCACCCGGCTCAATTAAGCTATTAAGTACCGCTTCAATGCCAGAACGCGACGTTCCATCTATCGGATAGGCCCAGCGATTGTCCGTTTGGAACAAGCTGCGCAGCATTTCCATCGTATCATTCATAAGCGCCGTAAACTCAGGGTCAAATTGACCCAGTATAGGATAAGATAACGCACGAAGCACACGCGGGTCAACCTCAACGGGGCCAGGTGTCATAATCGTGCGGGGGGAAGGCGACAGTTCTCGGTAGCTCTTCATCATCATTGCTCCTCGTATGCAAGTTCATATAACAAAGCGGACAGCATCTCCGCCCCTGCTGCCAAGTGGTCCTGCGACGTATATTCCTCTGGGGAATGGCTGATGCCGCCGCGGCTCGGGACGAATAACATCGCTGTAGGACATATGCCTGACAGCAGCTGGGCATCATGCCCCGCTCCGCTCGGCATGACCATATAAGGCAACGACAATCGCTTCGCAATACGTTCCAGCCAGGCACGCAATTGTCCGTCCATCGGGGCAGGCGCGGCCTCCATCCATTGATCAATCGTCACTTGAAGCTCCCGCTCGCCGGCGATTTCTTGAAACTGCTGAAATACCGTTTGGCAAAATTCACGAATGGCTGGCTCATCAATATGGCGTACATCGACTGTAAAGCTAACGGAACCAGCAATAACATTCGGCGTATTTGGCGTTGCCGTCAGTTTCCCAACCGTAGCAACGAGCGGCGAGCCCGTTAAAATCGCTTCCGTCTCCAGCTGCAAAATCATCGCAGCCGCTCCAGCCAGTGCATCGCGGCGCAGCGGCATCGGCGTCGTCCCGGCATGATTGGCTGTTCCGCCCACCGTTACCGTATAACGATGCTGCCCGACGATGGCCTCGACAATGCCAACGCTGAGCTGCTGCCGCTCCAGAACAGGCCCTTGCTCAATATGCAGCTCCACAAACGCGGCAATATCTGATCGGCGGGCAGCACGCTGCTCCGCTTTGCCGAAGCCGCAATTAAGCATCGCCTCTTGCAGGCTAGTTCCGGCTGCATCATAGCGGTCCGCACCTTGCTCTATATCATATAGCCCGACCATATTGCCCGAGCCCCAATACGTAAGCGGAAAACGGCTGCCTTCCTCTTCGCAGAGCGAAACTACCTCAAGCGTTTTTACAGGCAGTCCATACGTTTCCTTCAAATGCGCCACAGCGGCAATTCCCGCAGCGACACCATAAGCCCCGTCATAAAAGCCGCCCGATTGCACCGTATCGATATGGGAGCCCGTCATAATAACCGGCCCTTCTCCCGAACTGCCTTGCAGCCGGCCAAATAAATTGCCTACACGGTCAAAATAAACGTCCATGCCCAGCTCTTGCATCTGCTCAGCTAAATATTGCTGCGCCTCCAGCCACTCTGCCGTATAAAGCAGCCTGGTCACACCACCTCGCGCATCAGCGCCGAACTGCGATAATTCCTCCAGCAGCTTAGGGACGAAGGAGGCGAGCTGCGATTCGCTTGCCATTGTCATATCAAACACACCCCTTCATCATACCTTTTCCGAGCCTGCCTCAAACGGTAGCAGCGACTTGCCTGAAGCTGGCTGTGCAAGGCCGCCGTCAGCTGTATATACAACGCTTCCTCGAACGAGTGTCGCCATAACTCGGCAGGCCAACTCTTTCCCCACATAAGGGCTATGCTTGTGCCGATAAAATAAATGTTCCTCCAGCAGCTCATAGGCCGCATTAGCGTCTATAATAGCCAGATCAGCGTCAGAGCCGATTGCGATAGCTCCCTTGCGCGGATACAGCCCGAAGCGCTGCGCAGGTCCTGCCGACAGCAAAGCGGATAACAATGGCAGCGGCAGCCCACGCTTGATCCATCCTTCACCTAGCACCAGCTCCATGCTGCTCTGTGCCCCGGATATGCCTCCCCATGCCTCGAAAAACGTTTTGGAAGCATCCACCTTCATCGAAGTCGGACATGGCGAATGATCGGAAGCGATGACATCGAGCTTGCCTTCGCCAATCATTCGCCACAATCCCTCGCGCTGCTCCTCGCTTCGCAGTGGAGGCGCGCATTTCGCAACTGCTCCAAGCTCCGCCATCTCCTTTCGCGTCAGCAGCAAATAATGCGGACAGGTTTCCACCGTCACCAGCAAGCCGCGCCGCTTCGCCCGATCAATCAGCTCCACCGCGTCATAGCTGCTTATATGGACAAAATGCACTTTGCAGCCTGTCTGCTCCGCAAACAACAGCGCCTTGTTCACCGCCTCCAGCTCGGCAATAATCGGACGCGAGGCTGCGAATGCCTCAGCATCAAGGCGGCCAGCTGCCAGGGCTGCATCAGCCAGCTGGGACGTAATGGCGTCGCTCTCGGCATGAAGGGCGATAAATCCGCCGAGCGCGGCGATTTTTTTCATCCCCTCATATAGCGTCCAGTCATCAACCTCGCGAAATCGCCCTTCCCCTTCGCCGCCGGGATTGGACATAAACGCTTTAAAACCGACGACGCCGGCTTCGAACATAGAGGCAAGCTCATCCAGCTTCCCCGGGACGAGTCCGCCCCAGAACGTATAATCAACAGCCGAATGCCCTTCTGCTTGGCCCGCTTTCAGCGAAAGCGCCTCGGTCGTTACAGTCGGCGGATTGCCATTGAGCGGCATATCAGCGTAACAGGTTGCTCCTCCAGCAGCTAATGCGGCAGAGCCGCTCACAAACCCTTCCCAATGCCCCAAATTCGGCTCATTGAAATGCACATGAATATCGACCATGCCGGGCAGCACATACTGCCCCTCCGCATCGATTATAGAGCCAGCCTCGGCACCTGCTAGAGACGGCTCCAAGGCGGCAATGCGGCCATCGCGAATGCCAATATCCAGCTTTTTCACTTGGTCAGACAGCACAACAAAACCATTCATCACGATACAATCATAGTAGGAATCCATGCGCATCACCCCTTTTTACAATCACATAAGCCCGCCTGTTCATTCTGCTCTTCTAAGTACCTCGATAAGTGCTATAACCCCCCGGCGCAACCAGCAGCGGAATATGATAATGCGCCTGCGCATCCTTAACGCGAAAGCGAATCGGTATTTGCTGAAAAATAAATTCAATAGACGCCTCCCTCGCAGCGCCATTATCGCGTGACAAAAAGCTTCCGGCATCAAACACAAGCTCATAGACGCCCGGCTGCATACCCTCACCAGCAAGCATGGGCGCATCGAGCCGTCCATCCGCATTCGTGGAAGCAGCCTGAAGCAGCCGCCGTTCCCCAGTCTCCTCGCTCAACTGCCACAGCTCCAGCTCCATCCCTGCCGCAGCCCTCCCCGTAGAAATGTCGAGCACATGCGTCGTTATTTTGCCGCTCATGACGAAGCTTCCTCGTTTTCCAAATCGTCGCGGGTAAGCGTGAAGCCTTGGAAGCCGAATGGCGGACGCGGCTCGGTGTAGACAGCGGCTGCATCCTCCTCCGTATGGTCAACCACCGTTTCCCATGTCCGGTTATTCGATTCAAACCGCACCTCCGCCAATTGCGGGAAACGGGTCAAAATACGCAAGCCGACTTGATAAATTAAATATTGAATCGATGGCGTTTTATATTCGTGGAACACATTATGGGTAATATCCCGGATATGCTCAGCTGCAACGTATTGCCTTGAGGCCGTATCTACCGCATGTTCAACGTCTGCATAGCTCCAATAAATGTTTAGAAAAATAAAGAGCGGCCGGTCATAGCTTTCCGGCAGTGTCGTATATTCATCACGGACAAATCCATAGAAAGAGCTGCCGCTTACTTTAATCAGCTGCAAATCAGTAATAGCGCACTCATGCTCGACTATAACCGGAGCGCCCTCTTCGCCGTCGCGGACAAGCTTCAACGAAGCACTCGCATGATCATTATGGGAACGGCGGTACACAAGCGGGCTATCGACCAGCCCATCGCTGCCGTCTGCCACTTCAAGCGTATGGAACGGGATGCGGTCCGCACTCAGCTCGATAGCCTCTATATGCGGATAGCGGCTAAGAAATTGCTTGCTGATGAACGCAAGCAGCCCTTCTGTCGTGCTCCCCTCAAAGTCGGCCGTTTGCCGCAAAATAAAATTTTTCATCGAATCTGTCGCCACGACCTGCGTATTGTCACCTTTAGTGAAGGAGGACAGCAGCGTCTCGCCGCTTACGGCAAATGTAATATTATGGGCAAAAATAACGTTCGTATCGCCGGTAAAAGCCGATTCCGGGATGGACTTTACCGCCAGTGGCGCTGCATAGGTCCGATAAGTCAATACATCCCCTTTGCCATAATAAAGTGTACGTCCGCTGCCAAGTTTCAGCATGTTTACCCTCTCCCTTTGCTCTATATCAATTTTGGTATGCTTTTTTAGTCTCATTCTTCTATTAAATCGTTCAGGCGCAAAAAGGTGATGCGGGCGATTTGCCATTTTGACTCCACCAGCTCTTCCTGAAGGCTGTTGCCGATTCTCGCCGCCATCGCTTCCTTGATGTCTGCTTTGCTTTTGCCACGAACAGCTAAAATAAATGGAAAACCAAACTTCTCCGTATACTGGCGGTTCAACGCAGCAAACTGATCAAATTCCTCAGGCGTCAATCGGCTTAGTCCCGCCCCCTGCTGCTCCTTTGTGGAATATTCGCCAATGCTGATTCGAGTTGCCAGATCGGGATGCTTGCGAATAAGCAGCAGCACACGCTCCTCTCCCGCCGTATAAGCCGCGTTTACCATGCTCTCATGCAGCTGCTCCACTGAGCGGAAGGGTTTATTCTCCCATGCCAGCTCCGCCACCCAAGGCGAATGTTCAAAAATAGCACCAAGCGCTTCCGTAAATGCCTCACGGCTCATCGTATTTAATAAGTCCAATTTCATGGCGCGTTCCTCCTCCACTCTATCGCCCGCCCTACAGCCCGTTTAATCCCTCCGTAGCCAGTGCAGCGGCAAATATTGCCGGATAGTGCTTCTTCAATTTCATCCTCACTCGGATCAGCATTTCGATCCAGCAGCGCCTTGACCGAAATAATCATGCCAGGCGTGCAATAACCGCACTGAAAGCCTCCCTCTTCGAGAAAAGCGCGCTGCACAGGGTCAATTCCACCATCAGCCGCCCCTATACCTTCAATTGTCGTAATCTGTTTGCCCGCGCATTGGTAGGCCATCGTCAAGCAAGCGTTAATTGGCTTCCCATCCACCAGTACCATGCAGGCGCCGCAGCGGCCAATTTCACAAGACCGCTTCGTCCCTGTAAGGGCCAAGTCGTCGCGCAGCATATTCAGCAGCCGTTTGGAGCCTGCAACTTCAAGCTTCATTTCTTCGCCATTAATGGTGCAGGCCAGCTCCGACTGCTCAGCGCCCTGCGTCACTCCCATCATTTCATGCTTGCTCATCTTTCGCCCACCGCCTCTCCAGCAAAAGCAAAGGCAGTTTGTAGCAGCTCTGGCTCAATTGGCAGCTTCGTCACGCGGATACCTACCGCCTGATGAATGGCAGCTGCAATAGCCGGAGCCAGCGTAACCGAGCCTACTTCGCCAATGCCGCGCGGACCGTAGCTATCTCCTTGCGGCAAATGCTCAATCGGCTCAACGGTGACCGTACCACGATGCTCCGCAATCGTTGGCACTAGATAAGTATCTAAATTTTTCGTCATATATTGCCCCTGCTGCATGACCGCATCTTCCGTTACCGCAAAACCAAGCGCCATGCTGCTGCCACCTTCGATTTGCCCAAGAAAGCCTTGGGGATTCATGACAGGCCCAGCCGCTACCGCATGGTACTGGTCAAGCACCTTCACCCGTCCTGTCAGTTGATTGATCTCTACCTTCACAACAACGGCCGCATACGTATATAGGAAATGAGCTCCTGTTCGCGGGGTATCTGATGTAGGGAACTGAAAGGCAGTCGAACAGCTGATCAGCTCCCCTTCCGCCTCCGCCAGTTCCTTATACGTCAGCAGCATGGAATGGCCTTCTGCCTCATAAATGCCTCCTGCTCCCATAACGAGCATGTCGGCTGTTTTTCCCAGCAGCTTCGCCGCCCGCTCCAGCATTTGCGATGTAAACGGCGCTTTCAGATTTTGCAGCGTCTTCCACATCATGCTCGTTGCTCTTGAAGCTGTTGTAGAGCCGCTGTCGGGCACAAGATCGGTATCCCCGATAATCATTCGGATATCGGTTTCAGCCAAGCCGAACTGCTCAATCAGCATCAGCTCCAGCGTAGCAAGCAAGCCTTGCCCAAATTCCTCGTAGCCGAATACGGCTTCAATTCGGCCATCGGCCGCCAGCGAGAGCCTGCCGCCTGCCGGATCAGGAATACCTACACCAAGCCCGCCGCCGTGCATGGTAAAGGCTGAACCAATGCCCACCTTTATCCACGGCTCGCGCTCCTCAGCCCCATCCGGCATCCCTCTTTCCTGCCACAAGCCGCTCGCTTCAGCTGCATTCCACACCTGCATGGCACCTTCGGTTACGACGATCGGCTGGCCGAACGGGCCTGGATCGTCAGGCATACGCATATTGATCCGCCGCAGCTCCCAAGGGTCCATGCCAAGCTTTTCTGCCAGCCGGTCAAGCTGCCCTTCCAATGCAAAAATCGCCTGATTTCCGCCAAAGCCACGGAATTCACCGGACATTCCGTTGTTCGTATAGACGGAATAACCATCTACTTCCACATGCTCATAGCGGTATGGTCCAAGCACATGCTCAACGGCAAAGTTAAGCACCTCCGCTCCCAGCGTAGCGTATGCGCCCGTGTCGGCGATAATCCGCACTTGATGGGCAAGCAGGCGGCCACTGGCGTCTGTACCGGTTTTCATCGAAATTTTCATCGGATGTCGCTTCAGACCGGCGCGGACCGATTCCCATCTGGAATGATGTAGCTTGACGGGGCGGTTTGTTTTTAGCGCCAGCAGCGCGCCATAAGGCTGCACATTCAATTCATCCTTGCCGCCGAAGGAGCCGCCAATCGGGCTTGAGACGATGCGAATTCGCTCCTGCTTCATCGCGGCAATCCGCGACAATTGCAAACGATCCATAAATCCATGCTGAGTAGGCGAATATACCGTCAACCGCCCATCCTCCTCGGGCACGAACAAGCCGCCTTCGGTTTCCATATAGGTGTGCATCTGTCTCGGCGTGAAATAAGTATCCTCTACAATGTGCGTGCAGGCGGCGAACCCGCTGCCTGGCTGTCCTCTATTAAACTGGCTGCGGTGAAGCACATTGCCCTGCGGATGAAGCAGCGGCGCATCCTGCAAAAGCGCCTGCTCGGCATCGTCAACAATCGGCAGCAGCTCATAATCGACCTCAATAAGAGAAAGAGCATATTCGGCTAGTTCAGCCGTCTCTGCAGCTACAGCTGCCACCGCGTCACCGACATAACGAACTTTATTTTCACAAAAGACAGGCTGATCCTGATGGGCAATGCCATAGCGATTCAAACCGGGCACATCGAGATGGGTCAGCACGGCATGAACACCTTCGAACTGCAAAGCCTTCTCGGTACAAATTCTGAGGATAAGGGCATGAGGATGGGGACTGCGCAGAACTCGGCCATAGAGCATGCCTGCTGCCGACATATCCGTCAAATACGCAAGGCGGCCTGTTGCTTTCCCCAGTCCATCCGGCCGGATTCGCCACCGCTTTCCACTTGACTCACGGTTCAACAGCATCGCTATCACCTCTCCCCTATGAACACTATGCTTGCTTATTTATTTATTTATTTATGATTTGAGCTGCATCGCTTTCCACAGCTCTGACACAATCAGATTGGCAGCGGTTTTCTGACGATAGCTTACCGAAGCGAACACGTCGCCTGCCGGATGAAAATGTTCCAAGACTGACGTATAACAAGACTGGAGCAGCGAATGGTCAAGCTTGCTGCCCTTAAGCAGCAGCTCTGTAAGTTCAAGCCGCCTTGGCATCGTCTGCCCGCCCCCTACCGCAAGGCGTACATCAACGATATGCCGCTCGGCACTTACAACGGCGCTTATCGCAACAGTCGCTATCGATGGCGTGAATACTTCGCGGCGGCCAACCTTGTGATAGACGTCCAGCCTGCTGTTTCCCTCCTGTTCCGCTAGATCAACTGGCGGCAATATAATAGCGAGCAGCAGACGATTTTTCCATGCGTGATTGGCCTGCGCTTCCAACAGCCATTCAGCAAGCGGCTGCTCAAACGCTCCTTGCCCATCGTGCCAGAGGAGCATGGCCTCATATACGAGCAGTGCTGGTAGTGCATCGCCTACGCGGGACAGCACATTGCCGCCTAGCGTAGCCAGGTTCCGAATCGATGGAGCAGCGATATTTTTCATCGCAGTTGCCAGCAGCGAATAATAAGTGCTTATATGAGAGTCATTTCGGACCTCTGACAGCAGCGCCACTGCTCCGATCTGACAAATTTGCCGATCGTCACTGCTGAAAGCAAGCGCAATCGGCTTATGCATACTGGAAATACCGCTAACATCGATCAAATGGCCAGGCATACGGGCAGTTCCCGCTTCCCACCACGTACGAAGCAGCGTACCGCCAGCAACGAAAACACCGTCCTCGCCAAGCTGCTGTTTAAGCGTGCAAGCCTCCGCCGCATTACGCGGCTGCCATACGATGGGAGACTCCGGCTTCGTTTGTTTATTCATGGCCATCGCTCTCCCTCCTGTTCCAAACACCAATAGCAGCCTGCAAGCTGTCCTCATCATCTATATCATGAAGCGCAAAATCTTGTTCGCCGTTTAAATCTAGTACTGCCCCTTTATACTTGCCTGTGGCAAACAGGCGTCTTGCTCCTTGGTCACCCTCCAGCTCCTCCAGAGCGGAAAACATCGTTGCTCGCAGCAACGCCGGAGGCATCGTTGCCGATCCGTCGCTGTATGCCGCATAATCAAGCGTGGAATTGTGCTCCAGCGCCTCAACCAGGCGCTCTGCCATCCTTGCCGTCACAAAAGGCTGGTCAGCTAACGCAATAAGGACGGCATCCGTATGTGGATATAGAGCAAGCAGCGCTTCAAGACCACTGCGCAGCGAGCGGGACATCCCCTGCGCCGAAAGTGGGCTATCTTGCTTGTGCAGCTGTCCTGTGCGGCAAGCCCGCTCCAGCTCAGGAGCGTCCAGCCATTCCAATTCATCGTTGCTGCGGTGAACGACGATCCAGCTTTTAATGGCGCTATTTAATAGAGCAAGAAGCGCCTGGCTGCCAAGCATAGCTCCCGGCGATAAAGGGAGCCGCAGCTTCGGCCGTTTCATCCGGCTGCTGAGGCCAGCCGCCAAATAAATGCCTGACACCTTCATCGCCAGTCGCCTCCCTACTTTTCGAACGATGCGCTGCCCGTACTTGTATGAGCTCGGAAGCGATGCTTAAAGCAATTTCGTATGGACTCTCCGCCTCTATCGACAGTCCAATCGGTGCATAAACATTTTTAGGAAGCACCCCCTCGCCAAACAACTGCTTGATCCGCTTACGCGAGCCCATAACGCCGATATATATAGGTCTTGCTTCCAGTGCCAGCTGAATCATTTGATAATCGTAGTGGAGCTGATGGCTGCATATGATGAAAAAGTCATTTCTATTAAATTGCAGCTTGGAAGCTAGCTCATCAGGCTTTCCAATTACTCTCGCCACGCTAAACCAGCTATTATCCTCATTTTCCGGGCTTATCTGCGTACGCCAATCCGCCACAACCACATCAAATCCGCAGCCTGGAAGCATCGTGCAAAGCGCCTCTGCATCCGGTCCTGCGCCAAACACAATCGTCCGTGGACGCGGCTCCAGCTTCGTGAAAAACGTCCCCGCCTCTCCTTCCAAAGCCGCATCAGCTTGCCAGCTATTGCGAGATTCCCTTGCCGCTGAGGCAGGCCCCAATCTATAAACGATACCTATGCCATTGCCAGCCTTCGACCAGCTTCGATCCAAAACAACCGACTCTCCTGCCCGAAGTCTCTCTCTTGCATGAAGCAGCTGATTTCGGAGCGCTGTCGTTACAGGCTCCAGCAGCACATGGATAATGCCGCCACACCCGATCGTATCGCCCCACATGATGTCCTCTTCCGGCTGCATATTATAGATAATGATTTCAAAAGCTTCGGCAGAGCACACGCGGCTAACCCGCTCCTGTAGATCTGCCTCCAGACAGCCTGGGCTGATACTGCCCGTCTTCGTTCTATCCAGCCTCAGCAGCATAGCTGCCCCTTCCTTGCGGTAAGCATGGCCCTCTACTCGTATAATCGTTGCAAGCGCGGCCGGCTGCTCAAGCTTCACAATTGAATCTAGCACTTCGTGCATATCCACAAGCAGCCACCGCCTCTTTTTTAAACGTTATGATGAAATGAAGTGCTGGCCTACAGCCTAAATGCTACAGCCTGGCCAGCAGTCCCCGAAGCGAACGGTCGGCTTCCCGCAGCACTAGCGGCTTGTCAATCGTCTTCATTATGCGTTTATCCATGACGATTTGTCCGTCAATGATGACGGTATCCACGTCGCCGCGGGTTGCCGCATAAACCACACGCGAGAACCAGTCTGCATCGTAGGACGGATACACATGGAAATCTTCCAAATCAAGCATTTGCAAATCTGCCAGCTTGCCTTCCTCCAGGCTGCCAATGTCATCTTCCATGCCAAGCACCTTCGCGCCACCCATCGTAGCCATCCGCAGCACGGTGCGCGCATCCATGACCGTTGGGCCATGCTTCACCTTCTGAATAAAAGCGGTCAGCCGCATTTCCTGATACATATCCAAATTGTTGTTGCATGCCGCGCCATCTGCTCCGATGCCAATATCGATGCCTTCGCGCAGCAGCTCGGGAATTTCCGCAATGCCGGATGCCAGCTTCATGTTGGAGCCAGGGCAATGGGTAACCTTAACGCCTCTCTCCTTAATAATCCGCTTCTCTTCCTCATCAAGCCAAATGCTGTGGGCCAAAATCAAATTCGGCCTTGCCAGCCCGATATGATCCAAATAAACGACGTTGCGCTTGCCGCGTTCCGCTTCTACAATCGCAATTTCTCCCGTATTTTCGGAAGCATGGGTATGCACCTTGACCTTATATTGCTCGGATAAATCGCGTACCCCAATGAGCAGCTCCTCTGTACAAGACACTACGAACCTCGGGCAAAAAGCATATTGGATTCGGCCGTCGCCAGCGCCATTCCATTTCTCGAGCAAATCCACGCTTTGCTGAAGCGATTGCTGTGTATTTTCCTGAAGCGCCAGCGGCACCTCCGTGCCATGGTCCATCATCACCTTGCCGGAAATGGCACGAATGCCGCTCTCTAATATCGCCTGAAAAGCAGACTCGGTATGATGCACCGTCTCCATATCCAAAATCGTCGTCGTCCCGCTGCGGATCAACTCGCCAATGCCCAGCATCGCGGAATAATAAACCGAATCGGAGCTGTGAGCTGCCTCTAGCGGCCAAATCCGCTCACGCAGCCATTCAATTAAAGCCAGATCATCTGCACGCCCGCGAAACAACGTCTGGCATAGATGTATATGTGTTTGTACGAAGCCCGGCAGCACAACTTTGCCATCAGCCTCAATGATCCGATCTACTCCATCCGCCGCGATCTCCCCGCCAATCTGAGCAATACGCTTGCCGCGAATGAGCAAATCACCCGTTAAAATATCGCCTCGTTCATTCATCGTCATTATCGTTGCGTTGCGAATAAGTATAGTTGTCATTGAATTGCCCTCTTTCAAGTTTGAGTCATGTTTTATAACATAATAAAGCACTAAACCCGATTTATCAATAGTATATGTAATTAAACTTAACATGTTGTCGTAGGTGAATGCCTGAAATACACTAAATACACCGCTTTCAAAGTAAAATATGACATGAGCAAGCTTCTATCGTTCCAAATTTCCCTTACAATTAACTGAAAAACACATGCTATCGTTCGCCTTTTCAAGTATAATCAGTTCCCACCCTGAATCCTTATACTACTGTACGAACTCTGAAAGCCGATGATAAAGCCGATTGCGAACATACGTACTGTTTTGCCGAATGATTCTCTCGTTTCTTTATGTCTACTCTATTAACTGAGATACAATGCTTATGTTAAAATAGGATGAAAAAGGGGGCGTCACTGCTGGAAAAACAAAAAGTAGTAATTATAGGAGCAGGAATTGTCGGAGCCTGTATGGCCTATCAACTAGCAAAACGAAATCAGGATGTAACCGTTATTGAACGACACCCTAACGCAGCCCATGAAGTTACAGAAAAATCATTTGCCTGGATACATACAACACATAGGGTAGCTCCCCAGTACAGACATTTGTATGACAGTGCTTCAGAAGAATACCTTGCACTGCAGCAAGAGCTATCCGAATTACAAATTCAATGGCACGGAGCATTAACGTGGGGCGATTCGAGCCTTAATGAGCAAATCTACCTTCAAAAATTAAACCGAGAGCAAATTGAGGCATTGGAACCGAATCTGAAGGAGTATCCGAACGATGCGATGTTTGCCAATGAAGAAGGAGCGATAGATCCGATCGGATTAACGGAACTATTGTTAAGAAAAGCACAGGAATACGGAGCAAAGGTACAGTTTGATACCAACGTTACACAACTGCAGCAAGAAAATTCACGCTTAATAGGCGTACATACATCAAAGGGATTTATGGAGTCGGATGTTGTGGTATTAGCCGCGGGTACAGGCGTATCCGAACTTTGCAATTCGTTAGGTTGCCCTATACCAGTAACGCCGTCACCTTCCATTCTGATCCGAATGAAGACCTCGAGTAGACTAATACACACATTAATCTCGAATGCGCAGTTTGAAGCGCGTCAGCTAACCGATCATTCATTGCTAGCTGCGGAAGATTATATCGATGATTCGGAGGAAAATGGACCCGAGGCCGTGGGCAAACGTGCCTTCGAGACGCTGCGTCGCAGCCTGAAGGGTGGGGAGCAATTGGAGCTGGAAAGCATCAAAGTTGGGTTGAGACCAATGCCAGAGGATGGCTATCCGATTGTAGGCTTTCATAATCAGATGAAGGGACTTTATGTGACGGTGATGCATTCTGCCATTACTCTGGCTCCGCTAATTGCGCGTCTAGCTGCAACTGAAATAATCAATCGAGAATCAAGATGCGAACTAGAGTCTTGTAGGCTCTCCCGATTTAAGCAGTAGGGCTGTAAAATTGCCAACTTAAATTCATTTACGAATTCAACATCAAGACTCATTACCCAAAATCGACGAGCTATCATAAATAATTCACATTCCATAACAAAAACTTTTAATCCTCTGATGGCTCACTGCCTAATGTTCGGAAATTCCCGATCGCAATAAAAAAAGCATCATTGTGTTCAC
>NZ_JBCNGR010000011.1:0-132762 GCF_050481745.1 Paenibacillus algorifonticola | reverse complement strand
CCCCCCCCCGCTGTCCTGGCTTTAAAATCAGGAGTCTGCTGCTGAGACAGCAGCAGCAGTGCGAACGCTGTCAACAGCGTCCTCCTTCATACGTTTGCGTGTATTCCAGTCAAAACGCCGCGCATTGCTCCAAAAATTATATTCTCCCGTATAGTAGCCCTTTTCATCTACCTCGAGCTTTTTGCGGGCAATCATTTTAACATAACCAATGACACGGCTGAAGGTGGCGATATCGTCGCTGCCGCATACAGGGCAGGCTTGAATGTTTTTTCCATCTTCAGCGACGATTTGCTGGCTGCAAGTAAGACAGCTTGTCAGAGTCGGCGTGAGCGTAATATATTGAATTGGCTTCTCGAAAATTTTCCTTAAATAATCGGCAAGCCTCTCCGGAGCGAGCTTCGTTTCAAGGAAATGATGCAAAATGCTGCCAGAGGTCGCATAAGCCTGAAATTCAGCGCTGTTCTCCACCTGGCGAAGAAAATCATCTTCGCTGAACGGCAGCATGCAGCCGGAGGTTAAATAAACGTTATCCCCTGTACCCTGTACAAAAATACTGCGGTCATGGTTTTTCGCCCATTTAACATCATGACGGGCCAGCTTGATCGCGGCATTTTCACCCGGTGCATATTCGATGCCGCAGGCAACCTGATCGCGGACGATAAATGCATTGATCGTCTCTGTCATGAACTGCATGATACGGTGGGCGAGCTGCTTGCCTGCCTCATTGTTCATCCCGCCCTCATAGCCGGTATTGATCAGCCCCTCATGCATGCCAGTAACGGCAAACACATTAAAATAATTGGACAAATCACGGTTTAAGGCGAAAAAGGTCGGATACAGCTCTTTGTTTTGCTCAATCCACTTTCGCTTGGCCATATGGCCTTCCTGCATAATGTTCAACAGCTCCTTGATTTTCGCGAGCAGCGTATCTTCATGTCCGCCGTATTCCATGAGGACGCGGTTCATGTTTAAATTAAGAACTTGTACGGCACCGGTAGAGCCAGTGGAGCTGCCAAAAATCCCGCTGCCGAGACGTGACAATACCGTTAAGTCTATTTGCAGTCGGCAGCACAAGCTGCGGCTGACCTCGGGATCACGCGGCTTAATGTACGGATTCAGGCGGCGATAATGCTCGCTCTCAAACGGCTTGCTGCGGAAGTTTTCAAAATAAACACCGCCCCATTGGTACATGCCATCCAGCAGCTCTAGAAACAATGGGTTGCTGTAGTCAAAATCATCATCAATCGGTACTGTCAAAAGCGGAAAGGTGAACGGGATGCCATTGCCTGTGCCTTGCTTCATCACCGCAATAACAGCCTCGTTAATCCGGTCAAAGTAGGCGGATGGAATTTCCTTGTAGCGCATGTCCAGCAGTGAACCTCCTATAACGACAAAATCATCTTTGATTTCGTCAGAAGGCTTGCCAAATTCCAGCGTAATATTGGTAAAGGCGGATTGCGAGCCACCGCGCAGAGGCATGTTCATTTCCCAGATTAAGCTTTGGAATAGCTGCTGAAGCTCCTCTGCGGTGAAGATATGGTCTCTGACCGTCTCCTCGTAATAGAGATAAGAGGCGGACACCGTCGTCATCTGCGAGAGCATGACGGCGCCGGATACCTGCTGCGACATCAGGACGACGAGGTTGCTGAAATGGCGCAGCAGCGTGTCGAGCTTTTTCGTTGGCTGAGAGGACATCATATTTTTCGCTAAGGTAGGAATGCCGTTCGCCGCAATATCCTTGCAGCCTACGCTTAGGCAATAGGGGCTTAGCTGCTTGTCATGGATATAAACAACGCCGTCCGCATAAAGCTCGGTGAGCGCGAAGGGCAAAATATGCTCCAGCAAATATTCCTCCTCGGCAAAATTGTTCAAATTATGGCGCAGCAGCGGCAGCGAGTAGACAAAGTTGCTGTTTTCTCTTTTCAAGTAGTCGGCTTGCTTCGTCTCGGACCCGGAAGTAAACGTACGGATAATATCGGTAGATTGGCTAAACATCATCGGCCTCCGTTCTATTTTTGCGGTGGATGGTAGGGATTCAGGGAATAAGGTACAATACTGTCATACTTGTCTTTCAGCTGCTCAATATAGGAGGCAATCTGGATGAAAAACTCCTCGCTCAGCAGCGGGTAACGAACCGTCCTTACTTGGCTCAGCCTGCTGTTGTGGCGAATGACGAGATCGACGGAGTCGAGGATGTCCTGACAGAAGCGGGCGGAAGGCTGAGTGCCGATAATCGCCTCGAACACCTCGGCATCCTTCGCAGGGTCCAGCAGGTGAAAGGGCAGCTTCATATCGATATGAACGCCGTCGATCAGTGCCAGCTCCAGCAAACGCTTCAGTTTGCCAGGGAACGTGCCATTCGTCATCACAATGATTTTCCCTTTGAAAATAAGACGCACACGCCGCAGGAAGCTTTCCAGCTCAGCCGCGCTGCTGATTAAAAATTCGCCCCCGCTGAACAGCACGGCGTCGAACAGCCCGTCGCTGCCGCTCAGCCGCTCAAGCGTCTGCTCTGGGGTTAACAGCAAATGCGGAACCGGCTTCTGCGCGATTAATTCTGCATCATTATGGCAGCCGTAGCAGCGCATATTACAGCCGTTCCAGGCGTGAATCAGCAGGGAGAGATGCCCGGGCAAATCTGTAAAGGTGCGGATGAACCGGGGGTAGAAGGTCAGCATTACATTCTCCTTCCTACTGGAATAACTACATTTAGTTTTAGGAGTTAATAGTAATACAACATATGGTAGTCGTGAAGTGATAGGGATCACAGCAGCGTGAGAAAAAGAAGGAGAGGGACCATTGCAAACTTCCATTATTCAAATTGTTGGCTTTAAAAATACCGGGAAAACGACGCTGACCGCGGCGCTTATCAAGCAGCTCGCCGAAGCCGGCTGCCGCGTTGGTACGGTTAAGCATGACGGACATGATTTTGACATTGATCATCCGGGCACCGATACATGGCAGCATCGCGAGGCGGGTGCGCATAAAATCGCCATCACCTCGCCGCATCGCACGGCGATTATGGAGCAGCGGCCGACGCCGCTGAAGGAGCTGCTTCAGCAGTTTGGCGACATGGACTGGGTCATTGTCGAGGGGTTTAAACAAGAGCGCTATCCGAAGATCGTCTTGATCCGCGAGGTGGAGGATGAGGCGCTCGTTAAGCAATTAAAGCAGGTCGTCGCGGTTGTATCATGGTATCCAGTGAGTTTTGAAGGGCTTCCGGTATTTGCTGTGCAGGACATCGCGGATATGGCTGCTTGGATACAGGAGGAGCGCGGCAAGGGAGCATTCGTTCTGAAGGAACCGACATAAGCGTATAAGTGGGGAAAGGTAGATAAAAGCCGGAGTACCCGGGTAGCATTGGGAACGCCCCGTGATAAGCTCGGGGTGCCACGAGGAGTAGATAGCAGCACGAATAGGCAAGCCGCGATGATATACATCTGCAGCTTGCCTATTTATTTTGGACTAGCAATAGCCCAAATATTCTTTCGCCTCCTCCGACATCATGGCAGGCTGCCATGCAGGCTCCCAGACCACATTAACCTCAACGGAGTTAAAGCCCAGCTCACCCAGAAGCACATGCCGAACGCCGCCAGCAATCATATCGTGCATCGGGCAGCCTGGCGTCGTCAGCGTCATTTCCACTGTAATATGCTCATCCTTCCAATTCAGGCTGTATACGAGGCCGAGATCGACAATATTGACGCCAAGCTCGGGATCATGCACCTTGCGCAGCAATTCCCATACTTGCTCTTTCGTACGCTCTTCTAATTGTTCGCCTAAACTTTCTTCTGATCGTTTTTCCATCCTGCTCCTCTCCTCTCCAAAGTACCGTTCATTACCGTGTAAAAACCGAGGCGATTAGTGAAATGTAACCGAGTGAAAATAAGGAAAAGCCAAGACCGCCTACAAGCGTTAGAAACGGCAGGCCAAACAGCAGCCCCGCAAACAGCAGCAGCAGGGAAAAAGCGATGCCGGTAAGCCCAAGATTGACGCCATTATCACCCAGCAAAGCGGCCATTGTAGGTATGCCGGGTTTGCCGACCTGCGGGCCGTATTTTTGCGTCCACCATAGGAAGGGGACGATCTTGGACAAGTAGCATAAAATCATAAAACTGGCCCAGCCGCCTAAATAAATCCAGCCCGCAGCTGTTGCCAGCTCAGCTGAGCCAATCGCCTGCGGACAAAACGCCGTATAGATCAGCGCACCGATGGCAAACAACGCAATAGCGCGGCAGCTGTTCACCGACCATACGATGCCTGCGCCCGGATGGCGCTTATGCCGATGCTTGCGAATTTGCGTAAGATGAGCATTGTAGGCAAGCAGCGCAAGCACGAGAAGGAGCAGCGCGGTCCATTTTGTCCAGAAGCCCCAGTCAAACAGGAAGGAGGCTGCGCCCATCAGCACGCCAGCATTCCATAAGCCGAGCGTGACATACGACAGGCGGGCGGGAAAGCTGTGCGCCAAATAAAACATCGGCAGCATTTTATAGCTGAAGCCGGTAATTAGCAGCCCGAACCACCCTAAGGTGCCGAGCCAAATATGGGCACCGAACATGCGCTCATGCAGCCCGCTCCAGGCATTGAGGGCGAAGTTCAGCCCCATCCCCATGCCGGATAGCCCTGTGAGCGCCAAATATAATACAGCGCAAGCGGTGCTTAGTGTGATGGCATTCCACTGCGCGGAGCGCCATAGGGTATAGATGACATTAAAGGCGAACAGCAGCAGACCAATTAGAGCGAGTACGGCAAACCCGGCAATCCAGGCAACCTCGCCTTTAATGAAGCCATAAAGCAGTCCGCATACCCCGGCGGTGAAGCAGCCGTAATGGACATAAGCGAGCCGTTCGCTAAATATTTTTGATTGTAAAATAACATGAATGAGCTGATAGACAGCGCCCATCGCAATCATCGTTGCCCATCCAAGGATGATGAGATGGATGTTGAACCACCCTGTGGGTCCGCGAACAGGATCTCCTATCCAGTCGGCAAGCGACAAAAGGGAGATGAGATGGAACAAGGTTGATCCGGCGATGCCTGTTGCGATAAAGAGAAAGGGGAGACGCAACATAAGCTGAGGCCTCCTAGCTTTTTTGAATGAACACTTGTGCGCTGCCGTCTTCCTGCTCTTCAATTGTGAAGGCATATCCAAGCGAGTTCAGTTCCTCAATGAGGAAGACGGGAACTCTATCATTATGAATGATGACTTCATCGCCGATGCCCAGCTTCTCCAGCGCGTTTAGCGTGCGGATCATCGGCTGAGGCGGCTCCAGTCCGCGGTTGTCCAGCCGTAAGATTTTTTTGCCAGAATGCGCTGAGGAAACGAGGGAGGCTGCCACTTCTGTATGTGTTGGTTCTTCCCTTACAGCCTCCTTCACCGCCGCATCGGGCTCAGCATACCATGCCTGCAGAAAGCTTTTATTTTTCTTGTTGACGAAAGTGACGCTCCAATGCTCAGGGCCTACCTGCTGAACTTTATTGGCGTAGCCCTTTACCTTCATTAAGCCAAGCAGCGGGGTAGGCTTGAAGGTCGCATGGAGCACAAGCACATCATGAGTTTCCAGCTCCTTCACCTGATCCATAATAAGCTGGAAGGGCTCCAGCTTTTGGCGCAAATAAGGTCTGACATCAAGCTCTACGATTCGGGTTTGCTTAGCTGACATGGCTGCTCTCCTCCTCCAGTATTTAAAGGTGAAATTATAGGTACAGCCTCGCTTCCTCGTACAGTCCCGTCATTCCTCCATATAAAGCATAGAAAAAGGAATCCGGAGCATCGAGTGAAAAGGAGGTGTATTGCTTGGGATCCGTATTCAGCATCCGCTCGAAAAGCGTGGCGCTGTCGTAAGCATAAAAGCAAAAATACGTATAGTTGAACTGCGGCATTTTTTCCACCATGGTGACGATGTCAAACGCATATTCCGTAATATGGGTCTGGGCATCGCGGATCATGGTCAGCGCATCCTCCAATTGGACCGCAATTTTAATCGTTTTTTCATTGACGATGGTGACTTCGGCCATGTGCCTGCCTCCTTATCGAAGCTATTTTACGGAGCTTGTGCTGCTACAGCGCGAGCTTTCCGATTTTGACGCGAAAAAGCTCAGGGCCCTGCTCGATATATTCCCAATCAAACTGATCCTTGTACATCGATTCGAATTGGAAGCGGAGCGGCACGGGATCATGATCATTAATGAGCAGCATCGCTTCGGAAGGCTTAAGCTCCTGAAACGTTTGAAAAATAACTTTGTGCTTTAATTGCGGCGGATATTCCGTAGCGTTGACAGTTGCAGTGAAAGCTTGCATAAAACATTCCTCCTCGAAAAGATTGGTTTTGGCTATGTCTAAAGCATAATCGAAAGCGGGGAGCGGCTTTGTGATGGGAATCACATTGTGCGGGTCGACTGCGCCGCCAAAGGAGGGCGATAGCCGTTTCACCTTGAAATATAGGAAAGGGTATGCGAGCAGGAGACGCTGCGGGTGACGGCTGTCACAGCCATCCTGCCTGGTTTGCTGTAGACTCGCTTTATAACGAAAGAAAAGGCCGCGCTGATTGAACACGGCCCAACGGGAGGGGAATATGGAGCATCAAATGGAGCATGAGCTTGAACAGGAGGTAGACATTCGGGTGCTGCCAATGGGCAGCGATTTAGTCTTTCTCATCACCGGGGGAACGGCCCATATTGGAGCGTCAGCTACCGCATATTGGACAGCATGGGGCGCGCATTTAGCTGCACCCAAATGCGAAACCATTACACTGCCAGGACACCGGGAAGGAGAACTGGCAGCGGAACTGGCGATGCTGGCAGCAAGCGTCTTAGGCGTAACTGCTACGGTCGTTGTGGGCATACATCTGGAGCAGCCGACTCGCCGTGAAATTGCAAATATGGTCAATCGAGCGAGAGAGGGCATGAAGCAGAAAATGGCGCTTCTGCGCTAATGCTTCATCGCCGGCTCATGCGTATCCTTGCCATCTTTTGTTACGCGTAAAATTGCGGTAGCTCCCTTAGCGGCATCATTAAACTGATGAGTCACAATCGGATAGTCACCTTCCTCAGTTACAGTCACCTCGACAACAGCACCACCGCTTGCCGGAAGCAAATAGGTTTGCAGGCCGTACAGCACATTTCGCGGATTGCCGTCGATATAAACCCGGTCCAGCAGGGTGCCTACAATATGAAATGAGCTGACCTCGTTCGGACCGGCGTTATTGACATAAAACCGCACCTTATCTCCGACTTTGGCAAGGAAAGGCTGTTCTTTAAGTCCAAAATCATTGCCATTAAACACGACATAGATAGGCTCATCATTTAAAAAAGCTTGATAGTCATGCTCCGTATACCACTCGCTTTGCACAATCGTGTATTCCCGATCAATGTCTGCATCGCTAGGATAACCATTTGCAGGCGCTACAATAATCATGCCGTACATGCCGTTGGCGATATGGGCGAGGGCCGGACTTGTCCCGCAATGATACATAAACACGCCTGGCGACTGCGCTTTATAACTAAATTGACCTTCTTCATTCGGCATCACATCGATGAATTTTTTGCTTGGCGCAGCATGAACGGCGTGAAAATCCATCGAATGGGGCACGTTCGGATCCATATTTTTCAGCGTAAAATCAATCGTTTCTCCTTCGTTCACATATAGCACAGGTCCGGGTACCGTGCCATTGAACGTCCACGCATTATAAAAGACACCTTTGGAAATTTCTACATCGGTTACCTGGGCAGTCATTTCAATCTTTACCGTGTTTCCCTCCCGGTGAATAAACGGTGCTATAGGCGGCTGATTCAACGTTTCTGCCGCTTCCGCAATAGCGGCCTCATCCTTTTCCTCCGCAGGGATATATGCGCAGAAAACAGCGATTGCCCCTAAAATAGCGATCACAATCATCATATGCTTCACATTCAGCATGGTCATCCTTCCTTTCAATCCAGTAGATGCCTAAGGCGTAAACGTATACCTCAACAATAAAGCAAGGTGTCAGGCACGAATGTGACGGTACGCACAGTTGCGCTCCAGAATGTTTTCTAAAATAAGGACAGTTTCTATTTGGGTAAGGAAAGGAGGGAGAAGCATGAGCACGACCTTATACAAGCTGGAGCGCGATTATAAGGTTAATCCATTTATCGTCATTTGGGAGGTGACACGCGCCTGTGCGCTCAAATGCCTGCATTGTCGAGCGGAGGCGCAGTACAAGGCAGATCCTCGTCAGCTAACACTTGCTGAAGGCAAACGGCTGATTGATGAGATCGCGGCGATGGATCGACCGCTATTTGTTTTTACAGGCATATGGCGCTATTTTTATTGTTTCTCGCTGTCTTCTTTAACTCAGCCAGCGGCAGGACAGAGGGCGTCTTCAAGGAAAAGAAAATTCGCGTGATGCTGGTGACAACACAGCTAACACTAGCTGGAATGTTTTTTGCCTTCTGTATCCAAGGCTATGCCGCCGTATCGATCAGCTTCTCGACGCTGCAAATGTTGCTTTCCTACTGGTTCGCCGGGTGGGCATGGAGACGCTTAGCGATAGTGGCAAGAGAAGGAATAAAACCGGAACGAGGAATAGGCCCGCGTCCAAGCACGAGTCAGCCGCTCTCCTTTCTGCTTGTCAAGGGATGTTTGCTATGTCTCGTCATTTCCTCGCTTGGTCCTTGGTGGCTTGCCCTGCTGAGTGCCAATGGATGGAAGGGCAGTCCGCTATATGAAGCAGCCATTTATTTTTATTTGCATTTTCAATATAACGGCTGGTTTACGCTCGGCTTGTTCGCGGTGCTGCTGCGGCTGATGGAACAGCGGCAAATCGCCTATTCTGTGAAAATCGTCAAGCTGCTGTTCTGGATGTACGTGCTGGCCATGCCGCCTGCATTTCTACTATCGGTGCTCTGGCTGAAAATAGGGCTGACCGCCCAGCTCGCCGCAGCGCTTGCTGCCGTCATTCAGTGGGCGGCTATTTTGCTATTTTGCGCCGTCCTGCTCAAAGCCCGCTTCGCCTTGTCCGCCGTATTCACAGGCTGGGGGGCACGTTTGCTCGTGCTTGCACTGCTGCTCGCGGCAGTCAAGGCAACGCTTGAGCTGGGCCTTATCGTGCCGCAGCTGGCGGAGGCTATTTATCAGTCGCGCAGCATCGTCATCGGTTATTTGCATCTGACGCTGCTCGGTTTCGTAAGCTGCCTGTGCCTGGCGCTTTTTCTACAGCAGGGCTGGCTGAGTGATACGGGGAGGACGCTGCATATCGGTTATATAGGCTTTATTGCTGGTTTTCTGCTGAACGAGCTGACGTTATTTTTACAAGGCTTATTCGATTGGACGGGTCGCGGGTCGCTTGGATTTGTACAGGAAGCCGTCTGGGCCGCAAGCCTGATTATGGTGACGGGCATCGCCTTATTCTGGGGAAAAAGAAAGGCCGCGCAAGTGCAAGGCTAACCGCCTTCACTTGTGCGACCAGGTTTTTAATGCTTCATAGTCATGAATCAGATAGCCGCTCCGCTGAGGCTCCAAAATCCCTTCCTTACGCAGCTGATTAATGAGCCGATTGACCGTTTCCCTCGTCGTGCCAATCGTATTGGCAAATTCCTGATTGGTCATCGGCACCTCGACAAGGACGCTGCCGCCGTGCTCCGTTCCATAATTTTCTGCAAGCTTGAGCAGGAAAGATACGCCGCGGTCCTGCACATCTTGACCTGTTAGCTCCTGCAATTTTTCCTGCAGCTCCATAATTTTACCGCTCAATACGCGCATGACCTTAATGGCAATCGCCGGCGTATTCATCATGAGCTGCTCGAACGCATGAATAGGAATGGCCAGCAGCTGCGTCTCCATAATGGCCTCGGCCGTTGCCGGGTACGGGTGCTGGTTGAAAAAGCCTGTATGAGGAAACATATCTCCTGTTTTGAGGAAGGACATAATATGCTCATTGCCATTTTCATCGGTTTTATAGGTTTTAATCAGCCCGTTCTGGACGAAAAACACGGCCTCTTTATGGCTGCCCTCCGTAAATATAGCGGTCCGCTTACGATATGACCGAGGAATGACGATGGCCCATATCCGGGCCAGCTCATCTGGCGTCAAATCGCGAAATAAAGAAATTTGGCGCAAAAGCTCCATCTGCTGCATTCCCGTACACCTCCGTTTTTTCTATTATACCTCAGACGATTTGGTCGTCATGTGACGCTAGTCACAAGTCCAGTCTATCGTTTAGGAAGCCTCTCTCGCTGTCCCTTCCCTAGCCTCAATCTGGCGCCGCATGTATTTCCATTCGTATGACGCATATCACATCTGCTGCGTTTCCAGCATGGTATCGTAAATCTGGACAGAGGAAGGGGGATGGCAGCAGTGGGAGAAGCGCCTAAGCAAATCATCATCATTGGGGGCGGCATAACAGGTCTGAGCGCCGCCTTCTACATGCGAAAGCTGCTGGATGGGCAGCAAATGTCGGCAGAAATAACCCTTATAGAAAAAAGCAGCAGCCTTGGCGGGAAAATAAAAACGCTGCGCCGGGATGGCTTCCTCATCGAGCAGGGGCCGGATTCGTTCATGGCGCGCAAGCAGCCCATACTGGATTTGACAAGGGAGCTTGGTCTTGAGCCGGAGCTCGTAGCGGCGAATCCGAAAGCGAAGGCAAACTATATTTTGCATAAGGGCAGGCTGCATCAAATGCCTATGGGCCTGATGCTCGGCATTCCGACGGAAGTGACTCCGTTTATGAAGACTGGGCTTGGAGATGCCAAAGCGCTCAGCCTGCAAGCGACCTTTCCGCAATTTAGGCAGCTGGAGCAGCGGCATCGCAGCTTGATTTTGGGGATGCTTGCCAGCAAGAAGCAGGCGCGTGAAATGCCGAAGGAGCTGCCGGAAATAGCCCGCCGCAGCCTATTTCTCACGTTTAAAGGCGGGCTTGGAAGCCTGATCGAGCGTTTGGACGAGCAGCTTTGCTCCATCCGCCGGCTAACTGGACAAGCGGTCAAGGAAGTGAGAAGGGAAGGGCAGCGCTATCGTGTTCGGCTTGAGCATGGTGAGGAGCTGCAGGCGGATGGTGTTATCATGGCGCTGCCGGCTTACGAGACCGCTGTTTTACTGGAAGGAAGCGCAGGAATGCAAGTTCAGACACAAGGATCAATACAGGCGCTGCGCGGCATTCCCTATGTATCGGTTGCCAATATCGCGCTAGCCTTCAAGCCGCAGGACATTAAGCTTCCGCTCAGCGGCTTCGGGTTTGTGGTGCCGCGAAGCGAGGGACGATTGATAACCGCATGCACCTGGACGTCGTCGAAATGGCTGCATACGGCACCAAATGGTCATGTTTTATTGCGGGCTTATATCGGACATGCAGGGGCGCAAGCCTGGGCGAAGCTTACGGATCGCGAGCTGCTGGATGCTGTCCGCCAAGATTTGCAGGCGATAATGGGCATTAAAGCTGAGCCGCTTTTTACAGAGCTGACCAGGTGGGAACGGTCGATGCCGCAGTATCCAGTCGGCCATCTGGAGCAGTTGGCGAGGCTGCGGGAGGGGCTTGCGGCTAGCCATCCCGGCTTATGGCTCTGCGGCTCCGGCTATGAGGGAGTCGGTCTGCCGGATTGTATCGGGCAGGGAAGGCGAGCGGCTGAAGCGCTGCTGCTATTTTTCAAGCAGTGATCCTCATCACAAACATGCCAGCTGGCCTGCGCTATACTAACAGCAGCTGAAGGCTTCATCATTATAAAAGGCCGAGCTGCAACATTATTTTATGGAGGTGCGACAAATGACCATATTTAACGGTACAGAGAAAATTGGTGAAATTGTGACGCGTTATCCGGGGGCAAGCAACCTGTTTCGAGCCTATAACATTGATTTTTGCTGCGGGGGCAATCGCTCGCTGCATACGGTGCTGCGGCAGCAGGGAACGGATGCAGCTTTGTTTTTAAGCGCGCTCAATGAAAATTTTGCCGAGGCCAGCAAGCATAAGGGAGAGGATATCGACTGGAGCAGCAGACCTTTTACGGAGCTGATTGAGCATGTGATTCAGACACATCATGCGTATGTCCAGCAGGAGCTTCCGCTGCTTAGCGAGTTTACGACGAAAATATTGCGGGTGCATGGGCATAAGCAGGCTGATGTGCTGCCCCGGCTGCATAGATTATTCCACGAAATGAAGCTGGAGCTGGAGCAGCATTTATTCGACGAGGAGGAGCAAATCTTTCCACTCATCCGCCAGTATGAACAGGAGCCATCCCCCGAGCTGCACCAGAAGCTGACGGCGGCGATAACGGAGCTTGAGTCCGAGCACAGCCAGGTAGGTGATCTGCTCAAGGAAATACGTGAGGTTACGCATCATTTTGAGCTTCCGGAAGGGGCATGCCGTACGTATACGTTAACCTTTCAAAAGCTGGAGGAGCTAGAAACCGATCTATTCCAGCACATTCATTTGGAAAATAATATTTTGTTCCCGCGCGTTCTTCAGAGCGCATAGCTTCATTTAATATAGAACAGATAAATAGAACAGATAAATCGTGCAGAAAAAAGCCTTCCTACAGGTTGATCCATTGCAGGAAGGCTTAATTAAATGCGGCAAACCTCCTTCGGACATTGCTCGCAATTGCAAATCGACTTCAGATGCTCGATGTCCTTCAGCACGATATATCCGTGATCGAATGACAATACCGCTTGTTTTTTTAGCTCGCCGAGCATACGATTGACACTTTCCCTAGCAGCGCCGATATAGTCCGAAAGCTCGGTATTCGTTATTTTTTCAGAAATCAGCACGCCATCCTCCGTTTGCTTCCCGAAAGAGTTCGCCAGCCGAATAAGCGTCGAGGCTAAAGCTCCCTGCTTCCCATAAATGACGAGGTCGCGGAATTTGGTCTGGGTCAGGCGATGCATAAGTCCCATCCATTTCATGAATTCAATCGCCAAATCGCCATGCTGCCACAATAATATTTCCAAATCGCTTTTTTGAATCACCCCGATGGTGCAGTCCAGCACGGCCTTTGCGCTTGAGCTGTGGCAAGTAGGCTTGAAAGGATCGAACTGCCCTAGAATATCACCCGTTTGATATTGCGAGAAGACAAATTCCTTGCCGTCGGTATTGTGTTTGATCAGCTTAACGCGGCCTTCCATTATGTAATAGAGCTTGTCGTCGGCATCGCCCTCCCAGAAAATATGGCTGCCGACCGGAAAATGGTGGGTATACATAATTTCATTGAGTTTCTCAAAGCTGGTCTCTGAAAAACAAAAGGTATTGTATACGGTTTGCGTGTAAGGTCTCGCTACTGTCATTGGTTTCATCCCCAATTACCGCCTTCGCTGCTAGTATAAGCGGGACTATCCGCTTGAAATAACTTACTCCCAATGTAACAGAAGTCCATCATCGTCAGAGTGACTAAAATCACACTTTGGCCAAAAAAAATTGTAAATAAAGCCTAAGAGAGTGATATTTGTAACAGTATCGCCTTATAAAACCTTCTATAATGTAGCCAGAAAAGGCTGTCCACTACAGAACGGAGGGACATATATGCTGACGGGAGCCATATTAGCCGGCGGGCAAAGCCGCAGAATGGGCGGTCGCCATAAAGGTCTGCTTCCTTTTGTAAACGAAAGCATTGTCGAGCGGCAGATCCGTACGATGAAGCAGCTTTGCGCCGAAGTTATTTTGGTCACGAATGACCCGCGAAGCTTTTTGCCTATTTTAGGCAGCAGCATTCGCATCATTACAGATTATATTCCAGGCAAAGGGCCGCTAAGCGGCATGCATGCCGCCTTAACCTTAGCGACGCATTCGGACATCTGGGTCGTGGGCTGCGACATGCCGCTTATTTCAAGTGCGGTGGCCGAGCAGCTGTGGAAGGTGAAGCGGGAGCGTCGCTCCGCGGCGGCGATTCCATCTGCGGCTGGCAAGCTGCATCCTTTGCATGGCGTCTATGATAAGCGAAGCGCTGGTGAAATTGAGAAGCTGCTCGATATAAAAGAATACCGAGTGATGACGTTTTTGAATCGGATTTGCTATTACGGTATAGATACGCAGCAGCTCGAACAGACGGATGAACAGCTCAGCTGTGTGACGAATGTGAACACGCCTGAGGAATATGAGCGCATCATCAGCTTGTATGATGCCGCCTCAGCCTCTCAAACGTAAAAGGCCTGCCATCGGCAGCCACTTTGAATTCAATTTTCCTTAACGCTGCGAAGAGCTGGGGGAAATTGTTTTTTTTTTGAACAAAAGGTGACAGAGGAGCTATTGTGATGGCAATCACAGCGATGTACCATGCCGGAATGATTTAATGAGGGCAGAAAACATCGAAGAAGGAGAATTTGCCATGGATCGAGCCTTTGCTTCCAAATTTGCGAAAATGTATTTCATGACCGTAGTAGCGCTGCTGATTCTCGTGTACGTCGGCACCCGATTTTTCACCCATATCGACCTTGCCCTTTATGGTTATATGGTGGGCACGTTCGTGTTTATTGGTGGCTTTTTTTACCGCTTTATTGCCTGGGCCGAGCGTCCGCCGACGAAGCTGATTATGAAGAAGGGGCTTAAGCTGCTGTTTCGCAAAAGCACTCCGCAGACATCGGTTGAGCATCTGGCAACCTATCGTTTCATCTTCAAGCGTGGCGTTTACCGCTGGACACAGCACGTGCTGCTTGGCTGGGGATGTATTTTATCCTGCTGCGTTACGTTTCCGCTGGTGTTCGGTTGGATGTATTTTACGATGGGTGAAAATGGCCTGTATACCGTCGTCGCCTTCGGTATTGATGTGATGCAGGTGAAGGCGGACGGCTGGATTGCCTTTCTGTTCTACAACGCGCTGAATATTACCGCCTTTATGGTTATTGCCGGGGTGTGCATGGCGCTGTATCGCAGGCTTAACGATATGCAGGCGAAGGCTGAACAGACGTTTACCTATGATTTTCTGCCGCTGTTTTTGCTGCTCTTCATTAGCATTACGGGGCTGCTGCTGACGTTCAGCAACATTTTTCTGCATGGCTGGGGCCATCCGGTTATGTCGCTCATTCATCAATGGTCGGTTATTGTGACACTCATTTATTTGCCTTTTGGCAAGCTTGCGCATATTCCTTTCCGTCCAATGAGCGTACTCGCCAAAAATTATCGCGAAGCTTACGGCGAACAGCAAATGAAGGCCTGCAAAGTATGCGGCAGCAGCTTCGTATCGACGGAGCAATCCAGCGATGTCATTCAGGTGCTGGCCCAAAACGATATTTCCTTCGAGATGAAGGAAGGCTTCCATCTCGCAGAGCTTTGTCTGCCTTGCAGGCGCAAATACCGGATGTCCCGCTTTACAGGCATCCCGACACATGAAATCAAGGTCAAGGAGGCCAACCAGCATGCTAAAGGATAAGTTTCAGCAAAATATTGCGAATAAGCATCATCCGAAGGAAAAGCTGGTCAAAACCCACTGCTCCTACTGCGGCATGCAGTGCGGAATGAATTTGCGGGTCGATACCGACAAAAATACAATTATCGGCGTGGAGCCAAGGTACGACTGGCCCGTCACACGCGGCAAAATGTGTCCGAAAGGCGTGACCGCCTATCAGCAGACGAACCATCAGGACCGACTGCTGAAGCCGCTCATTCGGGACGATGCCTCGAAAAAAGGGACGAAGGAAGGCTTCCGCGAAGCGAGCTGGGACGAAGCCTATGATTTAATCGCCCGCCGCTTCAAGGAGCTGCAAGCCGAATATGGCAAGGACACGCTGTCCGTATTCAGCGGCGTCTCGATGACGAATGAAAAATGTTATCTGACGGGTAAATTCGCCCGGGTCGGGCTGCAAACGAGATACATCGATTACAATGGAAGATTTTGTATGGCAAGTGCAGCAGCGGGCTTCCTTCGGAGTTTTGGGATTGATCGCGGCTCAACGCTGCCGTGGACGGATATCCATCAGACGGATTGCTTGTTCATCGCGGGCAGCAATACGGCAGAATGCCATCCGACCTCGATGTTCCGTGTCTGGGAGGTGCAAAACCGCGGCGGCTATCTCATCGTCGTCGATCCAAGGGAAACGCCAATTGCCAGAAGGGCGGATGTCCATCTCGATTTAAGGCCGGGGACGGATTTGGCGCTTGCCAACTGCATGGTGAATTTGCTCATTCAAAACGGCCATGCCGATCAAGAATATATCGCTAATTACACGAGCGGCTTTGAAGAGACGCAGGAAATTGTGAAGATTTTCACACCTGAATATACGAGTGAAATTACAGGGGTGGCACCGGAGAAGCTGATCCGGGCAGCGGAAATTTTCGGCAAGGCACCGAATGCGATCGTCATGTTTGCCAGAGGCATAGAGCAGCAAGTTAAAGGCGCGGATAATGTATCGGCTTATACGAATATGTGCCTTGTTACCGGGAAAATTGGACGGCCTAAATCGGGTGTTGCAACGCTTACGGGACAAGGCAACGGGCAAGGCGGACGCGAGCACGGGCAAAAGTCCGACCTGCTGCCGGGCTATCGCAAGCTGACGAATCCTAAGCATGTGCAGGAGGTATGCGAGGTGTGGGGCATCACGCCGGAGGAAATGCCGCTGCCGGGTGTATCGGCTTTTGAAATGTTTGAGCTGATGGAGCAGAAGACGATTCGCGGCTTGTATCTTCTGTGCTCGAACCCCGCCGTGTCAGCACCGCATCTCAATTATGTGCGCTCGGTATTGAAGGATCTGGACTTCATGGTGTGCGCCGACTTCTTCCTGTCGGAATCAGCGGAATTTGCCGATGTTGTGCTGCCGTCTGTTACATGGTCAGAGGATGAAGGCACGGTGACGAATTTAGAGGGCCGCATTATTAAAATCAACAAGGCGCAGGAGCCGCTGGGCGAATCGAAGCCGGATTGGCTCATTCATGTAGAGCTGGCAGAGCGGCTTGGACGAGGTGACTATTTCCGCCATTTGCAGACGGCAAGCCAGGTTGCAGATGAGTTTCGTCTCGCTTCCAAGGGCGGCTATGCTGATTATTACGGCGCCACTTGGGACAAAATCGATCGTCAGGATGGCGTATTCTGGCCCTGCAAGGACGAAGCGGATACCGGAACGCCATATATGTTTGAGGATCACAAATATTTTCACCCCGATGGCCGGGCAAAAATTTGCGCATTGCCTTACCGCCCATCAGCGGAGGAGCCATGCGAGGAGTATCCGCTCCGCCTGACGACAGGGCGGGTCGTCTATCATTATTTATCCGGCAATCAGACACGGCGGATTCCGTTTTTGCGGGATATGTGCCCAGAGCCGTACGTCGAGGTCCATCCCGAGACGGCGCAGCAGTATGGCATTGCCCATGACGAGGTTGTCAGACTGTTCACCCGCCGCGGCGAATGCTTTTATAAAGTGAAGGTGATTGAAGCGATTCGTAAGGATACCGTATTCGTGCCCTATCACTATGGCTATGAGCAGTCGGTCAATTTGCTGACGATTGCTGCGCTTGATCCGATGTCGCGTATGCCGGAATTTAAAGTCTGTGCCGCACAAATCACGAAGCTGCCTGACGCTGCAAAGGAGGCGTCACAATGAAGAAGCTGCTGTATATCGAAATGGACAACTGCATCGGCTGCCGCAGTTGCCTCGCCGCTTGTACGCAATGCGGCGGACACGACGAGCGCAACCGCAACTATGTGTATGACGTCAACCCTCTGGTGGATCGCCAGACGATTCCGCTCATGTGCCTGCACTGTGTCAATCCGGCGTGCGCGAGAAGCTGCCCGGCGCAAGCGATTCAAATTACCGAGGAGGGCGCCGTGCTGTCCGCGCTTGTCGAGAAATGCATCGGCTGCCAAAACTGCACGATCGCTTGCCCGTATGGCATTCCTAAATTTGATGAAGAGCAAAATTTAATGTATAAATGTGACCTCTGCTACGACCGGACGAAGGAGGGCATTCCGCCGATGTGCGCTTCCGTCTGTCCGACCAATACGCTGCAATGGATTACAGAAGAAGAGCTGGCAGAGAAGCAGGAACGCCACAGACTTGGCAAATGGGTTTCCAGCCACCAGCCGTTCGAGCCGCTTGAAGGCGAGACGAATGTGAAGATCAGCCTTCCTGGCATTTTGCAGGGCGTCCAGAAACTATTTTAAACGATTGGGCTTTACCGGCTTTGGCATCATGATGCGGCTTGGAACGTTAGCTAGTAGAAGGAGGTTCGGATGCAATGGACAATGAAGCAGGCAAAAACAATAAAGTGCCCTTTGAAGAGGATAATTACACGCATAACATCCATAAAAACAATGAACGCCAGCTGGACCGCAGAGGCTTTCTGAAAACGATGGTTGGCGCAGCCGGTGTGTTCGCCGTGTCCACGCTTCCGTGGGGCGGACTTGCCGCAAAGGAGTTGATGGGCTTTGGAAAAAGCAGCCATCCGAAGAAAAAAATCGCCGATGTGCAGGCGCTTAAAGTAGGAGAGGCGGTGGAATTCCACTACCCCGGCGACCATGAATCTGCACTGCTGATCCGTCTGGGCGACAATAAATACAAGGCTTACCAAAATGCCTGTACGCACTTGAAATGCCCGGTGTTCTGGAGTCGGGAAGAGGATCAGCTCGTCTGCCCTTGCCATCATGGCTTTTTCGACCCCCAATCGGGCAAGCCGACAGCTGGACCGCCGAGAAGAGCGCTGCCTGAGGTATTGGTTGAAATCGAAGGCGGAGCGATTTATGCGACAGGGGTGAAGCGGTATGAAACGTAGCTACAGAGGGGTGTTGCTGCTGTGCGCGGTGCTTTTTTTGAATATCGTTTGTACGCAGTATGTCGTTAATCATTATTTTCATGAAAAGTATGAGCTCGTTCTCGTTTTTGCCTTGCTGAATGTACTGCTTTTCCCGCTGGCCCTATGGATTTATAAAAAGGAGGTTCGCAGATGAACGGAAATAAAACGCAGTTATCGATTCAGACGGGAAGCCTGATTCTTGGGTTTATGGTTTGGGTAATTCTTTCATCGCTTATTCCGTTTATTAAGGAGGATATCCAGCTGACATCAGGCCAGCTTGCCTGGGTGACAGCAATTCCAGTGCTATTCGGCTCAGTGCTTCGAATACCGGTCGGCTATTGGACCAATCGCTATGGCGCACGCAAGCTGTTTGGGTTTAGTTTTCTCCTGTTGCTTGCTCCTGTCTATTGGGTCAGTCTTGCAGACAGCTTTATCGATTTGATTATCGGCGGGATTTTCCTTGGCATCGGGGGCGCGGTGTTTTCGGTTGGCGTCACTTCTCTGCCGAAATATTACCCGAAGGAACGGCATGGCTTTGTGAACGGCATTTATGGCATCGGAAATTTGGGTACGGCGATTACGGCCTTTACTGCTCCCGTAGTGGCTAACTATCTGGGGTGGAGCAAAACAGTGCTGCTGTATCTGGTGCTGCTGGCCATATTCATCGTGATTAATTTTGTGCTGGGAGATCGCAATGAGTCGAAGGTGATGGCTTCCTTGTCGGAGCAGATCAAAGGGGTATACCGTAATGAAAAACTGTGGGCGCTCTGTTTGTTTTATTTTATTACCTTCGGCTCTTTCGTCGCTTTCACGGTCTATTTGCCGAACTTCCTCGTCTCGCATTTTGAGCTGAGCAAGGTGGATGCAGGACTGCGCACAGCTGGCTTCATCGTACTGGCGACCATCATGCGTCCTGTTGGTGGCTGGCTAGGAGACCGTTTCAATCCATTTATGATTTTGATGTTCGTGTTTGGCGGGCTTACGCTGTCAGCGGTCGTGCTGTCTTTCGCACCATCCATCGGCATGTATACGGTTGGCTGCCTTATCATTGCCCTTTGTGCCGGTACAGGCAACGGGACGATTTTCAAGCTGGTGCCGCTGTATTTCACTAAGCAGGCGGGCATTGCGAATGGTTTAATATCCGCTATGGGCGGGCTGGGGGGATTTTTCCCGCCACTGCTGCTGTCTGTGCTGTACAACTGGACCGGCCATTATGCGATCGGCTTCATGGCACTGTCTGAGGTTGCACTGGCGAGTTTAATCCTCGTCATTTGGCTGTTCTATCAAGAGAAGCTTGGTCATGCTGAGCGCCTCATTCAGCAAAACGCTCAAAACGCTCAAAATGCTCAAAACGCTCAAAACGACCACAGCACAAGAAATAGACTGACGGGGGATATGGTTAAATCTTAAAGGCTATAGGTCAGGCTCCATTTGATAGATGCTCAGGGAGGGATTGACGATGAAATCGGAATTTATGCTGGATTTATGCTTCATCCGCAAACAGGAGCTGGGAAGCTCATTTACTAAATCCATTGAAGCGCTGCTTCAACAGCTGTTTGTCAAGAAATTCTCCTGGTTTCTGGAAGAGAAGCAGGAGGGGGAGCTTGAGATCGTCAATGCGGCAGTGAAAGGCTACAGCGACTGGGAGAAGGAAGATGAGGTGCTGTTGTTTATTGAAGAGCAGGCACCTCCGGAATTTTGGGAGTGGATTCAGGGTTACCGGCTGGAGCTGGATTTGAAGCGTCCCGAGGAATGCAGGCACTGCGGCGAGCAAGCGGCTCTTAAAACAGGAGCAGCTTCATGATGGCGATGCAGCGCTTGATCGATGAGTTGATGCCTTATGCGGGCTCCCGCATCAAAGTTTGGATGGAGGATCGTTCAGGCGAGCAGCAAACGCTTCCGAAGCCGTATACGCTGTTTAAGGTGGCGGCGGCAAGCGATGGAACACAGCTGTTGTTTTATTTTAACAAGGAGCAGTTTCTGTCGGTTCCGGTGTTCGAGGAGCAGCATACGCTGCTGGAGCAGACGAAGGCCGGGCCGCGCTTTGTCTCGCATGATGAGCAGTCGCAGCTGCATTATTGGGTGTATTTTTTATAGGTGAATAAATCCTTCGCTATAAAGCTCCAACGTCGCTGGGTTCGTGACGGCGGGGCTTGTTTTTATAATGTCGGTTTGACAGTATGAAATCACACGCCAGTCCGCTGCAATCATGCTATAATTGGGGCATGGGTTTGTGGGGATGATTCGGATGAGCAGGGATACTCTCGTGAACCTAATCTAGAGATGAGAGAGTGATTTTGAAATGCTGCGTCGATTTTTTTCGTATTATCGTCCCTATAAGGGGCTGTTCTTTCTTGATTTCGGCTGCGCCATTCTTGCCGGATTGCTGGAGCTGGCTTTTCCGCTCGCGGTCAGTCAATTTATTAACGATTTGCTTCCCAGCCAGAACTGGACGCTGATCGTTGCTGCCTGTGCGGGGCTGCTTGCCGTTTATGCGCTCAATACGGCACTCAATTATGTCGTTACTTACTGGGGTCATATGCTAGGCATTAACATCGAGACGGATATGCGGCGCAAAATGTTCGACCATATCCAGAAGCTCAGCTTCCGCTTCTTCGACAATCATAAGACGGGGCATTTGATTGGCCGCATTACGAATGACCTGAATGATATTGGCGAAGTAGCGCATCACGGGCCGGAGGATGTATTTATTGCGGTTATGACGCTTATCGGCTCCTTCTCGCTTATGGCCTACATTAACCTCGAGCTTGCACTTATAACCTTCATCATTATTCCCGTTATGGCTTGGCTGATTATCGTCTTCGGCGGCAAAATGAGCAAAACGTACCGTCGCTTGTTCGGCGATGTCGGCAACTTTAACGCCCGTATTGAAGACAATGTCGGCGGCATTCGCGTCGTTCAATCGTTTGCGAACGAAGAGCATGAGAAAAAGCTGTTTTCCGTAGACAACCAAAACTTCCGCCTGACGAAGCTGCTCGCTTACAAAACGATGGCGAAAAGCATTTCCGTCAGCTATATGATGATGCGGCTCGTTACGATTTTTGTGATGATTTGCGGCGCTTATTTCTTTATTCAGGGCAAGCTGGATATGGGTGAATTTATGGCGTTCATTTTGCTTTCGAACATTTTCTTCCGTCCGATTGAGAAAATCAACGCGGTTATCGAAAGCTATCCAAAAGGCATAGCAGGCTTTAGACGCTACACGGAGATCATTGATACAGAACCTGACATTGAGGATCGGACCAATGCAACGGAACTCAAAAAAGTCGTTGGTAATGTCCGTTTTCATGACGTGAGCTTTGGTTATGAAACGAACAATATGATTTTGCAGAAAATCAATTTGGATATTAACGCTGGAGAGACTGTGGCATTCGTCGGGCCGTCTGGCGCAGGGAAAACGACGATTTGCAGTCTATTGCCAAGGTTTTATGATGTGCTTGCGGGCAGCATTACCGTAGACGGCAAAGATATTCGGGACATTAAGCTGGAATCGCTGCGCAAAAATATCGGAATCGTGCAGCAGGATGTGTTCCTGTTCTCGGGCTCTATTCGCGAAAATATTGCTTATGGAAACTTGAAGGCAACAGAGGACGAAATTTGGGAGGCGGCGCGCCGGGCATCGCTTGAAGATTTGATCAAAAAAATGCCTGAAGGGCTGGATACGATTATTGGAGAGCGTGGTGTCAAACTGTCGGGCGGACAGAAGCAGCGCCTGTCGATTGCTCGAATGTTTTTGAAAAACCCGCCGATCCTCATCCTCGACGAAGCGACGTCGGCACTGGATACGGAGACGGAAGTCGCGATTCAGAAATCGCTGTCCGACCTGTCCGTAGGCAGAACGACGCTAGTCATTGCCCACCGCCTGACGACGATCAAAAATGCGGATCGCATCATTGTCGTCGACGAGAGCGGCATAGCCGAGCAAGGAAGGCACCAAGAGCTGGTTGCAGCAGGAGGCATTTACAGCAAGCTGCATCAAGCCCAATACAGCACAGTTTAGCCGTTGAGGCGAAACGATTTCTTGAAATTATAAGCATTGATACCCACCAAAGGATGGCGTCAGCCGTTTAACCTTGACAGAATGGCCTGATAATCCTCCGGTGTATTCATATTAATGAACTGCCCGGCAATCGACGGATTGTCGGGCTTGTAAGGAATGACGGACAGCTGGTGGAGTACGTCCATGACCTTCAGATTGCGGCTGTACAGCGCGGCGGCCCATTTTCCCAGTGTACGTCCATGGAAGACGGCAAACAAAGGGTGGCTTCGCTCCTCGATGATCGGGACGACAGCATCTTTGGCTGGATGGCTGCCAAGCAGCGCCAGCATTTCAATAAAAGGCTCCGCGGTAAGCAGAGGGTAGTCACAGGCTGCGACAACGTAAACCGTGTCCGGTTCTTGATCGCTCATCCCGGCATGCAGACCGGCAATCGGGCCCAGACTTGGAAAGATATCAGGCTTAATCGTAATAGAGGGAGCAAGGAAGGGATATAATTCAGGCTCATTCGTAATGATAGAAATGCGGTCTGTTAGAACACTTAGCTGCTCGGTTATGATTTGAATAACAGGCTTGCCATTAATAAGGAGCAATTCTTTACGCTGCTGCATGCGACGGCTTTCTCCTCCGGCAAGCACAATAGCTTCCAGGTTCATCCTCGTTCACCTTGCTTTCCATCATTCGTTGATGTCAGGAACATTGACAAATACTTGACCTCTATTCATAATGTAAGGAACTTGTTCGCTATTTACCATAGTGTAAAGTATGAGACTATCATTTAACAACATTCTCTTTTGCATAATCTGAGGTGAGGAGCTTGGAGCATTCAATAAAGGATCAATTGAACCGTGGTCTGCGGGACCTGCGTTTATCTGTTACCGACCGTTGTAATTTCCGCTGCCGTTATTGTATGCCGGCCGAAATTTTCGGCAAGGACTATCCGTTTTTGCCTGAGGACAAGGTGCTCAGCTTTGATGAGATAGAACGGCTCGTAACGATTTTTGTATCACTCGGCGTCAAGAAGCTTAGAATTACCGGCGGAGAGCCGCTGCTTAGAAAAGATTTGCCAACGCTGATCAAGCGCTTGAATGCCATCCCGGGCGTTGAGGATATTGCGCTCACGACCAACGGGGTTCTGCTGCCCAAATCAGCTGCTGCACTTGCGGAAGCTGGAATGCGGCGGGTAACGGTCAGTCTGGATTCGCTGAATGACGAGCGGTTCCGGCTAATGAACGGAAACCGCAGCGGCGTGCAGGCCGTGCTGGATGGCATTGAAGCGGCTTCTGCGGCAGGCATGCCAGTCAAAGTCAATATGGTTGTCCAGAAGGGCATCAATGATCAGGATATATGGCCGATGGCCGCTTATTTTCGCGAAAAGGGGCATATTCTTCGGTTCATTGAATATATGGATGTGGGCAATTCAAATGGCTGGAAGTGGGATCACGTTTTTTCAAGCAAGCAGATTTTGCAGCTTCTGGAAGGGCACCTGCCGCTTGAGCCGGTGGAAGCCCATTATGTAGGCGAGGTTGCTTCACGCTATCGCTACCTGGATGGATCGGGGGAAATCGGTTTCATTTCCTCCGTAAGCGACGCTTTTTGCAGCACCTGTACACGGGCACGCATTTCCGCGGAAGGCAAGCTGTACACCTGCCTGTTCGCCTCGAAGGGCTATAATTTAATGGAGCTGCTGCGCGGTGACGGAACGGATGAGTCGATTCGCGAATCCATCGCCCGCATATGGACGAATCGCGATGATCGTTATTCGGAGGAACGAGCTACCCGCACCCAGTCGCCAGCGAAAATCGAAATGTCTCATATCGGCGGCTGATTTCATAAGAGTACCCGGCTAAGGACATCTAACCACGCTTCTACCAGAAGCGTGTTTTTTTTGAAATATAGAGAAAGGATATTCTAGCGCGATCCTTTCTCTATATTGCTCGGAATGAAACGCGCCGCCAAAGGAAGGCGACAGCCGTTTCACCTTGCAAAAAAACATCATAATCGTCTATCACTTTTTCTAATGGAAATCATCATAATTCTTAATTTATAAGGCTAAATCAGGGCGAAATACCCCCATTTCACTCGGATTTAGCCTTATTTTGCTTCCGAAACGAAGAATTGGGTAAAATTAGGTGATTGCATGTGGATTGCCCGATTGCAATTAATATGTTAGTTTGAATATAAATGATGGACTAAAGTGTGTAAACGCAGTTTATAAGGTGAAACGGCCGAAAGCCGTCCTTTGGCGGCGCGGCGCGTTTCAGTCTGAGAAATATCAGAGAAAGGATGAGAAAATCATATCCTTTCCTATATTTTAAAACAGTATGATTTCATGTTTATGAGAGGTGGATTTTGTTGCAACTTCAGGTGACGAACAGTCCTTTTAATCAGGAGCAGGTTGAGCTTCTTAACCGCCTTCTGCCAACTTTGACGGAATCGCAGCAGATATGGTTATGCGGATATTTGTCCGCAGTTCAGAGCACAGCAGCTTTTGCACCAATTAGTGCAGAGCCGCAATTAAGCGCAGCACTTGCTGTAGAAGGGGAAGCGCTGTCAGCACTGGCTCAGCCAGCAGGCTCGCGAGAAGTGACGATTTTATTTGGATCACAAACGGGCAACAGCCAGCGACTGTCTGGCAAGCTTGCAAGCAAGCTTGAGGCAAACGGCTTCCAGGTTACATTGTCCGCAATGAACAAATTCAAGCCTAATGGCTTGAAGAAGGTTGAAAATTTATTGATTATTGCAAGTACCCATGGAGAAGGCGAACCGCCGGATAATGCAATCTCCTTCCATGAGTTCTTATATAGTAAAAGAGCGCCACAGCTGGATGAATTGCATTTCTCCGTTCTCTCGCTCGGGGATACTTCGTATGAATTCTTTTGCCAGACGGGTAAAGATTTCGACGTTCGTCTTGAGGAATTGGGCGGTAAGCGCCTGACGCCGCGCATAGATTGCGACCTCGATTATGATGAACTGGCAGCAGAGTGGTTCAATCAGGTTACTGCTGCGTTAAATGAGCGTTTGAATGGATCGGCCACTGCCCAGCCAGCAGCTGTATCGACAACCGCTTTGGTTGGCTCAACTGAATCCGAATATTCGCGTACAAATCCGTTCCATGCGGAAGTGCTCGCGAACATTAACTTGAACGGCCGTGGTTCAGACCGCGAGACGCGTCATCTGGAGCTGTCGCTTGACGGATCGAGCCTGCAATATGAGCCGGGCGATTGCCTCGGCCTATTTCCTGAAAATCATCCGAAGCTTGTAGACGAGCTGATCCAGGCTTTGGGCTGGAGCGCGGATGAGAAGGTTCCATTTAACAAAAAAGGCGAAGAAGGCTCGCTGCGCGAAGCGCTTCTGAAGCATTACGAAATTACAGTATTGACGAAGCCGCTGCTGGAGCAGGCTGCGAAGCTTTCGGCAAATAGCGGGCTTCAAGAGCTTGCAGCGCCCGGCAAAGAGAAAGAGCTTAAGGATTACATCAACGGCCGCGATTTGCTTGATCTGGTGCAGGATTTTGCGCCTTGGAACTGGTCGCCTGCTGCATTTGTCGGTATTTTGCGCAAGCTGCCAGCACGTCTTTATTCCATTGCGAGCAGCTTCCAGGCCAACCCGGACGAGGTGCATTTGACGATCCGCGCCGTGCGTTATGAAGCAAATGGGCGCGAGCGTTACGGCGTATGCTCGATTCATACGTCAGAGCGTTTGGAGCCAGGTGATACGGTGCCGATCTATATTCAAAACAACCCGAATTTCAAGCTGCCGGCAAGCGCCGAAACGCCGATTGTTATGATCGGTCCAGGCACAGGCGTAGCCCCGTTCCGGGCATTCATGGAGGAGCGCGAGGAAACGGGAGCAGAAGGAAAATCATGGTTGTTTTACGGTGACCGCCATTTCGTGACGGACTTCCTGTATCAAACGGACTGGCAGCGCATGCTGAAGGACGGCGTTCTGACGAAGCTGGACGTCGCATTCTCACGTGACTCGGAAGAAAAGGTGTACGTACAGCACCGTATTTTGGAGCAAAGCAAGGAGCTGTATGAGTGGCTGCAAGCCGGAGCCCATGTATATGTGTGCGGCGACGAGAAGCATATGGCACATGATGTACATTCTGCGCTAATTACAGTTATTGAGCAGGAAGGCGGCATTAGCCGCGAGCAAGCGGAAGCTTATCTTGCCGACATGCAGCAGCAGCAGCGCTACCAGCGCGATGTGTACTAAACGGACTTAAAGCGAGTGCGAGAGGAGAAAGCAGCAATGGCAAATGACCAAATCGTAAAGCCGATCGGCGGCCCGCCGAGCGACGTTGAAGTTATTAAAATAGAGAGCAATTACTTGCGCGGAGCGCTCGTTGAGACGCTTCGCAATCCGGTTACAGGAAGCTTGCCGGAGGATGACAACCGCTTGATGAAATTCCACGGCAGCTATATGCAGGATGACCGGGACCTGCGCAATGAGCGCGAGAAACAGAAGCTGGAGGCTGCTTACCAGTTCATGCTCCGCGTCGTTGTGCCTGGTGGTGTAGCGACATCCGAGCAATGGCTAGCAATGGACGAACTGGCCCATAAGTACGGCAACGGAACGCTGCGTCTGACGACTCGTCAGGCTTTCCAAATGCACGGCGTGCTGAAATGGAATTTGAAAAAGACGATCCGTACGATCAATGACAAGCTCATGACGACGCTTGCCGCCTGCGGCGATGTTAACCGTAATGTGATGAGCAATCCTAACCCGCATTTGTCTGAGGCTCATGAGCAGGTGAATGAGTGGGCGAGACGCATCAACAATCACCTCGCGCCGCGCACACCTGCGTATCATGAAATTTGGCTGGATGGCGAGAAGGTAGAAAGCTCGGAAGCTGCTGGCGAAGTGGAGCCGATCTATGGACCGGTTTACTTGCCGCGTAAATTCAAAATCGGGATGGCCGTTCCGCCATCCAACGATGTAGATGTTTATTCTCAGGATCTGGGCTACATTGCGATCTTGGAAAAGGGCAAGCTCGTCGGCTTCAACGTAACCGTTGGCGGCGGCATGGGCATGACGCATGGCGATACGGCGACTTACCCGCAGCTTGGCCGCGTTATTGGCTTCTGTACGCCTGAGCAAACGATTGACGTTGCCGAGAAGACGGTTATGATTCAACGCGATTATGGGAATCGCTCCGTTCGTAAAAATGCCCGTTTCAAATACACGATTGACCGCCACGGTCTGGACTGGTTTGTTGACGAGCTGCACAAAAGAATGGGCTGGAAGCTGGAAGCGCCGCGCGAATTCCACTTCGACAGCAATGGCGACCGCTATGGCTGGCTTAAAGGCACGAACGGCAAATGGAACCTGACGCTGTACATTCAAAGCGGGCGGATTCAAGATGAAGGCGACTACAAGCTGATGACGGGCCTCCGTGAAATTGCGAAGATCCATACCGGAGACTTCCGCCTTTCGCCGAACCAGAATCTCGTTATTGCCAATATTACAACGCAGAAAAAACGCAAAATATTGGAGCTGATCGAGCAATATAAGCTGACGGATGGCCTGCATTATTCTGCTTTGCGCCGCAGCTCGATTTCCTGCGTAGCGCTGCCTACCTGTGGCCTTGCGATGGCGGAAGCGGAACGGTATTTGCCGACTTTGATCGACAAGCTGGATGTGGTCATGGATGAAGCTGGTCTGCGTGACGAGTCCATCGTTATTCGCATGACAGGCTGCCCGAACGGCTGTGGCCGCCCAGCGCTGGGTGAAATTTCATTTATCGGAAAATCGCCGGGCAAATACAATATGTATTTGGGAGCTAGCTTCAACGGCGACCGTTTGAACAAGATGTACAAGGAAAATATTGATGAAACGGAAATCATCAGCACATTGACGCCTATTATTAACCGCTTCGCGAAAGAGCGCGAGCAGGGCGAGCATTTCGGAGATTTCGTCATTCGTAGTGGCTATGTGAAGGCTACGACGTCGGGGCTTAATTTCCACGACTAGAGGCTCCGCTGCAGGCTATAGCAGGCGAGCTTGGGAAAGGCGAATCATACGCTTGCCAGCCGCTCTATTTTTTCAAAACGATAGATAGGAAATAAGGTCTGGGGCATTGGCTCCAGGCCTTATTTCGCTTATTGCCTAATGAGCGGCTGGATGCTTATAATAGTTGAGTCGAAGTAGAGATAGAGAGTGTAATTGAACGAATGCCAAGAGAGGAGCACATCATAGCGATGATGCCAGAGAAAAAAGTAACGTGGCTGGAGCTGTTTTATGATTTATTGTTTGTAGCGGCCGTTTCCAAGGCTACTCATGTGCTGCTTCATGTGGAGCATAGCAGCATTACTTGGGAGCATTTGTCCAAATTCATTTTGATTTTTGTGCCGATTTGGTGGGCGTGGGTTGGACAGACGATGTACAACAATCGTTTTGGTCAGGATACATTGAAGCATCGATTATTTATCGTAGTGCAAATGTTTTTCGTCCTCATTATGACGGCAAGCCTGAATGTTGATTTTGACGCGTATTATGTGCCCTTTTTTATTGGTTACATCGGGCTTCGGATTATAACGACCGTGCAATATTTGCTGACGGCGCGTTCAGAGGTGCTGCATAAGCTGCAAACCGCAAGATTTTTCGGTACCTATTTTTGGCTGGGGATAGCGATATCTTCGTGTTCCTTGTTTTTCGATTCGTGGCTGCGTTACTCCATTTTGTATGCGGGCATCATTTTGGACATTATTGTTCCGTTAATTGGCCGCAAGCATCTCGTTGTCACGCCAATCCATACCCCGCATTTACTGGAGCGTTTTTCGCTGTTTACGCTAATTTTGCTCGGTGAATCGGTCGTTAGCCTGCTTTCGATTTTGGATGCCGGAGATATGAGCTTTACTTCTATTGCATTCGTTGCGCTCTCCTTTATACTCGTCATTGCGATTTGGTGGCAATATTTCGAGAACATGGAGAAAAACGTGGATAAAACGAAGCGAACGGCGGGGCAGACGATTATTTACGGCCATTTATTTATCTATTTATCGCTTTGCATGATCGCTGCTTCAATCCAGCTGGTGTTTTTGGACAAACTGGAATATGGCTTTATGCTTGGATTTGTTTTTGGCTCCGTGTTCATTTACTTTCTGTCGGTTATGTGCGTGTTATACAGCTACCGCTTTGAACATTTGCGCCCGACTGTGAAGCATATTGCGCTGCTGTTGCTGCTTTTAATTGCTTTGTTCAGCGTGAACTTGCTCGTTGTCGTGCCGCCGACGATCGTGCTTCTGGAGCTTGTGCTGTTTTTTATCGTTTTTGCCAAAACAACGGCTTAGTTTTCAAAGAATGCCCGTTAAGCGGCCATTTGGCGTTTCCCGTTGGTGATTTGGAAATCATGCATGATTTGATAAGCCCCACGAATGGACGGTGCAGCTTGATTTTGATTCTGGTTTTTAGCCTTGGAATCTTAATTGGTTTGTTGCTCATGCCTTGGTTTTCGATGTATGTGTTGATTACGTCTATTGACGCTCCACCCGTTGAAGTAAGCAATAGGAACGTGACCAAAATAGTAAAAAAACATCGGTTGCAGCCGCTTTAAGCGATTGCAGCCTATTTGCTATTCATTATGAGCTTATATTTCTTGAAAATCCAAGAGTTCACCATATCGGTCATCGTATTTTTGCTTATGCGCACAGATGTCTTTTGCTCTTGCAAAACATCTGCTGTTGCTGCGGTTGTCCAATGTTCTCAGATATCCATTGAAAATACTTCTTTAAAGCCTATTTTACCCTCAGGAGTTATTTTTATCGCTCGTGTTTTAGGAAGACGCTGCACCCAATTTAGCTCTAAAAGCCTCTCCAAAAGGGCATTTCCTAATGCTCCAGCAAGGTGGTGACGTCTTTCACTCCAATCCAGACATTTGTTTGAAAATGAGCGGCGTTTGTTCTTAACATTTTCAAAGTCAATTTGAAAATTTGTAAAGAACTTCTTCCCATTCTCAGTAACCGTAAACCCTTCCTTTTTTTCACGCAAAATATCCATTCTAAGCAATGTATTTGTTAATTGCACGCCTAAACTCCCCGCAAGATGATCATAACATGTCCTTGCGTAACGCAGCGCTTTATCTTCTGAAGCTTGTTTGAAAGACTTAATTTCAATTGGTGGAGCGATTGATAATAAGGATTCCATAACCTGGGCGACCTCTTGGTTTTGAATCCCATAGTATCGATGTCTCCCTTGTTTTTCGACGGCAACCACATTCGCATTGACCATTTTTGCTAAATGGAAGCTTGCTGTTTGAGGTTGGATTCCTACCATATATGCTAACTCACTTGCTGCATGAAACCTTCCGTCTAATAAGACAGTTAATATTGCTGCGCGAGAATTCTCACTCACAAGAGAAGCGATTATCGCCACATTCGCATTTGCTTTCATTTTGACCTCCACTTTGTAATCCATACTTCGATGATAATTGAACTACTTATATTATACAATTAGCGAGAACATAGAAATAGGAGGAGAAATACTTTGAATATTACGAAACAGATTCCCGAAATAGAAACGATCAAACCTAAAATTCTTTATTATGGTACTCCTGTGATTTTGCTGAATACATGGAATGAGGATGGAACAGTAAATATTAGCCCTATATCATCATCATGGGCATTGGGAGATTGTATTGTATTTGGAATAGGTCTTGAGGGGAAAGCATTTGAAAATTTAGAACAGCTTCCGGAGTGTGTAATTAATATTCCGAGTCCTTCTCTTTGGGAGAATGTTGAACAACTAGCCCCTTACACAGGGAAAAACCCCGTTCCAGATAATAAGAAAAAATATGGATGTGCCTATCAAAATGACAAATATGCGATTAGTGGATTAACTCCTATTGCGTCTATGTTGGTAAAGCCTACTCGAATTAGGGAATGTCCACTACAAATTGAAGCAAGAGTAAAAAACATTCGAATTCCGGATCATTCCCCTAACTTTGCAATTATTGAATCGCAAGCTGTGCAGGTACATGCACACAAAGAAATAATCATTGAAGGTAATCATATCGATCCTGAAAAATGGAGTCCCCTCATCTATAATTTTCGTCATTATTTCGCTCTAGGTGATCAGCTCGGTAAAACCTTTCGATCTGAAATATAAATAATCAAGTACGGATCAAACGTCTGGCTCACCGCCCAATATTGACTCCATTTATATGATCATATTTTAACAAATTCAATCCGCGTTCTCCTATTGCTAACCTCTTTATTTGCGAATTAATATAAAAAATATGAAAGAATATTCCGATACTATAAATAGAAGAGAATAACTGAAATAAATCAGCGGGATAGGAGTGCATTAAGGATGAAGATTTACAGCTCGACCCAGTACGATTTAAATTTATATACCAATTCGAAACAACAGGCCGATAAACCGGCCTTGGTTACAGGCACGATACCCGGGCTTTCGCATGACACCGATACAATCGAGATCAGCCCGGCCGCCAGACAGTTGGCGCAATCCGATATTGTGAACCATTCGGCTAAATATTTTGGAACTGTTCAAATTAATGATTCGCTCAACCGGGTTCTTAAAGATCAGCCCGCGGAGGTGAAGGAAGCTGTTTACGGCATCATTCAATCCAATATCATTACAGACGTATCTGGAGAAGAGGAAAGAGCAGCCTTATTAGAATTGGGACTTACTCAAGCTAAGTATATCGCGGACAACTATATGAAGGATGATGAAGCGGCGGAATTTATGAATACGATTCGTCAAATCGGCGCGATCTCTCAAACAAGAACGGTAGACCCTGAAACGAATGAATTCCATTACGAAACCCCGCCGCAAAGGCCTATTGGGGCTCCAGACGATTATATTGATTTGAACTACATGATGAAGAAATTCGAGCCGAATACGCTGGACAAGCTGCAAGATGCAATTGTGAACGGAAAAGACTGGAACAGCATCTTGCAAACCTTTGCTAAGAAAGCATCGACAAATACGGATTGGGTGAAGGCATACAGAGAAGAAGCTGCCAAACCGATCGGGGACATTGTCGGCGAGAACAGATTCGAGAAGGCCTCTACTGCCAGCTTGACTGCGTTCATCAATGATATCAAGGACATCACTGCCAATGCCGGATTTGATAATACGGGGTTCATTAAAGACAATATAGAGGCTTTTATGCGAACGTTGGAAAGCACAAGATCCTTTCAGTCTTAATAGTATTGAGTGAAAAAATACCCGCCTGCCGCTGCTTGGAGGATTCCAAACAGGGCAGGCGGGTATTTATATGCAAAGCCTTTAGGGATGAGGCGCGATTAAAATTCTTCGTCGGATTGGTTGATCTGCCAGTGGATGCCGAACTTATCCTTCAGGCTGCCATACCCTTTGGACCAGAAGGTTTCCGCAAGCTCCATCTCGACGGTGCCGCCTTCTTTGAGCTTGTTGAAGACTGACTGCAGTTCTTCAAGGTCCTTGCTGACGACGGAAAGGCTGATGTTCGTGCCTTCAACGAAAGGCATATCTGGGAATACATCAGAAAACATAATTGTGCTGCCCATTATTTTCAGCCGCGTATGCATAACCAAAGGTTTTACTGCTTCCGGCATCTCATACTCCGGATTTGGCGGCGAATCCCCGAATGTCATAATTTCAGGCTTGTCTGTTCCGAAAACCTCTGCATAAAACAATACCGCTTCACGACAGTTGCCATTAAAATTCAAATATGCCTGAACAGCCACTTACGTCACTCCTTCGTAGGTTTGAGTTGGGGTTAAGCTTGGTCAATTACGCTCCTATTGTATCATTAAACCGAGCTTGTTCAAACTTGAAATCTGTGCAGCTAAGCTGAGGGCTTCTTTACCAGCAATTAGGGGAGAAACCGTCCATAAGACTTATTGTTCCCGGCATCTGCCGCGGATAAAATAAGAGGACAAGCTTCGTATGCAGTTGACGCTGGAAGCATGCACCTGAAGATGATCATAGCTGTGCTTAAAAGCCGGGTACCCGCTGCGGGTGCCCTTTCATTTTTTTCCAAAGCGGGCTGTTCAGGTTTAATGAAATCGGGTATTTAATGGATGGGAAACATAACGCTTATTGCTTTAACTTTAAATATGGAAAGTGGAAGGTGAACAGTTGGGATGGAAGCGGCACAACGATCGGCAATAGATGAGATGAAACGAGAGATTCACCAGTGGTTCGATCAATTGGGGAAGCAGGATGCAGCGGATACTGTCAAACGCACGAAGCTGCAAGTAGGCATCTCTGATTATGCGTTAATGGACTGTACGGCGGAGCCCATACAAATTGTAGATCACGATCTGGGATTTGGTTGGCCGGATGCAAAGGATGAGCAGCCTGATCCGCATGCGCTGTTTACGATAGAGCAGATCGAGACGCTCGTCAAGCCACAGCTTGTTGAATTAATTGGGGAACGCTGGGCATTGCTGGCGAATTCACCTGTTACGGATTACCGCTTTACTTTTTGCGGGAAGTTCCGGGCTATGGAAAGCGTCTTCGAGCTCACGCTCGTACAATACGTGAATGAGGCGAAAAAGCAGGAACTGCTGGGACATATTCAAACTTATGCAGCGCAAAAGCTGGATGCCGGCAAATTTCCGACGAAGCCGCTGGATACGTTTTTTCTGGTGCGGCACCTGCTGAGTGAGCAGCTTTTCCCACAGCTGGACGGCGAATGGATCATTGCCAAATTCGAGAAAATTTTAGAGCTCAATAAAACCCGTAAAGACGCGCTCCAAGAACATCGCAGCTACATCATTATGATGCTGAAAGCCTGGGTTGAAGACCAATTTCTGCCGATGCATTTCACGATTGAGGAGGGCGAGGACGGGGGGAAGCAGTATATATTGAAGCCCGTTACTTCTGGCGAGGCCGTACAGCCTGGACAGCTCGCGCTCCTGCTTTATGCAGCTGTCGCTATTCTCCGCTTCGAGCCAAGCTACAGCAAGCCGAAGGGGCTTAGCTTTATCAATTGTGCCCGACAGCTCGGCAGCGACAAAGCAGCACAGCTGCTGGAAGAAGGCAGCGGCGCCTATCCGAAGGAAGATAGCGACTATAGGGATGCGTTTGTACATTGCAAGGCGAATGACGTATTTTCAACGATTACGATCGTCATCAAGCAGGAGGAGCAGCACAGCTACGGACGAGCGGTGTCGTTCATCATTCGATTGCTGCAGCAAGGCTTTCCCAAAAGCTATAAGATCAAGCTTAAATCAAGCGTAAAGCAATATTTGCCGCTGAAAGGGCTGGCCAAATCGGATACACATCGTTTTTTTGCAAATGCACTCGCCTTTGATGAGCTGCATCCGCAGCTGGAGCAATATGCGCGCGAGGCGATGGAGGAGTTCGAATGGTACGGCGATGCGGAGGATGAGAAAAGCTGCATGCCGGGGAGCTATGCTGTTTTCGGCCTGGGCCTAGCCGATCACCGGTATTTTTCGCTAGTCGAGCAGTATATGAAGCTGGTTGATGTGGAGCATCAATCGGTGCAAAATAAATTTACCGCCGAGTTCGCGGCGCGCTATGGCGTTAATGCTGATTCTATCGCAACGCTCGTTGTTTGCATGCTGCATAGCACGGAGGAGCTCAAGCTCAAAATCAAGCCAGCGTTCGAAGAGGAAGCCAATTTGGCGCTGCTGCTGAAGCAGGTGGCGGGGCTGCAAAATGATGAAGTGGAGCATCTCATTTATTTGATCTGGGGCGGGACTGACAAGCTGAAAGCAGCAGCTCGCAAAACGAAGGATACGTGCCAGCCGCTCATGGAGCAGCTGCTGCAAGCCGCCTATTAATACAGGGTGAGCAGCGCATGCAGGAGCGGGAGCAAATGAGCAATGAGCAAATAAGTAAATAAGTAAATAAGTAAATAAGTAAATAAGTAAATAAGTAAATAAGCAAATGAGCTGTGTGAAGCGCTTTTATAAAAGGAGACCTGCCCATGTATATCGTATCGACTAATGGTTCACCTATATCGGCAGCGAAGCTGCATCGGTTGGAACAGGAGCGACAGTTGACACTGCCTGAAGCGTATGTGAGCTTTTTGACTCTTCACGGGCCCGGCACTTATCGAGGCTGGTTTAATATTGAAGTGCCCAATCCCGGCGTGCTTGAGCCGTTTGCCGAGGAGGAGTTTTGGGAGCATGATGATGCCTGTCCGATTACGCAGCAGCAAATTGCCGAATGCGTGTCGATTGGCACGACCATTGATGGCGATTTTCTCGCGGTGCATCCGGTTGTGAAGGGCATCCTCTGGCTGCCGCGGCACTCGGAAATCATTGAGCTGTATGCTGAGGGCGCGAATGAGCATGCCGATTATACGGAGCTTCTGGATCAGATTTATAGCAAAAAGCTGGCTCAGGAAGCGGCAGCTCCGCCTTATTTTGAGCCATGGACACAAACGCGTAAGCATCAATTTTTTCATTTTGCCCCGGATAAGGCCGGATATGAGCTGCCGGAGCTGGCACGTGAGTGCAAGGAAAGCTTCCAGCCGGATTTTCAGATTGAAAATGCCTATACGTGCACTTTGTTTTTGCAGCCTTTAGGCGGATATATTCGGTTTAATTATGCTTACAGGCTGGAGGTTGCCGTTTTCTATGAGGAGGGGCAGGAGCCGTTTTTGCAACAAATAACCGCTTTTTTGGGAGCTCATAATTGTAAATTGTTAACTTAATAGAAAAGGTGGACGCATAATGGAAACATTAAATCGATCCGTCTGGAACGGACTGCCGAGCCAGGAGAAGGAAATCGTCTTGAAAATGCTGCTGGAAAAGCTTCCGAAAGGCTTTGAATATAAAGGATTGGAAACGTTCGAACGTTATGGCAGCAAGGCGGAAACGGGAATCTATGATTATGAGGGCTATAAGTTCGTTTTTGTGCCAGGAGATAAAGCAACACTGGGCTGGGATCGCTGGGAGCAGGGCTTGGATGCTGCAACAGCTGAAGATTTTCAGGAGACGCTCGATGAATTTGGGGTTGAGGATCGGGATGCCTTTATTCGTGATCAAATGTCGCCGGTCCGCGAGGTGGAAATTGGCGCTTTGCTCGTCGAATGCCAGACGCATTCGCTAGGCTGGTACGAGATCGAGCTTGATGACGAGGATTTGGCGGATGACGAGGATTTTCAGGAGGAATTGGAAAAATTCAAGCTGAGCGCCTATTCTGAATATGAGCGTCACCAAAATTTTCGATTCGTACGCGAAGGAGAGGCCATTACCGCTTATTTGTTTAACGATGAGCTGGACGCGGATATCGTCGCTGAGGAAATCGAGCAATCCGGCTTTAGCCTGCCCACGGAGGATGAGTGGGAATTTCTTTACGGTGGCGGCTGCCGGACATTGTATCCTTGGGGCGACAGCTTTGACTATGGTCTGAAGCTCAGGCATTTTGAAGAGCTCACCGAATATGAGAACAGGCCTTATGATCTGGAGCAGCCGAATGCTTTCGGCATTTGCTTCTCGGGTGATCCTTATCAATATGAAATGACGCTGAAGGATGGGGAGTTTTTTCCAAAGGGCGGAGATGGAGGCAGTCTAGTATGCGGCGGAACAGGCCCAGTTGTCGGTTATTTGCCAGCGGCAGCGGTCTATTATCGCGATCCGAATGCGTTTGAGCTAGACTTCGAGGACATTATCAGCAATTTGCGGTTTAGACGTATCATCCGATTGTAATAGGGAGGGCGAGCAGTGTGGGATGGTTTGGATTCTGCTGCGTGCTGATCACCGTTCCTACCGAGGAGATTAGCAAGCTTCAAGCGCTCGCCACGCGTGCAGGCTATCGGATTCATGAATTTGAATAAGGATAGCAATTGTTCGAGCATAGCCGTAAAAAGCTCCTGCCATTTTGCTGGCGGGAGTTTTTTTCGTAAAAGGGGTTGACGATTAAAGAGATTCAATATAATATCTGATATATCAGATATCAAATATAAAGTTGCAGAGGTGAGGCGATTGGTAACCATGTCTACGCATACCGCTTTCAATTACATTGGGGGAGAGTGGATATCTTCCTCGTCGGGCGAAGTAGAAGCGAGCTTGAATCCTTCTGCCAAAGGCGAAATTGTCGGCTGGGTGCAAAGCTCCGGCACTGATGATTTGAATGCAGCAGTGCTGGCCGCGCGAGAAGCACAGCCCATATGGCGCAAGCTGGCGGCTCCGGCAAGAGGCGAATATTTGTTTAAGGCAGCAGCGGCGCTTGAGCGAAGGCTCGATGAAGTTGCTGAAACGATGGCACGCGAGATGGGCAAGACTCTGCCTGAGGCGAAGGGCGAAACGGCAAGAGGCGTGGCGATATTGCGGTATTACGCTGGCGAAGGCATGCGCAAGACAGGCGATGTCATTCCGTCAACGGACAGCGAAGCGCTTATGCTGACAACCCGTGTCCCGCTTGGCGTCGTTGGCGTCATTACGCCGTGGAACTTTCCAATAGCTATTCCACTTTGGAAGATGGCTCCCGCCCTTATTTATGGCAATACGGTTGTGCTAAAGCCAGCTACGGAAACTGCTGTAACCGCTGTCAAATTGATGGAATGCTTGGCAGAAGCGGGTTTTCCAGCCGGGACGGTCAATCTCGTAACGGGCAAAGGCTCCGTCGTTGGTCAAGCGATGGCTGAGCATCCATTCATCCAAGGAATTACGTTCACCGGCTCGAACCAGACGGGAAAACGGATTGGCATGGCGGCGCTCGCCCGGGGAGCGAAATATCAGCTGGAGATGGGCGGCAAAAACCCGCTAATCGTCGCTGCTGACGCTGACCTCGATCAGGCGGTAGAAGCGGCTGTAAACGGCGGCTTCCGCTCAACCGGTCAGAAATGCACGGCTACGAGCCGGGTTATTATTGCAAATGATATTTTCGAGCCGTTTGTGTCGAAGCTGCTGGCACGAACGGAGGAGCTTAAAGTCGGCAGCGCGCTGGCGTCCGATACATGGATGGGGCCTTGCGCCAGCGAGCAGCAATATAATAATGTCGCTTCTTATATTCGCCAAGGCGTAGAGGAAGGTGCGGTGCTGCTGCATGGCGGCGGGAAGCCGGAAGGGCTTGATCAGGAAGGCTATTACATTGAGCCAGCGATTTTTGATCAGGTGGATGCGAGTATGGCGATTGCGCGTGAGGAAATTTTTGGCCCGGTGCTGGCGCTCCTCCGATTTGATACGATAGAGGAAGCGTTAGCGATTGCAAATGATACGGAATTTGGCTTAAGCGCTTCCATATTTACGCAAAATATCGCTCATATGCTATCCTTTATTCAGGACATGGATGCGGGCCTTATTCGAATCAATTCGGAGAGTGCGGGTGTGGAGCTGCAAGCGCCGTTCGGCGGCATGAAGCAGTCAAGCTCGCATTCGCGGGAACAAGGGCAGGCAGCGATAGAATTTTTCACCTCTATCAAAACCGTATTTATTAAATCCTGAGAAACAGGCGCGAGGCCTGCTGCAAAATTAGGGGGCGGTAATGATGAGCATACATGGTCATGAGGAAGATATAGCTTTGCAGACGCGCTCGATTCGCGACGTCATATACGAGAAGCTGAAGGAAGCGATTTTGTCCGAGCAATATAAGGCGGGCCATCATTTGAAGGAACGAGAGCTGGCGAAGCAGTTCGGCATCAGCACAACGCCGCTGAAGGAAGCGCTGCGAAGGCTGGAGCAGGAGGGGCTTGTTACGACAAGTGCCAGACGGGGAACGTTCGTCTCCAGCGACATTATGAATTCGGTTGAAGAAATCAACTGGGCGCGATCGGCTCTGGAGGGTGTAGCCGCAAGGCTCGCGGCGCTCAAAATAACGGACGAGGAAGCCAGCGTGCTAACGGAAACAACGGAGCAAATGCGCATTTATACCGAAGCGAAAAATACAGAGCAGCTCATTGCGCTTAATGGCCATTTTCACAAATTGATCCGAACCTATGCGAAAAATAATTATATTTTTCAACAGATTGAAGCGATTCATTCCTTTGACCGTTCCTTCCGTAAAAAGGCGCTGTCGCATGAGGATGAGCTAGAGCGGGGCTTTCAGGAGCATTATGCCATCTATCAGGCCATTGTGGCGAAAGATGCTGATCTTGCCGAGAAGCTGATGATCGGGCATATTCGCCGGACGATTGAGTTTGTGAAGGAAAGCAAGGCAGCCTCGAAAGCGAAGGGCTAGCATGCTGGGAGTAGACGGGACAGACACCAAGCATTAGCAACAACAGCTTAGGCAGCGGGCGGAATGAAACGATGGCTGGCCTTTATTCCGCAGGCAAACCGCTGGAGCAAACAACAGAAGATGAAGAGAAGGGAGATGCTGAGACGATGCACGATGGCATTAAAGCTAAACTAAGAGGCATCAATGCGATTAATGTGACACCGTTTGATGGACAGCTCGGCATTGATTGGACATCGCTGCAAGGCAACATTCGCTATTTGCTTGACCAAGGCATTCAAGCGATATATCCCTGCGGCAACACAGGCGAATTTTATGCGCTGAGCGTGGAGGAGGCTAAGGAGGTTACGCGTTTTGTGACAGACACCGTTAACCACGAAAGTTTGGTCATTGCCGGGGTGGGCTATGATGCGAATACAGCTTCCGAGCTAGCCCTACATGCGGAAAAATGCGGCGCTGACGGCATTATGGTGCATCAGCCGGTTCATCCCTATTTGCTGGCGCAGGGCGTAGTCGATTATTATAAGCAAATCGCGGCCGCAACCTCGCTGCCCATGGTGCTTTATATACGCAGTGAGCAAATTACGCATGAGGCGATTGTACAGGCTGCCGCCATACCGAATGTTGTGGGCATCAAATATGCGATTAATCATCCGCCATCCTTTAGCCGCGCTGTACAAGCTGTGGAGGACGACATCGTGTGGATATGCGGCACGGCTGAAATGTGGGCGCCGACGTTTTATGCGGCCGGGGCGAAGGGCTTTACGTCGGGAATGGTCAATGTGGATACCCAAAGATCGTTTGCGATGCTGGAGGCGCTGAAAGCAGGAAACTATGAGCGAGCGATGGAAATTTGGCGCGAGGTGCTTCCATTCGAGCAGCTGCGGGAAAGCCATCGAAATGGCAATAATGTAAGCGTAGTCAAGGAAGCGATGTACCAGCTGGGGCTGATCGCAACGAGAGCGGTGCGCCCGCCTATCAGCACATTAACGAGCAAGGAATGTGAAGAGGTAGCAGGCATGCTGAGGGAATGGGGCTTGCTGCAGCCCGTATAGGGGCAATTCCTTTTATAAAAATATAGGGAGTATATGATTTTCCCATCTCCTCTCTATATTTCTCGGACTGAAACGCGCCGCGCCGCCAAAAGACGGCGACAGCTGTTTCACCTTGAAATATAGGAAAGTATATGAATTTTTCATCCTTTCTCTATATTTCTCGGACTGAAACGCGCAGCGCCACTAAAAGACGGCGACAGCCGTTTCACCTCATGTAAGCGCATTAAATGGATTTTAATCAAAAAGGAGGAAGTTAAATGGCGGAGCAAAACAGATCAGAACGGCAATTGCTGCTAAGTCGAACCGCTGAGCGGACGCTGGCGCTGAGCCATACCTTTTCGGATGAACCCGGAGGCATACGCTGGCGGCGCTGGGATTGGAGCATCGGGGTTGCCTTCTATGGGGTAGTGAAGGCAGGAGAGGCAGCGGGAGATGCACCCTATGACCTGATGCTGAAAGGCTGGATTGATGGGCGAATCAAAGCGCATTTTGAGAAGGTTTGCGTAAACTCCAACTCGCTGCTGCTGACGATGCTGCATTTGCGGGATCAGGACGATGAGGGACAATATGCGAGTTTTTTTCAGACATTTGACGATTATTTGCTGAATAGCGGGCCGCGCACCGATTCAGGAGCTCTGGAGCATACAGTGCTGGACAATGACTGGTCGGATCAGGTATGGGCCGATACGCTGTTTATGAGCTTGCTTTATATGGCGCAGCGGGGAGCAATCCTCCATGATGAGCGGTTCAGGCTGGAAGCCGGAAGACAGCTCGCTCTGCATTGCAAGCTGCTGTTCGACCCTGAAGAGAAGCTATTTTATCATGGCTGGAACGATAAGCAGCGGAAGTGGATCGGCGTTCATTGGGGCCGAGGCAATGCGTGGATGACGGCGGGCATCGTTGATATTTTGGAGCTGCTGCCGTCCGAGTTTGCGGAGCGGGAGGCGATTTTGGAAACGCTCCATGCGCAAGTAAAGAGGCTAGCCGAGCTGCAAGAGGCTTCAGGGCTGTGGAGAACGGTGCTGAACCGGAAGGACACGTATACGGAAACGTCCGCTACCGCTGGCATTGCTTATGGCTTGCTGAAAGGGATCAGGCTCGGCCTTATTTCGGAGCAGTACCGCGAGGTGGCGGAGCGGGCGCTTGATGCAGTAGTGGCAAGCATTGATGAAGAAGGTTATGTAACAGGCGGTTCGTCAGGTACTCCTGTGAAGGCGGATGCGGAAGCCTATAATCAAATCCCGTATGAAATTACGCCGTTTACGCAAGGCTTGGCATTGCTTGCCCTACATGAAGGGCTACAGCCTAACAATAAAGGGAGTGTTTCGATTCATGAAGCTGTCTGATCTGCGCTTAACCGTCGTTGGCGTGCCGCGTTCTACCGGCTTTGTCAGCAAGCATGTCATAGTAGAGCTAATGACCGATGAGGGCTTGACGGGCATCGGCGAAATGTCGGACTTTTCCCATCTTCCTTATTATTCGATTGATTTGAATGACCTGGCGACAGTGCTCAAGGGCATCCTGATCGGACAAAATCCCTTCCAGCTGTCGCGCATCAATATGGAGCTGAAAAGCCATTTTCCCGAAGCCAACTTTTATTATGAGAAAGGCAATTTTATCCGCAATGGCATTGATGCCGCGCTGCATGATTTGTGCGCGAAGGCACTGAATAAGTCGGTGTCTGAATTTATGGGCGGGGCTATTCAGGACAAAATTAAAGTATGCTTTCCGATCTTCCGACACCGGTTTATGGAGGAGGTTGAAGAAAATATCGCTGTCGTCCGCGAGCGGCTGGCACAGGGGTTTGACGTATTCCGGCTGTATGTCGGCAAAAACCTTGATGCGGATGAGGCGTTTCTGGACGGGGTCCAGCGCGAGTTCGGCTCACGGGTGAAAATTAAATCGCTTGATTTCAGCCATTTGCTGGACTGGAAGGCATCGCTTAAGGCGATACGCCGCTTATCTGCTTATGACTTTGAAATGGTCGAGAGCCCGGCTCCGCAAAATGATTTCGAAGGGCTGCGGCAAGTTCGCATGAAATCGGATTATCCCGTGAGCGAGCATGTGTGGAGCTTCCGCCAGCAGCATGAGATGCTGCGGCAGGACAGCGTAGATATTTTCAATATTTCGCCGATTTTCATTGGCGGCCTGACCTCTGCCCGGAAAGCGGCAGCTGCCGCGGAAGTTGCAGGCAAAGGCTGTCTGCTGGGCACGACGCAGGAGCTGTCGATCGGCACAGCCGCCATGGCACATCTCGGAAGCACGCTCGTCAACCTGAATTATACGTCGGACCCGACGGGACCGGAGCTATATGTCGGCGATGTGGTCAAGGAGTCGGTTCGTTACGAGGAAGGTTATCTGATCGTGCCAGGTGCTGACAAGCCAGGGCTTGGGATGGAGCTGGACCCGGATAAAATCGAGCAATACCGAGTGCCGGATTTAAGCTGGGGAGCGCTATCCGTCCATCAGCTGCAGGATCGCACGTCGCAAACGAAGCAGTAAAAGGTTGTAAAGAGCAGCAGTGGCAAGCATTCCTATTAAAAGGGGAGACGACTCATGAAAAGCAAGCCGATTCAGCCTTTAGCAAGCAGCAGCAAGCGGTGGGTGAACCTCATCTGCTCCGGCGTATTGACGCTGGGGCTCGCCGCGGGCTGTGCGGGAACAGGAGAGAAAGCAGGCAGCAGCGGGGGAAATACCGGGGAGAATGCAGGTGTGGGCAAGCCATATAAGCTGTCGATTGCGCTGCGCCAAGTGGGCGATATTCCAGCGAAGGGCAATGAGGTGGAGCAGGCGATTGAAAAGTATACGAATACGGAGCTTGCGATTCAGTGGATTCCGCAAGCAGCGTTCGATGATAAAATCAACGTGATGATTGCTTCCAATGAGCTTCCGCAAATTTTAAAGGTCAACTATGTGCCAAACGTAATGAATGCCGCGCGCAACGGCTTGTTTTGGGAGCTGGGGCCGTATTTGAAGGATTATCCGAATCTGGCGGCGCAGGATCAGCGCTACTATGACAATATAAAAATCGACGGCAAGCTGTTCGGCATCCCGAACTACCGCGACATTGGCCGGGCAGCCGTCGTCTACCGCAAAGATTGGTTTGATAAATCCGGGCTATCACTGCCCGCAACGATGGATGATTGGTATAACGTTATGAAAGCGTTTTCTGAAAGTGATCCAGATGGCAATGGCAAGCAGGATTCTTATGGCACGATGCTGTTTAAAAATTACAACGCCGGAACGCAGCCCGTCATTACGAGGCTGGCGGTCAGCATTGGCGGCGTCAATCGCTGGGGTGAGGACAATGGCAAATTCACGCCGGAGTTTAAGACACAGCCATATATGGAGGTGCTCCAGCTGTTCCGCAAGCTGTATGCAGACAAGCTGATTAATCAGGATTTTGCCGTCTACGATGTAACGGAGCTGGATAAGGCGATGTATGACGGCAGGGTCGGCATGCGGTTGAATGTGTCGGCGCAAAATGTACAGAGCTACTCTGTCGCCATGAAGGAAACGATTCCGACGGCAGAATGGGATATTGCGCCGTTCGCTGGGCCAGATGGTCCGCGCATCGCAGGCGAGCCGGGCAACTTTGGATTTTTGGCGATTCCCAAATCGGCAGTCAAGGATGAGGCGGAGCTGAAGCGCGTGCTGACCTTCCTCGACAAGCTGATGGATGAGCCGATGTCCACGCTGCAAATGCGCGGCATTGAAGGCAAGCATTATGAGGTCGTGGATGGCACTAAAACGAAGTTTACGGATTTTGCGTTGTTCCAGCGGGAGGTCAAGCCTTATCGTGACGGACTGCTTAACATCGAAGGCTACAATGTCCCGGAAATTGATGATACGCCAATTGCTCTAAAAGGCACAAAAATGGCGAGGGATAACGTTCAATATGCGGTGCCGAATCCCGCGCTGACGCTCAATTCGCCAACCTATAATGAACGTGGAGTAGAGCTTGATCTCATTATTCGCGATGCGGAAACGAAATATATTATGGGCCAAATTGACGGTGCAGGCTTTCAGGCGGAAGTAGACAAATGGGCGAAGGCTGGCGGCGATGCAGTCGTGAAGGAATATGAGTCGTCCTTCGTAGAGCTTGGAGGCTAACAAGGGAGGGACGCGCATGAACGCACAAATCCGCACGACGGGCAGCAGCAGTAGCAGGCCAGGCGGATCAACGCTTGGCAAGGAGCGGGTAAGCAGACGCAGCGAGTGGCTGCGGGAGCTGATCAAGGATAAATGGATGTATGCGATGCTGCTTCCAGGCGTACTATTTTTCATCATTTTCAAATATGTCCCGATGTACGGCGTCATTATCGCGTTTCAGGATTATCAACCCTATCAGGGTGTAATGGGGAGCAGCTGGGCGGGACTTAAGCATTTCGAGCGATTTTTCTCGGAGCCGCAGTTTTGGCAGCTGTTCCGCAATACGCTGCTGCTGGCGATTTACAACATCGTCTTTTTCTTTCCGCTGCCGATTGTGCTTGCATTGATGCTGAATGAAGTACGGGTCGAGCGGTTCAAGCGGTTTGTGCAGACGATGATTTATATTCCCCATTTCGTCTCCTGGGTCGTCGTCGTAGGGGTATTCTACATTATCCTGACGACGGAAGGCGGCATTATCAATGAAATGCTGTTTGCGCTGACCGGGCATAAAATTGCCTTCTTGCTGGAGCCGAGCTGGTTCCGAACGATTATTATGTCACAGTCGATCTGGAAGGAAGTAGGCTGGGGCACGATTATTTTTCTCGCAGCGCTGTCGGGCGTTGATGTGCAGCTGTATGAAGCAGCGCGGATTGACGGAGCCAATCGGCTAAGACAGTTGTGGCATATTACACTGCCGGCCATTCGCAGCACCATCGTTATTTTGCTTATTTTGCGGCTTGGCACGTTTCTCGATTCCGGGTTCGAGCATATTTTCCTCATGCTTGCTCCGACGAACCGCGATGTAGGCGAAGTATTCGACACGTATGTGTACGTGAAAGGCTTGACGCAGGCCCAGTACAGCTACAGCGCGGCAGTTGGCTTGTTCAAATCCTTTATCGGCCTCATTCTGGTGCTGGGAGCCAACTGGATGGCCAAGAAGTTTGGGCAGGAAGGGGTTTACTAGCGCCATTATGAGAACAGGAGGAGAGGACAATGAGTCAGGATCAGTCTTATGTTCGCGTTGACAATACGCTGGGCAATAAATTGTTTGACGGCGCCAATTTCATCGTGCTGACGATTATTGCTTTGGTGACGGTACTGCCGTTCATTTATATTTTGGCTGTATCTTTTACGAGTCCAGAGGAGGCGGCAAAAGGGGGCTTTATTCTTTTTCCGAAGTCGTTCTCGCTGTCGGCTTATCAATATATTTTCTCGACCGATACGCTAATGCGCAGCCTGCTCGTCTCGATTTATGTGACGACGCTCGGCACGGCCATCAATCTGCTATTGACCTGCCTGATGGCTTATCCGCTTGCAAAGCAGACGCTGCGCGGGCGGCAGCCGATTTTAATGGCGGTGCTGTTCACGATGCTGTTCAGCGGCGGGCTCATTCCGACTTATTTTGTCGTAAGCGGCATGGGGCTGACGAATACGCTGTGGTCGCTGATGATCCCGAATGCCATAAGCGCGTTTAATCTCATTGTGCTGAAAAACTTTTTTCAGCAAATCCCTGATGGACTAGAGGATTCCGCGCGAATTGATGGCTGTACCGACGTCGGTGTGCTGTTCCGCATTGTCATTCCGCTATCGATGCCTGCCATTGCAACGTTCGGCATGTTTTATGCGGTATCGCATTGGAACCAGTTTTTCAGCGCCATCATTTATATTAACGACAGCGATAAGTGGCCGGTACAGGTGCTGCTGCGGGAAATTGTCATTTTGGCGCAAAGCCGCATTGGCGATACCGGATTCGATGAAACGGCGATTCAGCCGCAAACGATTCGGATGGCGGTCATCGTATTTGCGACGATTCCGATTTTGCTCGTGTATCCGTTTTTGCAAAAGCATTTTGCCAAAGGTGTTATGCTCGGGTCGGTAAAAGGATAAGGGCGAGCAGGCAGTCAGCAACGCATGTGTTCAATCAATCAGCTAAAGCAGCGGCAAGGCAGCCGCATCTTCGTCCCGCCGAGTGGGATAAGGTGCGCAGCCTTTGCCGCTGTTTGCTGTTTGCATACTTGGGCAATGGGATACCAATAAACGCAATTGGTTGAAAAAATGAAAGTATTGCTTCTGAATCTTTATTGTAATTATTAAGATTGTATATAGAATAGGACGTGTAAACGATAACAGCTAGAAACATCCCATTGATATTGCTAAAGAAAAGCTATTGAAATGAAGGGGGATGGAAGATGTTGAACGTTTTAGTAGTTGATGATGAACCGAAGCACAGAAGAGGGCTATCCCGGATGCTTAAAAATTTGCGGCCGGAATATACCATTTATGATGCAATGGATGGCGCTGACGCCTTGCAGAGCATGAGCAATCATCCGATTGATTTGGTATTTACAGATATTCAGATGCCGATTATGGATGGCCTCCAATTTATGGAGCGTCTCATCGAACGCGGGGGAAGCGAAAGCATTATTATAATGAGCGCTTATTCGGACTTTGAATACGCGCAGCGCGCCCTGCAATTGGGGGCTAACGATTATTTGCTGAAGCCGGTTGAGGAACAAAAAATCGTTCAGCTGCTTGCGAAAACGGAGCTTAAAATGCACGCCATACGCCTCGCTTCTATGGAAGCTTCCCTTGCCGAATTGTTTGAAGGATCACCGGATGCAGACGATTATCAGCGGCTTGAAAGATCCTTTCCAGCTGTTAAGCAGGGGATGGTGATGGCTGCGGTGCTGAATGTGAAAACAGGGACAGGCGATCTTAAATGGATGCAAAATGAGCTCAAAGCGAGGCTGGAGGCAGCCTTGAAGGCGCAAAAATTTCCCTTTGCTTTCTATATGTCCGATAAGGCGCTTTATACCTTGATTATTAGCGAGGAAAACGGAGCCATCGTCACCCCTGAATGGGAAGCAAGGCTGCGGATGATTATTCGCCACTTCTCGGCTGAGCATGGAGCCGAATTAACGTTTGGATTAGGTTGTTGCTTCACCAAGTGGGAGAATGAAGCCAGAAAATCTTTTAAACAAGCTAGTCTCGCCCTGCAAACGAGATTTTACAAAGGCGGAGGCATTGTGCTCGAAGCGGACCAAATAAATGACAGCGGGCATCAGGCGCTGCTCAAGCTTGATGTGCGTTTTTTGACAGACGCCGTTGTTGCGGGCGATAAGGCTGGCATTCAAGCTTATCTGGATGCGACGATGAATCAGGCGACCGCAAGCGGCTTCCCCCAGCCTGAAAAGCTGGTATATGCCATCGCTGCTGCTATCCATCATTTAACCTCCTGCTTATTGGAAAAAGGGCTGCTTGCTATTAATAGTGCTGCATTTGAGGAAGCGCTGCTGCAATGCCATACCATCGAGCAATTAAAAAATACGGCCCAGGCATGGATTTTCGAGTTGGCCGATGGTTTGGATAATCGAACTGCATCCTGTCGAAATGAAGCGATTATTGATGCCTGCAAAGCCTACATTGAAAACCACTATAACGAAGAATTATCCCTCAGTATGATCGCTGCGAAATTTCACTTTAATGCTTCCTACTTTTGCTTGTTATTCAAAACGCATACTCATACGACGATCAACCAATATATTATGCAAACGAGAATGAAGGCTGCAGCCGGGCAATTATTGCAAACCTCGCAAAAGGTATACCAAATTGCCGAAAACGTTGGCTATAAGGATGTAAAATATTTCATAAGGCTGTTCCGCAAGGAGTATGGCAGCAGCCCAGAGGAATACCGTCATTTATCTGCTACTCGCTAAAGGAGGGGCTTAGCCTGCGGACGCCTTATTTTTTACATCGCTTTCAAAAGCATTTTAGCTTGCGCTCCAAGCTTTTGCTGACCTATGCCTTAATCGTCACGCTGCCGCTCGTCATATTGAGCTCAAAATATTTTTATTCCAGTAGGGAATTTGTTGCGGATTTTGCCCGGCAAAACCTCTATTCAATCGTAAAGCAAAACAATGAAATCATTGATGAAGAGCTATCACGGGTGGAAGAAAGCAGTCTGGCCATGTTCGCCGATCAGGTGCTGTATGACCAATACCTGCATGCGGACCCTACGGACGAATACAGCATGATTACGATGGAGAAAAAAGTGAATCAAGTCCTCAGCAAATACTTTCTCGACTTAAATCAAATCTACTCGATTCATTTGATGACGAGTTATGCAAATATCGGCACGTCTACTTTTATTCCGTATCAGGATTTTAATAAGACCGCTTTATATCAAAGGGCATGGGCAGTAAACGGGGGGATGGCATGGGTGCCGACGTTTTCGTTCGATCGGATGTTTGACCGGAAAACGAGCCAAGTGAGGCCGCCAGAATATGCCCATCTATTGTCGGGTGTACGCCTGATCAAGTTGTTTCAAATTAATAATAGCGAAGTGATCGAGCTGCAAGGGAAGGCTGAGCTGCCGGTGCTGGTCGTGACCTATAATCCTGAGATGTACGGCGCACATTTGTCGGGAGCACTTCCTGCTGATGGCGCTTCTTATTTTATTTTGAGTCCGGAGGGCGAGCTCATATCTGGCACGGATATGTTTAAAGAAGCCCGTCTCGGCAAGCCCGCATGGCTCGATGAGATCGCAGCGATGAAAAGCGGCACGATAACCGTTATGCAGGATGGAAAGCCATTAATCGTTTGCTTTGATACGTCTAAAGTAACGGGGTGGATATCGGGCATTACGATTTCCCCGGGCAAGCTAATGGCCTCTTTTTTGCCGGAAATTAAATCCTATACGCTGTACCTGGCTGTATTTCTGCTTATCGTATCGCTTCTGCTGGCTTATATATTCGCGAGTTCCATTACGAAGCCTATTCATCAGCTGCTGAAAGCGATAAAAAAGACAGGAGAGGGCGAATTCGACACCCGAATTCCCGTCGAATCCTATAATGAAATGGGCTATCTGATCCATAAATACAATCAAATGAATGTAAAAATTAATCGATTAATTGAAGAGAATTACATCGTCAAGCTAAGGGAGAAAGAAACGCAAATTATGTCGCTGAATATACAGCTAAACCCTCATTTTTTGTATAACACCTTAAACATTATGAATTGGACCGCTTTGGAAAATAATCAGAAGGAACTAAGCAGCATGATCGTCAGCTTATCTGCGATGCTGCAGTACACATCTGCAAATAGCCAGGACATAGGCGATTTCAATGATGATTTAAATTGGCTCAAGCATTATATTTTTATCACGGATCAACGTTTTGAAGGGAAATTTGCCGTTACCTATGACATTGCTCCCGAGCTTTATACATACACGGTGCCTAAGCTTTTTTTGCAGCCCTTTGTTGAAAATGCCATTGTGCATGGCTTTGCCCATATTCATTGCGGCGGGCTTATTCACATTCGCGGCTGGCTGGAGGACAAGCAGCGCTGCTTCACGGTCGAAGATAACGGCATCGGCATTCCAGAGAGCCAAATTGCGTCTTTGACCGAAACGGAAAGCAGCTCGATCGGCATTCAAAATGTCGACAAACGAATAAAGCTTATCTACGGAGATTCCTATGGCGTTACCATTCATTCCCAGCCTCAACAGGGCACAGTGGTGAAAATTCATTTGCCTATATAGAAAAAGCGAAGATCCTCCACCAATACAAAAATGTTCGAATTCTTTTTATAGCGGCTCTTATTTACAATAAAACTATAAACCATTTGTAAATAGGATGGAGGGCGAGCCAATGAAGAAAGCTAAACGTTTAACCGCATTAGCTTTGTCGGCAGTTTTCACCATGACAGTCATACTGACAGCCTGCTCCAGCGATGAAGGGTCTCCTGAAAATCAATCCGGCGTAAAACCACCGAAAGACGGCGAGCAGGTTACGCTTAAATTTTCCTTTTGGGGCGATACGATCGAGAAGAAGACGGTTACGGAGGCGCTTAAGCGTTTTGAGCAAGAAACGGGCATCATCGTTGAGCCTATGCATGTGCCATCGGATTATTTGACGAAGCTGACGACAATGGTAGCCGGAAATGTGGCACCGGATCTCGGTTATTTGTCTTCTGGCGCGGCGCTCACCTGGGCAGAGGATGGAAAGCTGCTCAATCTCACCCCGCTCATTGAAGGCGATCCCGATTTTAAGAAGGAAGATTATTTAGATCAAATTTGGTATGACTACGCGCCTGGCAAGACAATCGGAATGAGCACAGCAGTAGAAGGCTATGGGCTCATGTACAACAAGGATATGCTGCTGGACGCCGGTGTGGAGCTGCCTCCGACAGAAGCAGGCAAGGCATGGGATTGGGATACGTTTATCGAATATTCAAAAAAATTAACGCTGGATGACACGGGGAAAAATGCGCTGGACCCTGCCTTTAATCCAAATAAAATCAAACAGTACGGCTTTCAATATGATCCTTACAACATGATGGCAGCGGTTGTGTCCAATGGCGGCAACTTCTTGACGGAAGATGGCAAGGGCTTTGGACTCGTGGAGCCGGAAGCGATCGAAGCGATTCAAAAGCTTGCTGACCTAATGTATGTACACCATGTTTCACCTACCCCGCTTCAAACGAAAAGCCTTCCCGATATGGCGCTGCAGACGAAAAAAGTCGCCATGACCGTATCTGGAAACTGGGCTCTGCAAGCATTCGCCGAACAGGACTTTAATCTAGGCGTAGGCGTTCTTCCCAAATTAAAAGATAGCAATACGCTGCTGGATGGCGCACCAACGGTCATATTCAGCTCAACCAAACATCCTGCGGAAGCGTGGCTGCTTTATAAATATATGGCTGATCCGGAATCGGTGCTGCCGCTGATCGCAGGTGGGTTATGGATGCCGCTCAAAAAAGCGTGGTATACCGATCCAGAGCTGATCAGCAAATGGGCGTCAGGAAACAAGGCGCATCCAGAGGGCTATACCGAATCCTTTATGAAGCAAACGCTGGAGAATGGCATACGGACGCCTGGCTTTGAGGTGAAAAATCTAGCTAAAATCAATGCGCTTGTCACACCTGCCCTTGATTTGGTATGGACGGGCAAGGAAACGGCCGAGCAAGCGTTAAAAGGGGTTGAACCTAAAGTGGAGCCGCTGATTCAGGGCTATTACGGAAGGTAGCCAGGGGGATAGCCATCCGCCCGGAGAGGAGGTTTTTTTATCACTCGTAAACGCCGTATTGCGCTTGCCGGCATCCTGTTTGCCTTGCCCAGCATTTTGGGCCTGCTCACTTTCACCATTTTGCCGATGCTATCGAGCTTATTGCTAAGCTTCACGGATTATCGCATTGTGAATACGCCGAAATTTATCGGGTTCGACAATTATACGAGGCTTTTTGATGGCACGGATCAATATTTTTACAACTCTTTAGCGGTTACTTTTAAGTACGTGATTTTAAGAGTTCCTCTCGGGCTTATGTTTTCCTTTATCGTCGCCTTTTTGCTTAATATGGAGTTTATTCGCGGCAAGTCGATTTTTCGAACGATCTTTTATTTGCCCGTTATTGTGCCTGCTGTCGCTTCTTCCATGATTTGGATTTGGTTGTTCAGTCCGGACTTGGGCCTATTCAACAGCTTTCTGGAAGTGCTGGGTCTCCCAACTTTAAACTGGCTTTATTCAGAGGAGACGGTCGTTCCTTCTATTGTTCTTATGAGCCTGTGGGGGATGGGGAGCACGATCATCATTTTTCTGGCGGGCTTGCAAGGTGTGCCGAGATCGTTGTACGAGGCGGCTATCGTCGATGGTGCAGGCGCCATGCGCAAATTTCTGCACATTACGATACCGATGATGACACCGATTATTTTCTTTAATTTGATTATGGGGTCGATTGGCGCCTTTCAGGTGTTCACCGAAGCGCTCATTATGACACAGGGCGGACCAAACAATGCGAGCTTGTTCTATAACTATTACATTTATCGGGAGGCGTTTTTATTTGGGGAAATGGGGCATGCTTCGGCGATTGCCTGGATTCTCTTTATCATCATCCTCATTGTAACGGCGATTTTTTTCCGGACTTCGAAATCATGGGTATTTTATGAAAGCGAGGTGTAGCCCATATGCTGAGAAGCCGCCGAATCTCGCAAATAACCGTCTATTTTTTCCTGCTCCTAGGAGCCGCTTTTTGCCTGCTGCCGCTGTTCTGGCTTATACGCAGCTCGCTCATGACGTCGTTGCAAATTTTTGAAATGCCGCCCAAGTGGATTCCTTCCCCGTTTCAATTTCAAAACTATGTGGAGGCGCTGACATCGATCGATTTCTTTCGCTTTTTCCGAAATACGCTGACTATTACGGTGAGCTGCTTGGCAGGAGCGCTGATCAGCAGCTCGCTTGGCGCGTATAGCTATGCCCGACTGAGCTGGCCGGGGAGAAATATTTTTTTCTCCCTTCTGTTAGCCAGCATGATGCTGCCCAGTGCAGTCACCTTGATTCCAACCTTTATTGGCTGGCGATTGGTAGATCTCATTAATACGTATTTTCCGCTTATTATGCCGGTCTGGTTTGGCTCAGCGTTTGATATTTTTCTGCTTAGACAGTTTTATTCGAGCATTCCAAAAGATTTGGATGAAGCGGCGTATGTCGATGGAGCGGGCCCCTGGACTATTTTTTACCGCATCATTATCCCTTTGTCTAAGCCGGCTTTAATCGTCATTGGATTGTTTTCGTTTATGAATTCCTGGAATGATTTTATGGGGCCGCTCGTTTATTTGAATGAGGAAAGCAAATTTACGATGGCGCTCGGCCTCCAAATGTTTCAGTCGCTTCACAGTGCGCAGTGGCATTTGCTAATGGCCGCTTCCACCTTTGTCATTATGCCTGTCATCATCGTGTTTTTTATAGGGCAGCGTTATTTTATTGAAGGCATTACGTTAACTGGTATGAAAGGGTGATAACCAAATGAAAGCAAGCATGAGAATTAAACAAGCGGCGCAAGCCTTCGCATTAGGCGAGGTTAAGCTGCTGGAGGGGCCTTTTAAGCAAGCGATGGAAACGAATCGCCGCTATCTTCTGGAGCTTGAGCCAGACCGATTGCTGGCAAGATTTAGAGAGTATGCAGGGCTTGAGCCACGGGCGCCGCAATATGGGGGCTGGGAAGCAGAGAGCTTGTCGGGACATACGTTAGGGCATTATTTATCGGCGTGCTCAATGATGTATAGCTCTTTGGCCGAGGCGGAATTCAAGGAAAGAGTCGATTATATTACGGATGAGCTTGAGCTTTGCCAAAATAAGCATGGGGATGGTTATGTTTCTGGAATCCCGCGTGGCAAGGAAGTTTTCCATGAAGTGGCTTCCGGAAATATTCAATCCAAGGGATTTGACTTGAATGGGGCATGGGCGCCCTTGTACACGCTGCATAAGTTGTTTGCGGGACTGAGGGATGCTTATCGGCTGACCGGCAATGAGAAAGCGCTCATTGTCGAAAGGAAGCTTGCCGACTGGGTTGAGGGCATTCTTTCCCCGCTGTCTACAGAGCAAATGGAAGAAATGATGATTTGCGAGTATGGCGGCATGAATGAGGTTTTAGCTGATCTTTATGCCGATACGAATGAATACAAATATTTAACGTTAGCCGAGAAGTTTTGGCATAAGCTTGTCCTTGATCCGCTCGCTGAGCATGTGGACTGCTTGCCCGGAAAGCATGCGAATACGCAAATTCCGAAGCTGATTGGGCTAGCGAAGGAATATGAATGGACCAATGATGAGAAGCGCCGCGACACGGCTGAGTTTTTCTGGAACAGCGTCGTTCATCATCATTCCTATGCGAATGGCGGCAATAGCTTTGGCGAATATTTTGGCGATGCGGATTCGTTTAATGACAGGCTGGGACCGCAAACGACGGAGACGTGCAACACCTATAATATGCTGAAGCTGACGAAGCATTTGTTTGAGTGGAAAGCGTCCGCCGCGGAAGCCGATTATTATGAACGGGCGCTATTTAATCATATACTCGCGTCGCAAAATCCAGAGTCTGGCGGCATGACGTACTTTTTGTCGCTGGCAATGGGCGGGCATAAAATTTTTGATGACAAATTCGATGATTTCACCTGCTGCATCGGCACAGGGATGGAAAGCCAGGCCAGCTATGGCAGCGCGATTTATTTTAAAGGGGAAGACCAGCTGTTTGTGAACCAGTTTATCCATTCTGAGCTGGCGTGGACGGAAAAGGGCGTTACGCTGCTGCAGGAGACGGAATATCCGTTGGACGATGTGATAGGGCTCAAGCTATCATGCGCGAAGCCTGTGTGGTTCAGTCTCAACATTCGCTATCCGGGCTGGGCGAAGCAAGGGGTTTCCATTGAAATCAATGGCGAAAAAGTAGAGGTTGACCAGTCTCCCGGCTCCTTTATCGCAATCAACCGCTTGTGGATCGATGGGGACTTGCTTCGGATCGTTGTTCCAATGTCGCTGAGGCTGGAGCCTATGGCGGACAATGCGGATCGCGCAGCGATTTTTTATGGGCCTGTGCTGCTTGCGGGTGATCTGGGCAGCCACGATGATCCCCATGCTTCTGATTACCTTTATGCGCCAGTTTTGCTGGCTAAAGGGAAGCCGCTGGATACATGGCTGGAAGCTGTGCCTGGCAAAAGCTTGGCTTTCCAAAGCAAACTGGTCGGTTATCCCCGCAATGTGGAGCTCGCGCCATTTTACCAAATGGTTGACCGTTCCTATACCGTATATTGGGACCTGTTTACGCCGGATGGCTGGGCAATAGCGGAAGCGGATTATAGAAAAGTGATGGAAAAGATGCAAAGGCTGGAGCAATGCACAGTTGATTATGCGCAGCCAGGAGAAATGCAGCCGGAGCGTGACCATGATTTTAAAGGCGACAGCTCGACTCGCGTCGGCATGTTGAATCGCAGGCCATTCCGCATGGCGGGCCAAGGCGGGTGGTTCTCATTCGATTTGAAGGTGAAGCCCGAAAGTGAAATGATGCTGGTCGTGACTTATACATCGGCACAGGAGATGCCGAATTGCGAGTTTGATGTTTATTTGAATGGCGAGCTGCTGACAGAGGTGGGGGAAGGCTTTACGGAAGAGGATAAGTTCTATAATGTGAACTTCCCGCTCCCGGCTGCAGCACTTGCTGGCGCTGAGAAGGTTACCGTTACCTTCCAAGGCAAAGAAGGAAAACGCATTCGCCGCGTATTCGGCCTTCGGATAGTGGATCGCGAGCAATATAACCAGCTGGGTGTGCAAAGCGACTCTATTTAAAAACATGGTGAACAGGCGAAGCGGAAGCCAATTTTTCATGCAGAGCAGCCCTTTTTCACCATCCATTTCATTGAATTGACGAAGGGAGTGGGATGCAAATGGAAGCCCAGCGGCTCAAGAGGATTAGGGAACAGCTGGAACGCAAGCAGCTAGATGGGATAGTCATTGCCAGTCCATTCAATCGAAGATATTTGACCGGATTTACGGGAACAGCGGGATTTGTGGCGATTACGAACGATCAGGCGCTGCTTGTCACAGATTTTCGCTATACGCGTCAAGCGACGGAGCAGGCGAGAGAATACGAGGTCATCCAGTATACAGGCAAGCCCTTCGAGCTTATACGGGAGAAGCTCGACGCTGCCGGAGCCCGCAAGCTCGGGTTTGAGAAAAATCATGTGACATTGGCAGGCTATGAAGCCTACGAGGAATCTTTTAACGGACTCGAGCTTGTCCCGACCCAAAATATCGTTGAACAGCTGCGCGGCATTAAAGATGAGCGCGAGCAAGGGTTTATTCGCAAGGCGATCGACATTACGGAAAAAGCGTTTGAACATATTTTAGGCTTCATGAAGCCGGGTCTATCTGAGAAGGACGTTTCTGCCGAGCTCGAATATTTTATGCGTAAAAATGGGGCGACCTCTTCGGCTTACGCTACGATTGTAGCCTCCGGCTTACGTTCTGCACTGCCGCATGGGCTCGCGAGCGACAAGCTGCTGGGAACGAACGAATTCGTTACCCTTGATTTTGGAGCGAGCTATGAAGGCTATTGCTCCGACTTGACTAGGACGGTGTTTATCGGCAAGCCAGAGCAGCGGCATAAAGAAATTTATAAGATTGTATTGGAAGCGAACGAAACCACCTTAAATGGACTAAAGCCAGGCATGACGGGCAAAGAAGGCGATTCGCTGGGACGGGACTGCATTGCTGGCTACGGGTACGGGGAGTATTTTGGCCATGGCCTCGGTCATGCGTTTGGCTTGGAAATCCATGAATGGATGGGCTTTTCCCAGAAGTCGGACGATGTTTTGCAGCCGGGGATGATTTTGACAGTCGAGCCTGGCATTTATATTCCTGATTTTGGAGGCGTCCGTATCGAGGATGATATTTTGATTACAGACACAGGCATTGAAGTGCTGACGAAGTCGAATAAGGAATTAATCGTTTTGTAAGGTAGAAGGAGGTGGCCTCGTCCATGCATGCTGAATCTGCGGAAGTCGTCATCATTGGCGGAGGCATCATTGGGATGGCCATCGCCTATTATACGGCCAGATTAGGGATGGACGTTCTCGTTGTCGAGCGCGGGGAAATTGCGGGGGGAACCTCCTCCAAATGCGACGGCAATATTTTAGCCATTGATAAAGACCCCGGCTTCGACAGCCAAATGTCCTTGAAATCCCAGCAATTAGTCGCTGAACTGGTGCGGGAGCTTGATGAGGAGTTCGAGTATCGGGCACCCGGAAGCATTCTCGTCTGCGAGACGGAGGAAGAGATGATCGCTGCTGAGCGCTGGGTTTCCCGGCAAAAGCAGGCAGGGCTTCCCTTTCGGATGCTCGATCAGAAGGACCTCAGAGATGAATGGCCCTATATGGCCGAAGATTTATTAGGCGGTTTAGAGTGTGCAACGGATTCTACCGTTAACCCCGTATTGCTAACCTACTCCTTGGCTGCAACCGCTCGCCGTCATGGCGCCCGTTTTCGAACGCATACGGCGGTGACGGCGATATTGCTCGATGAGAAGCGGAGAATTCGGGGAGTAGAGACAGAGGCAGGCACGATTAAAGCGAAAATCGTCATTAATGCGGCTGGCGTATGGTCGAAGCTTATTGGACAAATGGTGGGCATCGATATTCCGATTGAGCCGCGAAAAGGCCATATCCTCGTCGCTGCCCGCTCAGCCAATATTGGAAAACGAAAGGTGATGGAATTCGGCTATTTGATCAGCAAGTTTGGCGGGAAGCGCCAAGTCGATCCCAAGTTTGAAGCGTATGGCATCGCCCTCGTATTCGAACCAACCGCTTCCCAAAACTTTTTAATCGGATCGAGCCGCCAATTTGCTGGTATGGATACCCGCGTGGATCAGGAGGTCATTCGGCTTATTGCGCAGAGAGCGATCCGTTTCTTTCCGGTCATCGAGCATATTCCGATGCTTCGAACGTACGCTGGCCTTAGGCCATGGACAGCCGATCATTTGCCCATCGTGTCACCAATCGACGAAATACCGGGTTTTTATGTAGCAGCCGGACATGAAGGGGATGGAATCAGCCTTGCCGCGGTTACGGGGAAGGTCATTAGTGAAATGTTAAGCGGAGCCGAGACCTGCATTCCGGCCCAGCCACTGCGCTATGACCGATTCCGTCGTGGCGGCGTTAATCAGGAGGTAGTCCTATGAAGCTCTCCAAACTGGTGACCACCATCGATACCCATACGGGAGGCAATCCGACCCGAACGGTGACGAGCGGAGCGCCGGAGCTGATCGGAAGCACGATGACCGAGAAGATGGTTTACATGTCCGAGCATTTTGACCATTTTCGCAAAGCGCTGATGTTTGAGCCCCGGGGCCATGAAGTGATGTCCGGTTGTATTTTGACTCCACCGTGTGACGAAACGGCCGATATCGGCGTCGTTTTTATTGAGACGGGCGGCTATTTGCCGATGTGCGGGCATGATACGATTGGCCTTTGCACGGCGCTGATTGAGGGCGGAATCTACCCTGAGAGCAAAAAAGTCATTCGGCTGGATACGCCAGCAGGGCTTGTGGAAGCACAGCTTGACATTGTGCAGGGAAAAGTCAAAGAAGTGACGTTCACGAATATTGCTTCTTTTTTGTACAAAAAGGATGTCCGGCTCCAAGTTGAAGGAATTGGAAAAATTTCCGTTGATATTGCGTATGGCGGCAATTTTTACGGTTTGGTTGACGCGCGTCCGCTGCAGCTGCCCTTAGTGCCAAATCGGGCTTCGGAAATCGTTCGCTTGGCGATCAAAATTCGGGATGCGATTAACGAAAGCATTGAAGTGGTGCATCCCGAAATTCCAGTCATTCGCGGACTAACCCATATTGAGTTTTACAGCGATCCCGTATCGCCTGCTGCCCATTGCCGCAATACGGTCGTCGTGCCTCCGGGAGGAATCGACCGTTCGCCATGCGGGACAGGAACCTCGGCGAAGGTAGCCGTGCTGCATGCCAAGGGCGAGCTTTCCAAGGAGCAGGATTTTGTTCATGAAAGCATTGTAGGCTCCATGTTCCGGGCAAAAATTTTGGAGGAGACAACGGTAGGCGGCTTGCCGGCCGTCATTCCGCAAATATCAGGGTCAGCATGGGTAACAGGCTTTCACCAGTTTGTTTTTCACGAGCAGGATGAGCTGGGTAGCGGTTTTTTCTTGCTCTAATCTACTCTGAATTAGCTCTAATGCTGGTTTGATGGAGGCTTGGATATGGAAATGAACAAATGGTATGCAGCGATTGATACGCATTCCGGCGGGCAGCCTCTTCGCATCCTGACAGGTGGGCTGCCGCAAATGGCAGGCGCCTCTCAGCTAGCCAAGTCCGTATTTTTCAAGCAGCATTATGATTCCGTACGAACACTGCTTATGGCTGAACCGCGAGGACATTACGGCATGACAGGTGCCATCGTTACAGCTCCCGTATCGGCGGAAGCCCAGTTCGGCTTGTTGTTTCTGAATCAGGAAGGATTTGCAGCTATAAGCGGGCATGGAATCTTCGCGGTCGTAACGGCATGGATTGCGACAGGGCAGCTGGATGCGGCTATTGCCGCCGAAGGTATATTAATTGACTGCCCAGCGGGAAAGGTAAAAGCTATTGCTAGCTGCGAAGGGCAGGAAGTACGCACGGTATCCTTCCACAATGTTCCGAGTTTCGTCTATGCGGAGTCTCTTACATTGACGATCCAAGACATTGAACTACGTGTCGATATTGCTTTCAGCGGGGAGTTTTATGCGGTTGTCGATGCTGCCGGACTTGGCGATAGACGGTCAATCCCTGAGCTTCAAGCATGCGGAGGGTTAATCCGCAAAGCCATTGAAGCGCAGCTGGAGGTTAAGCATCTCGTGCTGGAAGGGATTAGGGGCATTCATGGTGTGTTTTTTTACGAAAAGGCTGAGGAAGATTCGGCAAATCCGGTCTATCGCAGCTGGTCCATATTTGCTGGCGAACAGCTTGATCGCTCTCCCGGAGGAGCGGGGGCCTGCGCCCATATGACGGTTCTGAACCGCAAGGGGCTGCTGAAGCGGGGGCAGCAGGTTGTTTATGAAGGCATCGCTGGAACGCGTGCAGTTGGCAGCGTGGAGGAGGAAATATGTGCGTTCGGGCAAAAGGCCGTCATTCCACAGTTAATAGGAAGTGCTTATGTGCTGGGCTTTATGAATTTTGTACTCGATTCTAGCGATCCGTTGGCTGATGGATTCGTGCTGTACTAGAACGCCAAAAATCTAAACGATTAACATTCGAGAGGAGCAATTTTGAAATGGCAAAATTTGAAGGTGTTTATGTGGCAATTGTTACCCCTTTTACTTCTTCCTATGACGTCGACTACAAACGATTGACGGAGCATTGCGATTGGCTTATCGCAAATGGCATAAGCGGGCTTGTTCCTACCGGATCTCTTGGCGAATATGCAACGATGAGCAATGAGGAACGAGCAAAGGTAGTGGAGACGGTCATAGAAGCCGCAGCAGGGCGGGTGCCCGTCGTTGTTGGATCGGCCGCGCCTTCTACGAAGCAGGCGGTCGCATGGGTTCAGCATGCGAAAGATTCAGGTGCGGCAGGGGTTATGGCGCTGCCTCCTATCAATTACAAGCCGCTAGAGCATGAAGTTGTCGCTCATTACGAAGCGCTGAATGAGGTGGGACTTCCCATTGTAGCGTACAACAATCCCCATGATTATAAAGTAGATTTGACGCCGCAATTTCTTGCGAAGCTTTCCAAATTCGATAATGTCGTTGCGGTAAAAGAGTTTTCCGGCGACATCCGCCGCGTGCATGATATTTTGGCCCAAACCGATCTTGAAGTCATGATTGGCGTAGATGATTTGGCGATGGAAGGCCCGCTATTTGGCGCAACAGGCTGGATTTCCGGTGTGCCCAATGCGCTGCCGAAGGAAGGCGTGGAGCTGTTTAACCTTGCCAGACAAGGGAAAATGCAAGAGGCAAGCGCGCTTTATCGCCGTCTGCTGCCCTTGTTCCATATGGATGCCAGCCCTCAGCTCGTTCAATCGATCAAATATATGATGGAGCTGGCGGGATTCCCGGTCGGTCCTACACGTCCGCCCCGCCTGCCTTTGCCAGAAGCGGATTACCAGCTCATTAGAGAAGCTTTTGAATACGCGGTTAGACCTAATCAGCCAGCAAATTAACGGAATGATGAGTTTAAAGTAGCCTAGTCCGAACAGGAGGGATCGCAAAATGACGAGCAGTCGAAATTGGATCGGAGGCGAGTGGATTACGCCAGCAGCAGGCGAATCTGTCGTTAAAAATCCATCGAACATCAAAGAGGAGGTTGGCATTCTTCATCTATCTGACCAGTCGCATGTTATTCAGGCGGAGCAGGCAGCGCGTAAATCGTTTGAGGTCTGGTCTCGTTTAACAGGGGCTGCCCGAGCAGAGCATTTGTATAAGCTTGCTGCCGCACTGGAATCCAGGCTGGCTGAGGTAGCGAATCTCGCAAGCTTGGAAATGGGCAAACCGATTACAGAAATGCGCGGCGAGGTGATGCGCGGAGTAAATTTGCTCCGATATTACGCGGCGGAAGGGGTACGTGCCAATGGGGTTGTCATTCCTTCAAGTGAGCCAAACGTTTTGCAGCATACGAAAAAGGTTCCTTTGGGCGTCGTGGGCATTATTACCCCATGGAATTTCCCGGTTGCCATACCTATTTGGAAAATCGCGCCTGCGCTTATTTGCGGCAATACCGTTATATGGAAACCTGCGGAATTTGCCTCCTTAACGGCAACGAAGCTCATTGAGATTTTTGCAGAGGCAGGACTTCCTGCAGGCGTCATTAATCTCGTTATTGGCAAGGGCAGCAAAATCGGTGACGTCTTATTGGAGCAAATTTCGCTCGACGCGTTAAGCTTTACCGGCTCCACCTCAACGGGCACTCATATTGCCCAGCTTTGTGCCAAGCGGAATATTAAATACCAGACTGAAATGGGCGGGAAAAATGCCGCTGTTGTTTTAAACGACGCTGATCTTGAAAAGACGATTCCGCTCATTGTCAGCGGAGCCTTCCGTTCGGCAGGGCAGAAATGTACAGCAACGAGCCGGATCATCGTCGAGTCAGGCATTTATGCTTCTTTTACAAAAGCGCTCAGCACGGCAGTATCGCAAATTAAGCTGGCACCTGCTCTCGATCCTGCCGCTTATTTAGGTCCCGTTGCCTCCGCGAGCCAGTATGAAACGGTCATGTCTTACATCCATATGGCCCAGCAGCAGGCGGAGATTGTTGCCCAAGGCCCAGCTGTAGCTGGAGCTGAACGAAACGAGGGGTATTACATCCAGCCGATCGTGGCCGCAGGCTTGGATGCGGGGCATCCTCTCATCCAGGAAGAGGTTTTTGGACCTGTTGCAGCGCTGCTTCAAGCTTCCGATTTTGCAGAGGCTATCGCTTTATGCAATCAATCGATTTTTGGGCTGAGCGCTTCGCTGTTTACGCAAAACTTGTCCTACGCCCATCGGTTTTTGGACGAAGCGCAGGCGGGCATGGTTCGCGTGAATCAGGAAACAGCGGGCGTGGAATATCAGTCTCCATTCGGCGGGATGAAGCTCTCCAGCTCGCATTCGCGCGAGCAAGGGCAAGCGGCTTTGGATTTCTATACGGAATTAAAGACATGCGCCATCCGTTATTTTTAGCGTCTATTTTACTGGGAAACGAGCATTGCGCTTAAAGGACAGCAACCCGTTTTCGCTTGGAATATAAGAATGAATAAGTTTTGCCTTACTGTATTTCTATTTCTCGGACTGAAACGCGCTGCGCCGCCAAAGGACGTCGACAGCCGTTTACGCTTGAAATATAGGAAAGGATATCCTAGTGTCATCATGTCTCTATATTTCTCGGAATGAAACGCGCTGCGCCGCCAGAGGACAGCGACAGCCGTTTCACCTAGGAGGGCTTATATAATGAAGCATCCATCCTTAGTCGTTTGCCGCTGCGAAGAAGTGACCATGGAGCAGTTGGAAGAAGCTTATGCGTCAGGAAGCTGCACTTCACGTCAGCTGAAGATGAAAACAAGGGCTACGATGGGCGCCTGCCAGGGACGGGTTTGCCGAGCCCTTGTAGAAACATGGATTCATGTGAAAAATCCAGATGGTCCTCGAGACGCTGAATTATTATCGTACCGTCCGCCTATTCGGCCTATAACGTTTGGCCAGCTAGCAAAGGATGAAGATTAATGGAAAGGATTGAGAACCATCCGCTACTCGGCCGTTGGCAGACGCCCCGTGAACGTGTTGCTTTTTCCTTTAATGGAAAACCAATGACAGGACTAAAGGGAGAGCCAATAGCGGCGGCACTGCTCGCAGCCGATATTCGCACGCTGCGCAGGCATGAGGAATCGGGGCATGCTCGCGGGCTTTATTGTGCCATTGGCCATTGCATGGAATGCCGGCTGAGCGTAGCAGGAAAAGGAATGGTACGTTCCTGTCTTACTCCGCTTGAAGCAGGAATGTGTATAGCTGAAGGGCTGCAGCTTCCAAACGAAATAACAGGGAGGACGCTGCTATGACGAAGGAGAGCCAGCCTGATCTCATTATTGTTGGTGCTGGGCCAGCTGGCTTGTCGGCAGCGGTTGTAGCTGCCGAACATGGCCTGGCCGTCATCATATTGGATGAGTTTCCCGAACCGGGAGGACGCATGCTCGGCCAGTTTCATGAAGAGAAGGGCCACTGGTGGGTAGGAAAGCAGGTCGCCCATCATCTCATCGAGCAGTGCTGCGCATTAGGTGTTCATATCCGCTGCGGCGTATCCGTCCACGGCATGTGGAAAAACGATCAGCATTGGGTCATTAGAACGTCGGATGGTTCCATCACGGCAGCTAACGTATTGCTGGCAACGGGCGGTGCCGAAATTCCGCAGCCGTCTCCCGGGTGGACACTGCCTGGCGTCATGTCCATTGGCGCAGCGCAGGTTATGGCTAACGTACATTTCGTTAAACCCGGACGCCGCGGCCTTATTATCGGGGTCAACGTGCTAGCGATGGCAATCGCTCGTGAGCTGTCGGTAAGCGGGGTATCCATTGCAGCGATCGTGCTGCCTTCGCAAAGCCCGCTTTCTGGAACAGACGCTTTGCCTAAAGAAAATGTAGAAAAGCTGCTCGGCTTGTCCCATTTAGCACCGTCCGCGTTTATGAGAATGGGAGGCCGAGCGGCCCATTCGCTAAAAATGGCGGGGATAGTATCGCATTTTTTTCCGCGAAGAGGGATCAAGCTGTGGGATATTCCCTTAAAGCTGCGGACCTCGGCTGTAGCTATTAATGGCAAAGATCAGGTAGAATCCGTGACGCTTGCCGACGTAAATGGACGCGGCGAAACGATTGCCGGAAGCGAGCGGGAGGAGGCGGTTGATTTCGTCGCTCTTGCGGGCGGATTATATCCTTTAGCTGAGCTAGCTTCGGTGGCCGGCTGTCCATTTGTTTATATGAAAGAACTCGGCGGCCATATTCCGCTTCATAGCGAAGCGATGCAGACGCCTATGTCAGGGCTGTATGTGGCCGGCAATATAACCGGTGTCGAAAGTGCGCTTGTAGCGATGGCACAGGGACAGCTTGCAGCCACTTCCATTTGCAGAGATGTTGGGCTGCTTGGCGAGCAAAGCGATACCAAACTAGCGGAGGCGAAGCAGAAGGTTCAGCAAGTACGGGCTTCCGCTTTAATTCAATTTCATCCGGGCATTCCAAAGGCAAGAGAGCAGGTCTACAAAATGTGGGCGAAAGGCTGTGGCAACGTTGAAAATAACTGAAAACACAGAAAAATGGCGGAAGGTTTCATATAAGTCGGTCAAAATTCACGATCCCTTTTGGTCCCATTATAGAAGTCTCGTTCGTGATGAGGTCATTCCCTATCAATGGGAGGCTATCAATGACCGGGTTGAGGGCGCTTCTCCCAGCCATGCGCTGCAAAATTATCGCATAGCGGCTGGCGAAGCGGAAGGCGCGTTTTACGGTTATGTTTTTCAAGATAGCGATGTAACCAAATGGCTAGAGGCTGTCGCTTACAGCTTGCAAGCCGATCCAAATGCGGAGCTGGAAAAGCTTGCGGATGAAACGATCGATTTGCTAGGGAAAGCCCAGCAGCCGAACGGCTATCTTAATACTTATTTTACGATTCAAAATCAGGACCAGCGCTGGACGAATGAACGCGATAATCATGAAACCTACTGCGCAGGCCATCTGATTGAAGCAGCTGTTGCTTATTATGAGACGACGGGCAAGCGCAAGCTGCTGGATATCGCCTGCAAGCTGGCGGATCATATCGACTCGGTGTATGGCGAAGAGCAGGGCAAGCTGCGCGGCTATCCCGGACATCAGGAAGTAGAGCTAGCTTTAATGAAGCTTTATAACGTAACGGGGAAGGAGCGATATTTGAAGCTATGCCGGTTTTTTATTGACGAGCGCGGCCAGGAGCCTCATTATTTCAAGCTTGAAGCAGAGAAGCGGGCTGAGAAACGGGGCCGGGAAGCACTGCTCCGTGAAGGCTACTATTTCCTGTATAAAAACAATTACGAATACAATCAAGCCCATCTGCCTGTTCGGGAGCAGCTGGTGGCGACAGGGCACGCCGTGCGGGCGGTATATATGTATACCGGCATGGCGGAATTGGCAGGCGCGACGAATGATACAGAGCTGCTCGAAAGCTGCAAGAGGTTATGGAAAAACGTGACGCAAAGGCAGATGTATGTAACGGGAGGCATTGGCTCGAATCATGACGGGGAAGCTTTTTCATTCGACTATGACTTGCCTAACGATACCGCTTACACCGAGACTTGCGCTTCTATCGGCCTTGTTTTCTGGGCGCAGAGCATGCTCCATCTTGATCCAGACAGCAAATATGCAGACGTTATCGAGCGTGCTTTGTATAACGGAACCATTAGCGGCATGGGGCTGGATGGCAAAAGCTTTTTCTACGTCAATCCGCTGGAGGTGTGGCCTGCCGCCTGCAAACGTCCAGATAAAAGGCATGTGAAGACTTCCCGGCAAAAATGGTTCGGATGTGCATGCTGCCCGCCCAATTTGGCACGTCTTATCGCCTCGCTCGGCTCTTATATTTATTCCCAAAACGAGCATGCGGTTTATGTCCATCAATATATTGGCAGCGAGACCACGCTAAAGGTTGCCGGGCAAAACGTAAGCCTTTCCCTGCAAGCTAATTTCCCCTGGGAAGAGACGGTCGCCATTAACGTGACACCTGAGCGTGACGAAGCGTTTACGATCGCCGTTCGTATCCCGGATTGGTGTGACGGGGCAGAAACAAATGTAAATGGTCAAGCGATCTCGCCAGATTCGCTGCAATTTCACAAAGGTTATGCTGCGATAAACCGCATCTGGCAGGCGGGAGATCAAATTGCGCTGAAATTTCCGATGGCCATTAAGCGCCTATATGCGCATCCTCTCGTTCGTGCGAACGCAGGCAAGGTGGCCTTGCAGCGGGGGCCTGTCGTTTATTGCTTGGAGGAAGCGGATAACGGGGCGGCCTTATCGCATATTGCGCTGCCTGAGCAAGCGGCGCTTGCTGCGCATTTTAAGCCTGATCTGCTTGGCGGCATCGTCGTCATTGAAGGGCAGGCCGTGCGGGGCGAACAGCCGGGCAGCAGCCAAAGGCTATATGAATCCCGCAAGCGAGGGGAGCATGCCTGCAGCATTCGGGCTATCCCTTATTATGCTTGGGCGAATCGTGGCGAAGGAGAAATGGCGGTATGGATTCGGGAAAGCTAATACGCGGAAGTAGAGGGAGGCTTGTTGATGAAAAAAGGGATTTCTTTCGTCATTTGTTGTATGTTATTCGTTTCGCTTTTTGCTATGCCCGCTGCTGCGAAGCCTAAGCCTGTTCAGCCGGAACTAACGAGCGACGAAGCGAAGCTTGAAGATATTTTTGGCAGAACCGTCAATCATTACGGCGTGGAGCTGGTTGACTGGCAAGGCTATATGGCCAACCCCTATGTAAAGTTGAACGTCATTCCGCCTGCCGATGCTGCTTATCCGCTCACCATAGACATTAAAGCTAAAGGCACCTCACGCTTGATGATGGACCGGCCAAGTACACTCAGCGCAGCAGGTGCCCAAAAAACGCTGGCCTTTGATACTGCTGGCGAACGCAAGCCGTTTTTGCTGGAAATTCATCCGGATCGAATAGGCGGCAATGGCGAAATAGAGCATTATACGCTTGAGCTGACGATAACCGATGCGCTAGGAGCCGTTCGTTCGCAGACGACGCCTATTCGCGTATGGGATCAGGATGACGAGAAGGAGCCCGAGCTTCCTTTAAAATTCGATTACCGATTCGATACGATACAGCCTTATTTTAGTGATCCTGCTATCCGCGAGGCGGGCGAGCAGGCCATAAAGGATTGGTTTTATTTTTTTGATATGGAGCCATTTGATACCGTTCCTGCAAACTCCGAAGTAAGCATGCTTCCCGAAGATAACTTTGACGGCCATATTGAAGTAACGAATGATGAGCCGTTCAACGGGATGTGGATTTTTCTAAGAGGGCTGAGTGGCCCTTATTCAACAGGTGCTCCGACGGACAATGGAAAATATCATAAGCGCGGCGGCATTACGATTCCGGATAAGCTTCATCGTTCATTAATGACGATTCTTGATTTTTACGATACGGCGACGCCATTTACCTCTATGGATGATGAGGAGTGGTATCTCACGGAAATGTCGAATACGTCTACCGATGTGTACGGCCTCATTATGCATGAGTTTGGCCATGCGCTCGTATTTTCCGGCAACTGGAAAGGGGTAGCTGCTTATAAGCGAAGCGGGGGCACGGCGGACAATATTGTCGCCTATCAAGGCGGGCCCGTTCCGCTCGACGGAACCTATCATATTCCGGGAGAGGAGCCTTATTGGGACCGGATCAGCGGTCAAAATGGCGGACGGACGCATCTTTTTCACAATAAGCGCTGGATGCTGACGAAGCTGACGTTGCTGATTGCGGAAAAAGCAGGATGGAAGCTGAACGATAAGCTGACTCCGTTCCTGAGCCCGTCCATTCAAAACATGCCGATTCCAAATGCGAAGCAGGGGAAAAATTACGAGCTGCAGCTGCAGGCGGAGGGCGGGGTTCCTTTTTATGATTGGACGATTGTAGATGGTTCGCTGCCTCAAGGGCTGACATTGGACCGCTTCACCGGCAAAATCGCGGGAAAAGTGTCTGGGCAAGCAGAAGGAAGCTATCCGTTTACGGTACAGCTTCGCGATTACGATGAGCTTGGAACCCCCGTTCAAAAGACATTCACATTAAATGTGGGCCAAGGCGAGCTTTTAGGAAGCTATTTGTTTGATGAAGCAGACGGGACGATTGCCCTAGATTATTCGGGAGCGGGGTACGATGTCTCGACCGTGCATGCAAGCAGAACAGATGGGGCGAGAGGGGGTGGGATAGCCTTAAATGGGGCTTCCAATTATGTTGAACTGCCACGTGACATGCTGAAAAAAGCAAAAGCGTTCTCGTTCTCTTCATGGGTAAATGTGACGGATAGTGTCTATTCTCCAAGCTCAGTTGGCGTAACCGATGCGGTGTATAACACAGGCTCGCGGATTTTTGATTTTGGCTCATCGGATGCGAAGTATATGGCACTATCGACAGATTCCCAAGGGGCCTTGAGCTTTATGGTTTCGAGAAAAGGGGGGAAAGAAGAAACAACCATCTCAGGAGGCGGCATAACCTCTGGAAAATGGCAGCATGTGGCGGTGACAGCATCGGGTAATACGGCGGTCCTTTATGTAAATGGGACGGAAGCAGCGAGGACCTCTAATTTGACCCTGGGAGCGATCGAATCCCTTTTAAAGGGCGAGCACCATTACATTGGCAAGTCTCAAAGCGATGAACGGTATTGGAATGGCATTTTGGATGAGATCAAGCTTTATAATCGCGCTTTGTCTGCCGCTGAGATTGCCAGTCTTGCAGCAGATGAGCCAGTGCCTCCAGTTGTTGATCCGCCAGCGCCCGCAAACCCTAATGTGGCGATTGAAGGAAGCATTACGACCTCCTACGTCTCGCCTTGGGAGAGCCTGGTAGGGCTGAATGACGAGTACGAACCGGAGAGCTCCGCAGACCGAGGCCATCCGGTATATGGCAACTGGAATACGCACGGAACTGAGCAATGGGTGCAATATGATTTTGATCAGCCTTTTACCCTATCATCAAGTGAAGTGTATTGGTTTGATGATAATGACGGCATTGATTTGCCGGAGTCGTTCTACATCCAATATTGGGATGGGTCGAATTGGGCGCATGTTTCCAATCCGTCTGCATATGGCGTATTGCCGGACCAGTATAATGTGACCACCTTTGATCCGGTGACGACGACGAAAATTCGGCTAACGCTGAAAGCAAAGCCAACAACTTCAACGGGCATTGAGCAGTGGAAGGTCATCCGCGTGACAGAAACAGATTAAGCTGAATTAGACACAGAAGGCAGGCAATCCACAAATAAAAGGGAGGCTTGGCGATGTTGAAAAGAGGTACGAACCGCATATCCATTAAAAAAATGATGTCAGCAGTTGTTTGTTTGGCCTTGCTGTTAGGCGTAATAGGCACGATTCCGCAAAAACCGGTGTATGCGGCAGCCAATTTTGCGGAAGTAGTGGATATATTCGGGCGGACCGTTAATGACAACGGCATTGACTTGGTCGATTGGCAGGGGTATCTTGCGAATCCTTCTGTTAAGCTCACGGTTAAGCCGCCATCGAGCGCTGTTTTCCCCGTTACGATTAACCTGCGTACACAGGGAACGACCAGGCTGATGATGAATAAGCCGAGTACGTTATCGGCAACGGGCTCGGCCAAAACGCTAACTTTTACTAATGCATCCCAGCAGCTAGACTTTGAATTAGAGATTCACCCCGATCGTATTGGCGGGCCGAATGAAATCGAAAATTATACGCTGAGCATGCAGGTCATCCAAAGCAATAATACCCAGAGTACACAGACGATTCCGATTCGGGTGCTGGATCAGGATGATAATGCAGAACCGTCGCTGCCTATTAACTTTGATTATCGTTTTGATACGATTACGGGCATATTTGCCGATGCAGGGGTGAAGGCTGCCACAGAGCAGGGCATCAAGGACTGGTTTTATTTCTTCGATGAGACGCCTTATGACACAGTAGCTGCAGGAGCTGAAAATATTTCAATTCCGGGCGACAACTGGCTGAATCCCATTACGGCTACCAACAATGCCGCCTACAACGGCGTATGGGTATTTCTGCGCGGCTTAAATGATCCATATTCAACGGGCTATCCGGCAGATAACGGCAAGTTCCACAAGCGGGCAGGGGTTCAAGGTCCGATTCACCGCTCATATGGACTGATTTTGGACTTTTACTCAGGGTTTACACCGTTCTCCTCTTTGAATGATGAAGAGTATTATTTGGCTCAAATGCCTGGATCTGCTTGTACCTCAAACTGCCAGACCGATGTATTAGGCTTAATTGCTCATGAATTTGGCCATGCGGTTGCCTTCCACAGCAGCTGGAACGGCATGGTGAATTACCATAGCGCCGGCGGCAGCAATGATGCGGAAGTCATCGCTTATCAAGGGAACGCCGTTCCACTAGATTCCAGCTATCATATTTCGGATGCCAATTCCCTTTATTGGGATCGAATCAGCGGCCAAAGCGGAGGCAGAAACCACAAGTTTCCTTCCCAGCGCTGGATGATGACGAAGCTAAGTCTCTTGATCGCCGAAAATGCGGGTTGGAAAATCAATAAAAATCTGTCGCCGTTCGTAGCGCCGTCCATCGTAACAAACTCACTGCCAAGCGGAACGAAGGGCGCTGCTTATTCGCAGCAGCTTACAGCCAAGGGCGGTGTGCCTTTCTATGATTGGAATATAACGAGCGGCTCGCTGCCACCAGGGCTGACGCTGGATCGCTTTAAAGGGACTTTAACTGGAACGATTGATAATAATGCGCCGCAAGGCAGCTATACGTTCACTGTTCAGCTAAGGGATTACGACACGCAAAGCACGCCTGTCACCAAATCGTTTACGATTAATTTAGGCGGAGGCGGGCCAGTCAGCGATGTCGTTGCCCAATATTTATTTAATGAAACAAGCGGAACTTCGGCCGCGGATGCATCAGGCAATGGAAAAACAGCCACGCTGAGCGGCGGCATCACTTGGGCTGCAGGGCATGCGTCCAACGCGGTCAATTTTAACGGTACTACTGGCTATGGCAGCTTGCCAGCCGGCATCGTAAGCAGCTTGAATGATTTTACGATTGCGACTTGGGTGAAGCTGAATTCGGTATCCGATTGGACGCGAATTTTTGATTTTGGCACGGGAACAACGGCGAACATGTTCTTAACGCCAAGCCCGGGCGGTGCAGGCTTAAGATTTGCCATTACGAATAGCGGCAGCGGAGGGGAACAGCGAATTTCAACAACGACGGCATTCCCGACAGGGGTATGGAAGCATGTCGGAGTTACCCTCTCGGGCAATACGGCAAGTCTGTATGTAGATGGCGTCCTCGTTGGCACCAATGCGAATATGACGCTTAAGCCTTCCAGTCTTGGCAACACGACGCTTAACTATTTGGGACGTTCGCAATATACGGGAGACCCGTACTTAAACGGGGGACTTGACGATTTCCGTATTTACAATCGAGCGCTCAGCGCAGCGGAAATGACGACACTATTTAACAGTTAACGTTAAACGAGGCGCACCTGTTCTCGCTGTCGCTCCTATTTAAGTAAAATGCCCTCTGGAAGCTCATTGAAATGCCCTTGTAGGCGTTGCAATGAATGTCCGGAGGGCATTCTTTTTGATTCATTCAAATCGTTTTTTGGGGGAAGGCTGCCAGCCGTTAAAAAATGCGGTGCTTCCAGCCGTTCAGCTTGGCGATCGCCTCGACATAATAATAATCGCCATAGATGAGCGATACATCGATAAAGCTGGTGCCGCTGCCCGTTCCATGCAGCAAAATCGCCTCATGCTCCGGCTGCTCCCATGTCGCATAATTTTCCGTCAGCGAACGCAAAATCCGCTCCGCCGCATTCGCATACAAGCTTTTCTCGCCCGGTGCCACAAGCTGCGCCAGCTCCAGCAGGCCCGATGCGGCGATGCTTGCCGCCGAGCTGTCCCGGAACAGGCGCTCATCGTCACCGAGACGGAAATCCCAATACGGAACCTGATCGTCCGGCAGGCCAGCGATAAAATAATGGGCGATGCGCTTCGCCGTATCCAGGAACCGCGCATCTCCAGTATGGCGATACGTATTCGTAAAGCCGTAAAGTCCCCAAGCCGTACCGCGGCTCCATGAAGATTCCGGCGAGTAGCCTTGGCCGCCGAAGTTTTCGAGGTAAGCGCCATTTTCAGCATCAAAGGAAATGATATGCTTAGTGGAGCCGTCTGGACGGATGCCGTGCTGCATCGTCGTCTCGGCGTGGCTGATCGCAATATGCTTGTAACGCGGATCTCCGGTCACTTTGCTCGCCCAAAACAAGAGGGAAATGTTCAGCATGCAGTCGATAATGACCCAGCCATATTTGTCCTCATTCCAGGCACGGATAAATTTGCCGACGGGATTGTAGCGGGCAGCGAGGAAGTTCGCTGCTTCTATGCCGCGACGCAATGCGTCCTCATCGCCGGTGAGCGTGTGCTTAATGACCGCAGTCGGCAGAAACTGAAAGCCGACATCATGATGCAGCTCAACCGTCGGCTTAATAAACCATTGCTCCAGCGTTTCATCCCATTGCCATGCGGCATCCTTGTATACGGGCTTGCCCGTCATCTCATGCATAATCCACAGCAGCCCCGGCCAAAAGCCCGTCGTCCACCAGTCTGATCCAATATCGTCAAATTTCCCATCCTTGCCAGCGAAATGCGGACATTTCGCACCAATCTGCTGAACCATTCGCTCAGCCTTGCCATCCAGCCGATTCATTATTTCTTGCCAATAGGTTGTAGTCATTGTACAGGCCTCCATCACTTTGAATATGTGGTGACCTGAGTATAGCCCGTTTGAGACATGGAAAGTTGCAACTGAATATAAAGAAATGTTTATATTTTGTCATTACTGATTTTTGCGGTATTTGAGCGGAGTGGTTCCGAGCGCTTTGCGGAATAGCTGGTTAAAATAGGAGGCGTTCGGAAAACCGACGGCAATGCCAATCTGCTCAACGGACAAGTCGGTCGTGCGCAGCAGCCGGCAAGCCTGCTTAATGCGCCGGGCAGTCAAATAATCGACAAGCCGGCTGCCGGTTTCCTGATGAAACAGTCTGGATACATAGGATTTGGACAAATGCAGTTCTGCCGCCAGCTGCTCCAAATGAATTTCTTCATGGTAATGCTCCTCAATCCAGCGCATCATGCGCTCGGAATAGCGCAGCGAACGATGCTGCTCGGCAGGCAGCAGGGTGCTGTCGCCAAGCTCCAGGCAGCTTACGAGCTGAAGCAGCAGCATCGTAATATTTTCAACATTTTCACGAAGAATCGAACCGCTGGGCTGTTGCGTGCAGTCGTAGGACTGAAGCACCCATTCCATAACCGTGGCACGCCCCTTCAGATCAAAGCCGCAGCGATCATTTGTGCCCTGCCATAGAGCCGAAAAGATCGCCTTCCGATTGGGAAAACCAAGCAGCAGCTTCTCTGCGACATGGGGATCGATGTAAAAAATCGAGCGATGAAATGGCTTTTCCGTCGAAACGTCCGAATAAATGCGATGCAGCTGATAAGGCTGGAAGAAAAACAGCATGCCTCCGCGAATATCGTACATTTGCTGATTGACGACAATATGCCCCTGACCGCGATGGATGTACATCATTTCACAGCATTGATGCCAGTGATAATAACCTTTGTAGTAGTCGTCCGTATACAGATTATAATTCCACACGAGCGACTGCTGATTTTGAAAAAGAACAGGTTCGAACAGCTGCTTCATAAGCCCTCCGCGATGACAAAATATAAACAGTTGTATTCGGTTAAATTATAGCCTTATACAGAGGAAGAAAGCTATGATTCGGAACATCTATTTTTTTGCTTTCAGGTCGTTATGAACAACATCGTTCGCAGGTAGTTCAAGTTGCAGGCCTGAAATATATTCCCCGAACAGCTGCCGAGCTTTATCCCAGTCTACGCCTAGCTCGCCCGTCCAGCCTGCCCATGGCATCTCCAAATCAGAGCGTCCTTTCGTATTGCTTAGCTGGAGCCCGCCCTTCAACACGTCCTCGATATTCGTTCGAGAATCAGGAGTGAGGGGGAGAACCGTATTGGGAAGTACGCCCACCCATGCGAGGGATTGCAAAACGCTGCGGCGCATGCCAGGTGTTCCTTTCAGAAGCTTCGCTGCGGTGAGGCGCTTCTCCAATTTGCCGGGCGTTTCATCGTCTTCCGCCTCATCAATGAAGTGCAGAAGCTGGGTGAACTTCTGAATATCCTCATCCGTTGGAACAATTGGCCCATGTTCTGTCAACTCAGCTAATTCGGTTAAATGGGCATAAGCACCAACGGTTGAATCATAGGCATTACCCAAATGAACAGCGTACCGAATATAAGCTATATGCTCGTACTGATCACTGGTGAATCCGCAATATTTGCAGCATAGGAAACGCTCGGCTTGCTTATACGGATGCTCCTGCATATGGATCATTTGTTTGTAGTTAATTAAAGAAGAGATGCCTGCTGGAAAACTGCCACCAACGCCAGCAATGAACACGCCGGCCATGCTGGCCCATGAAAAGGCTTCGGTGGATTGAAGCGCAATGAGCTTGCGGTTCAGCTCATCATGGGTGAGCAGCTCGATTTTATTAGCTTCCCACTTATAATGCTCTAGCAGTTCACGCTCACTTGACTCCAAAATATCCGTGTTATATAGGCTGATGCTGCGAACTGAATCGTAGTGGGAATTGGTATACTTATAAAGCTTTTTTAGCGCTTTCAGCAGTTTTTTATCCATTATGCAGACTCCTTGTCTATTAGAAATGAAGAAGAAACCCTTCAAATCTAAGCTTAATAGCAACGCATGGGCAATGCAAATATGGGAGGAAGAATTGGTAGAATACGCTAATAGGATGATACAATAGGAAGCATGAGTTAGGTGAGCAGGAAGCAGGAATGTTAGCAGCTTAAATGCAACAGCAGCTAGTTATTTTCGGCAAGGAGGACATAGATAATATGAATGAGGAGCTTATGGGACGACTAAAGGCGTTCCTGTATCGGGAGGATAATCTTTCTTTAGTCGGCATTGCTGCCAGCCAAGAAGAAATCGCAAGTGCGCAGGAGCAGCTGAATGTAAGCTTTCATGCTGACTATGTTCATTTTATCCAGAAATTTGGCGGTGCGTATGCAGGTCTGGCTGTTCATGCGTTCTCGAATGGCTCCAGCATCGGAAAAGAAACGGTTGTTGATTTGACGCTGGATTTTCGTGAGCAGTTTAAAGGAAGTCCATTTGCCGAGGTTTTGGAGCGCAGTTATGTGATAGCAATGGATGGCTCAGGCGATCCTATTTTCATTAATCCGGCTGGGCAGGTTCTTATCTGCTATCACGATAACGGAGAAATGAAGCAATTGGCAGACTCATTTGAGACGCTGATTGAGGATTGTTTTTTGGAGTGGTGAGAGATGGAGGACAAGGGAGGTTGGAACGATGGAGAAAAACATTTCGGATGTATGGTTCGAATTTGCCATTCCATTCGTGGACAAGAAAAATCAGGCTGGCGGAGATTGGGGGTCCCTAAGGATGATCCGCGATTGGAAGCGCTTTGGGACATCCCGAAGGTGCTGACGGAGGAAGAGAGCGATGCGCTCGAAGAGCAGGATGAGCAGTTTTGGGAGGATGAGGACAAGCTGTCCGAGAAGGCTTATGCGCATTATTATCTTTTGTTACAGTTGAAGCCTTAGATATGGAGGGAATAAATGGGGACGGATATTCATTGTTTTGTAGAGCAAAAAATGTATCGTCATTCAGTTTGAGTTCGAAGACGAAACGATGGACGGAAAAGTTTATATGGATACCGTAAATTATATGGAATGTAGCCGTGCTTTTTTGGATGTCGTCAAACGTTTGGTTGGAAGGCAAGAAACATCAGAGCTACGTCTGATTATTACGTTTGATTGTTAAAAAACCTTAAACGAACCCGTCAATTTGGTGCATGAACTGTCGGACTCCTTCGGAGCGAATTTGATACTCTACTAGTGTGGAAGGGAGGGCAACTAAAGATGCTTGAGCACATGAACCGGGCATTGGCCTATATGGAAGAACATTTAACGGAGGAGATTGATTTTAAAGAGGCGGCAAGGCGTGCGTTATGCTCGGAATATCATTTTAAGCGAATGTTCTCATTCCTTGCTGGGCTTACGATGTCGGAGTACATTCGCCGCCGGCGTCTAACGCTGGCTGCCTTTGAGCTGCAGCAAAGCCAGGTTAAAGTCATCGACGTTGCGATGAAATATGGCTATCAATCACCGGACGCATTTACGAAGGCGTTTCAGCTTTATCATGGAGTTACGCCGACCGAAGCAAGGAGCATCGGACGATCGTTAAAGGTTTGCCCTCGTATGACCTTCCAGTTAATCGTTAGAGGAGGAGTCGAAATGAATTATCGCATCGAGGAAAAAGCAGGTTTTCGCATCGTCGGCCTTCACAAGCGGGTGCCTATCCAGTTTAACGGGGTAAATCCGGAAATCGCGGCAATGTGGCAAAGCTTGGATGAGCAAAAGATAACTGCGCTCAAGCAGCTATCCAATATCGAGCCTTATGGCATGATTAGCGGCTCGGCGAATTTCTCGGAAGGCCGGATGGAGGAGAAGGGCGAGCTGGACCATTATATAGGCGTGGCTTCAACGCTCGCATGTCCGGAGCCATTTTCACAATTGGAGGTTGCAGCATCCTCTTGGGCCGTATTTGAAGCAGTCGGGCCATTCCCAGGTACACTTCAAGAAATTTGGGGCCGCATTTATTCGGAGTGGTTCCCGTCTTCCAGCTATGAGCAAGTGGAGGGGCCGGAGCTTTTGTGGAATGAGCACAAGGACGTCACGTCCGCAGCGTTTAGAAGCGAGATATGGATACCGGTCAGGAAGCGAATGTAAGACAGTGCCGATTCCTCCGCTTACCATTCAACCGTTAGTAGAAAATGCGGTCAGGCATGGGCTGTTGAGCCAGCGCAAGGGCGGGACGTTGGGCATTCGTATTGTACTGCGCGCTGAAACGGTGAAATTTTATGTGAGTGATACGGGGATTGGCATGGATGAAGAGCAGCTTGGCAGGGAACGTGATGGCGTTCTAATAATGCAGGAATTGAGGGAGCAGATTTGGACTGGAGAAAAATGCTTGGTACGTTGTTGGCCGTTGTTGTTGTGCTGCTGCCGGGCAACACAGCGTATGCCGTATCATCGGAAAGCTATACGTGGAAGAATGTATCTATCGGGGGAGGAGGGTACGTAACAGGAATTGTAATTCATCCGTCTGAACCGGATCTGGTGTATATCCGTACTGACGTTGGCGGGGCATACCGTCTGGACCCGAATGATTCAAGCTGGATTCCGCTAATGGACGGACTGGGCCCGGAGCAGAGCAATTTGTATGGAATTGACGGGATTGCGCTTGATCCACAAAACCCTGATATCGTCTATGCAGCAGCTGGAAAAACAGGGAGTGCATCCCCCGGTGATATTCTGAAATCTACCGACCGCGGCAATACGTGGTCCCGAACAAATTTGAACAAGCGCAATGAGGCTAATGGCAATGTGGAGCGGGCCATGGGGGAGAGTATTGCAGTTCACCCGAATCTATCTAACATTGTGTATGCGGGTACCCGGTATGACGGCTTGTATAGGAGCCAGAATGCAGGACAAACCTGGTCCAAAGTAAATGAAGTTCCCGCTGGGACAAGTGGCAAAGGGATTCGCAGCTTGATCTTCGGTAGCGTTCCCGGGGCAGCTAACCTGGAGACGGCACTCTATGCCGGTGTAATGGGAATTGGAGTTTATGAGACACGAGGCGAGGACTCTACTTGGAATCTAATTCCGGGAAGCCCTACACATCCGGCTCGTTTGGCCGCAGGACAGGATGGGTCTTTGTATGTAACGACGTCCAATAACGGAGTACATAGGTATAAGGAGGGAAGCTGGAGCAATATTACGCCTAATGCAGCCTATACGTCCTATTACGGCATTGATATTGATCCTCATAATGACAGCCATCTCTTGGCAGCAGTCAGGACAGGCGGAGCCCAGCTTCCGCTGTACCGTTCTATCAACAGGGGAGAGAGTTGGACGCTAGTGAACAAGGCTCAAACCTCCAAGCCTGGCTGGTGGCAGCCTAATATGTTTTTTTCAGCGACGTCTACTGTCGTGTTTGACCCGCATCATGCCGGAACCGTTTATTCTGCTGACTGGTTTGGCGTCTACCGAACAAAAGACATTGGGACGTTGTGGACAAAATGGGAGACCTTATCCAAAGGCCACGAAGAAGTGGTTGCCCTCACAGGAGCTGCGCCGCCAGAAGGAGCACCGTTATTCACGGGAGTAGCCGATGTTATTGGCTTTCGTCATATAGATGTGTTTGCTTCACCGGCAGCGAGGCTTGCGATGAGTTCGATGCGAGAGATGGTAAGTGTCGACTATCACGAAGCTAATCCACAATATATGGCCTTTATCGGGAGTGATGACTGGTATGGAACGGTTACCCGCATGTTCGTTTCATCAGACAATGGGCAAACATTGGAAGCCCGCCCTGTACCTGTGGGTTCTAAGCTGGGCAGACTTGCTTATTCGGCTACAGACCTCAATACGATCCTATGGTTTCCCCAATCCGGCAGTCCAGTGAGGACAATAGACAGGGGAGTTACATGGGAGGCTATGACGGGAGCGCCGACGGGAACGGTGGGCGGGAGTATGATATTTTCATACAATCATCCGATAGCTGCTGATCGGGTGGACGGAAGCAAGTTTTATGCCTATAAATCGGGCTATCTGCATGTAAGCTCGGATGCAGGACAAAGCTGGTCCATCGCTAACCAAACGCCACTGCCAGGGGGAAGTCCTGTGAAGGTTGAGGCTGCTCCCGGAATGGAAGGCGTGCTCTGGGTTAGCTTAGGGGCCAATGGCTTGTATGTCTCATCCAATTCAGGGGCCTCTTTTACTAAGCTGGATCAGATTAAGGAAGCGAGATTGTTTGCATTGGGCAAAGCGGCCCCGGGACAGACACAGCCAGCAGCTTTTATATATGGAGAGGTCGATGGGATGAAGGGAATATTCCGTTCGGATGATAGGGGAAGCACATGGATACAAATCAATTCGCCGCAAATGCAAATCGGAAATGAGCCTCAGGTTATGGTGGCAGACCGTCAGGAATACGGAAAAGTCTATATTGGCACGAACGGGCGCGGCTTTATGGCAGGAGCTAAGGATTAGGCTTGTGAGGCTGGAGTTTGGATTTGCTGAATGATAATACCCATAGTTTGATTCTTCAGTGTAATAGTTGCTGTGGTGACTTCATTATACATGAATCGACTATGGGCTTTTTTTTAACTCCTTGATCGAACGTGATTCCAGTAAAAAACCTAATAACAAACAAAAAAATACAACAAAATCCAAAAAAAGTATAACTAAACAACTGAGAAAATATGGTAGTATTGAATGGAAAACGTTTTCAATATTTAGAAAAATTATCAAATAGTAATCCTTGGGAATAGGATGGCACGATCTTTCTTTGTGTATCTTAATTACCTCCTATTAAGTGTTTTATTTTAGACAACTGCAAGCGCTTTCATATCAAAACCAACAATCGGAGCACGGACCTTTATGTAGGCTTTTGCGGCAAATACGACAGTTGGTTCGGGTTTCGGGTTTATATGATGTTGGGAAAATTGGAGTTTTTATAAATAACGAAGGAGGAGGATTGGCGTTGCTGTTAAAGCAATGGGGAAATAATGTTACAGCTAGCGGATGGCGAATTAGACGTTCAAGGAGACTGTGGAACAAAAGTGTTAATTTGGTATTTTTTAAAGGATGGTAAAAAAATGGAGGTGTTGCGACATGATTAAAAAGTTTTCTGTGTTTTTACTCGTATTTTCATTATTGCTGAGTGGTCTGCCGATGATGTCTGTTCATGCTGCTAACAATGCGATTGCAAAACTGCCTGGGAACTCGAATCCACTTATGGATCATAAATTGGGAGCAGATCCCTATGCGTTGGTCCATAATGGCAGAGTGTATGTTTATATGTCGAGCGATGCGTATGTATATAACAGCAACGGAACGGTTAAAGATAATGATTTTAGTGAGCTAAATAAAATAAACGTCATATCCTCTGCGGATATGGTGAATTGGACAGATCACGGTGCAATTCCGGTTGCAGGCTACAACAATGCAAATAATGGTAATGGAATTGCCAAATGGGCCTCCCTCTCTTGGGCACCTACAGTTGCAAAGAAAAATATAAATGGTCAGGATAAATTCTTCCTTTATTTCTCGAATGGCGCATCAGGTATTGGCGTGTTAACTGCAAACACTCCCATAGGACCGTGGACAGATCCGCTCGGAAAAGCACTGGTAACTCATAGTACAGCTGGAGTGTCTGGCGTTACATGGCTATTCGACCCTGCCGTATTAGTAGATGATGACGGCACAGGATATTTATATGTTGGTGGAGGCATACCCAATACCTCTGATCAAGCCTCTATTGCAAATCCCAAAACAGCCAGAGTTTTAAAATTAGGCGCTGATATGACTAGTATTGTTGGAAGTGCAGTAACGATCGATGCTCCTTTTATGTTCGAAGACTCAGGTATTCATAAGTATAACGGCAAATATTATTACTCGTACTGTATCAATTTCTCTGGTACACATCCGGCTAATTACCCAGCAGGTGAAATCGGCTATATGGTGAGCAACAGCCCTATGGGTCCCTTTACTTATACAGGGCATTTCTTGAAAAATCCTTATACCTTTTTCGGAGTTGGCGGAAATAACCACCATGCTGTGTTTAACTTTAATAATCAATGGTACGTCGTCTACCATGCGCAAACGGTCAGCAAGGCTCTACTGGGAGACGGAAAAGGGTATCGTTCTCCCCATATCAATAAGCTAACTCATAATGCAGATGGAACGATACAAGAAGTACAGGGAAATATGGCAGGCGTATCCCAGATTGCCAATCTCAATCCTTACATTAGAACGGAAGCAGAAACAATTGGGTGGAACGCGGGCATAACAACCGAGCTAAGTCAAGCGACAGGCGGACCTACAAATAATAATCTTAATGTGACAAACGTACACAATGGAGATTGGATTGCTGTAGGAAACGCTGATTTTGGTACCGGTGGCGCGAAGACGTTTAAGGCGAATGTGGCGTCTAATGTCGGGGGGAAAATAGAAATCCGTCTTGATAGTGCAACGGGTACGCTTGTTGGGACTCTTAATGTCGGTTCTACTGGAGGCGTGCAAAACTGGCAGGAAATCGAAACTACCGTGAGCAATGCAACGGGAGTGCACAATTTGTTTTTAGTATTTACTGGAACAGGTACCAGCAACTTATTTAATATCGATTACTGGCAGTTTACGCCTAATACGAATACTGGAACTGGAACAAGGGTTGAAGCTGAGAATATGACTCTCGGAGGAACTTATGCCGGACAGATAAGTTCTCCTTTCAATGGCGTTGCTCTGTACGGCAATAATGACAATTGTGCGTACACGCAGTATTTTGCCAACTCTACTCATAGTTTTTCGGTTAGAGGGGCTTCAAATAATTCGGGCACTGCCAGAGTCGATTTGAAAATAGGTGGAACGACCGTCGGTTCCTTTTACTTTACCGGAACGACGCCAACAGTCCAAACCATATCCAATATTACCCATGCAACAGGAAATCAAGAGATCAGCCTGATTTTAACCACTGATAACGGGACTTGGGATGCTTATGTAGATTATTTGGAAATTAATTGATGACAAATTTATTATGGAGAGGGTTTTAATATGTATAAACGAATTTCCTTCTGTTTATCGATATTCCTTTTACTCATGGGTATGCTGTCAAACATCTCGATAACTTCAGCTGCCACTTTTACAAATCCGTTTATAAATGCTGATGCTCCAGACAACGATGTAATCAGGGTGGGCAATACTTTTTATATGACGAGCACGACTATGCACATGAATCCTGGCGTTCCAATCATGAAATCGTATGATCTTGTAAACTGGGAAATCGTAAATTATGTTTACGATACTTATGCCAACAATGATGCGCAAAATCTTAACAATGGACAGAACGAATATGGGAGAGGCTCTTGGGCAAGCAGCCTTAGATATAATAACGGAATCTATTATGTGTCCTTCGGTTCTAATTCTACCGGAAAAACCTATATCTATCAGACCAATAACATAGAAACGGGTCCTTGGACATCATCGGTGCTTGGCAGCTATTATCATGATGCATCGCTGCTTTTTGATGATAATCGTGTATTTTTGGTTTATGGCAGTGATGATATTAGAATCATCGAGCTTTCCGCAGATGCAAAATCTATCAAATCAGGTGGACTAAATCAAATCATCATTCCGGGTTCGAGTAACATTGCAGGTTCCAGCTTCATACTCAAGGCCGAAGGCGCTCACATACAAAAGATCAACGGAATGTATTATGTATTTCTAATATGCTGGCCATCGGGAAGCGGGCGTACACAATTAACCTATCGTGCAAGCAGCTTGACCGGAGCCTATACAGGTCAGGTTTCATTGAAAGATTCAGGCATTGCACAGGGAGGGATTGTTGATACGGCTTCTGGCGCTTGGTATGCCATGTTGTTTAAAGACAGCGGGGCAATCGGGCGTATGCCGTATATTGTTCCGGTTACGTGGACAAATAATTGGCCGGTATTCGGAGTTAACGGCAAGGCACCTCTAACTATGAATCTTCCGGTTGACGGTTATCCGGTTAAGAAGGTCTATGCATCAGATGAATTTTCATCTACTGAGGCCTCCAGTCAGTTGATTGTCAACGGAGGATTTGAGGATGCAACGATAAGCCCTTGGACGAATAACAACATGGCAACTGTCGCAGCAACCACGGCGGACTATTTCAGTGGATCAAAAAGCCTGTTTGTCAGCGGCAGACAGCAAACAGCTGCTGGCCTAAAACAAGTCATTACGGGAAAAGTGACAGCAGGCGGTGTATATCAATTTTCCGCAAAAGTTAAATATACCGATGGTCCCGCGACTAAACCATTTAACTTCAATATCCAAAACGGTCCAAGCTACACGGGTATATCCATTCTTGGCACTAGTACGCTAACCAAAGGTCAATGGGGCACGATTCAAGGAACCTACACACTTCCGGCAGGTGCCGATCTCTCGCAAACGTTTATTTTTATTGAGACACCCTACAGTTCAACCCCTAATCAGACAAATGACCTAATGAATTTCTATGTAGACGATGTTTCGTTTACAGGAACTGCTTCGTCAGGGGGGGCTCTTGCAAAGGTGTGGCAGTGGAATCACAATCCTGATAATACGAAATGGTCCCTTGCACAGCGGCCCGGATTTATGAGGCTGACTACAGGAAAGCTGAGCACAAGTATTCTTGATGCCAGAAATACGCTTACACAACGGACATTTGGCCCCCAATCTACAGGAATCATTGCTATGGAAACAAGCGGCATGAAGGACGGAGATTATGCCGGTCTTGCGGCTTTTCAGGCGAAATATGGCTTTGCAGGTGTGAAAATGTCCGGAGCCTCGAAGTCCATTGTGATGGTAAATGCGAGCTCAGGAACCATGACTGAGGTGGCAAGTATCCCGATTGCCCAGGACCGCGTATATTTTAAGCTTTTCTGTGATTTCACAAATCAGACGGATAAAGCCTATTTCTCCTACAGTCTGGATGGCACCAATTGGACGTCCATAGGCAATACCCTTCAAATGTCTTATACCTTGCCTCATTTTATGGGATACCGTTTTGCTCTGTTCAATTATGCGACTAAATCAACAGGAGGTTTTGTTGATTTTGATTATTTAAGATTGCAGTAATTAGATCGCTGTAGAGCATGCATCCGCAGTGTTCTATGGGAGTGCTGCGGATGTTGAGAGTGTCCGCTAGAGAGAGGACTGCAGCGGCTCGGAGGGACGAGAATAGCTATACTAGTATTTAATTATTAGGAGGTACACGATGTTTAAATCAAAACTAGTAAGTGGACTAGTGGCATTGGCGCTTTCCGTTGCGTTAATGTCCAGCTCGATGGTGCCAGGAGCCAGTGCTGCTGATGTCAACTGTCCGAACGGTTACGTAGGTTTAACATTCGACGATGGCCCCAATACCGGCAGCACGACAAATCTGCTCAATGCGCTGAAGCAGGCCGGATTGCGCGCAACGATGTTCAACATCGGGCAAAACGCACAAAATAACCCGTCTCTGGTGCGGGAACAAGTGGCCGCGGGCATGTGGATCGGCAACCACTCCTATACACATCCGCAAATGACTGCACTTAGCAGCTCGCAGATGACGTCGGAAATCACACGGACGCAGCAGGCGATTCAGTCCATTACCGGAACCGCGCCGAAGCTGTTCCGTCCGCCGTACGGTGCTACCAACTCGACTTTGAAATCGGTCGTGGCTCAAAACGGTCTTACAGAAGTGATGTGGAACGTGGACTCCTTGGACTGGAACGGTGCCACCTCCGCCCAGATCGTGGCCGCCACGGGCAGGCTGCAAAACGGTGACGTAATCCTGATGCATGACCAGTTTCAGGCTACGCGCCAAGCGATCCCGCAGATCGCTCAAACCCTCAAGAGCCGCGGACTATGCTCCGGCATGATCTCGCCGACCACGGGCCGGGCGGTCGCTCCTGACAGCGGCGGTACAACTCCGTCCCCAGGCACAGGTACGAAAGTGGAAGCTGAGAGTATGACCAAAAGCGGTCAGTACACCGGGAATATCAGCTCGCCATTCAACGGAGTTGCTTTATACGCCAACAATGATTTAGTGAAATACACGCAATATTTCGCGAGCGGCACTCATCATTTTTCACTGCGTGGTGCTTCGAACAACTCCAGCATGGCCAGAGTCGACTTGAAAATCGGTGGGCAGACGAAGGGGACGTTCTACTTTGGCGGGAGCAATCCAGCGGTCTATACCCTAAACAATGTCAGCCATGGAACCGGAAATCAAGTGATTGAGCTTGTTGTAACAGCAGACGATGGCACATGGGATGCTTACCTTGATTATCTGGAGATTAACTAAGAAAACGAAGCGGTACGGAAGCTGTTGTTGAGGCAATATTTACAAAATAATAAACCAACGCATAGGCCACCGGGCAAACGGTGGCCTATGCGCGTGGTAGAGGCAGCCCCGACGTTAAGGTCATTACGCTCTTGCTTGCGGCTGCAGTCGATACTGCTTTGGACTTGCGCCATAGCAGGCGCTGAAATGGCGCGTGAATGGGTGGATGGAGGGATAGCCGAGCCGCTCTGCGATAGCCGTTACACTCAGCTCGGTTTCCAGCAGGAGATTGGAAGCTCGTCTCATCAGCAGCTTGTGGTGATAGGCTTTGGGCGTTAGGCCAGTCTCGCGCAGAAACAGCGCGTGGAAGTAGGTTCTCTTCAAGCCGCAAAATGTCCACCAGGTCTTGACGGGATCTCGCTGCTCTGGATGATCATTCAAGTGGTTGAGCAGACGGACAATGCGGTAATCGGTTGGCTGATGGGTGTGAACCGTATTATACCAGTTCAGCATCCACGCAAAGAACAGACTATTGATCATCTCCGTTCGGTAGAACGCTGCATTATGATAAAGCTTGGCGAGCATAACGAACGATTCATACAGCTCAGGATAGGGCTGCAGCGAATAGACACTTGGCAAACGGTCCAACTCGGCGCAGGGAAAGGAGCGGGAGGTTTCTTGCAGCTCAAACGGTTCGGGCGCATAAATAAAGGTTCGATTGGCGGAAACAGGCTCCTTGTCATCCCATAGATCGGCATAGAGATTATAGGATTGCAGCGGATGGCTGGGTGTTATATGAAAGGCATGCGGCTCTGCTGGCTTTAGAAAAATAAGCGTTCTGCTGTCGATCGGGTAGCGTACTCCGTTAATCTCCATTTCCCCGGGTCCGTCGGTAAATAGATGAAAGGCATATACGCTGCACACGCGCAGCTTCTCATTGGAGCTGCCATCATACAAGTAGTTCATGCAGTCGCCGACATAGGGGGTCATCTCGTTCAGAAGCTTCATGCGAGCACCTCATTTTCTTTCTTGTACTGAAAAATTAGCGGATGATTCGTCAAATTGATGGACGCCTGATCAAATACGAATAGCTACATCAATGATACAATAACTGCAATGTTAAGCCAAGTTCTGTTGGTAGTTGTGTGGATTTATTAACAACAGAAAAAAACAGAAGCGACTAGGTTCTGAGCTTCAATAGATGATCCCGTCCAAGGAGGTAAGCTATTGCGATTTAATGAGAAGGTCGTGCTGGTCACGGGCGCTGGATCTGGTATCGGCGAGGCATGCGCAGCGATGTTCGCAGCCGAAGGGGCGTGCGTTGTTATAGCGGATTTGAATGCTTCGGAGGCGCATCGAGTGGCGGATGGACTGCTCCAAAAACATGAATTTTTGAAAGGGCTTCCAAAAATTTTGGCGCTTCAGGCCGATGTCTCGCAGGAGGAGTCTGCCACTTCGCTTATGGCGGCAACGCTGCAAGCGTTTGGACGGCTGGATGTGCTCATCAATAGCGCTGCCATCATCTGTCCGAAGCCCATCGAGGACATCGACGAACAGGCTTTCGACCGGCTGTATGCCGTTAATGTGAAGGGCGTCTTTCTGATGATCAAGCACGCCATCCCACATTTGCACAGCACGAAAGGGAATATTGTCAATCTGGCATCGTTGAACGGCCTAGTCGGTCAGCGGAACAATGCTGTATACGCCGCTTCCAAGGGGGCTGTTATTGCGATGACCAAATCGCTGGCCCTTGATTTTGCACCAAGCGGCGTCAGAATTAACTGCGTCTGTCCAGCGGGCGTAATGACGCCGCTGCTGGAAGAATGGGTGCAGCAGCAGGCCGATCCTGGAGCTGCGAAGCGTACTTTGGACGAGATGCACCCGCTTGGACGTCCGGCCAGTTCTGCTGAGATTGCGCAGGCGGTGCTCTATTTGGCGTCGGGGCAGGCTTCTTTCATTACGGGTGTAGCGCTTCCGGTCGAAGGCGGCGCATCGCTAGGCTACTAACTTACAGGGCAGGAGACGTGAAGATGAAAATTACAAAAGTAGAAACCTTCGTACTGCATGTTCCAATTGATCCGCCGATTACTGATGCGATTAACGTGGCTACGCACTGGGGGTTGGCTGGCGTTCGGATTTATACAGATGAGGGTTATGTTGGTTATGGCTATACGGGCACTTGTGCGCATGGAGACGATATGATTGTCGATACGATTGAGCGTTATTACGCCCCTGAGCTGATCGGCAAGGACCCTTTTATGGTGAAGGAAATATGGGATATGCTGCGTTATGGAAAAATGCACTGGATTGGCCGCGCGGGTATTGCCCATATGGCGCTTGCGGCGGTAGATATTGCGCTTTGGGATATTATGGCGAAAGCCTCGAACAAGCCGCTGTGGCAGTATCTTGGCGGACATAAGTCAACGGGAATTAAAGCCTATAACACGAACGGCGGCTGGCTAAACTGGCCATTGGAGCGTTTGCTGAAGGATGTAACAGACATTGTAGAGCAGGGGTTCACAGGGGTGAAAATTAAAGTGGGCAAGGCTGATCCGCATGAGGATTACGAGCGGGTGAAGGCGGTTCGTCAGGCTATTGGCGACAAAACTATTTTTATGATCGATGTGAACCAGCAATGGAACATCAATACGGCGATGACGTGGGGGAAAAAGCTGGAGCAATTCGACCTGTTTTGGCTGGAGGAGCCGCTTAACCCCGACGATATTATCGGTCACCGGAAGCTGGCCGATGCGCTCAATGTGCCGATCGCACTTGGCGAGCATGTTTATTCCAAATATGCGTTCCGCGATTATATCCATCAGGGGGCGATAGAATATTGCCAGGTCGATGTGACCCGTGTCGCGGGTATTACGGAATGGCAGCAGGTGGCGGGGCTTGCTGCAGCCTATGATATCCCGATTTGTCCGCATGTGGGAGATATGGGACAAATCCATCAGCACTTGGTCGCAGCGACAGCTGGAGCGATGATGCTGGAGTACATTCCGTGGATTAGAACGATTTTTGTAGAACCGGCTACCGTCAAAAATGGGTTTTATGTACTGCCGGAGCTGCCGGGAGCTTCGACCGAGATTATTCCTCGTTATTTTGATCAATATCGTATCAGATAACGGAAAGGGGCAAAGCGATGAGACTGCATGGCAAAATAGCGCTCCTGACAGGAGCAGGCTCCGGCATCGGAAAAACGACGGCAGAGCGGTTTGCGAAAGAAGGGGCTGCGGTTATCGTAAATGACATTGACGAAGCAAAGGGATTGGAGACCGCCAAAGCCATTCAAGCTGCTGGAGGAGAGGCATTGTTTCTGCACGCTGACGTGACGGATGCGGACTCTGTGCGCTCCATGGTTGAGAAAGCGATAGCAGCGTATGGCGCCATCGATATTTTGTTCAATAACGCGGGCATTAGCGGGGTAGGGGCTATCCATGAAATTGAACCTGAGGATTGGGACCGTGTGGTTCGGGTCAATCTGCGAGGGGTGTTCCTGCCCTCCAAATACGTGCTTCCTTATATGATGGAACGCCGAAGCGGCAATATCATTCATATGTCCTCTTGCATTGCGGAGATGGGCCTCGCACGAAGAGCTTCCTATTCGGCAACCAAAGGGGCGGTGCTGTCGCTCGCCAAATCTATGCAGGTCGATTATGCCAAATACAATATTCGGGTGAACGCTGTGCTGCCTGGAACGATTATGACGCCGTTTGTCGAGCAATATTTGAAAAGCTCGTACGAGGACCCGGATGCGGCAATTGCAGCCATCAAGCAAAGACAGCTTGGCGGTCAATTGGGGAAGCCGGAGGATGTAGCGAGTGCGGTGCTATTTCTTGCCTCCGACGAGTCTTCCTTCATGATGGGCTCTCCGCTGTATATTGATGGAGGCGTCGTCTTCGGCAAGGATGCATAATCGATGCGATAACCATTTTGTGATAAAGGCGGTTGGATGAAATGAAGCTGGTAACGATTGATACGGCCGGAGTGTATCGTCTCGGTCTTAAGGTGAGCGACGGCATATTGGATATTCAGGCGGCACAGCGATGGCTGCCTGAACCTGCTATTCCTTTCGATGTCATGGAGGTAATTGCGGGCGGCGCTCAGGCGCTTGAGCTGCTAGAAGCATACGCTGTGCGCGTTATGAAAGCGGCAGAGCAGGCAGGTGAGGCGTGTGGAAAGCTTATTCTAGCTGAGGACGAGGTGAATTGGGGGCCTTGTGTCACTCGCCCGGGCAAAATCATCTGCGTCGGTCTGAACTACAGACAGCATGCAGTGGAGACAAATGCGCGGGTTCCAGACTACCCGATTCTATTCAACAAGTTTAATAACACGCTTACGGGTCATGGCCGGGATATTGCGTTGCCAGAGCGGGTAACTACGCAGGTTGATTATGAGGCGGAGCTTGTTATCGTCATAGGCAAGACGGCGAAATATGTCAGCGTGGAAGAGGCGCTGCGGCATGTGTTTGGCTATTGCTGTGTCAATGATTTGTCGGCACGCGACCTTCAAATGCGGACGCCGCAGTGGCTGCTCGGCAAAAGCTGTGATGATTTCAGTCCGCTTGGCCCTTATCTGGTGACAGCCGATGAAATCCCGGACCCCAATGCGCTCGCTATAAAATGCACTGTCAATGGGGAGGTCAGGCAGCATTCCCATACGAGCGATATGATATTTTCCTGCGCCGAAATGGTCAGCTATATTTCCCAGCATATGACGCTGTCGCCGGGCGATATTATTTTGACTGGAACGCCAGAGGGTGTTGTGCTCGGATTGCCAGAGGAGCAGCGGGTTTATTTGCGCCATGGCGATACGGTAACGATTGAAATTGAAGGGTTAGGCAGCTTGACCAACCGATTTGTGAGCGAGATTTAGCATAGTCAGTTCGTAAACGACACATAACGACATTGTTGAAGGATGATGCATAGTGAGTCAAGCGAAGCTTTGGTACAACGGTCCGGGCGAGGACTGGAAGCAGGGTTTGCCGATCGGCAACGGCCGGATTGGCGCCGTTATTTATGGCGGCAGCGAACAGGAGACCTGGTGTATGACGGAGCTGACGTATTGGTCTGGAAAGAAAGAGCGAATAGTCGGAAACGGAGGAGGGAAAGCAGGGCTTCAGCGTATGCGGGAAGCCTTCTACAAAGGCGATTATAAGGAAGGAGACCGGCTCGCCAAGGAGCAGCTGCAGCCGAAGAAGCAAAATTTCGGCACCAACCTTTCCGTTTGCGATATGGTGCTGCGGTTCGGACATCAGAGTGAAGATATCATTCGCGAGCTCGACTTGGAGCAAGCTACGGCAGCGATGTCTTATTCAAGCGAAGGCCAGACGTTCACCCGCGAAGCTTTTGCAACTAATGTAGAAGGCATCGTTGCAGCGCGGTTTGCGGGCGAGCAGGCAGGCAGCGTCAATTTCTCGCTCAGAATTACGGGCCGCTCAGGACAGTTTTCGGCAGTCGCAGCAGGTGATGATTCGATCGCCTTTCGTGGGCAAGCAACGGAGGATATGCATAGCGACGGCACATGCGGTGTATGGTGCGACGGGCTGGTGAAGCTGGTCGTGCAGGGCGGCAGCGTCCAGACAAGGGCGGATAAGCTTGTTGTGACAGGCGCAGACGAAGCCTATCTTTATTTTGCCATGCATACGGATTACGGCCAAGCGGATGAGAACTGGAAAGTACGAAGCGGGGAACAGCTCGCAGCCGCTATCGCCAAAGGCTATGATCAATTGAAAGCCGAGCATGTGGCGGATTACCGCTTGCTGTATGCCCGTGTATCTCTGGACCTCGGAGCATCCGAGGCTGTTGCACTTCCGACGGATGAGCGCATGCGGCGGCTGCGGCAGGAGGGACATGACGATCCGGAGCTTATCTCTTTGTTTTTCCAATATGGCCGTTATTTGACGATAGCCGGATCACGCGCAAATTCGCCGCTGCCGCTGCATTTGCAAGGCATATGGAATGACGGAGAGGCGAACCGGATGGCCTGGAGCTGCGATTACCATTTGGACATTAATACGCAGATGAACTATTATCCGACGGAAATCGCCAATTTGGCAGAATGCCATGTTCCGCTCATGCAATACATTGAGCGGCTGGCGGAAGCGGGGAGACTGGCTGCACAGGATTTCTATGGATGCGAGGGCTGGGTGGCACATGTATTCTCCAATGCTTGGGGCTTCACAGCACCTGGCTGGGAGACGGGCTGGGGGCTTAATGTCACAGGCGGATTATGGATTGCCATGCACCTCAAGGAGCATTATGAATATGGGCTGGATCGCACCTTCTTGACAGAACAGGCTTATCCGGTGATGAAGGAGGCAGCCGCCTTTTTCCTTGATTATATGGCCATCCACCCAGTCAAGGGCTGGCTTGTGACCGGGCCATCCAACTCGCCTGAGAACAGCTTTTATCCCGCGGATCGGGAGCAGGGACCGCAGCAGTTGTCGATGGGCTCGACGATGGATCAGGTGCTGGTGCGGGATTTATTCGACTTTTGTCTGGCTGCGGCGAAATTGCTCGGAACGGATATTGAGCTTCAAGCAAAGCTGGAGCATGCGATTTCCCTACTGCCTCCACTGAAGATTGGCAGCAGAGGGCAGCTGCAGGAATGGCTGGAGGATTATGAGGAGGCGCAGCCCGAGCATCGCCATCTTGCTCATCTGTATGCCCTTTATCCAAGCAGCCGTATCAATCCGCGTGTTACTCCTGAGCTAAGCGCAGCCGCGAGGCAGACGCTGCTCGGTCGTATGACTGATGAGCTGGAGGATATTGAATTTACGGCGGTATTGTTTGCAACCGGCTTTTCCCGCCTGTATGATGGAGACCGTGCATTGTGGCATATTGCCCATCTGATTAGCGAGCTATGCTTTGATAACCTGCTAACCTATTCCAAGGCTGGTGTTGCCGGGGCAGATACGAATATTTTTATTGCTGACGGCAATTACGGCGGTACGGCGGCGGTGGCAGATACGCTGCTGCATAGCCATGCAGGAATCATTCATCTGCTCCCGGCCTTGCCTTCGGCGTGGCGATCAGGCTCCTTCAAGGGCCTGCGTGCGAAAGGCAGCATCGAGGTGGATGCCGTATGGGACAACAATCGGCTTACAGAAGCTACACTATACGCACACGCCCCGGCACAGGTAGTCGTTCGGTTCGGTGAGCTTGCCGTGAAGGTTGAGCTTAAGGCCGATCAGGCTTACAGGCTTGATGCCGAGCTGCAAATATTGGAGCGTATGGCTGTAGAGCGATAAAGCAGCAGCCTGGGTAGTCCATCCTATAAAAGAAAAGACAACTACACTTTAGTATAAAGTAGTTGTCTTTTCGCTTCGTTAGGTTATGATGTAGGTGCGGCCGTTTCAGAGTGGAATGGCCATGCTTTCGCCTTTTATGAAAGCGCTATTATATAGAGGGGTGGGTTGGCTGTGCCCAAATATACGACCATTTTTCGCAAGTTTCTGGTGTCTTATTTAATTATACTGATCATTCCAAGCATAGCGGGTTATGTGTCGTATCGCACTTCGATTTCGGTAACGCAATCCATTTCCATTGAGAATAGCGTGACCCAGCTGCAGCGCAGCCAGGAAATATTGGAGCGAAGAATGGTAGAGGTGGAAGGCTTCACTCGCCAGCTTGCCTTGAATCCCGACCTGAACAAGCTCATGAATGAGCAGAAAAAGGGAGATGAAATTAACGTCTATGGTATCTGGAGCATGGTGAAGCAGGTTACGCCATTTAGCCAGACGAATGATTTTCTGCAAAATTATTTTATATATTTAAAAAATTATGACGTTATATTCACGCAAGGCTCAGCTTACTTCCGTCCGGAGCATTATTACCAAAATTTTCACTACACGGATCTTTCGCTCGATGAATGGAAGGATGAGGTGCTCGGAAAAACGCATAGCAGCGAGATGATGCCGCTCCGTTCGTTTATGAGCAATAAGAAGCAAAGCTCAGTCGTCACCTACATGCAGTCTCTGCCGCTCGACAGCTTCAGCGGCTCTTCGCCAGCTACAGTCGTTGTTATGATCGATGAGGAGCATATTTCCAATCTGCTTGCTGGACTGGAAGACCGCTACGGCGGCTGGGCGCACATTAGTGATGCGCAGGGAAATACGATAGGGGTGCGGGGAATTACGGAAGCAGCGGCAAGACAGCTGTCCACGTCCACCGAACTTGATCAGACGAAGCGCAGCCAATTTTACCATGACGATCTTGTCATAACGATTCAATCCGATACGAGCGGCTGGACTTATCGCGCAGGAGTGCCGCGTCAGGTGCTAATGGAGAATGCAAATCAGATTAAGCATATGACCTGGATGGTAACTGGCATTGCATTAGTGCTTGGGCTGCTGGCGGGGCTATTGCTCGCCTATCGCAACAGTGTGCCAATTAACCGGCTCCTGAGCGTGATGAAGGAGCATTTCGGCAAGGACGGTTTGGCGGAGCGCAATGAATATGATTTTTTGCAGGGCAATATTTCGAAAATGATTACGAGCAATCGGCGATTGGAGCTGGAGCTTGAGCGTCAACTGCCGCTCGTTCGAGACGGCTTTCTCAAGCGCCTGCTGGCAGGCGAATTTCATACGCTGGAGGAAATTGCGGCTGCGGCGGCGCAAGCGGATGTTAGCCTTGTAGGTGGTGAAGGTTACGTAGGCGTTTTGCGAATTAACGGTTATTCTGGCATGGATAGCATCGATATATTAAAGGAGCTTTCCGCGGCAAGGCTGATTATGAAGCAGGCATTGTCCGAAACCGAGAGGAATTTACTGATGACCGAGCTTGGATCAGATCGTTTGGTTATGATCTGGTTGGAGCACGGGGAGCAGACGAGCGGCGCGGATTTCCGTAAAAGGATAAATGAAGCGCTGACAGAGCTCGCACAGACAGCCTACTCTGAATACAAGGTTTCTTTGTCGGCCGCATTTGGAGAATGCTTCCAAACGCTGATGGATGTTAGTCATTCGTACGAGCAGGCCGGACAAACGCTGGAGTATACAGAGCTATCAGGCAAGCAAAGCATACTGTGGTTCAGTGATTCCAGCCGAGAAACGGCGACCTATTATTATCCGCTAGACATGGAGCAGCGGCTGATTAGTACGATTCGTGCAGGAGAGCCGGAGGAAGCTAAGCGGATCGTATCGACGGTGATGGACAAAAATTCGGATCAGCACCAGCTGTCTCCGGAAATGAAGCAGCAGCTTGTCGGCGAGCTGAAGGGAACGCTGCTCAAGCTGCTGGATCAGAAGGCGCTCGTCCAATCGGAGCTGCTTCATACATTGAAAAATCAAATCATTGGCATCCAGGCAGCAGATATGCTGCCGGATATTCAGCAAGAGATCAACGGCATTATCGAAGCGTTGTGCGGTATTATTAACAGCAAGAAAAATAGTGCCCATATTCAGACCGCGGGTGACATCAAACGATTTATTGCCGAAAGTTATAGCGACTCCGAGCTCACCTTATACCGAATCGCCGAGAAGGTTGAACGTCCTGAGAAGTATATTTCTCAGCTATTCAAGGAGGTGACGGATATGAATGTGTCCGATTACCTGGAGATGGTCCGAATCGAGCGCGCTGCTTCTCTGCTAAGGACAGAAGGCTGTACAGTTGATGAAATTGCCTCGCGCGTCGGCTATAACAGCTCGCATTCCTTCCGCAGAGCTTTCAAGCGAGTAATGGGCGTTGCGCCAAGCTCCTACAGGCAGTCCATCCATATCTAGGCGCCCATCAGGCGTGGAGGGAGTGAAGGAGAAATGAAGATGGGCCGAACCGGCAGGGCTGTCCCTGTGCTTAAGCTTGTGCTTGTGCTTGTAGGGCTGTTGCTCCTCTCCTCATGCACCACTAAAGAAAGTAAATCTGTGAGCGGAGATGGAGGCAAGCAGGAGGAAGCGCCGACAGAACTGCATATTTTTGCCTTGCAGGAGCCGGGAATTGAGCTTCAAACAAATGATTTCACTCGTTATCTGGAGCAAAAATTTAACGTGCATTTCAATTGGGAAGTTATTTCACCAGACGGAGCAAGGGAAAAACGGCAAATATCGCTCGCAGGCGGCGACTATCCGGATGCTTATTTTCTGACGGCGTATATCGATCAATTCTCGCAATCCGACCTGCTTAAGTACGGTAAGCAAGGCATTATCCTGCCCTTAAATGAGTTAATCGCGAAATATGCTCCCCATGTACAAGCTGCTATGACGGAGCATTCGGATCTCAAAGCGCTCAGCACAGCTCCGGATGGAAACATTTACGGCCTGCCAGCCTACAGCGAATGCTTCCACTGCTCCTATCCGAACAAAATGTGGGTGAATGAAAAATGGCTCGCGAAGCTGGGGCTCGACGTACCGAAGACAACCGAGGAATTTAAGGAAATGCTGGAGGCGTTCAAAAGCTCAGATCCCAATGGCAATGGAATGGCTGATGAGGTCCCGCTCAGCGGCTCGACCGAGGATTTTGGCGTCCGAATGATTCCGTATTTGATGAACGGTTTTATTTATGATGATGATCGCTATTATTTGCTGCTGGAAGACGGTAAGGTTGAGACGGTTGCGGATAAACCGCGTTGGAAGGATGGGCTAACATATATCAGGTCGCTCTCCGAGGAGGGTCTGATTGATCCGGGAGCTTTTATTCAAAATGCGGAAGCTTTAAAAAGAATTGGCGACAATAGTGGAGCACCTATGCTAGGGGCATCGGCAGGGATGCATCCCGCTATTTTCGCAGGTGAGAGAATGAACGATTATGTACCGATTCCTCCCCTTGCGGGACCCTATGCTTCCTATGCAACCTATCAAGGAGGCGGTATGCAGCCGGGAGCCAAGTTTGTCATTACAAACCGGGCGAGCAAGGAGGCGCAGCGCAAATTAATCGAAATTATCAACTATATGTATACGCCAGAAGGACAAACGACGTCCCAAAATGGTTTGGAAGGTATTGGCTGGCGCAAGCCGCAAGCCGGAGAGCAGGCGCTTGGTGCAGGCGTCAAGCCGTTGTTCACAAGCCTTATTCTGATCAATGAAGCGGAGTCGACCAATTCCGGCTGGAGCGGGATGGCGCATCTATATATGCCTAGGGAGTATCGCGATAGCTGGGTGGTGGGCAGCGATATGTATACGCCTAATGGCTATGAACGCAGGCTCTATGAAGCCACAAGGCTGTATGAAGGACATGAGCCTACAGATATTTTTCCGATCTGGATGTTATGGCTGGACCCGGCGGAGGCGGACGAGGCTGGCATATTGCACACGAATTTAACCAATTATATCGAGCAAAGCACATTGCGCTTCATCACTGGCGATTGGGACTTAGACAAGGATTGGGACAGCTACACAGCAGGTTTGTATGATATGAGGGTTCAGCGATACGTAGAGATCATGCAAAGGGCTTATGATCTTTATAAAAAATAAAACGTGAAAATCGGCTGGTAGCAGAGCCGGTTTTTTTCTTATGTCCATTATTGCCAAATGGGCTGGGATAAAAGGTTAATGCAGACCAAGCGCTCGTTGTCGTACCCAGCTCCACGCACTCTCCCCAGGCTCCTCGCCAAATGTACGTCCCCACGAGCAATTGTCCCCTGGAAAACGGCGTTATTGTACGCTAAACGACGCAAGTGTACCTGTCGCAAGCGGGGCTGAATCCCCTATCATCAAACCTATAGAAAGCGCTATCATTCATCGTCAGACAGCGACTTAGGGGGGATTGTTCTGGAGAAAGAGGTTGTATGGAAGCATCGAATGTTAAACGGTAGTGTCAAGCGAGGAGTGTCAGAGGAAGCACGCAGAAGCTTAAGGAAGCATTGGCAGCTTTATTTGATTGTCATACCTCCGGTGTTGTTTTTCCTTATTTTCAAATACTATCCGATGCTTAATGCGGTGCTGGCGTTCAAGGACTATAACGTCATTAAAGGGATTTGGGGCAGTCCGTGGGTAGGGTTCAAAAACTTTCAGTTGTTTTTTGACAATCCGATGTTCTGGCCGCTCGTCAAAAACACGATTTACGTCAGCGGCTACCTGCTGCTCGCCGGTTTCCCGGTGCCGATCCTGCTGGCGCTCATGCTAAATGAGGTTGGCAGCGGCAGATTCAAGCGGCTCGTCCAGCTCGTTACCTTCGCGCCGTATTTTATTTCGACGGTCGTAATGGTATCAATCATTATGCTGTTTCTGGCTCCGCGTCTGGGCTTTGCCAATGTGGCCCTGAATTTTTTTGGCTTGGACTCCGTCAATTTTCTCGGCGAGGCGAGCATGTTCCGCTCGATCTATGTCTGGTCTGATATTTGGCAGACAGCAGGCTATTCGGCGGTCATTTATTTGGCGGCGCTTGCGGGCATTGATCCAACGTTGTATGAGGCAGCCAAAGTGGATGGCGCTTCGCGCTTTCAAAAGATTGTGCATGTAGACATTCCTGGCCTGCTGCCGACGATTACGATTATTCTCATTCTTAATGTGGGCAGCGTGATGGCGATTGGCTTCGAGAAAATATACCTGCTGCAAAATCCGCTGAATATGGTCAATTCAGAAATTATTGCCACTTATGTGTATCGAATTGGGCTGCTAAATGCCAATTACAGCTTTGCAACCGCAGTTGGCTTGTTTAACTCGCTTATTAATTTGGTGTTATTGGTTACGGTGAATGGACTTGCCAAACGCTTCACGAAATCGAGTATCTGGTAGAAGGAGGGGAGTACGCCTATGGCAGCGACTAAATCAGCAAGGCAGCAAAAGCCGTTCAGGCTGAAAATCAGAGAATCGGCCGGTGACAGGCTATTTCTATTTATCATCTACACGGTACTCTCACTTGTGCTGCTTGCCGTCATTTATCCGCTTATTTATATTTTGAGCAGCTCCATCAGCAGTCCGGCAGCGGTGACTTCCGGCCGTGTCTGGCTTTGGCCCGTCGATATTTCCTTCCGCGGCTTCGCGGTGCTGTTCAACACCCCGCAAATTATGACGGGGTACGGCAATTCATTGTTCTATACGACGGCGGGAACGCTGATCAGCGTGACGCTGACGGTGATGATCGCTTATCCGATGTCACGCAAAAGCTTTTTTGGCCGTGGCGTTATTATGATGCTGATTACGTTCACGATGCTATTCAGTGGCGGTCTCATTCCAACTTATATGGTCGTTAAAGAATTCGGCATGATCGACTCGCGCTGGGCGCTGCTCATTCCAAATGCGATCTGGGTATGGCAGGTGATCATCGCCCGTTCTTTCTTCCAGTCGTCAATTCCCGATGAGCTGATGGAGGCGGCCGAAATAGACGGCTGCAGCGATCTCCGGTTTATGCGCAGCGTCGTTCTCCCACTGTCCAAGCCGATACTTGCCGTGCTGTTCCTGATGTATGGGGTGGGCCAGTGGAACGCTTATTTCGATGCCCTTATCTACTTGAAATCAGCCAATCTATTTCCGCTCCAGCTTGTGCTGCGTAGCATCATCATTATGAACAATACCGCAGGCGTGACGGACGCCCTGAAGCAAGTGGAGCGTCAGCAGCTATCTGAGCTGTTGAAATACTCGCTGATCGTTGTAGCGACGCTGCCAGTGCTTATTATTTATCCGTTCGTACAGAGGTATTTTGTGCAAGGCATGCTTGTCGGCTCGGTCAAGGGCTGATGATAAACGGGAGAATGAAGGGAGGTGAGGTTTAGTATTGAAAGCGCAAGTGTAAAAAAGACAGCTATTATTATGAGATGAAAAGGGAGCGAACAACAATGAAGAAGAGACTGTTAGGCCTGCTCGCCATCGCAGTGGTCGTTAGCATGCTGCTTGCTTCGTGCTCGCAGAACAATAAGCCCGCCAGCAGCGCGACCAATGCGCCTGCTTCGCAATCGGAAGAGACGGGAAGCACCGCACCGGTTGAAATTACGATGTTTGCCGTGCAGGAGTCGGGCATCGATCTGACAACTAACAAGTTCACCAAATTCGTGGAAGAGAAGTTCAATATTAAGTTTAAGTTCGATGCGACACCACCGGACGGGGCAAAGGAAAAACGCCAGATTTCACTCGCGAGCGGCGATTATCCAGATGCTTATATGCTTCCAGGCTACATCGATCAATTTTCGCAGGCTGATGTATTGAAGTACGGCAAGCAGGGCGTAATTGTGCCTTTGAACGACCTGATTGAGCAATATGCGCCGAATATTAAAGCTGCCATGGAAAAAGACGCAGATTTGAAAGCGTTTAACACGGCACCTGACGGCAATATTTACGGCCTTGTCGCATACAGCCAGTGCTTCCACTGCTCGTATCCGAACAAAATGTGGATCAACACGAAATGGCTGGATAAACTCCAGCTTGAAATGCCGAAGACGCCGGAGGAATTCAAGGCGGTGCTGAAGGCGTTCAAAACCGAAGATCCGAACGGCAACGGTATTGCCGACGAGGTGCCGCTCAGCGGCTCGATCGAGGATTTTGGCGTACGTGTGATTCCCTTCCTGATGAACGGCTTCGTCTACGATGATGATCGCAACTATTTGAACCTGACGGGCGGCAAGGTGGAATCGGCGGCGGTGAAGCCGGAATGGAAAGAAGGGCTGAGCTATATCAAATCCCTGTATGATGAAGGGCTGATTGATCCGGGCGCATTCGCGCAAAACGCGGAGGCGTTCAAAAAGATCGGCGAAAACGGCGATTCGCAAATTTTGGGAGCGGGAGCGGGCATGCACCCTGCTATTTTCATTAATATCGACACGGGCAACAAAAACTCGGCCGATTACAACCCTGTACCGCCGCTTACTGGGCCGCATGGCTCCTACGCCACGCATGATGGGGGCGGCGTAGCTCCTGGCGCCAAGTTTGTGATTACGAATAAAGCATCCGAAGAGCAGCAAATCGCCTTGATTAAGCTGGTCGATTATATGTTCACGCAAGAAGGCCAGACGAATGGAGCCTCCGGCATGGAAGGCATTGACTGGAGAAAGCCAAAGGATGGCGAGGTTGCGCTTGGCGAAGGCGTAACGCCGCAAATTGCTACGATCCCTGCCGCTGAAGGCGAAGCCCCTCGCAATGCGGGCTGGAGCGGAACCGCTCATTTCTACATGCCGAAGGAATATCGGGACAGCTTCGTTCAAGGGACGGATATTTATGATTCCGCCAGCTATGAGCGCAGATTGTATCAGGCCACCCTGCTGTACCAGGGTCATGAGCCGAAGGAGCTGTTCCCGCTGTGGTCGATCTGGGTTGATCCCAGCGAGGTGGATGAAGTGAGCATTTTGCAAACGAACATTAAATCGTACGTCGAGCAGAACGCATTGCAATTTATTACTGGCAACAAAAGCTTGGAGAAGGACTGGGACGCTTATGTGAAAGGCTTGAAGGATCTGAAAATCGATCGGTATTTGGAAATTTTGCAGAAAGCGTATGACACGTCGTTCAAGTAATACTGCGGAAATAGCAAATGTTGCGGATGAATTAGAAGCTGCAACGTCGAACTCACAGGATCAGGTTATTATTGCGAGATAATGGCCTGATCCTATTTTCTGAAAAAGGAGCTTAATTATGATCCCATTCATGAAAAAAATACGGCCTTGGCTGCTCGTTGTCGTTCTGCTCACGATGCAGCTTGGACTAGTAGCGCCTTACGGAAACGTAGCGAAAGCTGCGGACAATGGACTTGCCCAGAAGCCTTATATGGGCTGGAGCAGCTACAGCATGCAGGTGTATACGAACAACGGCCACTGGATTACCGCTGATCAAATCAAGGCGCAGTCCGATGCGATGCACGAGAAGCTGCAGGCTTATGGCTATGAATACATTAATATCGACGCGGCCTGGAATGGCGACATGGATGGCTACGGCCGGCCGATTCCAAGCACGACCCTTTATCCAAACGGCCTGCAGGAAGTGATCGACCATATTCATAATAACGGCCAAAAGGTAGGGCTGTACGGTATTCCGGGCATGTCGCCGCAGGCGTATGATCAGGATTTGCCGATTTACGCTGCGCCGGGCTGCTCCATGCAGGATATAGCAGCACAGCCGCTGCAAGAGTCAGATTACTGGGGGCTCGGCTACAAAATCGATTTCAATCAGCCTTGCGCACAGAAATATATTGATTCGATTGCCAATTTGTATGGCGAATGGGGGATCGACTTCCTCAAGTTCGACAGTGTGACGCCGGGCTCTGGCATATCGGATCTGTCGCTTGATGCGCGAGATGACGTCAAAGCATGGTCGCAGGCGCTTGAGCCGCACGATATTTGGCTTGAGCTTTCATGGGCCCTGGACATCAAATACATCGACTACTGGAAAAAATACGCCAACGGCTGGCGTGTAGATTGGGATGTAGAGTGTTATTGCGGCACTGGCGGTTTGACGGTATGGTCAAGCATAGCCCGTCTCTTCCCGAAAGCCGAACAGTTTTGGCGGCATGCCGGGCCAGGCGGCTGGAACGACTTCGATTCCTTGAATGTTGGAAATGGCTCGATGGATGGCCTGACGCAGGATGAGCGCAGAACGGCCATGTCTTTCTGGGCGCTTTCATCCGCGCAATTGTACATTGGCAATGATATGACCAACCTCGATGCTTTTGGACTGGAGCTATTGACCAACGAAGAGGTCATTGCCGTCAATCAGGCGGGGCGGCCGGGACATCCTGTCTCTACAGCTTCCGAGCAGCAGGCATGGTACGCCAACAACGGTGATGGCACCTATACAGTTGGGCTTTTCAATCTGGGCAGCTCGGCGGCGACGGTGAGCGTGGACTGGAGCGAGATTGGACTGGAGGGGCCAGCCAAGGTGCGCGACCTATGGTCGCATCAGGATCTTGGTACGTTCAACTCCGGCTACAGTTCGGCAAATTTGGCCTCGCATGGTTCGAGATTGCTGAAGGTTACTTCGCTTGGCGGAACTTCATTCGCTAACGATGACGATACCGGCTTTAAGTATACAGGGGAATGGACGCGCAATGGGGGGCAGGAGCTTGCTGGCGGCGCACAGAACCTCATTATTGATGTAGGCAATGCGGCAGCGCAGAGCAGCACCATCGCTCCTTCAACGGCCAGCTTCAATAAAAAGCAATCCGAGCAGGCTGATGTCGCCACTACATTGACGCTGAACGGCAATACACTTGCCGATATTTCGGCGGGCGGGACAGCGTTAACAGCAGGGACGGATTATGTGGTGAATGCGAACGAGGTGACGATTAAAAAAGAATATTTGGCGAGCCAGGCAGTTGGTACGCTGAATCTCTCCTTTACATTTAGCGGCGGATTGCCGCAGACGCTATCTGTTGCGATAAATGATTCGACGATCAGAGACAGCAGGGTAACTCCGTCAACGGTCAGCTTCGATTTGTTGCCGTCTGCGCAAACGGATGTGGAGCTAACAATGGAGCTGAATGGCAATACGCTGACAGACGTCAAATATGATGGAAATATGCTCGCAGGGGGAACCGATTATACTGTAAGCGGCAATACATTAAAGCTCAAGAAATCGTGGCTTGCTGCGCAGGCAACGGGAACGGAGTCACTTACCTTCTCCTTTAGTGCGGGTGCGGAGCAGACGGTATCGCTTGTAGTGCAGGATACAGCAGCGGGCGGATCGATTACACTGAACGATGATGATCCATCCATCGTCTACACAGGCGGTTGGAATCGCAGCTGGAATCGTGGACTTGGCGATTATATGGATGATGTGCATTATGCCGAAGCGAATGACAACGATTATTTTTCGTATACGTTCACAGGCACGGGAATTGAGTTCATTACGGAGCTTGACCCGTCTCAGGGCGCAGTCGACATTTATATCGACGATCAATTTCAACGTACAATCAGCACGTACCATATTGGAAGACTGGCGCAGAAGCCTGTGTTTAACATCACTGGCCTGGCTGACGGTACGCATACCCTTAAAGCGGTGAAAAAATCAGGCTATTTCCTTCTGCTCGATAAGCTGCGAATACTGTTGCCTGATCTTGTAAACGCACCGAGCGGCGGATTCGACAAGGCAGCGGGGCAGCAGGCAGATTTGGTCTTTACGACGACAGGAGCCCGCAGCGGCTTCGGCGGCATCTCGAACGGCGCAGCAGCTCTGACAGAAGGCACGGATTATACGGTGTCCGGCAATGACATTACGGTAAAGAAGGAATTTATGGCGGGACAGCCAATTGGTACAACAAGCTTGACGTTCTCGTTCGTAGGAGGGGCTGTGCAGACGCTCGCTGTAGCTGTTAGCGATTCGGCGGCGGCAAGCAGCACGATTAGCCCTTTTGAGGCGAGCTTTGATAAAAAAGCGTCCGCCCAAGCAGACGTCACTGTGGCATTGACGCTGAACGGAAACACGCTATCGGGCATCAGCAGCAGCGCAGTCGCTCTGACAGCGGGTACGGACTACACCTTATCCGGCAACGATGTAATCATTCACAAGGCTTACCTTGCCAGCCAGCCGTTAGGCACAACAAGCCTGCGCTTTGATTTTAGTGCGGGGGCTCCGCAGACGCTGGCCGTCGAGATCACCGACACCACTGGGCAGAACAGTACGATTAGCCCAAGCACACTAAGCTTTGATCATAAAGCGGCGGCACAAGCAGATATTGCGACGACCCTTAGTTTAAACGGCAATATGCTAACTGAAATTGCTAATGGCATGGCAGCGCTGCAAGAGGGAACGGACTACCAACTTTTTGGCGACCAGCTTACGATCCGCAAGGGCTATCTTGCACAAATGCCAAATGGCATGACGAATTTGAGGTTGTCCTTCAGCGGAGGTGCTGAGCAAACGCTGGCCGTTGCCATTAGCGATACGTCGAGAGGCCGCTATGTGGCAGTCAACAACGATGACAGCGAGATATCGTATAAGGGCGCCTGGCAGCATGGACGCAATAGAGGGCTCGGTGATTATAAGGACGATGTCCATTACACGGAAACGACGGGCGATTATTTGGAATATACGTTCGAGGGCACAGGCATTACGTTCATAACCGAAAAAGACTCGTCCCAAGGCGATATGGACATCTATATCGATGGCGTATTCCAGCAGACGGTCAGCACGTATTATCCTAGCCGCCAGGTTAATCAGACCGTATTTGTCGCAGAAGGCCTGACACTGGGCGAGCATACGCTCAAAGCGGTCAAAAAATCCGGTTATTACATGCTGCTCGACCAATTGAAATTCCGAATGGCCGATATGGTCAGCCCGGATACAGGCAGCTTCGACAAAACCGCGCAGGCAGATATAACAACAACGCTTCAGGTTGACGGAAGCAATCTGCTTGGCGTGAAAAATGGCCATACAACGCTCACAGCTGGTGTGGATTATACGGTGCAGGGCAGTGATATTACGATCAAGAAGGAATATTTGGCAGCTCAGCCTGATGGCGCTGTTAGCTTAGCCATCTCTTACCGTGGCGATTATTACAACGATCTACACCGTACAATGACCAATGGGGATTATGCCGAATTTTCATTTGCGGGCACAAGTGTTTCCCTGATTGCGCCAAAATCGGATGTTCAGGGAGATATCGATATTTACATCGACAACATCTTCCAACAAACGGTTAGCGCAGTCAACGCAAGCCGATTAACACAGCAGGAGATTTACGCCGTGACCGGCCTGGCTGACACCGTTCATACGATTAAAGCAGTGAAAAAATCAGGAAATTACATGCTGCTGGACGGCGTTAAGTTTGCTGCGAGCGGTCAGCCGCAGCCATCGGCGACGCCAACCAGTACGCCGTCAACAGCGCCGTCGACGGAGCCTACAGCGACGCCAACCAGTGCGCCGACAACAGTACCGTCAACAGAGCCAACAGTGACGCCAACACCAGCACCAACTATAGAACCTGCGACGCCAACACCAGCACCAGCCGGAGGGGGAGGGGCAACCACTGCTCCTCCCCCATCTGGAGGAAACGGTACGGCTCCATCATCGGAGCTGATTACAGTTGACGTAGGGAATGGAATCAAAAAGATCATCAACAGAACGAAGCAGGTGGGCGGCAGCAAGAAAGATGAGCTTGCGCTGACAGCAGAGGAGGCCAGCAAAGCGGCGGCAAGCGCTGCTGCATCAGGTGCGAAGGCTGTGAACATTATCATTCCAGACACGCTGGATGAAGTGGAGGAAACGGTGTTTAAGCTGCCCAAGGATGCGGTCAAAAGCTTGACGACAGCAGAGGTTGGGCTGCAGTTAACCACTGCAAATGCTGTTATTTCAGTCGGCAATGGTCCGTTATCAAGTTTGCAGGATGAGCTGTATTTTAAGCTGGCTCCAATGAAAGATGCCGTTAAGCAGCAGAAGCTTGCTGGTCAGGCGAATCACCAGGCAGCCGTCAGCATTGTCACGGGTGATGGTGAGGCGACGGTTGTTGGGCGCCCGATGAACATTGAAACCAATTTGCAAAATGCGGAAGTTACGATTATTTTACCGTTAAAGGGCATTAAGCTTGATGAAGCAGAGTGGAAAAATCTAGCCGTGTATATCGAGCATAGCGACGGAACGAAGGAGCTGCTCAGGGGGACTGTCGTACCTTACAACGATCAGGGCGACAAAGGACTTGCATTTACCGTAACAAAATTCAGCTTGTTCACGCTGCTTCATATATCGGGGCTGGACCAGTCTAGTCTAGGCATCGCTTATATGAAAGGCTACGAGGATGACACGTTCAAGCCGGACAATCGGATTACAAGGGCGGAGATGGCCGCCATCCTGTCCCGTTTACTGACGCGCCATAAGTCGGATACGGCGAATATAGATTACACGGATGTAGCTGCAGGGTATTGGGCTAAGGAGTATATAGCCGACATGACCCAAATGGGTTTAATGAAGGGATATGGCAATGGGGAATTTAGAGCTGGCCATTCGGTCACACGTGCGGAGATGGCACGGCTTGTGTCGCAATTGCTTGTGAGCGATTCGGACTCGCAATCCAGCAAAGGTTTTAGCGATATAGCTGGGCATTGGGCACAAAGCGATATTATGAAGGTTCAGTCCTATGGCTTTATTAACGGCTACAACGATGGCACGTTCAAGCCGAATCAGGCGCTGACACGCGCGGAAGCAGCTACAATTATTAATAAGGTGCTGGGCAAGCCAAATGTGACCGCTTCGGTACAGCTTCTATGGAAGGATGTCCCGGCTTCACATTGGGCATTCAGAGCAATTGCTGCAGCATCGCTAGAATAGTTGAAACGGGTCCTCCTGGTGTCAGGGGACCCGTTTTTTTTCGTTTTGACTGGGGATGGAGTGAGTGACTGCCTTTATTTCGCGTCATGGAATATGATCCCTAGACTATATCTGGTTCCCGATGTAATGGTGCCTACACCGTGACGAAGTGTAATACGATAATAGCCGCGCGTTCCTGAAACGGGACGATGCTGAGTTGGGAAAATCAGTCCCTCACCTTGCTCTAATGTAAGGACATGTCCCCTGCTTTGTGCGCGTGGACGCTGCTCAACAAGCAGAAATTCACCGCCGGTATAGTCTTCATTTCGCTGTCCCAAAGCAAATACAACCTGGAAAGGGAAGAACTTGTCTCCATATAAATCCTGATGCAAGCAGTTGTAGCCGTTCGCCTCGTATTTCAGGATCAATGGAGTAGGACGGGATTGTCCTGCTTGGTGGCATTGCTCAAGAAATTCTTCGAGCGAAGCAGGATATGCAGGAGCTTTGTTTAATAGCTTTGACCAACGATTAGCAGCTTTGGCCAGTTCAGGGTACAGCCCTTCACGCAGTTGCTTAATCTGATTTGGGAATGGGGCAGCAAAATATTTGTATTGACCCATACCGAAACGGTATCGTGCCATGTCGATTGTTTTGCGGAAGAGAGCTTCATCCCCATAGCTGCTGATGAAGCTCGTGCAGGCTGCGGAGCTTAGCAAACGCGGGAGCTTGGCATATCCCAGCTCATCAAGCGATTGTTGCAGTGCTTCCCAGTCCAGTTCGCCGATGGATGATACAATTTCATTAGACATGTTGAATGTTCCCTCTCATACCGGTGCGGAGACCCTCCAGCTGCAGTAACTTTGTTTTCATATCTAATCCACCTCGGTAGCCAGTGAGTGACCCGTTTTTGCCGATTACGCGATGGCATGGAATGGTAATGAGCACTGGATTTGCGCCAATGGCCGCACCAACTGCTCGAACCGCTGCAGGCTTCTGAATATGGTTGGCAATATCCGAATAGGACCAGGTATGCCCATACGGAATGCTGCAAAGAGCCTGCCATACGGCCTCTTGAAAAGGCGTTCCTTGAAATACGGTAGGGACCGTAAAGTTTTCAAGCGTTCCTTGCAAATATTGGACTAGTTCAGCCTTATACGAAAGCAGCTTTTCATCATCATGGATCAAAGGGCTACGCGGAAAACGCGATGCAGCCCATTTCGCCAGCTCTTCAAATGGCTGGTTTTGTGAACCGACAAAGCAAAGCCCTTCGTCGGTAGCAGCGACGTGCATATTCCAATCTTCATAACTAAACAGCGACCAGTATATGGCTCCGCTAATTGAATTCGTCATTTTGGATGATCTCCTTTATTTTTGTTATGCCATCTTTGCTATGCTGCTGTCGATAGCTCTCTGGTGTATATCCGGTTTTCCGCTTGAACAGGGTAATAAAATATGGCGTATTGGACAAGCCGACACATTCGCCTACTTCTGCAATGGATACAGGAGAAGATAGAAGCATCGCCTTAGCCTTTTCGATTCTGATTTGCTGGATATAGTCGACGGGTGTTTTGCCCATTACTTTTTTGAATGTTCGGTGCAGATGATACGGCGTGCCATGACAAATGGCTGCTAGGGTTGCCAGCGTTAGCTTCTCCTTGTAGTTTCGATCTATATATTGGGTCACCATCGCAATCCATTCTTCATCAGGCAATCGTTGCCCAGTTGGTTTACAACGTTTGCAGGGACGAAATTGGGCAGCCAACGCTTGCTCAGCGGTTCGGAAAAATCCAATATTCTCTCGATTGGGCGGTCTAGATTTGCAGGATGGACGGCAAAAGATGCCCGTCGTTTTGACCGCGTAATAAAATTGACCGTCATATGAAGGGTCATTGCCTACAATGGCTCGCCATTGTTCATCAGACACAGGTGCAGGAAGGATTGGCTCGTCCTTATCACGCAGACTGCGAGGAATCTGATTCAGATTCGCTTTCCATTCATCGGACATGCTCGTTCACCTCTATGATTAGTATAACCGTGAGCGGGGGTATTTGTGTGCAATCTGGAATGTAACAGCAAGATAACGAAATGACAAGGCCTGATTGGGCCATTGCGGCTGCGATAGGAGGTCTTTTTTCGTTTGCACCCAGCCAAACCCATTGAGGTTTGCAAGTAAATGTATTATAATTTTTGTTATTGATAATAATTCTCAATAATTATAAATGCGACATAAGATTTTACATAAAAAGGGGCTTATCACTTGACTGTCATGATCAATGCGGAAGAGCATATCCAGCTATGGAATGCTGCTGCCATCAAGGTGATTGACGTAAGGCACTTCAGCATGATGCATGGCGAGGAGTTGCGTTCGTACCTCTTTCCGTCAAGTGTCTTCCTATATGCCATTCGCGGCGAGGCTCAGGTGCTGCTGGACGGGATCGAGCATACCGCGAACCGCTTCCATCTATGGCATGGTGGAAAAGGAACCTGTCTGGATATTTTTCCAACGGAAGCGGAAGAAGCTTTCAACAGCTATACGGAAGGAAAGCTGGATGGGGTCGAAAGTATAGGCGATGGGATTGCGTATGAAAGGATATTGGAGCTGCAGCCGGATCTCATTATCGTATGGAACGACCCAGCTGTTCTGGACAAGCTGAACCAGATTGCTCCGACGGTAGTTGTCGATTATGGCATGCCTGTAAGGCAGCAGCTGTTGGAATTCGGGAAAATGACGGGCCGTGAGGAGCAGGCTAATGCCTGGATTACAGCTTGGGATAAAAAGATAGCGGAATACAAACCGAAGGTGCAAGCGGCTGTGGGTGACAAAACCGTTGCTATCTTTGACTCTGGCAGCGCTAAAGAGTTTTATGCTTACGGCAATAAGCTGGGAAGAGGCGGTGAGATTATTTATGGCGAATTCCAGTTGAAGGCGCCGCCGATTATTCAGAAGGAAGCGATCGACAGCGGTACTGGCTGGGCAAAGCTCTCTTTGGAGCTGCTGCCCGAATATGCAGGAGATTATATTTTTATAAGCGAGTGGACCGGCAATGACAATCCAGAGGCTATTTTTGAAGGCAGCCTGTGGGAGCAGTTGGACGCAGTCAAAAACAATCGCGTTTTCCGCGAAGAAGGAAGAGGCTTTATGTTCAGCGACCCTGTGTCTTTGGACGCTCAGCTCGAGTTTGTTGTGAAGAGCTTTATTGGGAAATGATTGGTGTTTGACGGGTAGAAGCCAGAACCGTGAGTATGCGGTTCTGGCTTTTTTCTAAAATATTGTTTCTCTAGAAGGGTATGTCTTAATTACTATTTGATATTGAACTTATAAGCAATAATCTTTGGTATACTTATTCTCAAATATTGTTAGTTGGAGGTTTTTATGAGCCACATTAGAGGCATTATCTTAGAGGGGTATTCACATGCAGGAAAGACGTCTGTTTTAAAAGCTCTGAAGCTACTTCAAGCACAGGATGAATCATCAGAGCGTAGTATCATTGTTCTTAGCGAACATTACTCCCAAATATTAAATAATGTTCATGGAGAATTTAAATGTTTAAATCGTGATGAACATCTTAATGTATTGAAGGAACGGGTTAACATGTTAAGACAACTAAATGAATGGGCAACATATTTAGGTCCAGATGCATCTAAGGCATCTAGAGGAATATTTTTCATACTGGAAAGGTTCCATTTGAATCACAGGGTGGCATTCCCCGTAGACTCTTTACATGAAATTGAAAAAATTGAAAATGAATTGCTCCTACTTGGGGCTAAATGTGTATTACTAACCGTTTCATCTGAGAACATTGAGCAAAGAATGCAAAGCCGAACACCTCACGAATGGAGGAACAAAACAAAAGAAGAAATCAGAAAATCAGCCGATGATTTTTTACATACCCAATCAGAACTTCGTAAACAATCATCTTTATCTATCCTGCCAACTATAGAAATAAATACTGATAATAAGGAGTGGGCTGCATACGCAAACGAGTTAATAGAATTATTATGCTAGTGTTACACCGTATAGAGAAAAATCATTCCACTAACGTGTTTAAAAGATACTACTTTTGTAATTTGTTGCAGAATCAGTACATAGTACAGCATCTTTATGAATGAGGTTGCCAATGACCTGAGTGATTTGAGCAGATGTTATTCGTCTACGTCCTCCCATTTGAGAGGATATAACGCCATTTCGATCATTCGCAACGACAATGGACACTTGTTCACTGCTAATGCCACGTTTTTTGACGGAACTACCGCGGTTTCGTGATTTGCGGTGTGCAGTTCCGCCTTTCTTACCCTTTTCGCTTTCTAAAATATAAGTTTCATCACTTTCAACAATACTACTCATAATCGAGCGGCATATGATAAAATTTTTCGTAAAGCTCTGTCCATTTCAATGAATTCACCTTGGTCTAAATTTTTATTATTTTTAAAATCGGTATGGAGTTGTGGCGCTATAACCTTTATAATTTGACGAGAATACTTTAATAAAGGAATAGGTGTTATTGATGAGCATATTAAATGTAGAGCGGCTGAGTCACGGTTTTGGAGACCGGGCCATTTTCAGCGATGTATCATTCCGCCTTCTAAAGGGCGAGCATATCGGTCTAATAGGCGCCAACGGTGAAGGGAAGTCTACCTTCATGAACATCATCACAGGCAAGCTTCAGCCAGACGATGGTAAAGTGGAGTGGGCAAGACGCGTGCGGACGGGCTATCTGGATCAGCATGCGGTGCTGACAAAGGGGCAGTCGATGCGCGATGTTTTGCGCGGTGCGTTCCAATATCTGTTCGATATGGAGCAGGAAATGAACGACATGTATGGCAGAATGGGTGATGTCTCTCCGGAGGAGCTGGAACAGCTGCTGGAGGATGTCGGAACGATTCAGGACACGCTAACGAATCAGGATTTTTATATGATTGACGCCAAAATCGATGAAACGGCTCGCGGGCTTGGACTTACGGACATCGGTTTGGACAAGGATGTTCATGATCTCAGCGGAGGTCAGCGTACCAAGGTGCTGCTCGCCAAATTGCTGCTTGAGAAACCGGATATCCTTCTGCTTGACGAGCCTACGAACTATCTCGATGAACAGCATATCGTATGGCTTACCCGATATTTACAGGAGTACGAAAATGCCTTTATTTTAATCTCGCATGATATTCCGTTCTTGAACAGCGTCATTAACCTGATCTACCATATGGAAAATCAGTCGCTGTCGCGCTATGTGGGGGATTATGAGTATTTCCAGCAGGTGTACGAGGCGAAAAAGCAGCAGCTTGAATCCGCCTTTAAGCGGCAGCAGCAGGAAATTTCGGAATTGAAGGACTTCGTTGCACGCAACAAGGCCAGCGTGGCTACGCGTAATATGGCGATGTCCCGTCAGAAGAAGCTGGATAAGATGGATGTTATTGAACTCGCCAGAGAAAAGCCGAAGCCGCAGTTCAACTTCAAGCCGGCTCGAACTTCCGGCAAGGTGATTTTTGAAACGAAGGATCTCGTCATCGGCTACGATTCACCACTGTCGAAGCCTTTGAATTTAAGCATGGAGCGAGGACAAAAAATAGCGTTGGTCGGTTCGAACGGGATCGGTAAAACAACGCTGCTGCGCAGCATCCTCGGCCAAATACCGGCAATTTCAGGCTCAGCAAGGCTGGGGGATCTGCTGGAAATCGGCTATTTCGAGCAGGAAATGAAGGAAACGAACAACAACACCTGTATTGAAGAGGTTTGGAGCGAGTTCCCATCCTTTACGCAGTTTGAAATTCGGGCGGCTCTTGCCAAATGCGGTCTGACAACGAAGCATATTGAGAGCAAAATCGTGGTGCTAAGCGGCGGAGAGAAAGCCAAAGTTCGTTTGTGCAAGCTGATCAACCACGAGACGAATTTGCTCGTGCTCGATGAGCCGACGAACCATCTCGACGTGGATGCCAAGGATGAGCTGCAGCGTGCGCTTAAAGCGTATAAGGGAAGCATTTTGCTGATTTCCCATGAACCTGAATTTTACCGCGATATCGTGACGGATACGTGGAACTGCGAAAATTGGACGACGAAAGTGTTTTAAATGGTATAACAGGAATACAGGGCTGCCCTCATAGAGGCGGCCTTTTTTGCGCTATTTTGAAATTCTCCCTCCGGGAGCGTTATGATAGGATGGAATGGAATGAACAATCTAACCTATGTATCCGAGCTTGAATTGAAGATATTGAAAGGAATGAGGGAGATGAAACACCCTTTTCAGCTGAAAGCGGTATGGAATGGCGGGCGTAACAGTGAAGGACATATCGATGCCGGCGGATTAAAAACAATCATTTCGATCCCGCAAGAGATGGGTGGGCCAGGAACAGGTACGAATCCTGACGAAATGCTTCTGGGGGCAGCAGCGACCTGTTATTTGATTACACTGGCAGCGATGCTCGAGCGTTCGGCTATTACACCGCAGGTGCTGACTCTGGAGTCTGAAGCGATTGTAGATGTAACGAATAATGTGTTTACGTACGAACGAATAATACATAAGCCGCGAATTGTGCTCAAAGCGGATGCATCAGAGGTCGAACGGGCAAAGGCAGAGCGTCTGGCACATAAGGCAGAAGAGTCCTGTATGATCTCCAGAGCAGTGGCAGGCAATGTCTCGATAGAGACGCAGCCTAGTATTGTGATAACAGGGATTAATGAGGAGTAAGGGGCTGAATATAAGACAGCCCAAGCCGTGGTCTGTGTAAGGATATTTTCTCGATAGCCCGCTGCTTTCGCGTCTTTAAATTCATTTGCTTAAAAAGCTTTATTGAAAACTAAATATAAATGATATATAGTATGATCAGATCGCCGAATAGTTAGGATGAGTAAAAAATGTCATACTCAACAGCTCTATCACAAGGAATTGCCATATTGCTCTATATTCACAGCATTGCGGAGGAGAATTGCTCTAATTTTCTATCGACTAAAGTGATTTCTGAGCAATTAAATATTCCGGTTCCGACAACGGTTAAGGTCATCAGGAATCTGAACAATGCTAAGCTGACGCTTGCTAAAGAAGGAGCGAAGGGAGGCATACTGCTGGCAAGGCCTTTGGCAGAAATTACGTTATTGGATGTTTTTCTAGCAGTCGAACCTGGCAAAGCGCTGTTCAAGCTCCATACCGATACCACACTGCAAGGAAAAGAAGTCGACGCAGTCAAACAGAAGATAGCCTCTAGTCTACAAACCGTTGAGGGTTCTATGCACAAAAATTTGAAAGAAGTGAGGTTAACCGACTTTTTGAACTAAACGACGGTTGCCTTCTCTTTTTTTGAGATAACTAGATATAATGAATATTTAATATATTACATTCCTCTCTTTTTATTTTACACAACTGAAAGGAGCAATAACATGACTTTTGAAAATAGAGCAGTAAAAGCGAGCAATGGCGTTGAAATTCCGCAATTGGGGTTTGGGGTATACAAAATAACGAAAGAACGAGAATTTGAGAGGGCGATCAGCGAGGCTATTCGAATCGGATATCGGCATTTTGATACCGCTAAAATTTATGGCAATGAGCAAGCTTTAGGAAGAGAGATTCAGAAAAGCGGGCTGCCGCGCGAGGCTTTTTTTATCACGTCTAAAGTGTGGAATACGGATCTTGGGTTTGCGGCGACCAAGAAGGCTTTTGAACAAACTTGCAAGAAGCTGAAGGTAGATTACCTGGATATGTACTTGATTCATTTTGCTGCACCAAATTATTTGGAGGCGTGGCGAGCGATGGAAGAGCTGTACTCCGTAGGGAAAATCAAAGTGATTGGCGTTGCAAATTTTGAGATTCAGCATCTGGAGCATTTAATGAAGCATGCCACAATCCCGCCGATGATCAATTAGATTGAGACGCATCCCGAGTTTGCACAAAATGACCTGCATCATTATCTCAATGAACATCAGATTTTGCATGAGGCATGGGGGCCGCTAGGGCAAGGGAACGAGGCGTTATTGGAGCATCCGCAATTGAAAAAAATGGCTGATCAGCACCATAAAACAGTGGCTCAGGTCATTTTACGTTGGCACTTGGAACGAGGCATCATCGTTATTCCAAAATCATCGAGTCCAAAAAGAATGAAAGAAAATAGCGAGATATTTGATTTTGAGCTTACTAGTGGTGAAATGGAACAAATTAAACAGCTGAATATAGGCAAAAGGTATTCGATTAAGCCAACCGGTTATATGATTCATCCAATCTATAATAAATTAATGAAGATTTTTATTAAATAATGTAGTCGAATAAAAGTATATGAGCACAGTCATTGAAAGACTTGGCGAAACTGATATACTCATGGCAGGTATGCAAGCCTAAGCCATCCAAGTTAATAAAGCGATTACGAAAGAAGTATTAATCATAGGATGAGGCGGCAAGAAGAGTACAAGGTTTGGAAACACATACCTATTGAGCTGGCTGACATCCGTCTGCATACTCTTGGTGCGGGTAAGTTCAGAAGCGGCTACCGTTTGCCTGCAAGTGCTTTTTTATTTCTATAAATTGCATGGGCATGTCCTCTAGGGAAGTGAACAGGTGTATAATAATGTAATTAGATAATGCAGAGGAGTAATTATAATGAGGATTATTGCTGCTAATGATTCGCACTACGAATATATTAGAAAACATGACCATCACATCTTAGAAAACTTAATCTTACCGAAAATTAGGGGGAATGAAATCTACATTCTGCAGAATGAAGAATATAGCAGCGTTGGGTGGATGCGGCACAGCTATTTTTGGGATAACACACCTTTTATGAATATGATTTGGATCGATGATACCTATCGAAGTAAAGGATTAGGTAAGAAAGCCGTTCTTTTTTGGGAAGATGAAATGAAGAAGCTCGGTTTTAAATTGGTTATGACCTCTACTTTAGCTAATGAAGGGGCTCAGCATTTTTATCGAAAATTAGGTTATCGAGATTCAGGGTGCTTAATACTTGAGGATGAGCCTTTGGAAATTATACTTACTAAGAGGCTTTCTAATTTATGAATTGGGTCTTAATGCCTGAAATAATAGACGCGGGTATGATTACAAAGTCATGATCTAACGAATGATTAATTCTACAAAAATAATCCTTAAAGATCATTTTCATAATTTTTCTAATGTATTCCAGACATTATTCCGAATATTTTTTTATCCAGTGTTCAGGAATCCATATTAGAGAATAGGTAATCCACTTAGGGAGGAACTATCATTGTTAGTGAAAGATTATGAACCATTAATCGGTAAAATACTAACAAAAAGCATCCGCGATACAAAGGGAACGCTTTTAATCAGAAAGGGAACTATTCTTCTAAAAAGTCACACCGAGAGACTTGCTAAATTTAAGATCCAAATCGGGGAAGTCACAACTATTGATGCGAATGCCTCTGAGCTGAATCCGGACGTTTCTGATCATACACCTAAACAAAAGCCATCCATCCGAGAATCATATGAAAGGGCTAAGCAGCATTTTAACGATATGGATCAGTTCGTTCGTCAAAACGGTATTGTTCCTGTCGAGGAGCTTGAACGAGAAGTTCTTCCCTTTATAAAGGAAATAGCGAAGCGCTATAATCTATTTCAGTTATTTTCCGAGCTTAAGGAACAGGACGATTACAGGTACAGGCAATGTATAGGAACGGCCGTTATTGCGACATCTTTAGGCAAGCGGCTTGGATTGAAAGAAGACGAATTGGATTTGCTTACAACTGCGGCGAGTCTTTACGATATTGGACTGGTCAAGCTGCCAACTGCAATCGTTTCCAAACAGTCCAGGTTAGACACGCATGAATACGCGATTTTAAAGCAGCACACCATTCTCGGACACGAGCTATTACTCCAATCGGGCGTTGAGCCTCGGGTTGCTATGGTTGCTCTTCAGCATCATGAACGAGAGGACGGCAGCGGTTACCCAAGTGGTCGGAAGGGGGATGAACGGGATCGTTTAAGCAAAATTGTAGGTTTGACAGATTTTTATATGGCTATCATCTCCGAAAGACCTTATAGGGCTGCGCTTCAATTTTTTGAAGCCATCGAAGAGATCCATCAACAAATTATTTTAAATCGCTTTGATTCAGTAATTGGTCTCACGTTTCTGGATATGCTTCTCTCCACCCAAATCGGTTGTGAGGTTGTTTTATCGGACAATAGACGAGGAACTATATTGCTGAACAACTATAACTACCCGACTCGACCATTTATAGCGCTTGAAAATAATCAGTTTATTGATCTTAGCAAGTTTGAAGATATTAAAATCCTTGAAATTGTTGGATAAGAGGACTAGCATATAACTTAAGCATGACGTGGGGGCCAAGAAGGCCCCTTATTTTTTTGATTTCATTTGGAAATTCGAATCTTTGAGAAAGAGCAAGCTTGGCAATTGCGTCATCAGGTCATGTGGCGGCTTCATACTATAAACTCATGCTAAGACATGGTAAACTTCACCTATGAGAATATGATAAGAAATATGTGATGAAATTATCAGATTAATTCTACATCAAAGGGGAAAATGAATATGAGTCAAGACGAGTTTTTTATGAGAGAAGCAATCAAGCTTTCTAAGCTTGCGGTTGAGCACGGAAACGAACCTTTTGGAGCAATACTCGTTAAAGACGGCGAAATTGTTTTTACAAATGAAAATCAAATTTATTCGTCAACCGACCCAACTTTCCATGCAGAGGCTGGGCTGCTGCGGCGATTTTGCGAAGAAACCCACATAACGGATTTACATGAATACACCTTATATTCGAGCTGTGAGCCTTGTTATATGTGCAGCGGTGCGATGGTTTGGACAAATGTGGGACGACTGGTTTATAGCGCCAGCAACATAGAGTTGTGCAGTATATTGGGCGAGCAGGGAAGTCCTTGCTCTCAAATTGTATTTGAAAATTCTCACCATAAGCCTGATATTACAGCTGGGATATTACGGGAGGAAAGTCTTAGTATATTGGCTGCCTATTTTTCACGCAACACAAAGGGCTGAAACATTCCAGTAAGCAGCGATTGGAAAATTTAGTATACCAGGGGGCAAGCTGCTTCAGGCAGCTGCTCCCTATTTGTTGAAGGGTACGAAATGGGCAACTAACGCCAACCCTGCCATTGTTTCCAAAAGAAATCTTGCTCCCCCTAGGAGGCCTGAACTTGCAAACGATTATGATCGTCGAAGACGAGCCGGCTATTTCCCGCGTTTTGGCGGCGTATATACGAAAGGCAGGCTTTGCGAGCATTATTTTTGACCGAGGGAAAGAGGCGGTGGGGAAGCTGGCCGTGCTTCAGCCCGCACTTATTTTGCTTGATGTCATGCTGCCGGAAATGGACGGCTGGGAGGTGCTTCACGAAGTGCGGAGGAGGAGCGTCTGTCCGGTCATTATGCTCACAGCGAAAGGGGAGATTGCTGACCGTCTGGCAGGGCTGAACAGAGGGGCGGATGATTACATTACTAAGCCTTTCGAGCCGCAGGAGGTCGTTGCGCGGATTCAAGCTGTATTGCGCAGAGGCACACATGCTTTAATTGCGGAAAATCAGATCCAGTACGGCAGTCTGAAAATCAATTTAAACGACAGAAGCGTTTATTTGAATGAAGTATGTTTATCCATAACGCCGAAAGACTTTGCACTGCTGCATTTTTTAATGGAGCATCCTAATCAAATTTTTAATCGGGAGCAAATGATCGAGCAGGTATGGGGAATCGGCTATGACGGGAGTGACCGGGCTGTGGATCATGCCATTAAACGCTTGCGACAGGCGCTGCTCCATTTGCCTACAGAAGAAGGAGAAATTCGCACCTTGCGGAGAACGGGGTATCAGTTTTATACCAATCGTGAAAATTAATCCCTTCTATTTTTTTGCCATACGCCTGACACATTCTACCATTATTCTGTAAGAGTTAGATTCTCTGAGTGATCTACTCCAAGATGTAGCACGAAGAGGATTCTTTATTAAATCGAGCGGAAGGTGGATGAAGGATTATGGCGGATGTAATTGAATATCAGGTAATTGTTTCTAAGGCGAGGACTTCGGATAATAAGCTGCTTGTTATTACAGCGGCTGAGAGTGGGGAAGGCATAACGATTTTGCCACAGGTGTACGGAAATGAACATCAATTGTGGGAAAAAAGAAAGGTGCGCGCTGGAGATGACAATGCCTATGCGCTCGTTAACAAAGCGACGGGCAAGTGCATCGGAAGAAAGGATTCCACGCAGGGCTCAAAGATTTATCAGGCACCCGTTACAGAAGCGGACGTCAATGGTCTCATGGTATGGCGTGACGACAATGTTGCCGGAACGCACAATGCGATTAACAGCTATGTGGATTGGGAGCAGAAGCTCAATATTCCTGGCAACGGCCCATTTAAAAGCGGCGACTCGCTTGTGACGTGGGAATGGTGCCACGGTCAGATCAATGAACTATGGGTTTTCGTACCCGATCGCAAGAAGATTACGATCAAGAAAATGGAATTTCAAATGGACAGCAAAATTGTGATCAATAGTGTACCGATTGTAGCAGCCAAACAGATTGTGACCAATCATTCGAATATCCAGCAAACGCAGCAAGTTACATTGAAATTTTCCAAAAGCCAAACGTACAATTTCAAATGGGAGAGAGGGCTCAAGGTATCGGAAACGCTTGAGTTTAAAGCAGGGCTGCCGCTTGTAGGCGATACGGGTGTGAAAATCTCGGTAGAGGGCTCGCGCAGCTATTCGGAATCCAAGACTCAAGACGAGTCCCAGGAGGTTTCGCTGCAGGTTCCAGTCGTTTTGCCAGCAGGTGCATCTATCGAGGTTTCCGCTATTTTATTGCAGGGCGTTATCGATGTGCCCTATACGGTGACGTTTGAAGTGGAATACCCGACTGGGAAAATAACCGAAACGGCTTCAGGCAAATATACCGGCGTGAACACGTTTACTGTAAATACCGAGTATAGAACGATCGTATAGCTTATGTAATCCATACCATCATATATATAGTCTCTAACGCTAGCCGGTAGAAGGAACGGAAACGTTTCTTCCCTTGCTAGCGTTTTATTTTCGTTCAGGTAAGCCACAGGAAAAGCAAGGCGATATACCGGGCGATAAGGATAAATAATTTATTCGTCGATTCCCTTATGTTATATTTAAATCCTAGCCTAATAAAAAAAGTATAAATCCAAAAATTTCTGCTAACGAGGTGCATGATGGCAAATATCAAAATAATCAATCCGTCCGTTAACGACGACATATATGCGGTTCAAGCTGGTCCCGAGGACGAAGACGCGGTAAGCGAGCTGATTTTAGAAACGGCTCGTTGGCTGAACAGCATGGGCTCCATTCAGTGGGGCGGCCTGCTTCAAGGTGAGGATAGCCATGACCTTAAGGGAGCGATTGCTCGTGGCGAGGTTTTTGCATTTCGCAAAGCAGGGGAAGAGGAGCTTGCGGGCGCTGTTATTTTGCAGCAGGAGCCAAGCGAGTGGGATCGTAAGCTTTGGGGCGAAGAGGAGGCTGGCAAGGGAAGCGCGGTCTTTTTGCATCGGTTAGTCGTTAATCGTCAGTTTTCCGGCAAAGGACTCGGCGGCGACATAATGGCTTGGGCAGAACGGGGTATCCAATTTGCCGGTAAAGACCGAATGAAGCTGGATTGCATCGCAAACAATGAAAAGCTTAACCGCTTCTATAAGCAATGCGGTTATACCTACAAAGGCGAAGCGGGTGGATGGAGCATTTATGAAAAGCGGCTTCCAGATGTAAGGATCCATTAAATGAACGGTATCGCCACTCGGCAAGCATTCCGTATTTTGCGATTCGCAAGTTGCAAGTTGCATGTTGCATGTTGCATGTTGCATGTTGCATGTTGCATGTTGCATGTTGCATTCGGAATGCTGCGCAGCGCTTGCCGAATGGCGGCTTCATCATCTATTAGCTAGCAAACTCCAGCCATCAACGGCTGAGCATGCTGCGGATGGTCTGAACGATGAGCTCTGGCTCGTCGTGAATGACCATATGGCCGCTTTTTTCGGCTATAATTAGCTCGCTGTCCGAAGAAATATTCAGCATTTCACGCTGCCCCGCTTGCCAAATGTCCTCCAGCTTTTTGCCGCCATCCTCTGAAATGCCGAAGCTGGCATAGTCCTGCGGAACGCCGCGGGCGATAATTTTCACAGGTAAATTTCCTAATTGTTGTCCACGAATGGCATCTTCCGTTAAATAGGCCAATTCGGCCTCCGCTTCCTTTGCCTCAAAATAACGGGGAGTTGCAATGACGTTAATAAAAAGCTGCCGATCCTCTGGAGCGACCAAGCCCTCCAGCAGGAAATCGCCAAATAACCGAAAAGCCCCCGAGCTTTTGAGCAGCTTCAGCATCCATACGGGCGGATTGCCGCCAAAATTCTCCTGTTCTAAAATAGGCAATGTCTCCCGCTCATCATTTTCCGGCCTTGCATCAATAAGCACTAGACCAGAAACCTCGTCTGCATAGGTCTCGGCGAACAAGCGGGCATACATGCCGCCTAACGAATGCCCTACCATGAGATAGGGTCCGCTAATGCCTGCTTCATCAAGCGCAGTATGCAGCTCCTCCACAATCTGTTCCCCGGTCCGTACCTTCGTTGCGGTTTCACTCCATGCATAGCCAGCCCGATCATAGCTGACAACAGTTGCGAAAGAGGCAAGCTGCTCGGGAATATCTCGCCAAGACAGGCTGGTTTCACCGCTCCCGGCTTCCAGAAGAATAGTGGGTGATCCACTGCCGGCCATGTTGATATGCAGCTTATGGCCACCGACATCAACCAGTTGACCAGGCGGAGCATATTTTTTGCCAGCTTGCTCAGAAGCTATCCATTCATAGATAAAGCCCGAACCAATTAACAGGAGGAAGGCAGCGGATGTGAGGAGGGCTAGCTTTTTCCACCGTTTCCGCCCGATTGCTTTCTTGCTTGTGGTCGTAAGAGGTGTGAGATTCATAAGTGGGATGCTCCTTTTTTATTTAATACACTGTATTAAAAAGATTATAGCACGGTGTATTATAAAAGAAAACAAGCTATAATAGGACTATGCCAAAAATAGTAGATCACGATAAGCAAAAACAACTCGTCGCCGAAGCCGCTTTGCGGCTTATACAGCAAGCAGGACTTGAGCAGGCGACCGTTCGCAACGTGGCAGTGGAAGCGGGATTGTCTGCCGGTTCTCTGCGCCACTATTTTCATTCACAGGTGGAGCTGTATGCGTTTTGCATGAATATTTTTGTCCAGCGGGTGGAGGAGAGGGTTCAGGCTTTTCGATTTGAGGGGGCCATTTTGCACGATTTGAAGAGGCTGCTCCTGCACCTAATGCCGATGGATGAGGAAAGAACGGTTGAAATGGAGGTATGGTATTCCTTTAACGCCAAAGCACGGATTCATCCTGAGCTACGCCCGTTAAGTGAGGAGATGCAGGCAAGCTTGCACCGGGTATCTGAGTTTGTTATCCAGTCGCTGCTTGATCATAAACTGGCAAAGCCAGAACTAAATAGCGAGTTGGAAGCAGAAAAATTATATGCGCTGGTGGATGGACTAGCCATACATCAGTTCATGCAGCCAGGGCGGCTGTCAGCGCAGCGTTTGGAGGAAATTTTAGACCAGCATTTGAACATGTTATGCGCACAATCAAGGGAATTATAGCAGAGAGGGGAGGTAAGCTATTGTCGGTTTCCACTGAATATTTGCATTATGAGCCGTTTATAAGCTCGCTGCCGCTGAAGCCGCGATATGAGCCTGCTGATTTGCTCGTTCCGGATTTGCTTATAGATCGTGAGGGAGAGCTTGAAATGTTCTACGCTCCTCACAACGAATACCGGAACAGCTCGGCGAGCTTATTAATTGTTGGTATCACGCCCGGCTGGACCCAAATGGAACTGGCCTACCGAACGGCAAAGCTCGCTTTGGAGCAAAATAAATCGGCGGATGAGGTGTGCAAAGCGGCCAAAATCGCCGCCAGATTTTCCGGTGCGATGCGCCGCAACCTAATGCAAATGCTGGACAGCCTGAAGCTGCCGGCGTATTTTGGCCTTCCAGACAGCGAGGCTTTGTTTGCTGAAAATAATCCGCTCCTGCATACGACTTCACTGCTCAAATATCCGGTATTTTTAGCTGGGAAAAATTACACGGGGCATAAGCCCCCGCTTGCTGGCAATGCTTTTCTGCATGCTTATGCGCTGAAATTTATTAAGGCTGAGCTGAAGCTGCTGCATAAGCCGCTCATTATTCCTTTGGGCAAAACGGTAGAAACGATGCTCAAACAGCTTGTTAGCAGCGAGGAATTGGGGGAGACGATGGAGGATAAGCGCTGCTTATGGGGATTTCCCCATCCTTCGGGAGCTAACGGCCACCGACACAAGCAGTTCGCTGATGCGAGAGAGCAGATGGAGGCGAAGGTCGCCGCTTTTGCCGCTGAACGAAGGGGGCTGGCTTAGCTGGATACGCAACTAGCTGTCTGCAAAGCTCCATATGCGGCTTTACCCTGCTGTCTCTTTAAGATAGCGGGGTTTCATTATACTGTTGCAAATCCACATAAATTCCCTGGCCTATTGACTTTGAGAATCTAATTAGGATATTATCTAATTAAATATTTATTAAATTAGATGTGAGCTAAATAAGACGAGTCTGGCATTCGGTCTGGAGGTGGAAGAAGATGCAATTGGACAAAGTAGTCGCTTACCATAAAGCGCTTGCAGATCCAACCAGGATCAAAATATTAATTTTGCTGTCGGAAGGAGAGCTTAATGGCCAGGTTTTAGCCGAGAAGCTAGGTGTCTCCCCAGCTACGATTACCCATCATGCGGCAAAGCTGCGCGAAGCAAGCTTGATTAATGAGAGAAGAGATAAAAATACGATCTTCTTTACTTTAAATCATTATTTCATCCAAAATAGTGCCACAGCAGCTACCGAGTTAATATACAAAAACACAAATGCAAAAGGTGGTGTGGGTATTTTGGAGGATGACAAAAACAAGCGGCTTCAGCAGTCTGTCGTTAAAAACTTTTTCACATTAGACAATAAATTAAAGCATGTACCCGCGCAGCTTAAGAAAAAGCTGATCGTATTGGAGCACCTAGTGTCTCAACTAGAGACAGGGCGCAAATACAGCGAAAAGGAAATCAATGCATTCATTAAAAGTTATCATGAAGATTTCGCCACCATACGCAGGGAATTTATCATGCACCAATTCATGTTCAGAGAAAACGAAATTTACGAATTGAACCCGCCTGAGATGTGGGCGAAATGGGAAAATCTAGCGTGAGAACATGCTCCATTTTAAGCGGAGGAATAATTGATATTTACGAAAAAATTTATAAAATGAGGAGGAGCGTGTGATGGCACAAGAGGATCGCTTAAAGGTACATCCGTTATCCGAAATAGCTCATCTTAAGGTTCATGGCAGGACGACTGGCCAACTTGATCCGTTAACGTTATTTTGGACGGGAAGCTCGGTGGAATTAAATGCGCAAGGGTCTGAGCTTTGGATAGAAGTCGAGGTGAATTACGATCAGTATGAGCCTTGGATCAGCATTCTGATCAACGGTGTGCCGATCGGCAGGCAAATGTTAACGGCAGGCAGGTACTGGGTTTGTATTTTTAGAGGCATGAATAAGGCGGCTATTAAAAACGTCCGTATCGTCAAGGATGTACAGGCGATGAGCGCAGATCCTGGCTGCCTCCTGCAGATACACGCCGTGAAGTGCGACGGTGAATTTACACCGATTGCAGCCAAACCCTATCGCATCGAATTTATAGGCGACAGCATTACTTCTGGGGAAGGGACCATCGGAGCGAAAGCGGAGACGGACTGGATTCCCATGTGGTTTAGCGCCATTGACAATTATACGGCGATGACAGCGGAAGCGCTGAATGCTGACTACCGTGTCCTTTCACAAAGCGGATGGGGCGTACTTACGAGCTGGGACAACAACCCGCATGCCAATCTTCCTGATTATTACGAACAGGTTTGCGGTCTTCTTACCGGGGAGAACAATAAAGCTTTAGGCGCACATGAAAAAAATGATTTTGACTCCTGGCAGCCGGATATCGTCGTCGTGAATTTGGGAACGAATGATGACGGCGCTTTTCATTCTCCCGAATGGGTAGATACAGCTACTGGCAAAGCTTACAAACAGCGATTAAAGGCCGATGGCACGTTTGATGATGAGGATGTAGCGGCATTTGAGGAGGCAGCTGTGCGCTTTCTAATCAAAATTAGAAAATATAACCCAAATGCACCTATTATATGGGCCTACGGCATGCTGGGTCTACCGATGATGTCAGCGATCTACCGTGCTGTAAATGCTTATCGGATGCAAACAGGGGATAAGCAGGTATCCGTTTTTCAGCTTCCCAATACGACTGAAAACACATTAGGTGCAAGACAGCATCCCGGCAAATTAGCCCATGCGAAAGCAGCCGGTGAGCTGACGGGTTATATCAAAGAAGTTTTACATTCTTCTACGCCTTAGTTGGCCGAAGCATCGCTACAGTCAATACCACAAGCAGCGGAACGAACAGCACCAGCCCCGTCCATATCGGATGAATTTCTGTGACAATGCGAGCCCACTGGGTGTTGCTGTCATAGGTGACGAGACCCATCAGAAAACCCGCCAATGCCAGCGGCATAATGATGACATGGTTGTCATTCATGCCGCAAAGCTTGGCCATAAAGAGACTGAGCACATAGAGGGAAAGCGTAGCTTTCATATAAGAGCCGAGTATGAGCGACATGCCGATAACGGACTCAATGCGTTGGAATATTTCCTGAAATTCAATGAGCCGGGCTACGGAATACAGCATATAGGGCCCAGCCCCTGCAGCCGGACCGAATACCATTAATGCACACACCGTCACAGCGCAGAGTACAAGCAAGCTGGCTGCGAAGGAGATGGACATGGTTGTCATCAGCTTCTTGTTCAGCTTGTGCCCTGCGGCGAAGGGAAGCAGCATGCCGAATAAAAATACTTCGGAGAAAGGGAAGCCAAACGTATAGTAGGCTCCAGCCACTACAGGCGTCAGTCCTTTGGGCAGCAGCGGAAGCAACTGCTCAGGACGGTATTCAGGGATCGCAAACAGCAGCACGATGAAAATGAAAAAGGATGTTAATAGCATAATCAGAGTGAACATTCGTGCGATAACTTCTATCCCAGCGCGGGCCGTCAAAGCAGAAACCATAAAAATAAGGGAAGTAAAGGCGTACATCGGAGTTTCCCTCATCATCGCCCCAATCATGAACTGGCCTACGCCTACGACAATAGCTGCCTGCATTTGCAATAAATACGAGATAGTCAGCAGCCCCAACAGCACCGTCAGTACGTTGCCAATCATCTTGCGGCTGTAATCAATGTAATCTTGTCCGGGAAATCGGCGATTTAAATACAGCAGCATCATTAGGATGCCAAACCCGATTGCTCCAGACAGCAGCAGAGATAGCCAAGCAGCGGCACCTGCTTTTCCAATCAGCGGGCCAGGCACAAAAATAATCGAGGAGCCGGTCAAGAATACGAATAAAAGCACGCCCATTTGAAAAGAACTGACCTTTTGTTTATTCAAGCTGCTTCTGCTCCTTTCTTCGCCCAACCTAGCCTTTCACCCCCAGCATGCTGCTAATCTGTTTGGCAGGCCCGCCCAATATTTGCTCAACGACGTCGAAATAATCGAACCAGTCTTTGTTCAAAACATAATCTATACTCATATACAAGCATGCCGCTGTTATAAATGAATAGAGCCAAACTGCAGGGCCTTTCATCTTCCCGCGCAGCGTGAGGCTGTCATACAGCAGCATGCCCCCGAATAAAACCGTAGCAATCAGTACCCGCTCCCACATCAGCATCTTCCTTCCCGTCTTGCTAAGATGCAGGCTTGCTGTTCATCGTCCCGCCCGTAACGAGTTTAAACTCTACCAACACATCAATCGGCAGATCCGCAAAGCGCTCATCCCAGTCTGGCTGCAGCTTATGCCACGCCCCCGGGCTCTGGCGGTAAATCTGGTTGCCGATGCCGATAACCTCCAGCTTATTTTTTTGCAAAAATTTTATCGTCGCTGAAGTTTGTCTCAATAGAGCCGCGCTAAACTTTTCAAGGAAGGCTTGCTCATCCTTTATGGAAGCTATAGCTGTGCATTTTAGCTCTGTAATGGCTAGCTCCCCTTTAATACGGTAGCTGACTATCGGATTTCCATCCTTCATCGTTACTTTTCTTGCTGTACGCAGAGACAGCACTTCCGCTGTTTCTTTGTCGCCTTTCATGCCCGCGCAAGGAATTTCCAGCACACCTGATTGGTATTCATTTCGTAAAGCAAGCAGCCCCTCAACTTTATCGGGAGGCAGCACTGTCTTCATTTTTCCATTCTTGATTAAGGCTAGCCCGGCAGTGGATAACGTCTGTTCAGGATTAGAATTTCTGTACACATAGGATAGTACCGTATCCGGATGCGCGCTTTCCTGTTGAAGAAGCAAATCGAGTAGGGAGGTGTCCATTGTTTTCGCCGCATTGAGATAGGAGAATTCTTCTGTGCGAAGAATTTGCTGCGCTGTAGTTTGCTCAATGAGCGGCTGCTTCTCCAGCATTTTGTGAGCAGGACCTTTGGATATGAGCAGCTTGACGCTGCTGCGCGGCTCATGGTCACGATAAAAAATATCGAGTATTTTTCCGAGATCCTGATTTCTCGCCAGCTTCTCTCCGACAATAATGACTCGCGTATGGCTCCACTGGGCTTTGCGGCCCAAATGGATCGGAATATCGCGCACCGCCTCCATTACGGTATCATCTTGGGTATGAATGTTTACGCTGGACGATTGCGTAGTTGCGGATTTGCCAGTTTCTACGGAGGCGGGACGATAAATTTGGGTGAGCATTTCGATTTTTCCGTCCTTCGTTTCGTCGAGGGCAACGCCCATCACAAAACCGCGCTCGGTCAGCTCGTATTTGCTCCAGCAGCCCGTTAGCAGCATGAAAATCATGAATAGAGAGGCAATCAGTAAAATGCCGGTTTGTTTTTTCATGTAGATCCCATCTCTTTGATTTTGTGAGCTTCTTAATGCTTATGCAAATTTTGCGGCTTGCGCAGCAGTTTTTTGAGCGAGATTCTCATAATGACATCTCGAAGCTCGACCAGCCGAAAAGGAGCGAGCGGAGCCATATAAGGCTGACCAAGCGATCTAAGCTTGCACAGATGCAGCAAAATAAACAAGAAGCAGATCATCATGCCGAAGCCTCCGAGCAGCGCAGCGCAAAGCATGAGCGGAAACCGCAAAATACGGAGCGCAATCGCGATTCCGTACTGCGGAATAGAGAAGGAGGCGATACCCGTCAGCGCCACCACGATAACCATAATCGGCGATGCGATACCTGCACTAATCGCCGCGTCACCAATGACAAGGGCTCCAACGATGCTCACAGCGGAGCCGACAGTCCGGGGCAAGCGAACGCCTGCCTCACGCATAAGCTCAAAAAAGAACTCCATCAGCAGCGCTTCGAAAAAAGCTGGCAGCGGCAGACCCTCGCGTGCATTCAATACTGCTAATAGAAGCACGGTAGGAATCAGCTCAGGATGAAAGGTAGATAGCGCAATATAGATGCTTGGCAGCGATAAGGCGATAATAAAAGCAAGAATGCGCAGCCAGCGAATCATCGTAGAGATGATCGTCCGTTGGTAATAATCCTCGCTCGATTGGAAAAACTCGGTGAACAACCCGGGACAAAGCAGCATGCCGCCTGTTCCTTGCACCAGCACGACGATTTTTCCCTTCAGCAAACCGGCTACAGCCATATCGGTTCTTTCTGTATAACGATGCTGAGGAAAGGGGGAGTAGCTGGAATCTTCAATAAGCTGCTCGATATAGGACGTTTCCAAAACATCTACCGTCTTAATGAGCTCCATTCGCTTCTTAAACTCGGCAAGCATCTCGGTATCCACTTTGCCTTCCAAATAACCGAAGGCGACGGTTGTGTTGGTATCGCCGCCACCGCTCATCAGCTCAATTTTGAATTTCGGCGTTTTCAGTCGCAGCCGCAGCAGCCCCAAGTTTTTCTGTAAATTTTCAACGGTGCTTTCACGGGGGCCCTGCACGACCGATTCATTGACGGGCTCATTGACCTGTCTCGTCTCTACGGACTGGGCTTTAAAGCTGAGTGCCTGATTCCAGCCGTCGAATAAAATCAGCAGCTGACCGCTGGAAATGCCGCCTACGACAGCATCTAAATCGTTTACGAGCTGTACTTTTTTACCGGAAGGGCCATGGTTCTCGAAAAAAAAGCGGACGTCCTCAATGCCGGCTTCCATCCCAGGTCCGACCTCATGCGTTACAAGATCCTGCAGCGATATTTTCATATAGTTAATGGTATCGTCTTGAATGAGCGAGCTGTAATAAATCGAGCATGCTTTATGCAACATATCGGGGCCGTAATGCCAATGCATAAAGATGATGTCGGAGCTGCGCTCAAAGACAGATTCCAGATAACGAAGATTATCCTCCAGTATGGAGGTGAGCGGATGCTTCCCATCGCCACTGCCTGATTGACCACTTTGTGGTACGGTCGGCATCGTTTCCTGGGTGCTTGTCCCCGTATGGCCATTCTCGGTTGTCATGTGCGTTCACCTAGTTTCCATGTCCTGGTTTCTTACATTTACCAGTATGGCTTGCCGCCTGGAAAACTATACGACATAAAAAGACAACGTCCGCAGGGGAGTTGTCTTGGTTTTAAAATTATTGCTGCGCGAGCAGCGGGGCAATATGGTGACGGAAAACATCTGCGGGAGGCTTGCCTCTTTTTAGCCTGTCATTGGTGACGACTGCGACGATATTGAGGCTGGGAACAACGGTAATTGTCTGTCCGCCAAACCCTAAAGCATAATAAAAATCGAAAGCAGAAGATGATGCGGATTCCGAGCCTGATGAAAAAGAATCGACCCACCAATGCCAGCCGTACTGGCCAGGGCGTGGAGACTCAGCGGCTATCGCAGGATAGACGGAGCGCTGTATTAAAGCTTGGGGGATAAGCTGCTGCCCCTTCCATACACCCTGCTGCAAATACAGCTGGCCCAGCTTCAGCATATCGGCTGGAAGCAGCCGCAGTCCAAAGCCGCCTGTATGAATGCCCTGTGGATCATGCTCCCATTCATATTGGGAAATGCCTAGTGGCTGGAACAGGTATCGTTCGGCAAATGCTGCAGTGGTCATGCCGCTTGCTTGTACGAGCATGGCAGACAGCATTTGTGAGATGCCGGAGTTGTATTCCATACGCGAGCCAGGCTCATCCGATAACGGCTGTTCCAAGGCAAATTGTAACCAGTTTGACGTTTGCGTCATGCGGGGGAAGGAGTTTTGTCCGCCGAACTCCGTCCAGCTGAAGCCGGCAGACATCGTCAATAGATGCTCCAGCGTAATCGCTTGTTTTCGCGGATCGGAATCTTCAGCAAGCTGGGGGAAAAATAAAGCGGCTGGCGTCGATGCCTCTGGCAGAAGCTGCTTGTCCATCGCAATACAAATTAGCGCAGAAACGACGCTTTTTGTACAGGAATTCACTTTTGCAACTTCTTCTCTCGTACGATCATTTCGGTAATGCTCGATGATAAGCTTGCCATTATAAGACACAAGGCAGCTCCTTAAGTCCAGCGGCTCGATAGCCGGGAGCAATGATGACAGATTCATCTGTTTCTTCCTCCTTTCCTCTTCCATATCGTTCTTTCGATTATAGGGGGTTAGCGCAAAAGAAACAAATGGAAGGATGAGCGATCCTGAATGGGCTCTCTGATTCCTGCTTTGTACTTTAAGGCTGGCTGCTGAATGCATAACGAATTTAGCCATGAAGCTGGTTGACTACTGTTCATATCGTTTACCTGGATATGCTTAATATTTATATATTGAACTGATATATGCTTTGTGTTAATATAATTTTGCGCAATGATATTTACAAAGAAGGTGGGGAATTTTTTGAACAGCCAAGATGTGATTTTAGGAATTTTAATGGATGAAAATTGTTCGGGTTACGAAATCAAACACAAATTTGAAACGCTGTTTTCGTATTTTTACAATGCCAGCTATGGAACGATTTATCCGACGCTCGGCAAGATGGAGAAGCAGGGATTAATTACGAAGGAGAGCATTTTGCAGGATGGCAAGCCAAATAAAAATGTATATACGATTACGGAAGCAGGCCGGGAACAGTTTATGCTTTATTTAAAGAGCGATATCCAGGCTGTGGAAACGAAATCCGATTTTATGGTGAGGCTCGTTTTTGGAAAATGGGCAGATCAGGAGCAAGTGATTCAATGGCTGGAGAAAACGATTGCCAAGCAGGAGGAGGAGATTGCCCAATTAACGGCTGATTATGCAAATTGGAAACCGAACATGAATGCTACCCAAGAGCTGTGTATCACAATCGGTATTGCCAATCAGGAGAGCTCCCATCGCATTTTGGTAGAAGGATTGCAGAAGCTGAAAGCTCAATTATAAGGAGAAGGGGTTCAACATGACCAAGGAAAAAACAGGGCTGATCGTATTGGCAATGGCACTCGGCCTGCTAATGTCGTCTCTCGACAACACGATCACCTCTGCGGCACTGAGCCATATTATTAAAGATATTGGCGGATTTGAGCAGGTCAGTTGGGTTTTTACCGCTTATATGCTCGCGTCAACGAGCATGATGCTCGTTTTTGGCAAAATGTCCGATTTATTCGGCCGCAAGCTATTTTATCTCATTGGCATATCGATTTTCCTCCTTGGTTCAGCCTTATGCGGCATGGCGCAGGATATCACACAATTAATCGTGTTCCGGGCTATTCAAGGAATTGGTGCGGGAGCGCTGCTGCCGATCAGCTTTACGATCATATATACGGTGTTCGCTGATCCAAAGCAAGCCTCTAAAATGGCTGGCGTTTTTGCCGGGATCTTCGGCTTGTCTTCCGTTGCAGGACCGCAAATCGGGACGCTGTTATCAGAGGCTTGGGGCTGGAGATGGTGCTTTTACGTCAATGTTCCGATTGGCATCGTATCCTTTCTTGTGTTGCTCTTTGCCCTCAAGGAATCCCGTTCGGAGCGGAAGCCAAAAATCGATTATTTAGGAACGGCATTCCTCATCATTTGCACCATCTCCTTGATGCTCGCTTTGGAGTGGGGTGGCAAGGACTACGCGTGGACGTCTTGGCAGATTTTATCGCTGTTCGCGGTGTCGGTTATCGTGGGCTTGCTGTTCATATCCGTTGAGCTGCGTGCAGAGGAGCCGATATTGCCCTTAGTTTTGTTCAAAAATCGAATGGTCGTCGGGCTATGTCTCGCCTGTCTCTGTCAGGGAGCGATTATGTTTTCGGCCATTGCTTATTTGCCGATTTTCTCAACTGCCGTATTAGGGCAGGAAAATTCCAACGCTTTGTTGACTCCGATGATGGTTTCGTTAATATCCGGAGCGGTTTTGTTTGGCTTTTTGCAATCCAAATTTGCTTATCGGACGCTTATTGCTTTCACAATGGCAGCCGGAGTTATCGTCAGTTACTTGCTCAGTACGGTTAGCCATGATGCTTCCAAGTGGTATATGATTGGTCTGATGATACTGCTTGGACTCGGAGCTATCGGCCCTTTAATGAGCATGTCGCAGACAGCTATGGCGGCAAGCGTGGAACGCAAATACATCGGTATTAGCTCGTCCATCGTTGGTTTCTGGCGCAGCATTGGCGGCGTTCTCGGCGCATCGATCATGGCGACTATAGTCAACAACAACTTGAAGACGCTGCTGTCGGATGGAGCAGCTGAGCACCATATTCCGCAGGATCAGATCGCAACGCTGGCGAATCCAGAACAGCTCGTGCGAGGGGCTGGCAATGTTCCGCAAGATATTGTGGCTTTCGTGCGTGATTCTTTGGGAACCGCGATTAATCATGGATTTAAGCTAAGCATTGTCTTCGCTGTTCTTGGCATAGTGGCGGCATTCGTTGCAGGGCCAGGCAGGCAAAGCATTCCTAATGCACAATCCGCTGCCAAGCAGGCTTCATGAGCAGGCTAACTAAGCTGCATAGAGCCTAATGGTAAGATGCTGGCATAAGCTCTAAGGTCCAATAGGATTGCAAGTGAACAAAAGAAAAGCTGATTGAAGTGCTGCCGGGAATTTTGAAGCAGTAGCAGCGTAATAGATTTATAGCAAGCTAGAAAAAAACAAGCCTTTGCATTCCATATGGAATGCGA
>NZ_JBCNGR010000010.1:0-153642 GCF_050481745.1 Paenibacillus algorifonticola | reverse complement strand
CGCATCCAGTTTTCAATGTGCAACACACATTGATTGGTTTTAAACGTGATCATGGCCCGTTGGTCAAGTGGTTAAGACACCTCCCTTTCACGGAGGTAACAGGGGTTCGAGTCCCCTACGGGTCACCATACCATTTTCGGAGGCTTAGCTCAGCTGGGAGAGCGCCTGCCTTGCAAGCAGGAGGTCAGCGGTTCGATCCCCTCAGCCTCCACCATTATGATTTTGAATACGGAGCTGTGGTGTAGAGGCCTAACATGCCTGCCTGTCACGCAGGAGACCGCGAGTTCGAATCTCGTCAGCTCCGCCATTCTTTCATTACGTGCCGTTGTAGCTCAACTGGTAGAGCAACTGACTTGTAATCAGTAGGTTGGGGGTTCAAGTCCTCTCGACGGCACCATCTTTTTCAAAAAAATATGCGGTCGTGGCGGAATTGGCAGACGCGCTAGATTCAGGTTCTAGTGGTGTAACAGCCGTGGAGGTTCGAGTCCTCTCGACCGCACCATATTTTTTTGCGGACGTGGCTCAGTGGTAGAGCATCGCCTTGCCAAGGCGAGGGTCGCGAGTTCGAATCTCGTCGTCCGCTCCATTTTTGTTTCGGGACGTAGCTCAGCTTGGTAGAGCACCTGGTTTGGGACCAGGGGGTCGCATGTTCAAATCGTGTCGTCCCGACCATTATATGATTTACAGTATGTCTGAACTTGCTCAGTAATTGTAGCGCAAGAGCAGGCTTTTTTATTTGTAAACAACACATAAGAGCGATAGCTTATATATATGAAAGAAGCTTGCATTTCCACATGAAGAGTGGCTCTGCAAGCTTCTTTTTTTATAGGAATAAATGTGTTTAGAGCAGTGGGCTAGTTAACCGCAGCAATCGGGTTTCTAATGACTTTAACTTCGTAGAAGGTAATGGTATTGGAAATAATATAGTCCGGTGTTCCACCACGACGGGAATGAGCTTCACGGAAAGCATCGCTGCGAGTCCAAGCATTGAAATCCTCTTTCGTATTCCAGCGTGTAACAATGGAAACTTCCTCGTAGTCTTTCGTTTTCTCTGTCAATAAAACCTCAAGGCCAAGGAAACCCTCTGCTTTCTCTACATCGCCTACGCGATCGAAGCGCTCGATCAGCTTGTAAGCATTGCCTTTTGTAATATGGGATGCATTCGTCACAATAATCATTTTAGTGTCCTCCTGATTTTTTCTTGGATTCGGGATAATAAGGGGATAACCTTCATCAAATTTGATACGGGCATCCATGTTATAAACATCTTTTAAAAACTCTGAAGTTAGTACGGTTTGGGGTTCCCCTGTCATGGCAATTAATCCGCGTTTCATAGCAATCATATGGTCACAGTATGCAGCTGCTTGTTGGAGGTCATGTAAAACCATAACAATTGTAATCTGATGATCCCGATTAATCTGCTGCAGCATCTCCATTACATCGAATTGATGGGCAATATCGAGATAAGTAGTAGGCTCGTCGAGCAGAAGAATATTCGTTTTTTGTGCCAAAGCCATTGCGATTCGCGCTTTTTGCTGTTCACCTCCAGATAGAGTGTAAAACATTTGGTGCTGGTAACGCTTAGTGCCGGTAATGGTTAGTGCCCAATCGATGATGTCATTGTCTTCGTAAGTCATTTTGTTCTTGAACATAGGCTTGTGAGGCGAACGTCCAAAGGAGACGAGCTCACGTACCGTTAAGTCAGGAATCATTTCTTTGGATTGCGTAAGCATTGCGATATCTTTGGCAAAATCTTTGGATTTGTAGCTTTTAAGCGGCTTCTGATTAATAAACACTTCACCCTTGTCTGGCGTAAGCAGCTTGGTAATGACCTTCAGCATTGTCGATTTGCCTGATCCATTAGGACCAACAATGGCCGTGATTTTTCCAGAAGGGATAATCATATTGGCATCTTCCATTTCGAAAGCGCCGACGGATAAGCCTACATTTTCAATATGAATAGCAGCATTCATCGTATTGCCCCCTTTTTACGTAGTAGATAAAGAAAGAATGGTGCCCCCAAGCAGGCGAGAAGAATGCCTACAGGAAGCTCAATCGGATCAAACCAGGTACGTGCGAATGTATCTGCTAAAACGACTAAAGATGCTCCACCGACTATAGAAAGCGGAAGGAGAAAGCGGTAGTCGTCTCCGATAATTAAACGAACGGCATGTGGGACGACGAGTCCAACAAAACCAATTAGTCCAGCGACGCTGACGGCGGCTCCGGCTAATAGCGCTGCTAAAATAATGAGCAGAAAGCGCTGGATTTGAACTTTTTGGCCAAGCAGTTGGGCGGAGTCATCGCCCAGCAGCAGCACATTGGCAGGCTTAATGGCCAGGAAGCAGAGCAGCAAGCCGACTATGGCATAAGGTGCCATGAAGGAGAGGTGGCTCCAGCTTCTTCCGTTCAACCCACCTGCAAGCCAAGGTAGAACCGATTGTACACGGTCGCTATAGACGACCATAAGTCCATTTGTTACAGCTCCGAGCAGCGCATTAATGGCTACACCTGCGAGTACGATTTTGATAGGCGATGTCCCTTTGTCCCATGCGCTCAAATAGATCAGCAGGCAAGTAATGCTTGCGCCTAAAAAGGCTGCTATTGGCAGCATATAGCCAAGCTGCGGAAGAACAACCATTGTGATGACAGCTGCAAGTCCGCCGCCAGCGGAAACCCCAATAATGCCGGGATCCGCAAGGGGATTGCGCATTACGCCTTGCAGCAGAGCGCCTGATGCAGCTAGGCAAGCGCCTACCAGCAAACCAATAATAACGCGCGGCATTCTTAATTTCATAATGATGGTTTCGTAACGGGGATCGGCATCGGAAGTGAGAACCTGACCAATCTCTTTTAAAGTAATAGGTACAGAGCCGTAAACGAGACCAAAATATGTAACGAGCAGCAAAATAATAGGTGCAATTATGATAGACCATTTGCGTCGGCGGCTTCGCTGAGTTTTATTCATGGCTGCTGCTTCGCTCCATCTAGCATTTCAATCATAAGGGTGAGCGCATCTGTTACATGCGTCCCCGGGTTTGTGCCGAACAGTTCGGCAGGAAGCACTTCGATGGCATTATTTTTTACAGCATCAAGTCCATTCCAGGCAGCATTGCTTTGCATTTCCTTTAGGAAGGCATCCTTTACCTGATCCGGATTGCCATGCGTCATAATCATGACAACTTGTGGATTAGACTGAACAATTCTTTCTGAATTGAGCTGAGCATATTGTGGATAGCTTTGAAGCGCTTCATAGTCCGAGGCAATATTTTCTCCGCCGGCCATCTCCAAAATGTTGCCGCTGAGGGAGTTGGGCAGTGCAGCCATAAAGGTGCCCGGAGCGCCGTATACTAATAAAGCACGCGTCTTGTTTGTGCTGGCATTTGCTGCAATTTGGCTGAGCTTGCTATCGATTTCGGCAATAAGCTCTTCAGCGCGCGACTGTTTTTGCAGAAGCTGGCCTAACAGCGCAATTTGTTTTTTAATATCGTCTACAGAATTGGCAGAGGAGAGCACCATCTTGGCCCCAATGCTTTCGATAGTCGGGATATCCTTCGTATTCATAGGATTGTTGCCGAGAACGACATCCGCTTTCAAAAAGGCGATTTTCTCCAGATCGACCTCGTGAGTAGATCCGATTTGTTCCACGGCCTCTGCTTCTTCGTCGGCTAATGGAACGGAGGAGGTAGGACGGCCGACGAGTGTTCCCCCAAGGGCATAAATAATATCGGCTTCACCATTGCTTAACGCTACAATATGCGAAGGGACAGCAGCAAATGTTAGTTGCCTTCCTGCGAAATCGGTTATGGCCACGGTATTCTGTTTCTCAGCATTGCTCGTAACCCCTTGTGCAGCGTTCGAATCAACAGCTTGCGAGCAACCTGCTGCGGCCACTAGAAGCAGTGCCAGCAACACAGGGTATAAAATTTTCATATAATCCTCCCAATCCGATATGATAATGATTATTATTATTAAAATAATGATATTGTAAATGATAATCAATGTCAATAAGAAATAAACAATATATAGAAAAAAATAATATCAGCATATAAAATAATGAATTTAATATTTTTGAGATAAGATTATATTTATTTAAAATATAATAGAAAATAAGCATGGTTCAATAGTGAAATATAAATCGAATCTAAAGCTTTATAATTATATAAAGAAAAATAAAACAAAAAATATTGAAATAAGTGATTGACAAAATTAATACAGTTACGTTAATATCAAGTTGTCGGGCAGCTGAGAAACAGTCTGCTAGACATCCTAAAGAGCTGTGAAGGGCTTGATGAGCAGGCTTAGGAGAGGGGAAGAAAAGGTATTTTTTTTGACACTCAATTGATAATGATAATCATTAACTTGATTGTTGTCTACCTTTTCTCAACTATTTTTTTTCCATACGACAGGAGAGGAGGAGAAAGACTTCATTCGTAAACTCCCAATATCAGCTTTCTTAATTATTTGTTTTATGATTCTTCTTGCAGCGCCGGCGGCCTATGCGCAGAGCATGGTAGACGGTACATATACGATTGATTATGTCATCAAGAAAGCTGAAGACGAATCGGCATCTATGGCAAATGATTATTGGGAAAAGCCTGCCAAGGTTATCGTTGAAAACGAGAAAATAACAGTGCAGCTGCAAATTAATCATAGTGCTTGGGTAACAGAGTTTAAAGTTCCTGGCGGTGGAGGTTACGTGAACACGAAGGTTATCAGCAGCAGCAAAGCTAATGATACGCGGGTCGTACAGTTCAGCGTAGACGATTTGTCCCAAACGATGCTGTCTAAAATTCATGTCACGGTTCCAGATATTGATTATGATCATGACTACACTATACGTTTTGTGTTTGATACGAATAGCCTGAAGCTCGTAAGCGAGGCAGTAACTCCTGCGACAACGGAGACCACTCCCAAACTTGCAGAGTCTGTGGAAACAAAGGCGACTGCCACACCGACTCCTAAGGCGACTGCTTCCCCGAAAGCGACAAAGGCGCCTGCTAAGGATGAAAATGCTGGGGCAGCAGCAGCTATAGCTACACCGAAGGCTTCTGCTCATGCAACGCCAACTGCTGCTGAAGAAAAAGGCGCAGCTGACAACAGTGTAGTGGAAAGCGCTACCCCAACATCGGCAGAACCGAAGGAGGCAGCAGCAGGTGCTTCTCCTGAAGCTGTAGAGTCGCCGGAAGCATCAACTTCTACAGATGAGGCAACGGCTTCACCTGAGGAAGCTGACAAGGCAGTATTGGAAGTAGGAACAGACGAATCTGTTGACACTGCCAGTTCAACGGAGGCCGAAGTGACGACTGAGGATGCAGGCAAGGCTAGTGTAGCTGATACCGTTTCTGTAGAAGCTGCGGCAGAGGTAGAACCGCTTCAAGAGCGCTCCAATCATTGGGCAACACCATTGACGGTTGTTGGAATCCTTATTTTAGCAGGAGCTGCTATGTATTTTTATCGTAAGAACAAAACCAAAAACTAATAATAGGGAGTGTTTATAATTATGATTAAATCGTTCAAAAAAATGATGCCTTTGATGCTGTTGGTTATGGCTGTTGCACTAGTTGTTCAAGTAGGATCTGCATTTGCAGCAACTTCGCTGAACTTCACTGTTTTGAAACCAGACGGCACAGTTTCTTATGCTGACGCATACGCAAACAGCCCTGCAAGCCTTGCATCGGATAATAAAACCGTTACTTTGTCCTTCTCTGGCGGCAGCTACATCAACTCGCTGAGCATTTCCAATGATGGCGGCGCTACTTATACTGTTGTTTCTGCAACTACTCTTACAAACGGTGACAAACAATTTACTTTCGAAGTAAATGACCTTACTGCTCAAACAGTTGCTAAAATCCATGTTACAGTGCCACCATTCCCAGGCTACCCAGATGGCTACAACACTGTTCACGACATTAAATTCAGCTGGGATCTGTAAGATCATTCGCACAAATTAAACAAAGATAAAGTACAAGGACGGTCTGATTTAACCAGACCGTTCTTTTGCCGGGTAAATCAGCATGTTAGGGAATTACAAAGTCTTGCAAGCGAGACACGGAGATATTGGAAATAAATGAACTGTTAAAAGGAGAGTAAGCAGGGTGAAAAAGCAATATACAAAAGTGGTGGCATTGCTTCTGGCATTAGTACTAATGCTGCAAGTAGCAAGTGTTGGTTCAATTGCGCAAGCGGCAGTTACAACGGTGCCGGATGGCGAATATCCAATCAACTTTCGTTATTTGAAAGACAATACCAATGAAACCTCGATCTTAGAATCGATGGTTGTCGTACCTAATACAGGTAAACTGATTGTGAAAGACGGTAAGGCTCAATTTGAAAATGAATTTTTTAAATATACAGCATTTCAACATTTTTCTGCACGAATGGAAGGACAAGCGAAAGCAACCATTAATGGTCAAGCTATTACAGGTATGGATGGCTATAAAGCAGTAACGCCGACCTTGCTTGGTGATGGAACAAACCCGGATTCTGTTAAAGCGCGGATCGATATAGCCGATTTGAGCCAGCGTCAGGATATTCTGGTGCATATCGTTCTACCGGCTGCAAATTATGATAGCTGGTACAACTTGCAGCTAGATTTGGATACAACAACGCTTCCTACTGGTCCAATAGACGGCGGCGGTGACAATGGCAGCGGTAGTGAAACGGTAACACTTGAAAAGCTGAATGAGCTTTTCACAGTTACCAGATCCGTTTATGAAAGCACTTATGAAGGTACAGGAGATGGCTTCTATCCTGTTGGTTCCAAAACAAAGCTTTATAGTGCGATTCAATTGGCAGACGGTATCGCTGCATCAGCAGGCGGTAACATTGAACTGATTAAAGCGGCCTACGCCATTCTAAATGAGGCTAAAAAAGAGTATGAGGCTGGACGAATTAGCGTCAGCAAAATTGCTTTGTTCCAAGGAATTACAGATGCTGGTACATTCGCAGCTACTGTGAAAAATTCGGGAACAGCAGATAGCGGCAGCGGGACGAATATTGTAAGCGATGGAGAATATCCTTTTAATTCTGAGCTGATTATGCAAAATGCAATTAATACGGCGAATGGCTGGGCTTTTAATCGGGATGCTACCCAAAAACAAGTCAATGATGCCCTGCTTGCATTACAAAATGTAGAGAAAACTGTAAAAAATAGCCGCTACAATGCGCAGGTGCTAGATCTCATTGTTTTGAACTCTCTTGGCAGCGATGCTGAAATTTCGGAATTCGCAGGAGATTTTGCTTCGCAAATTACATTGCTGCAAGGTAAATTAAAGCATACAGTTGCTAATATTCCGTTTAAAACAGCGGTTGACGAGTCCGCTTTGAAAGCTTCTTTCCCATCGAGCGGAGGCGGATTTTCAACGGCCATTTCCCCACCATTTTATAAAGTGAACAGCCTTTCTGATGCAGACAAAACAATCTATCAGGTGGTAGTGAGAAACGATAATGCAACCGATGCTACATTCCAAGGCCTCTCGTACCTGGTCTACAAAACAGATTCAGTAACGAAATCCGTATATTTCAGCTATAACGCGGAACAATTCAAAACATTAAACGCTACTATTGAAGCAGCTCAATTGGTGCATGATCAAGCAGTTGTTGGTACAGAGGCTGGTCAATACGATAACAACACCAAAGCAGCGCTTCAAACGGCTATTGAAGCAGCTACAGCGAAAGCCGAGCAATTATCGGCTACAAGACCGCAATTAAACAGTGCCAACACAGCACTGGAGCAAGCGGTAACGGCATTTAAAGCATCGGCGAACCGTCAAATTAATTTTGCGGCTCTACATGCAACTAATCAGGCATTCTCCAGCATGGACAGCTACTTCTTGAAACCGGCAAATGTAACTTCGGTTGACGGTTCCACCTATGTGAGCTTTACGATTAAAGACAGCAGTATTGTTACAGCATTTAAAATTAAGGAAAACGGTGTACTAGTTGATTCTACCATTGTAAGCACAGATACAGCGGCTAATACAAGAGTAGTTAAGTTCAAAGTGAGTGATTTGACAGCGCTGCTGGACGCTCAGGTTCATATTTCCATGCCGACGGTCATTGATCCGAGATCAGGACAGCCTTATGAGGCGGACCATAACATTCGCTTGAGCTTTGGTACGGGTGATGCTACAGCTTTGAAAGCAAGCATAACTGCAGCTCAAAAATTGCACGATGAAGCTGCTGAAGGAACAGTAATCGATAAATACCCTGCAGAGGCAAAAACGAAGTTGCAAACGGCAATCAATGCAGCGAAAGCTATTACAACTAACCCGATAGCGACAGAAGCACAAGTAAAAGACGGAAGCACCGCTCTGGAACAAGCGGTTATTGCGTTTAAGGCTGCAAAGGTTCTAAGCAATGGCACGTATAGCATTGTGTTGAAATCATCAGATGAAAGTATTTCTGAGCATTTGGAAGCATCAGGAGTATTGACGTTCAATAGTGGAAGCAACGTGATTAGCTTCACTCCTAAAGCGGGAGTAACGATTAAGAAGCTGAAAAATAATGCAACGGGAGCAGAAATTCTTCCTATAGGCTCGACTGACAGAGCAAACAATGCTGCTTCGCTGACTAACGCTGTATTTTTGGCGACAATTGTAACAGGTACGCCTGTTAAATTCGCTGTTCCTAATCTGACTGATACGTATTCGCTTGTACTTGGAGTTAGCGGTGCGGCAACGGATGTGGAATATGCGGTTCAATTTGCTGACATTACGAAAACAGCGGATGCTCCTGTTGTCGAATTGCCAAATACGACGGTTCCAGGTCAACTGGCGAACGGCAACTACTTCCTGCAATATCAAATTAAAAAATATGGCACAGATAATAAATCCGTCATGCAGGATTATGTTATCTCACCAGGACTGCTGAAGGTTTCGGGCAGCACAAAAACATTCTATATGACGCTTACGAAGGACAAGGAAATTACAGGGCTCAAATTTAATGGTAATAATGTAAGTGTCGAGAGCAGAGATACGGTAAATAACACGCGGGTTGTTTACTTCAATGTTCCTGATCTTAACAGTACGATCGACGGCTGGGTTAAAATTGATTGGCCGGAAGTGGACTATTTCCACGAATATGATATTCAAATTAAGTTCGACCCTACAACTCTAGTAGCAACATCCGGTTCTGTAGCACCTGGTGTAGGCGATGTGGAAGTCATTGAAGAAAATCCAGCAGCCAGCGAAGATGACCTCAATGAGCCTGTTGTAACGGACTTCAAGGATATTCAAGGCCACTGGGCACAAGCATCCATTGAAAAAGCGCTGGAGCTTGGTATCGTCAAAGGTTACTCCGATGGCAAATTCCGTCCGAATGGCGTCATTACTCGCGCTGAGTTCGCCGTTCTGATCAGCCGGGCTTTGAAGCTCACGGATGGATCGACAAGTGCGACATTCAATGACAGCAAGCAAATTCCTGCATGGGCGAAGCCGCACATTGACCGTGCTGCGAAAGCGGGCTTGATCTCTGGCTATGCGAACGGAACCTTCCTTCCAAGCAGAGAAATTAACCGTTCGGAGCTGGCCTCCATTATCGTACGAGCAGCTAAGCTCGACATTGATGAGACGAACGAGCTAAGCTTCGCAGACGCTGCCTCAATTCCCGATTGGGCGAAAAATGACATTGCCGCTGCTGCAAAAGCTGGCTATGTACAAGGCAAAGGCGGCAATAAATTTGAACCGCTTGCTAATGCATCAAGAGCGGAAGCGTTGACGCTGATCATGAAGCTTCTGGAAACGAAATAAGCAGGAAACATGAGCACGCAGGGAGATAAAGGTACTTCCTTTATCGAATCCTGCGGCTCTTACACAAATGAAGCAAAGCTGACAAGGATGCCGGGGGACCGGTATCCTTGTCATGTTCTCATGAAGGGAGTTAGATAAACGGATGAATAACGCTTTTGGCAAAATGCTAGGGCTGCTCGGATTGATGGCGCTGCTTCTGCTAGCTGCCTGCTCGGCAACAGGCGCTGATCCCGCTGCCAAGGGGCAGCAGGGAACGGGCCAGTCTGCACAGGCTGGGCAAGCCGAGCAGGCGAAAAACACGGCTGAGCCGTCAGCCTCTCCTGCGGCCGAGCAGCGGGTCGTATCAACAACCGTCGCAATTACGCAAATGCTGGATGCGCTTGAAGTTGAGCTTGTAGGCGTGCCGACCAGCTCCAAGATGCTGCCTGCCCGCTATGATCAAGTGACAAGGGTAGGCAATCCGATGAGCCCGGATATGGAGCTTGTCAAATCGCTCAAGCCGACCGAAATATTGTCGGTTACGACGCTGGAGTATGACCTGAAGCCGGTTTTTGAAGCGGCGGGGATGCGGGCTGATTTTCTCAACCTTACGAGTGTGGAAAGCATGAATAATGCTCTTAAAAAGCTGGGCGAGACGTACAATAAGCAAGCACAGGCGCAAGCTATCGTCGATCAGTTCGAACAGAAGGTGGCGGAGATTCATGCTGCTACCGCAGAGAAGAAAAAGCCAAGCGTATTGATTTTGCTAGGGGTGCCTGGCAGCTATCTTGTGGCGACTGAGCATTCGTACATCGGCGATCTGGTCCGGCTTGCTGGCGGCGTCAACATTGTACAGGGTGAAAGTGTAGAGTATTTAGCGTCCAACACGGAATATTTGCAGCAGTCGAATCCGGATGTGATTTTGCGTGCCGCTCATGGCATGCCGGAGGAAGTTGTGAAAATGTTCGATAAGGAGTTTCAGAAAAATGATATTTGGAAGCACTTCAGCGCCGTACAAAACGGCCGAGTATATGATTTGGAAGAAGCTTTATTCGGAACGACGGGTAATTTATATGCTGTAGATGCTATCGATGCTTTGATGGGAATGCTTTACCCATAAGTGAATATGGCTGGATATGGCTCGGTACGGTTCAGTTCAGGAACTTTTCATAAAGGACGTTGGTCATGATTAAGAAGGTTGGCAGTTTTATTGTCGTTATCGCTCTGCTGGTAGCCGCTATCATTTATTCCGCTATGACCGGGAGTATTAAGGTAGGCATTTTGGATTTGGTGCAGGGTTTATTTTCAGGAACGAATGATCAGGTAGAGGTTATAAAAGATTTGCGGTTTCCGCGTATTATCGTCTCTCTGCTGACAGGAGCTTCGCTTGCGGTGTCCGGCGTATTGCTTCAAGCCGTAATGAAAAACCCACTCGCGGATGCAGGAGTGATTGGGATTTCTTCGGGGGCAGGGTTAGTATCGCTGACGGTTGTAACCATTTTTCCCGGGTTGTTTTTCTGGATGCCGCTGTTTTCCTTTTTCGGCGGAGCGCTAGCCTGCTACCTCGTCTATGCGCTGTCGTGGAAGTCGGGACTTAGCCCGCTGCGGCTTATTCTCGTCGGGATTGCGATTAATGCGACCTTTACGGGGCTCGGCCAGTCGTTTAATTATCGCGGCAGCTACGCGGTTACGAGCGTCAATCAGGCGATTTCATCAATTTTCACCATGAAGACATGGACGGATGTGCAAATGATCGGGCTGTATGGCCTCATCGGCCTGCTGCTGTCCTTGCTGCTCAGTTCATGGTGCAATATGCTTAGCTTACAGGATAAAACGGCGAAAAATCTCGGGCTGCGGGTAACGCGGGCGCGGCTGCTGATCTCGGTCGTCGCGGTGCTGCTCGCATCTGTAGCAACGGCCATTGGCGGCTTAATTGCTTTCGTCGGCCTGCTCGTTCCGCATATTGCGCGGACATTGGTTGGCTCCGATCATAAGGTGCTCATTCCTTTTTCGGCACTGGGCGGGGCTCTGCTGATTTTAGCAGCGGATACGCTCGGACGGACGGTGCTCGCGCCGACGGAAATTCCGGCCTCGATCATAATGACGATTATCGGCGGGCCATTCCTCATCTTTATGCTTAGAAGGAGTGAGCGCGTTTATGGAAATTAAACAGGTGACGTTCTCCTATGACAAAAAGACTGACCAGCTTAAAAACATCAGCGATAATATTGAAACGGGAAAAATAACGACGATTATCGGTCCAAATGGCTGCGGCAAATCGACGCTGCTCGGTATTTTATCGCAAAACTATGCGCCCGCTCATGGGGAGGTGCTGCTCGATGGCAAGTCGCTCGCGCAAATCAAGCCAAAGGAGCTGGCTAAAAAGCTTGCGGTCGTGCATCAGCAAAATGAGGCGCCTTATGATTTAACGGTGGAGCGGCTCGTCAGCTATGGCCGCCTGCCGCATCGCAGCTTCCTCGGTCAGCCGAAGGAGGAGGACGAGAAGGCGATTGAAGAGGCGCTTGACTCGACCAACCTGCAGCAGAAGCGCAGCCAGCGGCTCAATCAGCTTTCTGGCGGCGAGAAGCAGCGGGTATGGATTGCAATGGCGCTGGCGCAAAAAACGCCGATCTTGTTTCTGGATGAGCCGACGACCTTCCTTGATCTGTATTATCAGATTGAAATATTGGAGCTGGTAAAGGCATTAAATAAGGAGCATGGCATGACCATCGTTATGGTACTGCATGATATTAACCAAGCGATCCGCTACAGCGACCGCATTGTCGTGATGAAAGCGGGCGAAATTGTAGCGAGCGGGACGCCGGAGGCCGTGATTACGAAGGAAATCGTAAAGGAAACGTATCAGGTAGATGTGCTGCTTAAGCAAGAAAGCGATACGGGGCTGTATGTCGTACCGGTCGGCATTTAAGCTCGTGATTGAAATGCGTAGCAGAGGTGTAGTACAGGCTGGATGCGACACTCTAGAAAGTCGACAGCTCGTGCAGATGGATGCGCGGGCAGTCGGCTTTTATTTTTTTTCGCTGGCTGTAGTGGTAGAATAAGAGGAATAAATCAAGATGAGATAGTGAGGAAAAGCTGATGATACGTTTTGGCCTAATTGGCACCAACAAAATTACAGATTCTTTTATCGAAGCGGCACGCGGACTGGAGGACTTTGCTATAGCGGCCGTGTATTCGCGAACGTCCGAGCGGGCGGCAGAATTTGCGAGCAAATATAAGATTTCGCATATGTTCACGGATTTGGAGGAGATGGCAAAGAGTGATCAGGTGGACGCTGTATATATCGCAAGTCCCACCTCGCACCACGCTCAGCATGCGATCACCTGCATGAAGCAGGGCAAGCATGTGCTTGTTGAGAAGCCCATTGCTTCAAACGCCCGGGAAATGCGGGAAATGATCGCAGCGGCCAAAGAAAATGATGTGCTGCTTATGGAGGCGATGAAATCGACGTTCGTGCCGAACTTCGCCGTTATTCGCGAGCACCTGCCTAAACTGGGAGCCATTCGGGGTTATTTTGCAGCCTACTGTCAATATTCTTCGCGTTATGATGCGTACAAGGAAGGCAATGTCATGAATGCTTTCAAGCCGGAGTTTTCGAATGGCTCGCTGATGGATATTGGCATTTACAGCGTTTACCCGCTGGTCTCATTGTTCGGTAAACCGAATAAGGTAAAAGCAAGTGCCGTTATGCTGGAGTCCGGTGTGGATGGCAAGGGCAGTCTGCTGCTGCAATATGATGGAATGGATGCGGCCGTGCTGCACTCCAAAATTTCCAATTCTCAGCTTCCAGCAGAAATACAAGGCGAAGCGGGCAATATGATTATTGAAAATATTAGCTACCCGACTCAGGTGCGCATCGAATACCGCGATGGCAAAGTGGAGGAGCTGACGGTGCCGCAAGCGGAAAATGTGATGGTGTATGAGGCTGAGGCGTTTATTCGGCTCATTCAGAGCGGCCAGCATGAATCGGATATGAATTCGTTTGCGAACTCGCTTGCTGTACTTGAGGTGCTCGATGAGGCGCGCAGCCAGATCGGGCTTGTTTTCCCTGCAGATCGGCTATAATATGGATGTAAGGAAGTAAATGGAATGCAGCAAGCCCTATTTTATAGAGATAAAGGAGACTTGGAATGAGCGATGCATTAGCTGTTCAATTAGAGAAATACGCTGAGATTATTGTGAAAATAGGTGTGAATGTCCAGCAGGGACAGGCGGTATTCGTGACGGGAGCGATTGAGGCGGCGCCCCTAGTGCGTCTCGTCGCAGAGAAGGCTTATGCAGCTGGAGCAAGCAATGTACATATTGATTGGACGGATGACCAGTTATCCAGATTAAAATATGAAAAAGCGGACGCTGAAATTTTCGAGCATTTCCCGCAATGGGAAACGGCGAAGCGTCAGGAGTTTGTGGATAAGGGCGCGGCCTTTATTTCAATCGTATCCTCCAGCCCGGATTTGCTGAAGGGTGTCGACACGCTGCGTATTTCCAACTACCAGAAGGCGGCGGGAGCAGGGCTGAAGGAGTTCCGCAGAGCGATTCAAGCGGACAAGGTGAGCTGGACGGTCGTTGCGGCAGCCGCCAAGGACTGGGCGAAGAAGGTGTTCCCGGAGGCTGAGGGCGAGCAAGCAGTCGCGCTGCTATGGGAAGCGATCTTCAAAGCGGTGCGCCTGCATGCAGAAGATCCGGTTGCGGCTTGGCAGGAGCATAACAGAGCGCTTGGAAGCAAGGGAGAGGCGCTGAACAACTACCATTTTAAAAAGCTGCATTATACCGCTCCGGGTACAGATTTGACGATTGAGCTGCATGACAAGCATCTATGGGTCGCTGCCGGCAGCGAAAACGAGCAAAATATTCCGTTTATGGCGAATATGCCGACGGAAGAAGTATTCACAGTGCCGCTGAAAACCGGCGTTAATGGCTATGTATCAAGCACAAAGCCGCTCAGCTACGGTGGCAATATTATTGACCGCTTCAAGCTGACCTTCGAGAACGGCCGCATTGTGAAGGCCGAGGCGGAAGAAGGCGAAGCGATTTTGCAAAAGCTGATTGATACGGATGAGGGTGCGCGTTATTTGGGAGAGGTTGCACTTGTGCCGCATCATTCCCCGATTTCGGAGTCGAATATATTGTTCTATAATACGCTGTTTGATGAAAATGCTTCGAACCACTTGGCCATCGGCAGCGGCTATGCCTTCAATATTGAAGGCGGCAAAAAAATGTCGCCAGAGGAGCTGGAAGCAAACGGCGTTAATGCGAGTCTGACCCATAATGATTTTATGATTGGCTCTGCCGACATGGATATAGATGGCATTCAAGCCGACGGCACCGTCGTTCCTGTATTCCGTAAAGGCAACTGGGCGTTTTAAGATGTGAAAAATAAGCGTGAGAAAACAGGCTCGGAGCTGCAAGGTGCAGCTTCGGGCCTGTTTTTAGTTGTTCTGCCTGATTCACGCATGATAACGGTTAGGTTCCCCCGGACAAGTCTCTAATATAGCTTGCCTTGGCGGTACAGAACCGTTGACAGCTTCATTACCGAATGATTATAGCAATTTTGCCGCAGCGTGAAGTTGGCGCTAAAGAAGGAAGGCAAGATGGAGCCGAGTGTGCTTTGCATTTTCTCAAACAGCATGCGATGCACCTGCTCCTCGGTCAAATATTGCGTTTCACGGCCTTGCAGCCACTCGAAATATGAGACGATAACGCCGCCGGCATTGGCCAGAATGTCGGGAATAATAATAACGCCGTTCTCGGAAAGCTTCTGGTCGGCTTCGCCGGTTATTGGCGCATTTGCCCCTTCGACGATGATCTTGGCCTTCACTTTATCTACATTATCCTCGCGGACCTGCTCCTCTAGCGCGGCCAACACGAGCACATCGACATCCAGATACAGCACTTCCTCACGTTCCAAAATGTCTGCTTTGAGCTCAAGCTCAGCGAGCTCTTCCTTCGTCTTAGGCAAATCGCCTTGATGGTGATTAGCGAAGTCAATTAGTGCCGGAATCGATAGGCCATCGGCATTGTAAAGCGTTACATTGCGGTCGCTGACTGCCACGACCTTGTTGTTGAGATAGGTACATTTATGCGCTTCCAATGCAACGATGGAGCCGACATTGCCGAAGCCTTGAACGGCGATGGAAAGCGATTTTTCCGCTTGGGCGAGAACATTTTCAGCAAATGGATTAGAGCTGTTGGTCAAATAGCCGCGATGCACTTTAATAAAATCATGCAGCATATAGCGGAATGTGAAATAAACGCCCTTGCCTGTCGCTTCCCGGCGTCCTAAGGAGCCGCCGTTAATGACGCTTTTTCCAGTAAAGCTGCCGAGATACGGTTTGCCGGGATGAATATTTTTATATTCGGCCATCATCCAGTCCATCTCGCGTTCACCAGTTCCCATGTCGGGTGCGGGAATATCCTTTTCCGGGCCGAGAATATCGGTAAAATATTGGACATACTTTTTGCATATAATGTAAAGCTCTTTCGCTGAATAGTTGCGCGGATTAATGCCGATGCCGCCCTTGCCGCCGCCGAAAGGAACGTCGTGAAGTGCATTTTTGAGCGTCATCAGGGCTGCCAAATTGGTAACCTCTTCTTCATTTACGGATTCGTGGAAGCGAATGCCACCTTTGTATGGGCCTAGTGTATCATTATGCTGGATGCGATAGGCTGGTATGCGAACGACGTCGCCATCATCCATTGTAATGCGTAAAAAGGCTTTATTCACCTTGTTTGGCGTGGATAAAATAGCAGCTAAAGACAGGAAGGCCTGATCGCGATGCTTTCCTTGTAAATCGGACAAAAAGGTGGAGTCTCCTGATAATGCATGCAACGATTGCTGAACGATTGTGCCAGTTTGGTTTGCCATGTTTAATCGACCTCCAGTGTGGGTAACGAAGATTGTAGTACATGGAGCCGGAGAGGGCACCTACATCATTTTAACATAGTAAGAAGACTAATCCAAAATGGAATATAGGTAATTCGTATTGAGTAATACAATATTCAGTTCTTTATGCCTATATATCAAATGGAAAATAATCCAAAAGTATGTTGAAATATGTCGCTTTCCTCGTTAACATGTACAGAGCAAGAGAAAATATCATTAGATAAATAGAGGGAGAAGTGAAAAGGTCATGGAACAACAATATCAAAATCAGAATGGCTATCAGCAGCAAAATCATTTGGCGGAGCCGGTAAGCTTTAAAGAGTGGATGATTACCATGCTGCTCTGTGCTATTCCGCTCGTGAACATTATTATGCTGTTCGTCTGGGCTTTTGGAGGCAATGCAAAAATCAGCAAGTCGAACTATGCCAAGGCTGCATTGGTATGGGCTGCAATCGGTATCGTTTTGTATATTATACTTTTTGTAATGTTCGGTGCTATCCTATTTAGCGGCTTGTCTGAAATGAACACTTACTCCTACTAAGATTTAAAGTAGCCTGCGGCAAGCAGGTAGCAAGAGGCGCTCCAACCCGCTGCCATGCGGCGAGGGGCGTCTTTCATTTTGCCCAAATCATGCTATAATAAACGACAATGAAATTCTACCATGGAAATAGAGGTGTTACGAATGGCGAAAAAAAATCGGCAGGCAGCAACGCAAGCGAGCAAGCCGAAAGCGGCTGCGGCGAATAGCCAGCAGGCGACCTTGAAGGATTTGCTGAGTGCTGATGTCCTGAGCAAGCTCAAGGAGCAGTCGAATGCGCTGAAGGCAGCGGAGGAGCAGAAGAAGCAGGATGCCGCCCAGAAGGCGGATGAAGCGCGGAAGCAGGAGCAGAAGCGGCTGGAAAACGATATGGAGTATTTGCTCAATAACAGCAAGCCGGGCGACTGGAAAAAATACAAATAAAGACGTATAGCACGTTTGCTTGTTAGGCGCAATAAATACAAAAGGAATCATCGCTTCTGCCTGCGTGATTCCTTTTGTGTTTCGTATGCCGTTTATTTACTCGCTCTTGCAGAGTCGGCGTTTTTCGTTCACCAGGCTTCACGCCATTCCAGCTTCCCCGCAGTTGTTCGGGATTCATTAAGCCTCTTTGGGCCAGCTTTTGTCTTGCTTTCTTCGCTTTGCTCATTGCCATCATCGTATTCCTCCTGTTTTGCCTGCGTATGTGGTGCCCGAAACTTCAAAGCACATGCTTCTATTATATGCTGAAAATGGTGCTTAGGAAAGTATCGACTGCCTCCAATTGACAGACTTTGCGGCCTGCGTTACAGTCAATAGACGAGCCGAAAAAGTAAGCGTCATCATAACTGACTGGCTAGACGTCAAAAATCAGGTGAAAATGTTTAATTAACCGTTATATTAGGCTGCATAGCGCCTGCACAGCGGTTAACTTCGTTATACTGAATAGAGGCGCAATCACATCATCTTGTATCTTGCTGTTGCGAAAAAAGAAAGGGTGAAGGAAATGTCCGTAGGCGTATTGGCACATTTATTTGGGAGCTTGTCTTACCGGGAGCTGGCTGAGAAGGTGGGCGCTGCCGGATTTGGCCATATCCAGCTGGCGATGTGGAAGGCTATTAATGATGTCGATTTTAATAAACCGGGCAAGCTGACTCCGGGGCTCGCGATGTCGATAGCGGAGGAGCTCCGCAAACAAGGCGTGTCGATCTCCGTGCTTGGCTGCTATTTGCATTTCTTTGAGCGCGATGAGCAGAAGCTTCGCGAAAATATTGAGCGGTTTAAGGAGCTGATTCGCTACGCACGTTTGCTCGGCGCGCCTATGGTTGCTTTTGAGACGGGAACCCATCCGGATGGCGTTTATACCGAGCAGGACTGGAAGACGCTAAAATCGACGGTTCAGGAGCTTATAGACGAAGCGGAAAAATGGGGCGTATTCATTGGCATCGAGGCAGCCAACGGCCATTTGATTGGCACGGCGGCGGAGCTGCACGCTTTTCTGCAACAGATTCCGTCCTCGCATGTTGGCGTCGTGATCGATCCAGGCAATTTGCTGACAACGGAAAACTTCGCCCGTCAGGATGAAGTAATTGAAGAAGCATTCGCCCTGCTTGGCGACCGGATTATTGGCGCTCATGCCAAGGACCGCAAACCCGATGCGAATGGAGAGCTGCAGACGGTTCCGGCCGGCTATGGCGAAATGAATTACAGCCTGTATATGCAATTGCTTAATAAGTACAAGCCGGGCGTTCATATTATTATGGAGACGGCGAGCGAGGAACAAATGGCGTTTTCCAAAAGCTATATTGAGCGCATTCGTTCAGAATACGTATAGCTTTCAGGCATCCTTTTCTACAACATACCTTGCGAGTTTTAAATAACCAGTCGTCGGTGATCCAACCAGCGGCTGGTTATTTATATTTAAATAATAATTGAATATACATACAAAAACACCTTCAAGAACAGCTCCTACATCTTACGACATAGGAGCATTTTTTGAAGGTGTTCGATTTTTCTCGCGCTTGTCGGAAAATCAAACGCGACAATTTTTTTACCTCTAAATCTCTAAAGCTTAACATCCTTAACGAATTGCAGCAGCTCTTCGGACATTTTAGCGAGCGCTTGGGACGAGGAGGTGATTTCCTCCATCGTCGCCAGCTGCTGCTCGGTTGCGGCCGATACGCTTATTGCGCCGGAGGACGTTTCTTCTGCTACCTCGGCTACGCCTTGCAGGGACGCCGCCAGCTTATTCGTATCCTCGGACATTTGCTGAGAGGCTTCAGATACCGAGTGGATTTGCAAGGTCACGGAATTAACAGCTTGCTTGATGTTGTTAAAGGACTCACCCGCCGCAGATACCGCAGCAATCCCTGCTTGTACGACTTCCTTGCCGTCATGAACGGACTTAACGGTACGCTCTGTATCCGACTGAATGGAACGGACAAGCACCGCAATTTGCTGGCTGGACGCAGTCGATTGCTCGGCCAGCTTGCGAACCTCTGCGGAGACGACAGCGAAGCCGCGTCCTGCTTCTCCCGCCCGTGCAGCTTCAATCGCGGCGTTAAGCGCCAGCAGATTTGTTTGCTGGGCAATGCCCGCGATGACCTCGACGATTTTGCCGATTTCATCAGAGCGTGAGCCTAAAATGCTAACGTCCTCTGCAATATTTTGCACTGTAGACTGAATATGGCCCATTTGCTCGACAGCGGATTGTACCGCGACTGTTCCATCTACAGCAGTCTGGGCGGCTGCCCGCGATTTCTCCGAAACCTGAAGGGCGCTTGCCGCAATGCCGTTCGCCTCCACTGACATATTGTTCACAAAAGCTACGCTTTCCTGAACGACTTTTATTTGCTCTTCGGAGCCGCCAGCTACCTGCTCAATAATTTCAACGACCTGCTCGGTTGCTTTAGTAGTCTGTTCAGCCCCGGCAGTTAACTGCTCGGACGAAGCCGCGACTTGCAGCGCATTTTGTGACACTTGCTCAATCAAATGGCGTAAATTTTGCGACATCGAATTAAATGATGCGGCTAAAACGCCTAGTTCATCACGATTTTTCACCTTAACGGCTTCGCTTGTCAAATCCCCATTTGCAATTCGCTCTGCGACGGCAGTAATCCGAACAATGGGCACCGTAATCATCCGGCTAATGAAATATGCAATAGCAAGGCCTGCAACAATCGAGAGCAGCGAAATTAGGAGAACCATCAGCTTCGTGCTAGCCACTTTGGATGACGTCTCCTCGGAGCTTAGGCGAAGCACCTCTTCTTGTTCTAGAACGAATCGATCCGCTGTTTCCATAAATTTACTGATAATCGGTTCGTTTTTGGCGGCGAGGCGCATATAATCCTCTACTTTATTCTGTTTCTTGAATTCGATCATTTCCTCGGCATTGCTCGTATAGCTTTGTTGAAGCAAATCGAGTCCTTGCAGCAGCAGCCAGTCATTTGAATCGGTTGTCATGCCCTGCAGCTGCTTACTGACTTCATTATAACGTCGAACGGAATCACGGTAGGCATCGATTTCCGCTTCGTCATCCATCAGAAGATAGCCTGTAATTTTCAAGTTTTCATTTTTAATGGCGATGCTTAAATCTTTGACGAGACTGACACTATGGGCGCGTTCCTGAAGCAGCTTCTGATAGGTGCTGTTAATCGAGCCAATCTCCACATAGTTGAGAGTAGCAATCACAATGAGCAGCAGTAGAATCGAGAAAAAGCCGCCGTAGAGCTTTTTACTAATCGTTAGTTTCATCGGTTATTGTCCTTTCCCCTATGAAGCGGCATCTGCGAAAATTTCATTCGCGCCGTCCCGGAATTGTTTTGCAGCTTCAATCGGCGTAATTTGCCCAAGCAGCGTTTGATTTCTAATTTTGGTGAACAATGTGTTGATGCTGCTGGATGTTAAGGGAACAGGCGGATCAAGCGGGCTTGAATTTTTCTCAACTTCACCCATGTAAGTATATTGCTCTTTATCGGTTTCTTTCATTGAGCTGAGCAGATGCTCACGCACCTTGGCAGTGGCGGGAACACCGCGTTCACCAAGCAAAATATCATTCGCTTCAAAATTGTTGAAGAAAAAGTCAACGAACAAAGCAGCTTCATCCTGCAGCTTCGTATAGGCAGAGATCGAGAAGTACATCGAAGGCTTAACATAGTTTCCTTCAGAGCCGCCTTTAAAGGCCGGAAGCGGCAGCAGCTTTAATGCTTTGCCTGACAAGTCCGTAAACGAGACGACGTTGTTGCTCGTCAGCCTATGGAAAGCAGCAAGCTGATTGACGATTAGCGAATCCTTGTCAGCTGAGCGGTCTTTGAGTATGGCCGCGCTTGCCATCAGGCCTTCATCGATAAGCATTTTCTCCATCGTAAAGAAGTCGGATAAATATTCATCCTTATCATAGCCGAGCGAGCTGCCGTCCTTGGAATAGTAGCTTGCTCCCCGTTGTCTGAGGTAATAAGCAAAGTCGAGCGAGTCCGTACCGATCGGGACAAAGTTCGGGTCATTGATTTTTTCTTTCAGATCACGGGCTGTTTGGATGAAATCTTCATACGTATAGCCTGCTTCCGGAACGGGAACGCCAGCCTTTTCGAATATTTCCGGGTTGTACATCATGCTTAGTGCATTTATGCCGGTAACGACGCCGTAAAGTTTGTCGTCTATTGTGCCTGTCGTGCGCGAGCTTGCGTCCAGATCGGAAAGATCGAGCTTGCCGGAAGCAGCCAAATCATCCAGGGGCAATATCAGCTTACGCTTGGCATACTCATCTATATATTTGTAGTCCATTTGGATGACATCAGGGAAGTCTTGATCAGCTGCTTTCATGGCGAGCAATGTCCAATAGTCGCCGTTAGTTGCATCTACCGGTTCAACTTTAATAGTTGGATATTGCTTTTCAAATAAATCAATAACTTTAAGTGTTCTTTCACGTCTTCCATCATTGCCCCACCAATAAACTTTTAGCGTTTTTTGCCCATTTTCTGTTGCTTCAGACTGGGTGGTAGCACCTCCATTCGTGCAACCAGTAGCGATTAAAGCAACAATGACGACAGTAAGGATGATGAATTGGATTTTATGAGCTGTCTTCACTTATTTCCTCCTTGCGGCTTTTTTTGCCATTTATAAATTGTTTAATACTTACTATATCGGATTTACAATTTTTTTAATTAGAGCTGACATATCCAACTTTATTGAACTGATAGTGAATACTATTTTGCTGCACTGTTTGCATAAGTATTAGAAGAAGCCCGGGCAACGAAGCCAGGGGACGGCAACGAAGTGGAGCGCCTGTCAAAGGATGGCTTGCGGCCGTTTCACCTTGAAATATAGGAAAGGATATGATTTCTCCATCCCTTCTCTATATTTCTCGGACTGAAACGCGCCGCACCGTCAAAGGATGGCTTGCGGCCGTTTCACCTTGTCACACGGGGAGGAATTTGCGATCGTGTCCATAGCAGGAAACAATCAGCAGCTGATTATTCCAGAGGGATTATCGTTCCAAAATGTGACCGAAAGCCGCTTAACCTTTCAGGATGTGAGTGAGCGGATTTGCAGCTTTATTTCTAGTGATGTGCGGGCATCGTATCATTTTGTAGTCGGGACGGACAGCCAAGTTTTTCGCGGGTATACGAAGTTTGTTACGGGGGTTGTCATTCGCAGAATTGGAAAAGGGGCCTGGGCCTGCTACCGCCAAACAGTTGTTCCCCGGGAAATGATGAAGCTTAGAGAGAAGCTGACGCTGGAGACGGTTTTGTCGCAGGAGGTTGGCTATTATTTCAAGGATGGCGTGCTGCAGCAAATGGAGGATTTACTGCTGCCCTATGTGTATCAAGGGGCTTCACTGGCGCATTTCATTGATATTGATGCTGGAACGGTGCCTTCTATTAATGAAACCTCGCTGTATGTGCAGGAAATGATAGAGCGGGTGCAGGGAATGGGAACCTATGCCCCGCGCGTGAAGCCGGATTCGTATGCGGCTTCTTCCTACGCCAACCGTTTTACGAAAAAGGCGGTGCCCCGCTATAAACGCAGGGGCCTGCTCTGAAGCAGCTATATTTCAGGCAGGTTTTCTTGCATATACTGTGGCACTTAGCTGCCCAGCATGGTATATTTCTGTTAGATCATAGGAATAGAAAGCAGGGGTTAACGTGCGTATTGGGGCAATTGAGGCAGGCGGTACAAAATTTGTATGTGGTGTAGGCAATGAGCATGGCGTTATTGAGGATCGGGTAAGCTTTCCGACGGAAAAACCGGAAATAACGATGGCGAATGTAATTGACTATTTCAAGGACAAGCAGGTCGAGGCGATTGGCATCGGCACATTCGGCCCGATTAATATTGATAAATCCAGCCCGCAATACGGGTTTGTTACGACGACACCTAAGCCGGGCTGGGGGGATTTTGATTTTCTTGGCGCGCTGAAAGCGCATTTTAACGTGCCTTATGGCTGGGATACAGATGTGAACGCGGCTGCTTATGGGGAAGCGGTGTGGGGTGCTGCTCAAGGTCTGGACAGCTGCATTTATTATACGATTGGCACTGGTGTAGGTGTAGGCGTTTATTCGGAGGGCAAGCTGGTCCATGGACTTGTGCACCCGGAGGGCGGTCATATATTGACTCGCCGTCATCCTGAGGATACCTATGATGGTTTTTGCCCATATCATGGCGACTGTCTGGAAGGCGTAGCGGCAGGTCCTGCTATTGAGAAGCGCTGGGGCGTCAAAGCAGTAGAGCTTCCACCAGAGCATAAGGCGTGGGAAATGGAAGCCTTTTATATCGCACAGGCTGTAGCGGGCAGCATTTTGCTGCTGTCACCTCGCAAAATCATTTTGGGCGGCGGCGTAATGCACCAATCGCAGCTGTTCCCGCTTATTCACGCCGAAGTGAAACGCGCTTTGAACGGTTATGTGCAGGCGTCGGAAATTTTGCACAACATTGAAAATTATATTGTATCGCCAGGTCTAGGCGACAATGCTGGACTATGCGGCTCGCTTGCGCTGGGGCTAGACGCTTTGAAGAATAGCGGGAAATAAGCAGTCCATTAATAAGGAGATGGCTATGCAGAAACCATATGAATTACCTCGTGCAACACCGGAAAGTCAGGGAATAAGCTCGCAAGCTATTCGTTCTTTTTTGGCAGGCATTGCAGATAATAAGCTGGAGCTGCATGGCTTGATGCTTGTCCGGCATGGGCATGTCGTTGCCGAAGGATGGTGGACACCCTATCAAGCAGACAGGCAGCATATTGCTTACTCGCTCACTAAAAGCCTGAGTTCAATGGCGATTGGCTTCGCGGTGGAAGAAGGGCTGCTTTCCGTGGAGGATGCGGTGCTGGACTATTTTCCCGAGGAAGCGACCGAGGAGGTCAAAGCCAATATGGGCGGGCTTAAAATTCGCCACTTGCTTACGATGTCCACCGGACATACGAAGGACACGGCACGCTTTGATATGCACCAATCCTGGTTGTCGGATCACGTCACTCCCAAAGTAGGAGACCGGACCGACCACAATTGGATAAAAGGATTTCTCGAGCAGCCGATTGATCGCGAGCCAGGCTCTTTTTTCCTCTACAACAGCGGGGCCAGCCATATGCTGTCCGCGCTTGTACAGCGGGTGAGCGGCCTTGATCTGCCGGACTATTTAATGCCACGGCTGTTTGAGCCGCTCGGTATTGAGCGTCCAGCATGGGATGCGGCGCCTGACGGAGAAGCTACCGGGGGCTGGGGAGCCAGGCTGAAAACGGGGGATTGGGCGCGTTTTGGCCAAATGCTGCTGGATAAAGGCATGTTTAACGGCAAGCGGATTATTTCAGCCGAATGGATTGAACAGGCGACTGCAAAGCAGGTGGACAACATCAATCACGGCGACGTCGTAACAGGCTCAGGCACGGATTGGCAGCAGGGCTATGGCTATCAATTTTGGCAATGCAGACATGGGGCTTATAGAGGCGATGGGGCTTTCGGCCAATTTTGCGTCGTCCTACCGGAGCAGGATGCCGTCATTGCCATCAACAGCGGCGTGCAGGACATGCAGCTGGTGATGGATATGATGTGGGAGCATTTGCTGCCAGCCATGCTGCCAAATGCGCTGCCAGAGAATGAAGCTGAGCTTGCTGGCTTGCGGGAGAAGCTGGGCAGCCTGATCCTTGTAGAGCGCGCTGCGCAGCCACGCCCTGTGTTTGCCGAGGGAACGGTTCATTATAAGGTAGAGCAAAGCGAGGATGGGGTCACGGAGCTTAGCCTGATATTTGGCAGAGAAGTGACAACTTTATTGTGGAGCGATGCGGCAGGGCGGCATCGTCTGGACTCTGGTCATCAAGAATGGTATTATGGCAATGAGTTGGCCAATGAAGTCACAGCAGCACGTGCTACCTGGCTGGGCAGCGATACGCTGGTTTTTGATATTTGCCGCGTCTTTACGCCTTATCATGACGAGGTCATTTGCACATTCAGCGGCAATCGTATTACAATCGCCTACAAGCATTTTGATTTTGTAACCCGGCATGGCGAGCTTGCTGGCGAGCGGCTTTCAAACTAGCATTTGACAACTATTCTATTAAACTTGAAGCTGCGGAGAAAGGAGGCCTTTGGTCATGAAGCGTTTGTGTCGTAGCCGTATAATGTCCATGGGCCTCTACGGGCCGTTTTAAGCATAAGCATGAAGAGGAAGTGGCTTATTGAATATAGGCCGCTGCTGCAGGCAGCTTCTCTTCATATGCAGGAAGACCGTAGGCTGATGGCTTGCGGTCTTTTTTTGTCCATATATAGGAAAGTATATTTCACCACACTTTCTCTATATTTCCCGGACTGAAACGCCGCGCGCCGCCTGAGGACGGCTTTCGGCCGTTTCGCCTTGTGCCTGACGGGAGGGGCGGACAAGCCCAATCGAAATTCCTATTTTAAAGGAGATAATGCCCCATTTATGATTACCAAAACGTATAAACCTTATATTTTCAATGCAGAAGCAGGCCAATCCACCGATGATTATTTCAATTATGCAACGGCCGTCCAATCGATTAAGAGCATGCTCGAGGAAGCTTTCGGCTCACCTATGCAGCTGTACATGCAAGATGACGGGGACGATGTGTGGGACTGGGTATCGGATGACCTCGCGAGCGGGTACGAAGGTGTAAAGCGGGAGGCCGCAATATACGACTTGGTGGAGGATCGTTCATTTCGCTTTGAGGACTCGAAGTCTGAAGCCAATTACCGAATCAATCCTTCGCTGCGCAATAATGTCATTACTTATCCTGAATATGAGGTAGCTTTTGCGCGTATCCCGTTCTTGCGCCAGTATGGTCTGAATACGGAAGATATTATTTTTGCGAAAAATGATGAGACGATGCGTGCTTTTCTCGAAGCGATGCAGGAGCGGCAGCTTAGCGAGCGTCGCGTTACGATTTTCACCGATACGAAGGAAGGGTTTGAGCGCAGTAAAGAGCAAATTACGCGTATGGTGGAACGCGACGAGGTGATGATGAGCGATTCCTTGAAGCAGCAAATCTATCGTTCCATTGATGAGTTTTTCTCTAGGGATCGCGAGTTTTTCCAAACCTATAACGTGCCGTACAAAAGGGGTATTTTACTGTATGGCAAGCCGGGGAACGGCAAGACGACGCTCGTAAAATCAATCGCGGGCAGCGTTGAGGCTCCGGTCGCCTACTGGCAAATTACCGAGTATACGACGAGTGATTCGATTCAACAGGTGTTTTCCGCCGCGATGAAAATGGCGCCAATGATTCTCGTCATTGAGGATATTGATTCGATGCCGGATTCGGCACGCTCCTTCTTCCTGAATACGCTCGACGGGGCGACGTCCCGTGAAGGGCTGTTCCTGATCGGCACAACGAATTATCCGGAAAAAATCGATCCGGCGCTCATGAACCGCGCGGGCCGTTTCGACCGGGCTTATGAGATGAAGCTGCCGGATCAAGAGCTGCGGCTCGCCTATTTGCAGCGCAAAGGGTTCGGGAGGCTGGCAGAAGAAGCAGATGGACTTATGGAGGACGCAGCGAAATTTACCGAGGGCTTCTCGTTTGCCCAGCTTAATGAGCTGTATGTGTCGGCTGCGCTGCAGAAGCACTACGAGCAAAGTGTTGATTTGAAGCGGGTCATTGAAGAGCTGAAAACAGACTTTGACAAGGATCGCCGCGGAGTATGGATGGCGGACAAGGGACAAAAGCCGGTGGGCTTTCAGCCGCTTTAAGCCTGTCTGGCAGCTAATAAACGTAATCGGATGGCGGCAAAGGATGCTGCCATCCGATTACGTCTGAAATGAAAGGAGAGTCGAAACGGAAATGGATTATGGTTCAAATGCAATCTCGGTATCCCGGCATTCGCGTGGACGCCGCCGTTCGCCTTGGAAGCGAGTGCTGTTGTGGGCGGCCATTGTCGTCATTGTTCTCATCCTGGGAATTATTTTGTTTTTGCAGGCGAAGACGTATAGTCCGCTGGAAGAAGCGCTCGCCGCGCTGGATAGCGACGGCTCAGTTCAGGTAAGCGAGCTGAAGCATGGCTACCGTTTTGAGCCGGGGGAGGGCAAAGAGCTGCTCTCGCCTAACATTATTTTTTATCCAGGAGGGCTGGTCAAGCCGGAAAGTTATGCCCCGCTTGCAAGGCGCCTCGCAGAAGCTGGACATCGCGTTTATATTGCTTCCATGCCATTTAACTTGGCGCTCACTGCGCAGGACCGCGCAGATGAATATATAGCGGAGCATCCAGAAGAAAGCTACGTGATCGGCGGGCATTCGCTTGGCGGAGCCTTTGCTGCGAGATATGCAGCAGAGCATCCGAATAAGCTGGCCGGCATCTTTTTCATGGGCGCTTATGCCGATGACGGGGCTGATTTGAGCGGCAGCAAGCTTGCAGCCTTGCAAATTACGGGGACGCTTGATGCTGTGCTGAACAAGGAAACCTGGGAGCAGTCAAAGAAAAACTTGCCTGCCAATCAGACCGAATATGTATCGATTGAAGGCGGAAATCACGGCGGCTTCGGCACCTATGGCAAGCAGTCCGGCGACAACGATGCAACGATAACGGCATCCGAGCAGGCGGACGAGGTAGCAGCCGCAATCGATGCTTGGCTTTCGAAGCTGCAAAAATAAAACGGTTGCCAAAGGATATTTTAGCCATTATAATGACGTTGAAAAGGTTTTCAAAAAAAAGAAAATAAAGGATGGTTTGGCGATGAAGCCTACGATCCGCGACGTTGCTAGAATGGCTAATGTATCCATCAGCACCGTTTCCCGTGTCATGAATGCGCCGGAATCGGTCACGAAGGATAAGCGACACCGTGTGCTAGAAGCGATTGAAAGCTTGAATTTTCACCCGAATGCGCTGGCCCGAGGTCTTATTTTCAAAAAGTCGCAAATGCTTGGTGTTCTCATTCCCGACATCCGCAATGCTTATTTTGGCGAAATTATTCGCGGCATGGAGGATGCGGCTAAGCAGCTCGGCTACAATTTGATGATTTGCAATACGGACCGGGTGCCGGAGCGAACTATTTCTTATCTGGATACGTTGAACAAACATCAGGCCGACGGCTTATTGTTCGTCAGCGATTATGTCCAGAGCCAGTATTACGAGACGATGCAAGCTTGCGGTTATCCTGTCGTGCTTGTGTCTACCGTGTCTTTCGAATACGAGCTTCCATCCGTCAAGGTAGACGAGGAGGCAGCCGCTTTCGAAGCGGTCAGTTATTTAATTGAACAAGGGCATCAGCATATTGGCCTCATCTGCTTCACGCTGCCCGACCCCATCTCAGGTCAGACCCGCCATGACGGCTTCGTCCGGGCTCTCGAACGAAACAACCTCCATCATTGTGCAGACTACGTAGAGTTTGCAACACACTGGTTTGAAGAAGCATATGCAGCCACCTCCCGCTTATTCGACCGACACCCACACTTAACTGCTGTATTTGCTTGCTCCGATGAATTTGCAATGGGCGTCATTTCCTGCTTGCATGACCGCGGAATCCGTGTTCCCGATCAAGTATCCGTTGTAGGCTTTGACAACCTGCGCATGTCCTGGATGACGATACCGAAGCTGACGACGATTGCCCAGCCCATGTATGCGATCGGCTGGAGAGCTGTAGAAAAAATGCATGAGCAGCTTGAAGGAAGAGAAGCCGCTGTCCTAAGAGAATGGCTTCCTCACGAGTTAATCGTCAGAGAGTCCACTTTGCCTATGTCTCATACATGGTCTCATACCCTCGCTTCACAGCATTGGGAATAAAAAAGCATAGGCCGATGCATTTTCGCTGTTCTTGTCACCCGCGGTTCATTTGCTGAATACGTTTAATGTAAGCGCATTCATTATGGGTGAAGCATGGAATTTCGTCTGCCCTCTCATTTTGTTTGAATCGTGAAGGGAGTGATGCAACGTTACACTTTGATGAAAGTCTCCATTTGAAGACAGCTTCCATGAACGACGTACAACCTGCAAATGTACATCATGCGGCGAACGTTCATCAACGAGAATGACTTGCGATTCACTTGACTATGAACGATAAGGGGATGGGTCTTTTGAAAAAGCCATTTAAGTTTGGTTATACGCTCATGCTGAGCATGGTTTTAATTTTGGCGCTGCTTGTTTCTGCTTGCAGTAGTGGAAATGGTGGGAGCAGCAGCGCTGCAAGCGGGGAACCAGCAGCGACAGCTACGCCTGAGCCTAGTGTGGAAGCTACGCAGGAACCTGCTGGAAACGCAGATGGTTCGCCGCTAGAGCAGGCGCTTGCCGGTAACTACAAAGGCACCAAGGTGACGATGTTTGGACCATTCGTAGATGTGGACCAAGCGAAATTTGAGGAGAGCATTAAGGCGTTTGAGGAGCAAACGGGTATCGATATTCAATACGAAGGCTCCAAGGAGTTTGAAGCAACCGTTGCTATTCGTATCGATGGCGGCAATGCCCCGGATATTTCCGACTTCCCGCAGCCGGGACTGCTGGCGAATTTCGTGAAATCGGGCAAGGTTATCGATGTGTCGCAATTTTTGGACGCGGATAAGCTGAAGGGCAACTACAATCAGAGCTGGCTGGATATGGCGACGATGCAAGGGCCAGATGGCCCGGTAATGGCAGGGGTATGGAACCGTAGCAGCGTGAAAAGCCTCGTCTGGTATCCGAAGAAAGAGTTCGATGATGCGGGCTATACTGTGCCGAAAACATGGGATGAGCTGCTGGCGCTAACCGAGCAAATCGCGGCAGACGGCGATCCGGCATGGGCAATTGGCATCGAAAGCGGAGCAGCAACCGGCTGGCCTGCGACTGACTGGATCGAAGATATTATGCTGCGCACGACAACACCGGAAAACTATGACAAATGGGTCAAAGGCGAACTGCCATTTACGGATCCTGTTGTAAAAAATGCATTCGAGAAGCTGTCGCAAATTTGGCTGAACGATGATTATGTATACGGCGGACGCAAGTCGATTGTAACGACCTCATTCGGCGATTCGGTGACGCCAATGTTCGATCATCCGCCCAAAGCCTGGCTGCATCGCCAAGCCAGCTTTATTACAAGCTTCTTCCCTGAAGGCTTGAAATCCGGCGAGGATTATGACTGGTTCTATTTGCCGTCAATTGATCAGGCCTATGGCAATCCTGTACTCGTTGCTGGCGATTTGTATGCGATGCATAATGACCGTCCAGAAGTGCGTGCGGTTATGGAGTTCTTCACGACAGGCGAATCGATTAAGACTTGGGTTCAGTCCGGCGGCGTGGTCGCGCCAATGAATGATGCAAGCCTTGACTGGTATCCGACGGATGTGGAGCGCAGAATGGGTGAGCTGGTGAAAAATGCTTCGACGCTTCGCTTCGATGGCTCTGACCTTATGCCTGGCTCGGTAGGAGCAGGCACGTTCTGGAAAGGCATGACGGACTATATTAGTGGCACTGTTGATTTGGATGGCGCGCTTAAAGAAATTCAGTCAGGCTTCAATAATTAAAATTTAATTGAAGGAGGGGCTGGGCCATGCTAGCTTCCACGCCAAAAACGAGTAAATCGCGAAACGTTGCCGTTTCCCTGGCTGTCGTGCTCGTCAATGCGATTTTGCACTCAAGCATTTACCTGTTTCTGCGCGATACGAATTTGCCGTCTGTCGTATATGCTTTGCTTGCTATCATTTGGGGAGTGCTGGGCGTTTATTCGATTTATTGGTCGTTTAACTGGGCAGTGGAGCAATATCCAGACATCTGGAAGCGGCGCATCCAGCCCTTTATTTTCGTAGGACCGGCAGCATTGCTGCTTGGATGGCTGCTGCTCATTCCGACGCTGCGCACCTTCTATATGAGCCTTATGGATGCGGGCACGGAGAAGTTTGTCGGCCTCTCCAATTATGCTGCGGTTTTTACGAATCGCTTGCTGTTAACGGCGCTGCGCAACAATTTAATGTGGGTCATATTTGGCGCTACCGCCTGTATCTGCTTAGGGTTGCTGATTGCCGTGCTTGCTGACCGCAGCAGCTTCGAGAGACTGGCGAAAGGCATCATCTTTATGCCAATGGCGATTTCGTTCGTCGCTGCCGGCGTCATTTGGAAATTTATTTATTACTATAAGCCAGGTGATGAGCAGATCGGTTTGCTCAATGCGATTGTGGTCGCCTTCGGAGGGGAAGCGCAGGCTTTCACCAGCATGCTTCAGCCCTGGAACAATCTCTTCCTGGTCGCCATTCTGATTTGGATGCAGACGGGATTTGCGATGGTGCTGTTCTCAGCGGCGCTCAAGGGCGTGCCGGAGGATATGCTTGAGGCGGCGCGGATTGACGGCGCAGGGGAAATTCGTATTTTTCGCAGCATCATTATTCCGGCCATTTCAGGAACGATTTTGTCGGTATCGACGACGATTATTGTATTTACGCTGAAAATTTTCGATGTCGTCATGGTCATGACTGGAGGGCAATATGATACGGAAGTGGTGGCGACGCAGTTTTACCGCCAGTTTTTCATGTATCGCAATGCAGGCTACGGCTCAACGCTAGCGATTGTGCTGCTCATCGCAGTTATCCCCGTCATTATCATTAATTTGCGGCAGTTCCGGAAACAGGGGGGATTCTGATGAAGCGAACAAGGAAAAAGACGATGTCGAAAACGATCGTCAACGTCATACTCGCTTTTATTTGCCTCATCTGGCTTATTCCGACGGTAGGCCTCTTGGTCTCCTCGTTCCGGCCTGCGGTTGATATTTTGCAAACCGGCTGGTGGACGGTATTCCCGCACCGCGATTATGTCACGCAATCGACGATCACGCTGCCGAAGGAGACCGATTTGCGCCAACCGATTGAGGTGAACGGCGAGGTGTTTAACGATGATCAGCTGCGCAGCGGCGTCACGGCGCAGGATGGCAGCAGGCTGATTTGGGAAAATCGCCGTGCGCGTACGATCCAGGTGCAGCAGCCAGACTGGAAGGTGAATACGAACTTCACGCTGGAAAACTACAATGGCGTGCTGACGGGCAAAAACTTTGAGATTATGCAGGCCGACGGCACGCTTAGATCGCAAAAGGGAGAAGGGCTATCCAAAGCCTTTCTCAATACAATGGTTGTGACGATCCCATCGACGATTATTCCGATTCTGATCGCGACATTTGCCGCTTATGCTTTTGCATGGCTGCGGTTTCCGCTGCGGCGATCGATGTTTGTCGCCGTCATTATGATGCTCGTTGTGCCACTGCAGGTTGCGCTCATCCCGATTTTGAAGGATTACACGGCACTTGGCCTCAATGGCAGCTACCTGGGCATATGGATTGCGCATACGGGCTTTGGCCTGCCGCTGACGATTTATTTTATGTATACGTTCATTAGCCAGCTGCCCAAGGATTTGTTCGAATCGGCGTTTATGGACGGAGCTTCGAACTTCACGATATTTACACGGCTCATCCTGCCATTGTCGGTTCCAGCGATTGCGTCCATTGGCATTTTCCAGTTCCTCTGGGTTTGGAACGATTATTTAGTATCCTTGGTGTTCATCGGCAGTCAGCCGGATGTGCAGGTCATGTCGATGCGAATTGCCGCCATGGTAGGGTCAAAGGGCAGCGACTGGCATCTGCTGACGGCAGCTGCATTCGTCTCAATGCTGATGCCGCTAACCGTGTTTTTCGCCCTGCAAAAATATTTCGTCCGCGGCTTATTGGGCGGCTCGGTGAAAGGCTAGGCAGCTAAGCGTGCCTCTCCTTCAAGAAACCCGTGCGTATACCCGAAAGATTGGGTACAATAGCTGGGTAGGAGGAGATTGAGGATGTCAGATATTACATTTTTGCGCAACTTCCCCTTTTTTGAACATTTGAATGATTTGGAGCTGGCGGCAATCGCTCCGCTGTTCGTGACGAGAACCTTTGCCAAAGGCGCCCAGTTGTTCTGGGAGCAGGATGAAGGCGATGAGTTGTATATGATTAAAGCCGGAGCCGTACAAATTTACCGTCATGAGGAGGATCGCGAGGTTATACTCGCCATTTTTCATGAGGGGGACTATTTTGGCGAGATGGCGCTAATCGACAGTACGAAGCTGCGTTCTGCCTCGGCGAAAGTATTGGAGAAGAGCACGCTTTATGTGTTGAAGCGCGAGCAGTTTTTTGGGCTGCTGAAGGAAAACCCGGGCATTGCGATTCATATTTTGAGCATTACGCTGGAGCGTCTGCGCAAGGCAAATGAGCTTATTACCGATTTGACGATTTCGAATGCGCGTACGCGCATTTCGCGGCTGCTGCTGCGGCTGTCGGATAAATACGGAACGACGATTGGGTTGAAGCTGACGCATCAGCAAATTGCCGATATGACGGGGACGGTGCGGGAGACGGTAACGAAGGTGCTGCTTGAAATGCAAAATGAAGGTTATATTCGCATTGTGAGCAAAAAAATCAGCATTTTGGACAAAGAGCGGCTGCAAGTCATCGGCGCCATCCAGCAGGATGGCCGCTTGAACGATGTGGGCCCTATCGCTCAGGAAGGCTGAATGCAACTATTTTTTCGAAAATGTAATTTGGATTACATTTTTTTGCGGGAGAAGTTGTTATGATCTAAAAGAAGAAGATAATAATAATGACGTGATGTCATCCTCTCGTTTATTCATTACCTATTCATTATGCGCTTCTGAGCGAAGCGCCCTCTCTATTAAGCAAGCATGAAGCCTTGCTAGAGGCCACCCTGAAAGTAGTGTTCCACTACTAGGAGGGTGGCCTTCTTTTTTATTCCTATTTAATGGATCTATGCTGGCGCCATTGTTTTCGGTAGGCAAGCGGCGTTACATCCTCCCTCGCCTTAAACAGGTTGATAAAATGGCTGACGTTGTCGATCCCTACGAGCGGGGCAATGTCGGCTACAGGCTGATGCGAATATTTCAACAGCTCCTTTGCTTGTGAAATACGAACGCCAATGACATATTCGTGAGGAGAGAAGCCTGTATAGCGCTTGAATTGCTTGGCAAGATGGTATTTGCTCACCGCATGCCGGCGCGCCAGCTGATCGAGCGTCATTTTCTGGGCATAATGCTGCTCAAATTCCTCGATGATGGCCGCAATATAAGGCGGAAGCTCTGCGCTCAGCAGCTCCGGTTCATGCGCTGCAAACAGTATCTCGGTTAGAAGCTCGGCAAGCAATAGCGAGCTGGCCAGCTCTGTGCGGGTGCTTTTTTGCCGATTCATTTGCAGCAATTGCGTAAGGCAAGCCTGAATCCGGCATTCTGGCCGGAGCGTAACGACTGGAGTGCTGCTTGCAGCAAATTGCTCATAGTAGCCGCGTGTGGCGCTGCCGTTGAGGTGTACCCATAAAAGCTCCCAATTGCCGCCGGCAGCGGCATCTGCGGCATAATGCTGGTAGCTCATGCAATCGATAAAAAACAACTGATGGGGCCGCAGCTCATAAGTAACGTCACGGTACGTCAAGCGGCCTGCACCCGCTAAAGTATAGACGAGCAGGAACGATTCAAGCTGCTCCCGCTCGGTATAGTAAGGGGCGAAGGCCTGAAAATGCCCGATTTCCTGAATGTAAAAAAGAGTGGATTTCGCGAATGAGGATGGTGTAGCGGCTAAGCGGACGGATTCAGGCGTCCAGGCATGGATGGCTTTTTCACGATAAGCAGACATGGACGAAGGCCTCCCCAGGATTCTATTATTTTTGCACAACTTTGTTTGATGTTTATTATAATGTAAGCCTTTACAATAGTCATATAAAACATGATTGTAGCTGAAAGGATGGTCCGTCATGTCACTGCTGACACCGATTAAACCTGCCCGTAAACCGAGAATTGGCTTGTACTCCGTTGGCCTGCGCGCGTATTGGCAGCAGTTCCCCGGCCTGCGCGAGCGCCTTGAGCAATATGGGGCATTTATTGAGCAGAAAATCGCCCAATGGGGCGAAGTATTCAACTATGGCATGGTGGATACGGAAAGCGAGGGGCGCAGCGCGGGAGAATGGCTCAATACGCAAAATGTAGATGTAGTGTTTTGTCATGCAGCTACATATTCAACCAGCTCGACGGTATTGCCTGTCCATCAAATCAATAAAGCGCCGGTCGTGTTTCTTAATTTGCAGCCGACCGAGCGAATGAATTATGAAAGTTCGACGACAGGTGAATGGCTGGCTCACTGCGGCGCTTGTCCGGTTCCGGAGTTCGCTAATGCGTTTAATCGAGCGAGAATTCCCTTCAAAGTCGTAAATGGTCTGCTAGGTCTTGATTACACGCCGGATATTTCGCTGACGAATGAGGTGACGAGCGGGCGAAAGGAAGCTGTCCGCGCTTGGCGTGAAATTGAGGAATGGGTAAGGGCGGCAGCCGTTCCGCGTACACTGCGCCATAGCCGTTTCGGTTTTCTTGGCAATACGTACAGCGGCATGCTGGACATGTATAGCGATTTTACGATGATTCAGGCCCAGACCGGCCTTCACATTGAAGTGCTGGAAATGTGCGATTTGGATCGCATGCTAAGGGCGATTACGCCGCAGGAAACGAAGCGCAAGCGGGATGAAGTGCTGGCGATGTTCCAGTACAGCTGCGATTCTCCCTCTGACCCGATTGCCAGAAAGCCGACGGAGGGGCAGCTTGAATGGTCGTGCAAGGTGGCGGCAGCGCAGGAAAAGCTCATACGCGAATATGATCTGGATGCGCTAACCTATTATTATCATGGTGCTCCGGGCGGTGAATACGAGCAGCTGCAAGGCGGCTTTATTGTGGGGCATTCTTTGCTGACAGCCAGAGGTATTCCTTGCTCAGGTGAAGGAGATTTGAAGACGGCCGTCGCTATGAAAATATGCGATATTCTTGGCACAGGCGGGAGCTTCTCGGAAATCGTCGTCGTCGATTACGTTGATGAAACGATTTTGCTTGGGCATGATGGGCCGTTTCATATTGCGATATCCGAGGGCAAGCCGATATTGCGCGGCATGGGTCTGTATCATGGCAAGCAGGGAACGGGCGTATCCGTTGAAGCGAAGGTGCGGACGGGAGCGATCACGACGCTCAACCTGACCCAGACAGGCGATGGCAGGCTTAAGCTGATCAGCAGCGAGGCGGAGTCAACCAATGGACCGATTATGCATATTGGCAATACGCAGACGCCAGTAAGGTTCAAGCAGCATCCAGACGATTATATGACGGCATGGTTTGCCGAAGCTCCGACCCATCACTGCGCCATGTCGATCGGACATAATGCCTCGCTTTTCAGCAAGGTTGGGGAGTTGATGCAGATTAAGCATGTGACGCTTGTGTGATAGCAGGACGGGACTAAACGTGACACTATACTATATTAAATCTGCATTTTCCTTTTGCGTATAACCTAAAGGGATAGCCTATGAGTCATGAAAATGACAGAGTACCCTTTTTTTCGAAAATGTTCGAGTGAAAAAATTGGTATATTGATGAAAAAAGTAGATGGGTGATGTTCGTGGCGAATCTAGACTTTTCTAACTGTTTCATTTTATGATAAAAAAAGGTAATATTGGATTGTACTATTTATCACAAAAAAGGAGTTGTTTAGATTGAAAAAAGCGTTATTTTGTAGTGTGTTAGCTTTAGGTTTAATCGTTTCATCATCTTCCGCATTCGCTACTACAGTTACCAAGAATAGCAGTGGAAAAACATTTACTAAGTCCTGAGAATTGACCGCGAGCGGAGGAAACTGGCTCATAGGCTGGGATTGAAGTTACTCATAGCGGCACTTATTACCCAATAGACTACAGTAAATTAGTAGGAGATAATGGATTTCTCGACTTTTGTTTGCATGATAGTAAAGTGCCAATTTCAATACATATGAGCTTGCTCATTTAGGCTGCATACTCCTAGAGGAAGGCAGGGGCCTCATGAAGACAATTAAGTTTATTATCAGTTTTTGTGTTCTCTTTATTGGTATGTTAATTATTGGAGAAAGTCATACCTTTCATTTAGAAAATTTCTATACTAAATTTGATCAAACAACCCTGTATATGCAACCCCATACAACGGACCAAGAAATGGTCAAAGATATACTTAATTCTGCTAAAAATAATGATGTTGAAGTATTTACCTACATAAAATCGCCTAAAAGTATGTTTTCCACTGAGTTTGAAGTTTATGGATCATCCGGAGTAGAACCATATATAAATAAGGAACTACAAATCCATGAAGAAGTCTATGAGAGTCTTTTTATGGGGAACATTCGCTTCTCATTCTCAGAATTGGATAAAATAGGGGAAATGGACGCTGTTCATGAGTTTTATGTCATAGGAAATGACGATCAGGTTCATGCTTTTAAAATGAATTTAATTGATAAGTATGCTGGCAACCACCCTCAAGAAGGTTATGAAAATACAGAACTACGAAACACTATCATACTTATATGGCTGTTGATTTTATGCATGATTTTATTCCTAACTTTTTATGATGCGATATTTACAAAAAAAGAAAGTCTCATCAAAATTTCCATGGGAGAATCGGTTCATAAAATTTTTTGGGAAAATGTGATGATAGATTCGATTGTTCTGACCGTTCATTTTTCTATCGTCGTAAGTGCCTTATCACAGTTTACTAGTGTATGGTTTAGATTCGATCTTTCATTGACGTTCTTTCTGCTTATGCTGTTTTTAAATTCTTTACTTTATTTGAGTTTATTCAATTATCCAATAAAAGAAGTGTTTTCTAATAGTGTAGGATCTAAAAAACTATTGACATTAAACTACAGTTTGAAAATATTCACATCTATTATCACTATTTTAATTGTTTCAAGTAATTTAGTTTTTATAGTTGAATCCTTTAACTTATATAAACAGAAATCTTTTTTTGAAGAGTATTCCGAATACGATTACATCCGGCTTCAGTATAAACCTGTCCCTAATCGTGACGGTTCGGCAACGAATACTCTGACAGACAGCGTGAACGTACAGATGAGCTTTTATCAAGCCTTTTTTCGGGAATTTAAGGCAACTTCATTTGTTAATATTTCGAACCTAACAAAGGTAGAAGGAATTTTGGCCAACCAAAATTCATATGCCTACTTATCAAGCAAAATCAAAGAATTGAGAGAGGCAGCGCTAGCTGAGAAAGTTTATTTCGTATTACCGAAAGGATTGTCAAATGATGCTGGTATCGTGAAAAAAATGATGGAAGCTGTGCACTTCTACGAGGGTGCGGACTTTAGTTATGATCATGAGGTCATTTACTATGAAGATCCTATAGAATTGATAAGCATTGATGAAAATTATACCTATGGAAGCGATTTTTTCGAGAATCCCGTCATCATTTATAATAATCTGACACCAAAAATGCTCACAGCGGGTTCGAATAACATACAAAAAATGAATGTTTTACATGATATTATGTATAAAATTGAGGATCAAGCATTCACTCGTTTTATTGAAGAGCATGGATTAGAGAATCAAATTGTTAGCCGAACAAATGCTTTGGAAAACTACGAAAATAAATGGACTATCGCGAAACGGGTGTTATATATCAACCTAGTGTTTAGTGTATTGGTTATCGTAATGGAACTTCTTATTATTAGTTCAATTATTAAATTGGAATATGATATTAATGCGATTGAACTCGCGATAAAGAAAGTGATGGGATATAGTGCGGTTGAAAAGCACAGAAAACTACTCGTATTGACCGTGTTAACGACGACATTAAGTATGGGGCTAACTGTGATTATTTCCTTCATGCTAAATTTCGGCGAGTTCTACTATTTAATGATTGGCGGAATATCCATCTTATTATTGGAAGTGGCTGTTATTTTATTTTTTATTCATAGAATTGAAAAAGCCAAGATTCAGAAAATTTTAAAGGGAGGAAATCTATGATTGAGATTAAAGGTTTAACTAAAAAATTTGAAGACAAATTACTGTTTTCCAATTTTAATTTGACGATTAACGACAGAGCATTCGTTATATTCTCTGGGCCAAGTGGTTGTGGGAAAACGACATTGCTTAATATGATTGGAGCCATTGAGAAAATAGACGAGGGAGAGATTAAGGTAGATGGTATTGACATTAAAAATAAAAAAAATCATTTGAATTACTTTAGATCAAAGGTAGGGCTTCTTTTCCAAAATTTTGCGTTGGTCGATAATAAAACGGTGAAAGAGAATTTGAACTTGATTCGTAAGGATTGTCAAACCAACCTTTCGATGGTAGAGGCACTGAAAGTTGTAGGCTTGGAAGATAAATTGAACAAAAAAGTATACACATTATCAGGCGGAGAGCAGCAGAGGGTAGCCTTGGCCAGACTAATGTTAAAGAAATGCGATGTCATCCTAGCCGATGAGCCTACCGGTTCTCTGGATACAACGAATGCAGCAACCGTCATGAACATTTTGAAAAATTTAAATGAGCAGGGAAAAACGATCATTCTTGTAACGCATGATGAAAAGATAAAAGAAAAGGGGAGCCTCATGGTAAATTTATGAAAAATAAAAAAAGTATCTTCTTAACAGTTGCTGCTGTATTTATCCTTTGGAATGCAGGCTGGTTCATAGCTGTAAACGCCATCTATAATAAATATACCGTTCCAATCCCTAAATTTCATGGTGTATATATGAAAGAAGAAGATTACATTTATAATGTTAAAAAACCTGGTTATTTAAGATTGACAGGAAACTTAGGAGTTGCTAAAGCCGATAGTTTCAACGGTTTAATTATCTGGCCACTATTATTTGGGGGATATGAATACGGGCTCAGATTTCAAGGAGTGAACGGCGAAGTATATGAAATTATGGTGGATAGAAATTTGAACCCTATAAACAATAATGATGAATCTGCTATGAAAGCAATGGAAGAGAATAAGGTGCAGATACAAGAGCTGGTTTCCAGAGCCCAACGGATGTGGAATTTAGAATTTAATGAGGCTAGTTAAAGAAAGGTGATATACCTTACACTTGAAAAATGACTGGTTGCTCAAAAAAAAGACGCCATCCTCCGGGGATGGCGTCTTTTTTTTGTAAGCCTATGTTGCCCAATTCTTATTTAGGTGAAAAGCCGTTAGCAAGAAAGCAATCAAACTTTCGGTGCCTCAAGCTGCGCCTTAATGCCTTCCTTCGCTTCCTCGGCTTTCTCAGTAACAGCGTTGATGACATGCTCAGTGCCTTCCTTCGCATGATCGGCTATGTCGCAAGCCTCATCTCGAACGGTAGTGGCGAGGTTTTGTGTTTTATGGCCTATAGTTGAAACGAGATCGCTCGTTTTCTCGCTAATATTGGAAGCTAAGCGACCTGTTTTTTGGGATAAATCCGAGCATGTATTGGAAAGAGATTTTCGCAGCTCGGAGCCTGATTTTGGAGCAAGCAGCAGGGCCGACAAAGCACCGAGCGCACCTCCAATAAGAATTCCCGCGAGCAGTCCGTTTGATTTTGCTTCGTTTACAGGGTTTGACATAGTAATCCTCTCCTCTTATCTGGTTATCGTCTCTCATGTCACTAAGTAACCTGCCTAGCAGGTTTTGAAACAGGGGTTAAAATGAATGGCAGCGAAACATGCTTATGGAGGGATCATTTATTATAGGATTGGAAAGGCATAATCGTATATGATATAACTACTAGAGCGTTTCACTTTGAAAAAAAAGGTTGATTAACTTGTAGCAACGAAAGGAGCGCGAACATATGCGAATCGCAATTGTGGACGACAACGCTACAAATTTGCTCATTATAGAGAAGATTTTGCAAAAAGCTGGATATACGAAAATAGCAACGGCCTCCTCAGCAATGGAGCTGTTTGATATTTTGGAGCTAGATGAGCCGAATGCGACGGAACCGCCGGTTTCTCTCATTCTAATGGATTTAATGATGCCGGGCATCGACGGCATTGAAGCGTGCAGGCGTATTCAGGAAAACGAGCGCTACCGCGATATACCGGTTATTTTTGTTACGGCGCTTGGGGATTCAAATAAGCTGGCAGAAGCGCTGGACGCAGGGGCGATTGATTACGTCATGAAGCCGATTAATAAAGTCGAGCTGCTTGCCCGCATCCGCTCAGCGCTTCGTCTAAAATATGAAAAGGATTGGCATAAGGAGCGCGATCAGCGCATTTCCTTCGAGCTGAATTTGGCGAAGCAGGTACAGCGCAGCATACTCAGCGATCCGATTGACAATGAACGGGTGAAAATCGATGCGATTTATCGGCCCTCCTCGGAGCTGGCAGGCGACTTTTATGCCTGGTACAGCTTAGGCGGTGGAAAATATGGTGTTATTTTGCTTGATATGATGGGTCATGGCATTTCTTCCTCGCTCGTATGCATGTATATTTATTCGGCGCTGCAGGATACGATCAAAAGCATATCTGATCCCGAGCTCGTCGTGCTTGAGCTAAACCGGAGAATGATGCAGCTGCAGGGCTCGAATCAACTGATGAACTATTATTTTACCGCCATCTATTATGTGCTGGACACAAGCGAGCAGACGATTGAATATGTCAATGCCGGGCATCCCGCAGGCATCGCCTTTGTGGATCAAAAACCGCAGCTGCTGACGGAAGGCTGCTGCGCCTTAGGCTTTTTTGATAATATTGAAGTGAAAAAAGGCACAATTGCATATCGCAATCAGGTGAAAATCGTTCTTTATACCGATGGTCTGCTCGATCAGCTCGCCAAAGGACAAGAGGATGACGTTCAGCAGCTGCAAGCAAGGCTGGGTGAAGATGGGGAACAGCTCGAGGATCATGTGCTGAATCTGTTTGAAGGTTTAGGACAGGTGAGCCAGCAGGACGATATTTGCCTTGTGACGGTCGAAACAAAACTGAAGGCGTAATAGATAGGGCAAGCGAGATACAAATAGCGTAAATTGAAAGATCCAAAGCTGGCAGCATGCTTTTACGAAAAAAAATTTGATATTATGGCCCGTGAGCTGTTTCAATCATTCCCAAACGGTTTAATACAAGAATATCTGACTATTTCAGTGAATGCTGGTTTTGTTATGAACAGCATGTTTGGCTGCATATCTCTTCATTGTAAACGTAGGCATGATAAACGTAATAGCCGCTTTCATCCCGCAAGTGGCAAGCAGGCAGCTGATGTTCCAGGCCCTCAGTTCTCCGCTTGTGCAGTGACGGTGTTATTGATATGATCTACTTAAAATTTGCCTCGGGAGTGTGTTCAATGACGTTAAACAAATTTCAGGCAGTTATTCATGAAACGGATAGCGCGATAATTGTACAAGTAGGCGGTGAGCTTGATTTGGCCGCAGCGCCCGAGCTACGCTCCCTGCTCGAAACGGTTGTCAATCGTACGGAGAAAACGCTAGTACTTGATACGGAACGCCTTGCTTATATCGATAGTACAGGTATCGGCATCGTGGTGTCGGTCATTAAAGCGCGTGATGAGAAGAAAGCTGAATTTATCGTTAAAAATATTCCAAGAAGCATTAAGCGGCTATTTGATATTACAGGCATTTCAGGTTATATCAACGAAGGGACCGTTAGCTAAGCATGAAGCGTATTGTGATGCAAATACCGGCGGACGCACAATATTTGGATATCGTGAGGCTTGGCCTGTACGGTATTGCTTCTAAAATGGGTTTTTCGTACGAGGATATCGAAGATATGAAGGTTGCTGTGGGAGAAGCCTGCAATAACGCTGTTTTACACTATACGCCACATCAAGCGGTCGAGCGGGAAGCGGTCGATGCTGTTCAAGCAGCTGAGGACGAGCTCCAAATTATAGTTGAATTTGAAGTGCTGCCTGACAGCTTGACGATAAAGATTACGAATAGCGGAGCAGGCTTTGAAGCCGGCGCCTATATGGAAAAGGCAGGGCCGCTCGAAGGTGAGGATACGAGCGGTTTGGAAGTTGGTGGACTGGGCTTGTATTTAATGCAAGCGCTAATGGATGAGGTTAATATACATTCCGCTGAATGTACGCAGGTTGTCATGACCAAGCGCCTTCTGCCGCTGCAATAACAAATAACCACGACTAAGGCATGGGACGCCCCGGCAAGTCGTGGTTTTCTTTTTTTATATCGCTGGCCGGCTGCTGTTTCATTCCTTGTGGAGCAGGGTAACTAAAACGTAACAAGAAGCACAAGGAAAGTAAGGGGGGCTATGCTTATGCTATGGGAAATAGGGGTTTTGATAGCAGCAATTGCTTTTGCCATACTCGTTTATTATGTGATAGAGACGCTTAGAGCGCTTAAGTATTCACTTGATGAGTTGAGGGTAGCTTTAGTCGAAGTGAAGCATGAGATATCGGCAATCGGTACAGAGGTGAAGGGTATCGTTCAAACGACAAACTCTGTTGCAGATGATGTAAATATGAAGCTCAAATCGCTTGATTCGCTGTTTGGCTCGCTGGATGATGTAGGCCATGTCGTTCAGGAAGCGACCTCGGCGGTTAAGGAATCGGCTGTCGCACTCATTTCCTCTGTGAAAACGGGACAGAAGCTGCGGAAAGAAAGAGCTGTCGTACAAGCCAGAGCGGAAGCAGCAAGGCCGAAAGTGGCAGTGAATAGCACGAAGACGGAATTAATTGCCCAAGGAGCAACGCTTGCGGCGAAGGTGCTGCAGATGCTTGTAGAGCGTAAAGCCAATACGGCAGCAGCAGACGATGTATCCAGGCCGGCTGCTATGCATAATACAGCTTCAAGCAGACAGTAAACAGATTATTTGCAGCATGACGTACAGAACTTAACATTTTACTGTAGAAAGGAAAGAATGGCTGATATGAAAACATCGGTGCAATTGACAATTCCAGCGGAGGCAGATTATCTCGATATCGTAAGGTTGACCTTATATGGTCTTGCCGTTAAATTAGGTTTTGAATATGAGCAAATTGAAGATATGAAGGTAGCTGTGGGCGAGGCGTGCAATAACGCGATTATACATGGCTATGAGCATCGCGGCTCGGGCGAGCTTCATGTAAGTTTTGAACAGCAGCTAGATGGCTTGAAAATTTGCGTTCGTGACAAAGGATCCAGCTTTAATTATGAACAGGCTGTCAACCGTACAGCGGGAGCGCTTCATGCGACGAGACTTAGCGAGGCTCCAATTGGCGGACTTGGCCTGTATATGATGCAGGCGCTCATGGATCATGTGGAAGTGAATACGACTAGCGGTACGGAGGTCATTCTCACCAAACTGCTTGGCAGAAAAGAGGAGATGGCATGAGTACAAAACCCTCCTCCAAAGCTCCAAGCGAAATAGCCGCATTCATGCAAACCTACCGTGATGAAGGTTGTAATGAGGCGGCTACGGCGCTTCTGGTGCATTATGAGGATATTGTTCGGATGGCTGCTGGCAAAATGTCTCGCAGCCGCCCGGATTTATATGAAGATTTATATCAGGTAGGCCAAATGTCGCTGTTGCGGCTCTTTAAACAATACGACCCTTCAATCGGTATTCCGTTTGAAGGTTATGCGATGAAAAGCGTCATCGGCAATTTGAAAAATTATTTGCGTGACCGCTCCTGGTATATTCAAGTGCCTAGACGTGTAAAGGAAAAAGGCAGCATGCTTCAGCATGCGATTGATGAGCTGACGGTAACGCTGGAACGCTCTCCGAAAGTGGAGGAAATCGCCGCCCATCTGGAGCTTACGCAGGAAGAGACGATTGAAATTTTGGCTGGACGTGATTATTACCATTATACGTCGCTTGATACACCGCTGACGAGCGAAGGGGATGGCGCTTCAATTGGCGATCTCATCGCTAATCCGTCTGATGAATTTAAAGCGCTTGATATGAAGCTGGACATAGGAGAAGCAATGAAAAGCCTCAAGGAAGAAGAACAAACCGTCATCCATTTAATCTATCAGGAAGGCCAGTCGCAGCGAATGATAGCCGATAAGCTGGGTGTGTCGCAAATGAGCGTTTCCCGTATTCAGAAGCGTGCGATTGAGAAGCTGCGGGCATGGCTGTAGGTTTTTCCGCGTGCCTCGTTTTCTTGCCATACTCTTAGAATTGATGATAGAGTTATAGGTATGGTGGGAATGGAGGAATGACTTATTTGGCGTTCGATGCGCTTTACAATAAGAGCGAAAATTTTATTAGGCTATCTTAGCATCCTATTATGTTTAGCTGTTGCCATTGCCATTATTGTTGTTCGTATAAATGCTTTGCAGAGCGAAATCAATTTCATAGCAGATCATGATATTGCCGTTCATGAAATGGTTGATCAACTTGAAATCAATATGCTTGATATGCAAAATGGGCAGCGCGGTTACGTTATCAGTGGTGACGAAAAGTATTTGGTTCCTTACAACGATGCTAATTTAGTATGGGAAAATAATTATAATACGCTGTATGAGCTATTGAATGATAATCCTGCCCAACAGGTGAATTTAGAGGAAATTAAAGGGAATATTGAGCAATGGGGCAAGTTTGCTGGGCAGCCCGTTGTTCAACTACGGAAAGAAAACAAGATGGATGCGATACGGACCTATTACACAAGCGATCTGGGCAAGGAAATTGTGGAAAAGGTGCGCACCCAGCTGGAGCAGCTTCGCACTACAGAGAAGGAGCTTACGAAGCAAAGGGTGGAGGCGCTCTCACAAAATAATCGCAATTTGCAATATGTATTAGTTATTGCGTTTGCGTTAGTAACGATAAGCGCGATCGGTGCTGCAATGTTCGTCTCAGGCGCCATCGTTCGTACGATTAAGGATGTCAAACATACGATTCGCAGCATCATTGCGTCAGAAGGCGATATTAATGAGCGTATTCGCGTGAATACGAAGGATGAGATTCGCGAGCTGGCTGAGGCGACCAATGAATTGCTGGACAACGTCAATGAAGAAAGCTGGGTACAGAAGCGTACCGTGGAGATAGCGGATATGTATCAGGGCTTTAAGAATATTACTGATCTGTCCGAAGCGTTTGTCTATCAAGTAACGCCGATGCTTGATGCTACTTATAGCGCCATATATTTGCGCCATATCCAAAATGGTGTGACTACTTATGTGAAGACGGCCTCCTTTGCAGGGCCTGAGCATGCGATAGAAGCAGCATTAAGCTTCAAGCCTGGAGAAGGAATTGCCGGCCAATGTGTTGTTGACAAACGGCTGTATCATTTGACTGATTTGCCAATGGGATACGTTAAAGTCCGTTCTTCCTTAGGCGAGGCTTCTCCTCGAAGTTTGCTGGTAGCTCCGATTTTCTTCGAGGGCAAAGTGCTGGCGGTTGTGGAGTTTGCCTCCTTTGGAACATTTGAAGATAAGCATCATACGCTTATTAAAACGCTGCAGGAAAGCCTTGGTGTAGCTATAAACAGCGTCGTAGGCCGTATGGAGATCGAGCGTCTGCTCAATGAATCGCAAATGCTGACCGAGGAGCTGCAGGCGCAGTCCGAGGAATTGCAGGCACAGTCTGAGGAAATGCAAATGCAGCAGGAGCAGCTGCGCCTGACGAACGACTATTTGCAGGAGCAGCGGGACTTGGCCGAGCAGCGCAATACCCAGTTGGAGCAGACGAAGCATGAGCTTGAGGATTATTCCGAGAAGCTTGTGCAGAGCTCGCAATATAAGACGGATTTTCTGGCCAATATGTCGCATGAGCTGCGTACGCCGCTTAACAGCATTTTGATTTTGTCGCAGATGCTTTATGAGAATGAAAATAAGACGATGACGGAGGAAGAACAGCATTATTCCCACGTCATCCATTCAGCAGGCAAGGATTTGCTTAGCCTGATCGACGATATTTTGGATTTATCGAAAATCGAAGCGGGCAAGCTGGAAGTGACGATAGACGATGTCAATATGACAGAAATTCCAATGCTGATGCGCCAGTTATTTGACCCCGTAGCGGAGAAAAAACAGCTTTCCTTCGTTACAGTATTCGATGAGCAAGCACCTCCTATTATCTCGACGGACGGTCACCGCTTGCAGCATATTTTGAAAAATCTGCTGTCTAATGCGTTTAAGTTTACAGATAGTGGTTCCGTTCGCCTTGGCATTTCTTCTGTGGAACACTCACGAATGCTGGAGCTTTACAATGGTGAGGCTCCATCAGATACGATGATTGCGATTTCGGTAACCGACAGCGGCATCGGCATTTCGCCAGACAAGCAGGCGATTATATTCGAAGCGTTCCAGCAAGCCGATGGCACGACGAATCGCCAATATGGCGGTACGGGTCTAGGCTTATCGATCTGCCGAGAATTTACCCGCCTGCTTGGGGGCCGGCTGCAGCTTGAAAGCGTGGAGGGCGAGGGAAGTACGTTTACGTTGTATTTGCCAAGCTTAAGTGAAGAATTCGTAGCGATCAGTCAGGAAATGCTGAATACCCGCGACCAGTCAGCGGCTGGTGCTAACACCGTAATATGGCTTACATCTGATGATGCTCGGGGTGACTCCAAGCAGCTGTATGATGAAGGGTTTAGCGAGGAAGAGGCCTCGCAGCTAAAAGCTCATTTAGAGGATACGAGACTATTTGAGGGGAAACGGGTGCTGCTCGTGGATGACGACGATCGCAATGTATTCGCGCTTAAGACGGCGCTTAACAGTAAAGGGGTTATCGTGGAATCGGCCAGCAACGGCAAGCTTGGCCTGGAGCTTTTGAATAGACAACCTGATTTTGATATTATTCTAATGGATATTATGATGCCGGTTATGGACGGATTGGAAGCGATACGCAGCATTCGCAGCAATCCGGCTATGAAAGAGGTGCCGATTATTGCGCTTACAGCGAAAGCAATGAGGAATGATCGGGATCGCTGCATGCAGGCGGGCGCCTCGGATTATATTAGTAAGCCGCTCCAAATGGAGCAGCTTTACTCGCTGCTGCGCGTATGGATGACGAAGCAGGAGGGCCGATGAATCAAGAAGTGGAGAACGTAGAGCTGGAATTATTTTTAGAAGGCATCTACCGCTATTATGGATTTGACTTTCGGCATTATATTCGTTCGTCGCTCTTGCGCCGAGTTCAAAATCGGTTGCGTATTGAAGGGATTCCTACGATTACAAGATTGCTTGATCAGGTGCTTCGGGATAAAGAAATGCTGGACAAGGTGCTGCATGATTTCTCCATTAGAGTAACCGAGATGTTTCGAGACCCTGGTTTTTTCCTTGCCCTGCGTCAAGAGGTTATTCCTTATTTGCGAGGGCTTCCGGAAATAAGAATATGGCATGCTGGTTGTGCGACTGGTGAAGAGGTTTATTCTATGGCGATTTTGCTCAAGGAGGAAGGCCTTACGCAGCGCAGCAAAATTTATGCGACCGATATGAGCGAGAGCGCGATTGAGAAGTGCCAGCGCGGCGCTTACCCGCTAAAGCAAATGCAAATTTATACGAAAAATTACATGGAAGCGGGCGGAATGATCGCATTCTCCGAATATTATCAAACGGATCATCAATATGCATATTTCTTGCCGGAGCTGCGGAATAATATTATGTTTGCCCAGCATAATTTGGTGACGGATGGATCGTTTAATGAATTTCATTTGATCATTTGTCGCAATGTGATGATTTATTTCGACACAACCTTGCAGAAGCAAGTCCATAAGCTGTTTTACAGCAGTTTGGCGACGGAGGGATTTCTCGGATTGGGAAATAAGGAGTCCATTGTGCAGCTCGATAAGCATTTGCAATATGTCGAATTTAACCCGAATGAGCGGATTTATCGCAAAGCAACATTAGGCGGAGAGGCCGCAAAATAGGCTGTATAATGGAAAGAGCGGCTTGTCTGCTCTTTTTTTGTGTTATATAATTTTTTTGCCAATAGGTAAAAAAGGCAGGGATGCTATCAAAGATTGTCGAATACTTTAGGAGAAATGGGCTAGTGATGAATTTTCGAAGCTTTGAGGTGCAGGAATGAGAGAAGTATTGAGATACGCAAGGTTCATCGTATTATTCTTCGTTTTATCCATCTGTTTAATGGTTCCTCGAGCTTTTGCGAGCCCTCCTCCTCCACCAATAACATATATTGATCAGTGGTATATTCAATGGCTAGATGAGGCAAGTCAGGAGCCAGTTCTCGCAGATGTGATGGATCAGGAGCACAGAGATAGATGGATTTTGGCAACAGGCAATGATCGGCTAACCGCTAAGCCGGACGGCTTTAACTCCGCTTGGATCAAGATTGAGGTTCCTGAGCTCAATTGGGAAAACCCAGGTATTATGCTGGATGTGAACTATGCGCAGCAAATTCGTATATTTAACGATGGTTATCTTATTTATGAGGATGAGCGAAACTACGGCTATGAGACGAACAATATTTTGCTGAAGCTGTCTCCTCACTATTATAATAAGCCAATATACATCTATTTAAAAGGCAATGCAGATGCAAGCTCGCTCGGAATCGATGGGAGCGTGAAGTTTGGCGATTTCCAAAGCATGAATTCTAAATATTTGCAGAAAAATATTTTGGATATTATTTTGGGCGGCACGCTTGTATTTGTATCGATTTCATTGCTAATATGCATGCTGTTTGTGAATAAAATATATTGGCCAGGCTGGAATTCATTATGTCTCCTCATGCTGTCGATTGGGGTAATGACATTGACGATTTCCCCGTATTTGTATGCGTTTTTCGGCAAATCCAGCCGGGTGTATTATTATTTGTTTGATATATCCTCGACGTTTATTATGACCTGGATCTTTTTGTTTTTTGAGCAAATTATTAGTAAAGGCACAAGCCGGATATTAAAATATTGCTTGCGTGTCCAATTAGTCATCTCTATTGGAAGCTTCGTATGGCTGCTGCTGAGCGTCCTGCTAGGCGGAAGGATCTTGCATTATTATGAGAGCATCATCCCACTCATCTTCGCTTCGTCCGTCATGATCGGCAATATCATTTTGATTTCGGTGCTTACATTTTATTGTGTGAAGCGTAACCGGGAAAGCATTATTATTTCCGCAGGCTTTGCGCTGTTTGCGCTAACCGTAGTGTCGGAGCTGGTCATTTATTTTACGCAAAAAGATTATGAAATGTTTTATTGGAAATGGGGAACATTGTTTTTCATCTTTTCGTTAATTGTGGTATTGATCCGGCGGATCATTAATAATTATGAGCAAATGCTGCTGTACTCCCAAAAACTGGAAGTCTTCAATAATGAGCTGCAGCGTTCGGAGAAAATGGAAATTATTAGCCAGCTCGCCGCATCGGTTGCACATGAGGTGCGCAATCCGCTGCAGGTGACTCGCGGCTTTCTTCAACTAATTGGCCACCGTTCCGCTGATCAGAAGGATAAAAACTATATGCTGCTTGCTATCGACGAGTTGGATCGGGCTTCCAGCATCATTACGGACTTCTTGACCTTTGCCAAGCCTCAGGTTGAAATGACGACGATTTTGAATATAGCCGAGGAATTGGGACAAATTGAAGCGATTTTATCTCCGCTAGCTACAATCCAAGGTGGAGAATTGCGAGTAGAGTCGAATTTTGAACTGTATGTGCGGGGGAATTCCTCTAAATTCAAGCAAGCGATTATTAATATTGTGAAAAATAGCATCGAAGCGCTGCCGACAAAGGGAAGCATCGACATTATTGCCTATCAGGAGGATTCTACCGTCATTATTCGCATTAGCGATAATGGAGTCGGAATGGAAGAGAGCGAGCTGGAAAGATTGGGCGAGCCGTATTTCTCCAATAAGTCCAAAGGTACAGGGCTTGGGCTGATGGTTACCTTCCGCATTATAGAAGTGATGAACGGCCGGATCTATTTTAACAGTATTAAAGGAGTAGGCACGGAAGCGTTCGTAAGTTTGCCTATAGCAGAAATTCAATAAAAGCGCCTTGCCGTCCCGGCAGGGCGCTTGATTTATGACTGTACGTAGAGGTTTACTTCCAAGGCGGGGATGCGACAGCCGCTTGGGAGCTATCAGCAGGGCTGACAGGAATAACGAGATAGTAGCTGTTAGTTTGTTCTACTACTGCTTTTACTTCAACGCCTTCTGGAATTTCAACTTGAAACGCCTCTTTAATAGCGGTACGTGGATCAGCAAGGAGCTGCTTCTTGAAAGCCTCATCTTCCCATGCTTTCTGAATAATTTGCTGTCGTAAATTGTTTTCGCTGCTCATACTTTTCCACCTTTCTAATATTATGTATAAGTTCCATTTACATATTGTAACATGAAATTTCGACAAAAACTACTATATATTTTCAGAAAACATTGCTGATAATAAGCTTTTTTTGACGAATTTCGTCATGTTAGTATGTGGAAAAGTCCGCCCTCCATCTGTTTTTGCCGAGACAGCTCTATATTTTGGGCATCCTTTGCAAGAGAAGCGGTTATGGAGGCATGAAATGCCAGCAAATGACCAGCCTTAAGGCCTAATTGCTGATGGGCTTGCTCAAATTGGCAAGCGAGCTCCGCATAGTCCGTTAGTAGCCCCTGTACATATATCGCTTTCCTCACTTTACTAACCGTAATAGGCGAATGCTCCGGCCATTTATTCATGAAAAACGCTAGTAATCCGTTATAGCTTCCATCTGCCAAATCAGCTTCCCAATCCGTCCAATCGTCGGCCATCTGAAGGGCGACAAGTACATAATCAACAGCTTGCTCCACTGCTGGTATGGAGGCATGCTGGCCCGAGAGGAGCAAAGCTCCAGTGCTGGCTATTTTCACGAGTGACGACTTTAAAGCGGTGCGAAGCGGATCGGTATTAAAATAATCTTCAGCGGACTCATGAGCTACCCCAATCGACCAATCGGCCATGTAGCGATCGTAATACTCCCAAAACTTAGAGTCAGAGGTGTGAAGACGGTGTAGAACACCGTACATCTGCGTATAAAATAAATGGCTCAAAGCCAGCTTCTGTCTGCTCTCCGCACTCCCCGTATCCATCACTTCATCCACAATGAAAAAATGCAGCATGCCGAATACATTGGCAAGCGCTAGCTGCTCGCATTGCTCCTCAGTCATAGAGGCCATTTCCCTCATCCAATAAGGCAGCAAATAGCCGATATAGTTCTGGTTGCCACTGCGATGCAGAGGATTAATATGCGTGATATACGCTTGTCCCGTATGATTTAGCGGCTCGGGAAATTTTGCGGTTATTTGCTGTGCTTTGGTGAAAACAGCTTGCAGGCTGGATTCAAAAGGAGTGGTAAATGGCATGGGTTCGGAGTCCTCTTATCTTTATATAATAGGCTTAAAGGCTTATAAAACAATTTGTTTTCCAGTATTATACTTTGTTTTGGCGGTTGAAGATAGAGGGGGGAGTTAAGTAAAATGTAGAAACCTGGAACTTTTTTGTGGAAAAACGATAAAATGAGCGCGGATAAGTGCCATCATTGCCATAAAAATATAATTGACAATGATTCTCATCAGGAATATACTTCGCAATAGAATAAATTCACACGACGTGGATCTTTAAAAGGGGATATTTCGAATGAACTGGAAGTTAGTCGCAATTTCATTATCTTGTGCAAGTCTATTGTTTCTTTCTGCTTGCGGCTCTGATACTGCTACCAATACAAAAACAGACAATGGGGCAGCGACGGCAACGAATACAGCTGCAGAATCGCCGGCAGCGTCGGAAGCGCCAGCTGCTGCTACAGTAGCGCCTGCCACGGAGGAGGAATGGCAGCCTGTTCTTGATGAATATCGCGCCTTTACGATTAAAGAGGCGGATTCGCTCGTTATTGAAACTGAAAAATTCGTCAATGCCGTTAAAGCTGGTGATATCAGGTCGGCGAAGCAGTTGTATGCGCCATCGAGAATGTATTATGAAAGAATCGAGCCGATTGCCGAGGCTTTGGGCGATTTTGACCCGCATATTGATGCCCGTGAAAATGATGTCGACGAGAAGGAATGGAGAGGCTTCCACCGTATCGAGAAAATTTTATGGGAAGAAAATACGACAAAAGGCGCTGAAGGTTATGCCGACACGCTGCTTGAGGATATCAAGCTGCTTCGCGCTTTAATGGAGACGGTTGAAATCGAGCCGAGCCTGCTCGTTACGGGAGCTGTTGAGCTGCTGAACGAAGTATCCTCCTCTAAAGTAACCGGCGAGGAAGAGCGTTATTCGCATACTGACTTGTATGATTTTGTTGCGAACGTAGAAGGGGCAGAGAAAATTTATGAGCTGCTTCAGCCGCAGCTGAACAAGCACGACGCCGCGCTGGAAACGTTGATTGGCACAAGCTTCAAAAATCTTGATGATGCGCTTGCTGTTTATAAAGATGGCGATGGATATAAATCGTACTTGGATTTGAAAGAAGAAGATACGAAGAAGCTGAGCCAACTGCTCGATGCTTTGGCAGAACCGCTTTCACAAATGGGCAAAATTTTGGGGGCTTAATGTCATGAGTTCTACTACTAACAACAACGACAAACAGAAGCATAATCAGAAGCAGGCTGGTGACAGCGTGCTGGAAAAACCGATGAGCCGCAGGGATTTACTGCGGCTCATGGGCGTTGGCGGGGCCGGTTTGCTGATTGGTGCGACTGGCGTAGGCGGCATTATGCAGGCGGCAAACAAAAGCCTGTCCGTCGCAGCGACGACCGGAGACGAAGCTGGAGCAAGTGGAGATGTGCTGCCGTTTTATGGCGCTCATCAGGCAGGCATTGCAACGCCGTCACAGGATTTTATATTATTTGCCGCTTTTGATCTGACAGCAGCTTCAATAGATGAGGTGCGTACGTTGTTTCAAGCATGGACAGCCGCATCTGCTGCGATGACGCAAGGAACGATGATTGGCACGGACAATAACAATCTGAATCTGCCACCATCTGATACGGGCGAAGCCGCAGGGCTGTCACCTTCCAAAACTACGATTACATTCGGCGTTGGGCCGAGCTTTTTTGATGGACGATTCGGTTTATCGGGCAAAAAGCCTTCGTCGCTTGAGGAGCTTCCTGCCTTTGGCGGCGATGAGCTGCAGCCTGAATGGTGCGGTGGTGATATTGGCGTGCAGGTGTGTGCGAACGATATGCAGGTCGCTTTCCATGCGATACGCAATTTGACGCGTATTGCACGGGGCAAAGCGGTGCTGCGCTGGACGACAGAAGGGTTTCAACGCACCTCTGGCGCCGATAAGCAGGGCGCGACACCACGCAATTTGATGGGCTTCAAGGATGGGACCGCGAACCCGGATACGAGTGATGAGGCACAGATGAAGCAAGTCGTCTGGGCTTCGGCTGATGACGGCGTACCGTGGATGGCTGGCGGAAGCTATATGGTCGTCAGAAGAATCCGCATGAGGGTAGAGGTATGGGATCGCTCAACGCTGTCTGACCAGGAAGCGACCTTCGGCCGCCACCGGGAGAGCGGTGCTCCAATTGGCAGCCTGAAGGAGTTTGACACCGTTGATGTTAACAAAAAGGATGAGAGCGGCAAGCCGGTCATTCCAGCTAACTCTCATCTGGCACTAGCTAGAGGGGACGGCTCTTTGAAAATATTGCGCCGTTCCTACTCCTACTCCAGCGGTCTGGACAATCGGACCGGACAGCTTGATGCGGGGCTGCTGTTCATTTGCTATAACCGTGATACGAGCAAGCAGTTTATCCCGATGCAGACCAAGCTGAGCCGCATGGACAAGCTGAATGAATATATCGTGCATACGGGCAGCGCCGTGTTTGCTTGTTTCCCTGGCGTTAGCGAGGGCGGCTATATTGGAGAGACGTTATTGTAGCGGGAGAGAGGGGAAGCGGCGTATGGTTTTAGGTAGAAGCCGTTACAGCATAGGCTGGAAGTGGCTGGGCATTATCGTGATATTGGCGGCGATAGCTTTAGGAGCGATCGGTGTGAGGCCTGCATTTGCAGAAACGTCCAGCGATTTGGATAAGCTGCTTCCGCTTGTGGGCGGAGCGTTAGCGGCGGCAAGCCAGAGCGACTGGGAGCAGGCATCCGGTCATATTAAAGAAGCAAATGAACGTTGGAAGCAGCTAAACGTGAAAAAATCAGATTTATCCGCCGATGTCGATTCCGCGCTGGCTCATGCAATCTTGCTGTTGGATGAGGCAGACAATAAGCCGGATGAAGCAAAAGCTTCCTTATCCGAGCTGGCGAAGGTGATTAATAAATATGTGAAAAGCGTCCAGAAGGACGATCAAGCTAAGCTGACCGGCAAGGAAGCCGCGGAGCAGCTTCTGCCTATGGTCACGAAGCTGCTGATCGAAATTCAAGGAGAGCAATGGGTGAAGGCGAGCGCTGATTATAAGACGATTAACGATAATTGGCTGACGATTGAACCTGCGATTCGCTCGGAAAACTTCACCGTCTACGGCAAGCTGGAGACTGCCATGAGCATGATTCGCATTGCGCTGCAGGCCGAGCCGCCGCGTGCGAAGCAAGCCGAGACAGAAACGAATGCCATGATTCAACTGATTAATGATTATATCGCAGGCAAAATCAATGCGGCTGCTGCACCTGCGGTAAAGCTGGGTATTGCTGACCTGATTGCGATCATTGATAAAGCGGCAAAAGACATAGTTGCAGGCAATTTGAATGAGGCTGATGGCCAAATGCAAGCCTTCATTTCAAAATGGCCTTCGGTCGAGGGGCAGGTGCAAATTCGCTCTGCTGAGGCTTATACGAAAATCGAAATTAAAATGACGGCGGTATCGGGCTATCTGCTCTCTAATCCGCCAGTACCAGATAAAGCCCAAGCGGTAATTACTGAAATCAGAGAAATACTCGCTCCGATGGTGGAGGAAACGCGTTATACCGCTTGGGATGCCGGAATGATTTTGCTCCGCGAGGGGCTTGAGGCGATTCTCGTGCTTGCGGCATTGCTGGCTTATTTGAAAAAATCGGGCAATGAGTCGAAGCGCATCTGGGTATGGTCTGGCGTCTGGGTCGGCCTGCTGCTGAGCGCTGTAATGGCTGTGCTGCTCACCTATGCGATTGCTCAGGCGGCTGCAGGCAGCGCGCGTGAAGCGATTGAGGGCATCGCCGGTCTTGTTTCCGTCATCTTGATGATCACGGTCGGTAATTGGCTGCACAGCAAAGCGAATTTGCGCAGCTGGAACAGCTATATTGACAACAAAATGGGCAGTGCCATTGCGCGCGGCAGTCTGTGGTCCCTGTTCGCTGTGTCGGCGCTTGCGATTATGCGGGAAGGGGCGGAGACGACGATTTTTTATGTCGGCATGGCGCCTTCCATTGCTCCATTCCAAATGATTTTAGGGATCGGGGTAACGTTTCTGCTGCTCTTGGCGATTGCTTTCGTCATTATTCGCTTCAGCACGAAGCTGCCCATTCGCCCCTTTTTCATTGTGGCATCGGTGCTCATATATTATTTGGTGTTCCGTTTTATGGGCGAAAGCATCCACTCGCTGCAGGTTGCTGCTTGGCTGCCGACGCATGCGGTAAGCAAGCTGCCTGCTATCGGCTTCCTTGGTTTTTATCCGACGCTGGAGACGGCGCTTACGCAGCTTGGGGTATTGCTGGTCATTATCGTGATGTTTGTGTGGCAGCAGATGGGAAGAAAAGTGTAATTAGCCATTATAACTATTTTGTGAACAACTAATGCGGATGCTTGCCTTTGTGGCGGGCATCCGCTTGCTGTTTGGCGTTATGACTATTGGTTTAATAGGGAATATGATAAACTAATAACAACCCAGATAAAGGTGGAGAAAACGATGAAGGCTCAAACGATGCTTATATCCGCACTGCTGTTTGCATTCGTTATTGCGTTGTTTGCCGTAATAAATGTCAATTCGGTGCAAGTTAATTTTATGTTTGCGCAGACTCAAATTCCGCTCATTCTCGTCATTCTCGCTTCGACGCTCCTTGGCGGACTAGTGATTGGATTATTTGGAATGGTGCGTGTATTCCGTTTGCAGCGCCAGGTTAAGCTGCTGAATAAACAGGTGAATGAATTAACAGCTGAGGTGGAAAAAAAGGCAGCGCCGGAGCTCAAGCCATTCAGCATTGATGAGATTGCTGCCCCTCAGGCGCGGACGTCAGTAGATCATTAATGGCTCGCTATTTATACAGCTACAGCTGTCATGAAGAGGAATTGAAGCTATGCCGACTGGAGTTAAGCCGCCTGCTGGATGCTCCGCTAAGCAATGGCTTTGTCGTGAGCGAGCATCGCGTTTCTCCGAGCCGCAGTCCGTTTCTGAAGCGACGCGTAGAGCTGGCCCTTTCAGGAGCAAGTTTGCCGGAGCTTCTAGAGCAGCTGCCGCTTGTTGATATGAATGGAGCGACATTCAAGGTGCTTTGCACAGTAGCGGAAGCTCCGTACAGCTATGAAGAGCAGCGCGGACTAGAGCGTTCCGTCGGTGCATCATTAATTGGAGCAGCGGATATGCGGGAGCCAGAGCGTCTGCTGGGCATTACCTTTTGGCAGCAGCGATACTGGTTTGGCGACTGTGAGGAAGCAAGCGCAGTCTGGCTCGCCCATCGGCAGAAGCCGCAAAATTATTCAACCGCACTTGGCACGAGAGTGGCCCGGGCGGTAGTCAACATTGCCGCAGGGCCGGATGGCGAGGCATTGAGTGTGATCGATCCATGCTGCGGCATGGGTACCGTACTAATTGAAGCGCTGTCGATGGGCATTGCGATTCGCGGCGTGGATCGCAATCCGCTTGCGGTGCGGGGGGCCCGGGTCAATCTTGCTCATTTTGGCTATAGCAAGGAGCTTGTTTCACTGGGCGATATGCGTGAGCTGGAGGGGCATTATGATGCGGCAATCGTAGATCTGCCATATAATTTATGTTCGGTCTTGCCGATTGGCGAGCAGCTTGATATGCTGGAAAGTGTAAGACGGCTTGCTGACCTTGCAGTCATTGTGACGACAGAGCCGATTGAAACGCAGCTTTCAGCTTCCGGATTTAGCTTGGTAGATCGCTGCGAGCTGCATAAGGGCGCTTTTACAAGATTTATTACGTTGGTTAAATAATAAAGCGAGGTGATAATATGTCGGACGTGGAGAACAAGGAAGTACAGGAGCAGCCTAAGAAGCTGACTCAAGCGGAGAAAGCCAAGCAATTGCTGGCTCAGAAGAAGCAAGGCAAAGCAGATGGCTTCGCACAAGGCGGCTTTTCAACTAACACGCAGCAAATGAAGAGCCAAAACACGAAGAAGGTCAACAATCAACGCAAAAAGATGGGTGTATAGCCAGCATTCAGCTGAATAATGCCTAATCGTCTGAATAGCCTTTTGCTATGCTGAGAATGTGCAGCATAGCAAAAGGCTTATTTTTAAATATAGGAAAGTATATAATTTTCCCATCCTTTCTCTATATTTCTACGCGAAACAGAAGCTTTGCCGCCAGAGGGCGGCTTCAGCCGTTTACGCTTGTAATACAACTCTTTTTAGGTGGCCCTTGCAGGAATGAATCGCAGCTTCTTCCCGCATAATGTACCTATACCATATTTCTTTGCGATGGAGGGAGAAGCATGCTGGCAGCAGGTGGAGGAGCCGTTAACATATTTTTGCTGGCGGGTGTAGCTACGACGAAAAGTGCTTTTAACGCTTGTCGGGACAAGCTTGATCAATTATTCCGCGAATCCGGCATTGAGCCGCGCATTCATATTTTGCATCCTTATGGTGACAATAGCCGCAGTCTGTTTCGTCAAGTGCTTGAGGTGGGAAGCGATTTGACCAGCTTTATTGCAGCTGGACGCATAGGTGGGCAAATTGCCTACCGTCAAGTGAAGGAGAAGCTGCTCAGCGCGGATGAGCCATCCCTGTTCATCGGACATAGCGGCGGTGGGGCGGCAGCCTATCAGGCGGCGAAAATGCTGATGGAGCGCAATCTCATGAGCAATTTTCGCGTCGTGCAGGTCGGCTCGCCGCGCAATCATATTGCGCCGCAGCTGAAAGACAAAGTGTGTTATTTGTATGCCGTAAACGAGGCGGGCAAGCTTAATGATCCCGTAAGCCGCATCGGCAGTTGGGGCGGTTGGGAGCGAAGCGCTTCAGGAGTGCCGCAATGGCAGCGAATGAAGCATGCGCCAGGCAAGGTTGAGCCGATACATGTCATTGGCGGGCATGCTCATTATTTCCGCCATCAGGAGGCGTTTCGCGATCAAGATGCGATCTGCAACTTGGATAAAACGATCGACCGCTTGCGGCTATGGTTGAAAGACTGGCACTGATGTTCTACACTGTAAGTAGTAGGGCTTTTAACTTTCAGTGGTTGAAACGGAGGTGCCATAGCTATGGCAAACACGCATACGTATTCCAGACGCGAGGAAATAGCCAATGCCATTACACATGGCATTGGAGCTGCACTTAGCATTGCTGCACTCGTTATTTTAATCGTATTTGCAGTGGAGAAGGGGACAGCTTCTCATGTGGTCAGCTTTACGATTTATGGAACAGCGATGCTGCTGCTTTATGCCGCATCAACCTTGGTGCACAGTTTTCCAGAGGGCAAGGCGAAGCGTGTTTTTGAATCGCTGGACCATTCCTTTATTTATGTATTTATTGCCGGGACGTATACGCCCATTTTACTGCATATTGTTCAGGGGACGTTAGGGTGGGCTCTATTCGGCATCGTTTGGGGCTTCGCACTTGTTGGTGTCGTATTTAAAGCTTTTTTCGCTTCAAAGTTTTTATTTACCTCAACTATCGTATATTTGGCCATGGGCTGGCTGATCGTTTTCGCCTGGAAGCCGCTTACGAGCCATTTGGCACCTGGTGGCCTGCAACTGCTCATTACAGGTGGGCTGCTCTACACGGTGGGAACCGTATTTTATATGTGGCGGGCGTTTCCTTATCATCATGCGGTATGGCATATGTTCGTGCTTGGCGGGTCCGTGCTGCATTTCTTCGCCATTCTGCTTTATATGCTGCCGTCCTAAACGTTCAAAGAAGCTTGGCAATAGATGGATGCGTTCGCATCTGCCTGCTGCCAAGCTTCTTTGTGCTTGTTCTACTGCGTAAGCAGCGGGCACCAGCCAGGCGGCTCCGAACAGATGGCCAGTGCGAAGATAGGTTCTTCTACATATAGATCGTTAAAATAGCTCGGAAGCACATGATTGGCAGCAACCGAGCCGAGTCTGAACGAGCGCTTGACCTCACCCTTTACATGCAAGTAATAATACGTTTTTTTTGTTTGTGGCGATTGGTACACAAGGGTTGGGAGATGGGGAACGATATCATATTCGTTTTGAAAACGCCAATGAGTGCCAACAAGATGGTTGTAATTGCGCACAAATTTAGGATCGCCGACCCGCGGCGCCCCGAACGTATAAACGATCGGCGATTTTATTTCAGTATTCGCGGCTATATCGGCAGCTGCAAGCGTAGCCAAAGCGCCACCTAAACTATGGCCCGTTATAAACAGAGGCTTATCAGCGGGCACCTGCTCGATAAGCGCCAATATTTGATCGCGGGCAGACATATAAATATCAGTGAAGCCCTTATGTGTATAACCGCCATTTTTCACTGGACGATAGGGCGTTTGCTGGGCGATAAAATCCGATACCCAATCGACGGCGGAGCCAGAGCCGCGGAATGCGAGCACGGAGGACTGCTCCGACATCAGCAGGAAGCCGAACGCTTCCTCCGTCTGGTCGTAGGCTCGGGCTTTGAATGTCCCGAGCAGCGTATAATTGCGCGGCACAAGAAACAGCCCGCTTGGATTCGTAAATTGCAAATACGTTTGACCGCATACCGCAGCCAAAAATAAAGCAGTCCGAGTGTCCAGCTGCTGCGACTCCCGGTTGTTTTTTTTCAAAGTTGCCATTGCCCGACCTCCGCTCCAGGTTGCGCCTCAGCGCAAGAAGTTTCTGCCTAAATGCCGCCTGCAAGTGGGCAGCTGATGTTGTAGCATATGAATGGCTGGGCGACTGCGCAACCGCTTGGGCCAAGCTCTGGCAAATAAATTTGGCAAAGTAACAATGGACGTAGGCGGGCTTACGCCGTTATAATAACAGGAAAAAGTTTTACGAGGGGAGCTTGCACATGGCTTTGCAGATTGGTGTTATCGGTACAGGTTGGTTTGGAAAGATGCACGCTGAAAAACTGGCGCGTATGGAAGGTGTCAACGTAGCCGCATTAGTGGCTACAAGCAAGCAGAAGGCAGACGATGCGGCTAAGCCGTTTACAGATGCACGCGGTTATGAAAACGTTTCCGATATGCTCGATGACCGGAAGCTGGATGCCGTCTATATTTGTGTCCCGCCGTTTGCTCATGGCGAGATTGAAAACGAACTGGTAAAGCGCGAAATTCCGTTTCTTGTCGAAAAACCGCTTGGTGTTGACATCGAAACACCGGCAGCTATTGGACAAGCTGTTCAGGCTAGCGGCCTGATTACGTCAGTCGGCTATCATTTCCGCTATATGGATGGCACGGATAAAGCGAAAGAGCTGCTGGCGGACAGGCTGGCTGCTATGGCTATTGGGAGCTGGATGGGCGGTATGCCAGGTGTCGGCTGGTGGAGAAAAATGGAAGGCTCTGGCGGTCAGTTTGTCGAGCAGACGACGCATATTGTCGATTTGCTGCGTTATTTGCTCGGTGATGTGACGGAGGTTTATGCCGCGTATGGCAACCGGATTATGGCAGGCAAGGAAGAAGGCGTTGAGGTTCCCGATATTGGAACGGCTACCTTCAAGCTGGCGAGCGGCGCAGTAGCTTCTATCAGCAATACCTGTGCCCTTAGCGCTGGGGATCGTGCCGGACTGCACATTTATACGGATAAAGGGGTATTGGAGCTTGGACATCATGGGCTCATTGATATCGAAGCCAGCTGCAAAACGGAGTACATAAACAAGGGCGATCCTTATCAGCTTGAAAATGAAGCTTTTCTGCATGCCGTTCGCACCGGCGACACTTCGCTCATTCGTTCGACCTATGCGGATGCGTTGCGGACGCAGGAAATTACAGTTGCGGCTAACCAATCGGCGAAATCGGGTCTTCCTGTACGTTTGCCCTCGTATTGATTAGCCGCTTTGTTGAAGGAATAGAGCTAAGCTATAAAATTAATAAAAGCCCCTCCATATTCGCCGAAATAGCGAGCAGTGGAGGGGCTTATTTCATAATAAATCATGTTGAGCTACAAGCGGCGTGATCTAGTCAATGGCTTCGCTGCGGGCGCAGCCTGCTCCTGTGAGGCCGTCTTGGCAGATGATGTACGCTCCGAAGAAGGGCTCCGCCCGCTGTCTTCATCCGCAAGCGTTTCCTTATACTTCTTGCGGCTGTGTCGGTCAGAACGAGTGGCAGCCAGCTTGCCTGAGCCGCCACGGCCAATCAGCATATCGCCAGTCCAGCCTTTTTTCCAAAGCCAAACGTAAATGAGTATGGTAATGCCGATTATGAAGGCGCAAAGAATCGTAAAGCCCCACCAGGTTTTGTCCCAGGGCAGCGGCTCCAAATTCACACCCCAAAGGGCAGAAATGACCGTAGCTGGAGTGAAAATCACGGTGAAGATCGTCAGCGTCTTCATAATATCATTGCCACGGAAGTTGGAAATTGCATCGTCCATTGAAATGAGCGTATCGATCTCCAGCGAATAATGCTTGAGCAGCGTATCAATTCGCTCCAGCTTGTGAGTAATGCGCTTGTAGGCTTCATTTTCCATAATCCCATCGAGAAAAGCTTCCTTCACCGAGCCGTGAAGCTCGCGAACGGGCGTAAAAAGATGGCTCCAATGCAGCAAGTCATATCGCCTTTCAATGATGGTGTCCATCAAGCCGGTACGATTGGCGCTGCGCATATTATTTTCAAGATCGCCAAGCCGATTCTCAAAGCCATCCAGCCCTTCGTGGAAAGGGCCTAAAATAACGCCGAGCATAACAAGCAAGGCTTCCGGAGCAGTATCGCACGTTTCCAGCCTGCTCGTTACATCATCTGCCTGAAAGCGTATAGCTAGCCGCATATCCTCATGCATCGTCACAAGCCGCTTGCCCGATACCCAGAAGTGAAACGGCTGTATATCCGTTTGCACATCCGAAATTTGGATCATCAGTGTGCCATGCACAAGCGGGCCATGCTCAGTTGCTGGGGCAACCGTAATTTGATTCGTCGTCCGTCCGTCGCATTCCTCAAGCCAGGAGGCGCATTCAGGAAGCAGCAGCTTCGCCTCCAGCTTTTGCGAATCGGCACCGCTTCCCGCCTGAACAGGATATGGCCGCGCGGCAAGGAGGCTTTCATTATTTTTTCTGTTGTCCTTGCGTTTGGGCAGTTTCTGCCCGATCTCCGCATGCTGCCTTTCGAGCTGCAGCATTTGCCAATCCCACTGCGCGGGATAGCGAAGCACTCGATGAATCATCGCCTTGCCCCCTGCTTGTCCGATTTCCTTTTCACTTCCCTCCATCATACCTTGAAAGTGTTTGTTGTACAACAACCGGACGGCGAATCTGCAACATTGCGATTGATTCGTTGCCGCTGAGGGTATAACTATTCTAAGAGCGCTCGGATGAAGCCAGCTGAAATATGGCATACACATCATTAGCCGGAATCAGCAGGCTTTTGTAATCTCAATCAGGTTTAGGAGGAGATTCTAATGGCTAAGAAGCTGGGGATTTTCAAGACGGAACAAGAAGTGATTGATACGGTTGCCGCATTGGAGCAAGCCGGATTCGTACCGGGGGAGCTTCAAATCATTGCTAAGGATGGCGAGCATTCCCGCCGAATTGAAGCGGAAACCGATATCCATGCCGATGAGGTCATGGAACTGGCGCGCACGAATGGAAGCCGTATGATGGATGAGGGAACGACGATTGCTGCTGCCGCTGTAATGCCTGCGACTGGCATGACCGGAGCTGGTGGCTGGAGCGCGGTGCCAATGACAACGGATGGCTTGCTGGCGACTAATTTTATTTCAGACGATGATGGCGTTAGTCACGCGCTCAGAGCGCTCGGTCTGGATAAAGCCGAGGATGAAAGCCGGGAAGCGATTCGTGCAGGGAGCATCATCGTCGTCGTGGAGACGGATGAAAGCCATACGATGATGGACAAAGAGGGCGGACCGAAGCTGGCGCGGCTTTCAATTGCGGAATCTGTATTCCGCAATCAAGGCGCTGTGCATATTGCCGATATTTAATGGTTATATCAAAAAAAGTTTACATCATGATAGAAAAGAAGGGCTCCGCCGATTGGCGATGCCCTTCTTTTCTATATAGTTGTGTATATAAGCACACTATATGACAGGGATGCAAGCCTGCTTAAACCTTTAATAAGGAAGGACGGTCAAGGCGCACGATGCTGGCGAGCGGATGCTCCTCGCCATTAATCATGTCCCGCAGCATATAGGCAGCCATCATGCTGTAGACGGTGCCATTGCCGCCGTAACCTAGGCAATAATAGACGCCGGGTATTTTCGGATCAGCACCGATAAAGGGCAAATTATCACGGGATTCGCCGAATGTGGCGCTCCATTCAAATTCCAGCGGCTGATCCAGCATGGGAAACAATGCCGTTATTTTTTCCAGCAGCTTATCGGTTCGCTTGCGCCTTAGCTTCTCGCTCTCAATCGGCGCTTCGGTCTTTTCGTCCAGTCCGCCAACGACGATACGGCCATCCACCGTCGTGCGCAAGTATAAATAGGGGCGTGCCGTTTCCCAAATCAGACATTGCCCCGGCCAATTGGCCCGCAGCTTCGCATCGCCCTGAACGCCGGTAACGGCGGCAAAGGAGCGGTTAATGTCAGCTTTGACAAGCTGGCCGTGCAGCTCCTCAGGCTCATAGCCAATAGCGAAAATCACATGCTCCGCCTCGATTTCCCAGCCGCCCGCCGTACGCAGCAACTGTCTGCCTTCGGCAGAGCGTTCATGCTTTACGATGTCGGTATGCTCAAAGATTTGCAGCCCGGCTTCCACCGCTGCGGCAGAGACGCCCTGCACGAACTGGAACGGATTAACCTCGGCATCCCCCTGCGTCATAATAGCACCTGGTTTGCGGAAAGGAAATTGCCGGGAAATATCGTCCGCTTCCAGGAAAATGACGTCAAATCCGTGCTTGCGCAGCATCTCATATTCCTTTCGCAGCATCGGCAAATCCTGCTCAGAAGTTGCATAGTATAGGCTGCTTCTTGGAATGAAGCCGACATCAACGGGAAGCTGCGCCGCAACTTCCCCAAGCTGCCGCACGGCATCCAGACAGCCGCGATAGAACCGAACAGCATCGTATTCACCGATTTGGTCAGCGAGCTCCGACAGCATAATATCATTGGAAAACTGGAGCAAGCCCGTGTTGGCCGACGTACTGCCGCCTGCTACGCTTCCCCGTTCAAGCATCACTGCCTCAATGCCGCCTTTTGCCAAAATATAGCCGCAAATGGTACCCGACATACCGCCGCCGACAATGGCAACCTTCACTTTTTTGTTCGAGGTAATACTCGGATAATCTGCCGGGGAATTTAAGGTGGTAGGCCAATACAGACTGCCTGTATGCAGCTCCTTCATCTGAGGCACAGCTCCTGTTCATTTGATTTTAAATGGCGCTATCAGAAACCATTGCTTATCTATTGAATTGCCGTACCACTAATATGTCCCATAACAGTCTCTCCGTATTACAAGGAATGCGGCTTGCCCGCTATTCTTTCTGGCTGCGCATCGCTTCGCGGTACGCGGTAGGGGATTGATTATAAAAACGCCGAAATTGCTTGGAAAAATAAAGCGCATCCTGCAGCCCGACAGAAGCGGAAATTTGCTCAATCGTCAGCTCTCCACGCTCTCGAAGCATCTGTCTAGCCTTGTCTATTCTCAGCTTGAGCAGGAAGGTGACGGGCGTCGTTCCCGTTTTGCGTTTGAAAAACCGCGATAAATAAGCGCGATTGTAGCCAAGCGCCTCTGCCATCTGCTCAATGGAAACAGGATGGGCATATTGCGTCGATAAATAATGGATCATTTTTTGGAGCAATTGCTCTCCCTCTTCATCGGCCATCAACGCTTTGCCGCGAGCGGTATCGCTCATAACGGCGCTGTATTCAGCGAGCAGCAGCTGCAGATAGCCATTTGCCTTCAAATGCGCAGCCGCCTCATTCGAGCGGAAAATGTGGAAGATATGATGAAACAGCACGGCTGGCCGCCTGCTGCTGCCAGTATCAACGATAGGCTGTGCCACGGATAAGCCTGCAGCTTCGAGCAGCCCTCCTGCCAGTGTGCCCCTAAAGGCAACCCAGCGGTAGCGCCAAGGGTTCTGAATATCTGATTCATAACTGACAAGCTGCTCCGGTTCAATCAGAAACGTGTGCCCTGCCCGCAGCTCGTAGCGGTTGTCGCCACAAATGAAGATGCCGCTGCCTTCAAGCACAACATGCATCAAATAAAAATCATATACTTTCGGGCCCAAGCGATGCGCGGGCTTCGTCTGGCTTTCCCCTGCGAACAATACGTGCAGCAGATCATTTTCGATGATCATAGGGCTTGAGGCGACTTTGTAGTTCTCTGGTCTGTTCATTCATTACACCTGCCTGCAATTGGGAATAAAGACTGCTTTATATGCGGATTTTAATAATCATAGCATGTCTTTAGATCGATATGAAAGTCACATATATCCATGTAAATAGCACTTTGCGCCATTTTAATTGCCGCTTGCCTTGCGCTATACTGAAGAGGAAGACATCGCCTTACATCAAATTACAATAGACGATAAAAAGGGACGTGATTGCAAGTGGCCAATGTTCAAGAGCTTACACAGAAATTTATCCAACAATTTGGTGGAGACGCCTCCTCCATTCAAGTATTTCATGCTCCAGGCCGGGTGAATCTGATTGGCGAGCATACCGATTATAACGGCGGTTACGTTTTTCCGGCTGCTTTAACGTTTGGCACTACGCTGCTCATTCGTGCGCGCGGAGACCGCAAGCTCGGACTGGCAACGACGAATTTTCCAATGAGCCGGGAATTCGACCTTGAAAATATCGTTTATGACGAAGCGGATGACTGGATGAACTATCCGAAAGGGATTGTTCATGAATTGCAGCAGCGCGGCGTGAGCTACACATCCGGCTATGATCTGCTGTATCATGGGGAAATTCCGAACGGAGCAGGACTATCCTCTTCGGCTTCCATCGAAGTGGTCACGGCTTATGCTTTGCTGACGCTTGAAAAACAGCCGATCGACAAGGTGCAAATTGCGCTGCTCTCGCAAAAATCGGAAAATGAATTCAATGGTGTGCAATGCGGCATTATGGACCAATTTGCTGTGGCAAACGGCAAGAAGGATCACGCGATTTTGCTCATGTGCGATACGCTGGACTATGATCTCATTCCGTTCCAATCAGGCAGCTACAAACTCGTAATCGGCAACACGAACAAGCGCCGTGGATTAGTGGATTCCGCTTATAATGAGCGCCGGAGCCAATGCGAGCAAGCTGTTCAGGAATTGAAGCAGGCATTCCCTGAGCTGACGCTACTTGGTCAAATTAACCTGGAGCAGTTTAATGCAAACAAGCATCTGATCAAAGAAGATATCGTCCGCCATCGCGCGCAGCATGTTGTCGAGGAGATCGACCGGGTATTGCAATCGATGGAAGCTCTTAAAAAAGATGACCTCGCATTGTTCGGCCGACTGATGAACGGTTCGCATGACTCGCTGCGCGATTTGTATGAAGTAACAGGAGCGGAGCTGGATGCGATGGTAGCTGCGGCTCGCAAAGTAGATGGTGTGCTTGGCTCGCGCATGACAGGCGCAGGCTTCGGCGGCTGTACCGTATCGCTCGTTCATGAAGACAGCATCGAGAGCTTCAAACAGCAAGTGGGCGAGGAATACACGGCGGAAACCGGGCTTGTAGCGGATTTCTACGTATGCAGCATCGGCAATGGCGTTGAACAGTTGGTTTAAGCAACAGCAACAGGCTTAAGCAGTCTTATCGTCTGAAACGAGTGGAGCGGCTTAATTTCACCCTCGATACGGCAGCTTTTTCGCCGGAGGACGGTGATAGCCGTGAACGCTTATATGCAAGCAAATATGGGAGGGATAATACAATGGCAGTATTGGTAACAGGTGGAGCAGGATATATTGGTTCGCATGCCGTAGCATCGCTTAAAGAGCGCGGCGAAGAAATCGTTGTGGTCGACAATTTGGAGCAGGGACATCGCGAGGCGGTAACGGGCGGAAAGCTGTACGTTGGCGATTTGCGCGATAAGGATTTTCTGGAAACGGTATTCAAGGAAAACAGCATTGATGCCGTCATTCATTTTGCAGCTAATTCGCTCGTAGGGGAAAGCATGCAAAACCCAGGAAAATACTATCATAACAACGTTTATGGCACATTATGCCTGCTTGAGAAAATGATTGAGCACAACGTGCTTAAAATTGTGTTCTCATCCACAGCGGCCACCTATGGCGAGCCGGAAAACGTGCCAATCGACGAATATGACCGTACGCTGCCGACCAATGCCTATGGCGAAACGAAGCTGGCTATGGAAAAAATGATGAAATGGTTCGACGTCGCGCATGGTTTGAAATTCGTATCCTTGCGCTACTTCAACGCAGCTGGCGCACATGAGAGTGGCCTGATCGGCGAGGACCACAATCCGGAATCGCATCTTATTCCTATCGTGCTGCAGGCAGCGCTTGGACAACGCCCGCATATTTCCGTGTTTGGCGAAGATTATGAAACAGAGGATGGCACTTGCATCCGCGACTATATCCATGTCAGCGATCTGGCCGACGCGCACGTGCTTGCTGTAGAACGTTTGCGTACGGGTGCGGACAGCTCGATTTACAACCTCGGCAACGGACAAGGCTTCTCCGTCAAGCAAGTGATTGATATTGCGCGCTCCGTAACCGAACGCGAGATCAAGGCTGTCATTGAGCCGCGCCGGACGGGTGACCCAGCCGTATTGGTAGCGGCATCGGATCGTGCCCGCAATGAACTGGGCTGGAATCCGAAGCGCGACAAGCTGGAGGACATTATTCGCAGCGCCTGGAACTGGCATGTCGCGAATCCGCAAGGCTACAAAGGTAAAGCACAGGAGTAAGAGCAAGAGGAAGGAGCGGTTTTCGCATGACAGACAGCCAGACAGTCGCCGCAAATACGGCGAAGGCGCTTGTAAATATTGAAAGACTGATTGGTTTTGCTTACCGCCAAGGCTTGCTTCACAAGCTGGACATTCATGCTGCCCGCAATGCGCTGCTTGATTTGTTCGGCTTTACGGAGCCGTATGAAGGGGAAGTAGCTGAGGAGCAGCTGGATAGCGCGGTTTCGATATTGGAGGAGCTGCTCGATTATGGCTACAGCATCGGCCTGATTGAGGAAAATATTACGACTTATCGCGATTTGCTGGACGCGCGTATTATGGGCTTGCTCATGCCGCGCCCCTCTGAAACGGTAGCTGCTTTCGATCGGACGGCAGAAGCAGAGGGCATTTCCAAGGCGACGGATGCCTTCTATAAGCTGAATATCGATTCCAACTACATCCGCATGGACCGCATTCGCAAAAACAAATATTGGCTGTACGATACGGATTACGGCAATTTGGAGATTACGATCAATCTGTCCAAGCCGGAAAAGGATCCGAAGGAAATTGCGCTGCTTAAGACGCTGCCGCAAGCCAAATATCCATTGTGCCTGTTATGTGCTGAAAATGTAGGCTACGCCGGACGCGCGGATCATCCCGCGCGGCAAAATCTGCGCGTCCTGCCGCTGACCTTGCAGGCAGAGCAATGGTATTTTCAATATTCGCCTTATGTTTATTACAACGAGCACAGCATTGTATTCAAGGGCGTGCATGAGCCGATGGCGATTTCGCATTCCTCGTTTGCGAGATTGCTCGATTTCGTCGAGCTGTATCCGCATTATTTTATCGGCTCCAATGCTGATTTGCCGATTGTCGGCGGCTCGATTCTGAGTCACGACCACTTTCAGGCAGGTCGTCATACGTTTCCGATGGAAGCGGCAGGTGTGGAAGCAAGCTTCGTTAATCCAGAGCTGCCAGGCGTCAAATACGGTATCGTAAGCTGGCCAATGTCCGTTGTGAGGATTAACGGTGCTTCGAAAGCCGATGTGCTGAAGGCGGCCTGCAGCCTGCTTGATGCTTGGCGCGGTTACAGCGATGCGGATGCGGATGTCCTCGCCTTTACCGCAGGTGCTTTGGATGCGGCACCGACGCCGCATAATACGATTACACCAATAGCGAGGCTGCGCGACAATGGCGAGTACGAGGTTGATCTTGTGCTTCGGAACAATCGGACAAGCGACGAGCATCCCGACGGGATTTTTCATCCCCATCAGCACCTGCATCATGTCAAAAAAGAAAATATCGGCCTGATCGAAGTGATGGGTCTTGCTGTTCTGCCAGGCAGACTGGCAACGGAGCTCGGTCAAATTGCCGCTTACTTGACTGGAGAGGCGACGATGGATGCTGCCCTTCAGGAAAGCGCTCATCCGCTTCACAAGCATGCAGAGTGGATTAGAGAGCTGGTAGCGTCTTATGGAACTTCTTGCTCAGAGAACGAAGCTCAGGCGCATGTAGAGGCTCAGACGGGCGCAAAGTTCCTCGATGTGCTGAAGGACGCAGGGGTATACAAACGCAACGATGCTGGAAAAGCAAGCTTTCAAAAGTTCCTGTTTTCCCTTGGGTTGCAAACTGAATAATATAGGCTGAACCTTGAAGCTGGCTTTTAATCCTGAGGGGATTGAGAGCCAGCTTTTAATCTGTGAAATAATTAATTTGAAATGTGTAAAAAATTATGGTATTTTTTATATGATTAAAAATAGTATTTACGTTACTAATGTTTTATTGTGATCGTCAACATTACAATTAGATGGAGGAGTTTATATGCCGGAAACTATTATGCCGTTAGATGATTTTTTGCAGTTGAATTCAGATGAGCAAGTGGAAAAGCTGAAAAGGTGGAAAATGGATTATACGCTTAAGGATATTCGTGAAGCTTGGGATTTCAAACATTCCGCTCAGTATTACATGCTCCTTAAGAAACTCCGTATCTACGAGCGGGTTGTAAATAAATCGGACAAGTTCTATCCGGTTCCTGATCATTTGTCTTCACAATCGGGTGGATTTGAACGTGGATGGAGAGGACAGCCTTCTTACGCTCAGCAGGAGCTTAAGCTTCCAGCAGATCAGTTCAACTACAACTTGAACACAACGCTCAGCGGTGCTGAACTTGCTGAGAAACTCGAGCGCCTTGCGTTCTTCCTGAAAGGCGAGCAGAAACAAGTAGCCATTTCGCTGTCCCTTGAAGCAGCAGCAGCTGTAGCAGTCAAGGAATCCGAAACGACAGAAGAATAACACAAAGAAACCGGGGCAGCTCTTGCGAGTGCACCGGTTTTCTTGTGTTGTCGAAGGGTGTAATATAATGTATTTTAATGGTATTACTTGAAGGGCTGTACTACTTGTTCCTTAGCTTGCCTAGCTCTGATACAAGGGCTTCAACTTCACTGATACTGAATTTTTCTTTGCCTGCAACGACCTCATACAGTTCCTTAATGTCTTCGTATTGCGTAATATTGAAATGGGAAGCCTGCATAGCGGCAGCCGAAGCCATCTTTAATTTTGTTTTGATGGTATCAATCATAAATTCAATATTTTGCGGCGTTTGCTGTTCAAGATCAAGCATGGGTAAATCCTCCTTCATCATTCAGGGCATGAATGCATGCGCCTGCTGTTTCATACTAATGCCGTCATTGTAACATAATTTAAGGACGGGCATCAGATAAATTGAATAGAACCGATAAATCCGATACAATTAATAGCAGGATGGGTAATTATAAAGTAGAGCATGAAGGAACGCAGATAAATTGGAATAAGCAGGTTAGCTTAAAGGAGCAGGAAGATGGGGCAGTCAAATCGTTTCAATCTCGAAATTGCTGAATTTCTGGCTCCGATTGCCAGGCAGTACCCGAATAGAAGCGATATTTCCTTCGTATGTATTGGTACAGACCGTTCGACAGGAGATTGCTTTGGGCCTCTCGTCGGCACGCTGCTGCGGGAGCAGGGCTGGGAGGATGTAATCGGCACAATGGAGCAGCCGTGTGACGCCCATGCAGTGGAACAGGCAGTTCTCAAGGCTGAAAATCGTGCAGTCGTCATTGCGATTGATGCTTGTCTCGGCAAGCCGCAGTCGGTTGGGACCTTTCTGGCGATAGCGGGTCCCCTCCAGCCGGGAGCGGCAACGGGCCGAAGGCTACCTCCCGTCGGACATTACAGCATTGCAGGCGTTGTGAATGCAATAAGCCACAAGCCTTATATAACGATTCAGACGACATCGCTGTATCACGTCATGCGAATGGCGGAGCAGTTGGCAGCAGCGATAGCGCAAGCATGGCCCGGCAGCAAACGCCTATTGAAATGGACAGAAGAGGAGCGTGTTTATTTTGGCTAATTGGGTTTCCCTGGCGAATCAAAAGCTGATGCTTGAGGAAGGCACCGAGCTCAGCTTTTACGATTCAGAAGCGTTGAAATGGCAGGCTGGAGCAACAGAAGATCCGGAGGCAGGCCACCCCTCTCCCGTGCTTGTATTGCTGCATGGCTACTGCGGCAGCTCAGCCTATTGGGAAGAGGTTGCACCGATGCTTGCGCAGCAGTCGCGCTTGATCATTCCTGACTTGCGCGGTCATGGCCTATCCTCAGCTGCCGCCGATCTTGAAGCTACTATGGAATTGTATGCAGATGATCTTTACGCTATTCTTGAAGCTCTTCGCATAGATAAAGTGTGCCTTATCGGCCATTCGCTTGGCGGCTACATTACATTGGCTTTTGCAGAGCGGTATGCGGATCAGTTGGCGGCATTCGGGCTTGTGCATTCTACAGCTCTAGCCGACAGCGAGGCCGCGAAGGACAATCGGGACAATACGATAAATTTAATCAAGCAGGGCCAGCTGGAGCAGGTTATTGATGGCATGTCGCAAAAGCTGTTCGCTCCAGATAACTTGGACAGGCTGCCTAGCAAGGTAGCGCGAGTGAAGGCGATTGGCTATCAGACGGGTGGAACAGGAGCGATCGCTGCGGCATCCGGAATGAAGGCAAGGCCTGATCGGACGAGCATTTTGCGTGAGGCCAAGCTGCCTGTACTGCTGCTTGCCGGGGAAGGCGACCAAATCGTTCCACCGGAGCGGACCTTGTTATTTGAAGGCCCCTCCATCACGCAGGTGCTGCTTTCAGATGCCGGCCACATGAGCATGCTGGAGCAGCCGGAAGCATGCGCAGAGGCAATCAGCAGCTTTATTGCTCGGCTATAGGTTGGACTAACCTTTCTCGCAGTGGCATTCATCGTTCAAGCTAAATCATGGTTAGGCAGATAGAGGCTAGTGAAAGGGGCATGGAGCGATGTTTCAACGGGATTATTTTATGCGTATGATTGAGCAGATGACGGAAGCGGTCGGACAAGTGATGCAGCTAAGGCGAGAGCTGAAGCAAGAGGAGGCGCTTGTCGTCATTGACGAGCTGCTGGACCGCAGGTTTGGGCTAAGCGGGAAGCTGATTCGTACGTTGTCAGATGAGGATCTGCTCGCGGTAATGACGAAGAACGGCATCGTAGAGACGGACAACCTTCAGGCAATCGCGATTTTGTTCAAGCAGGAGGCAGAGCTATATGAGGATTTGGGCAAAGAAGCAGAAAGCTTCGCGCACAGCTTAAAGGCCTTGCACTTGTTTATGCGTCTTTCACTCATCGACGCGCCGCCGACGCTTACAGACTCGAGCGAAGAAGCAGTGAACCTACTCGGCAAGCTATCGCCATACGAGCTGCCCTCTCGAACGAAGCTTCTGGTAGCTGAATGGCATGAAGCAGAGGGCGCTTTTGCGCTCGCTGAAAATATTTGGTACGAGCTGCTTGAGGACGGCGCAGTGGACAAAGGCGAGGTTGCCGCGTTTTATATACGGCTGCTTCCTTTTGAGGAAGACAAGCTTGCGGCTGGCGGCTTGCCGATAGAGGAAATCAGAACAGGGCTTAACAGCCTGGAGATGGAGCAATAGCAATGACAGAACAGTGGCAGCAGGACATATGCCGCCTGACAGAAACGGGCGGGCTTTTGCAGGGAACGCTGAGCCAGCTTCGCCGCAAGGATGGAGACGCAGCGCCCAAAATCATCATTCGTCCCGTACAGTTGAAAAATGGTCTTCATTATCAATTTGAAGCTCATTATGCGAATAAGGTTATACATAATAATTGGCTTCCGGAAGATGCGGGGCCAAAGCTGATCGAGCTGCTCGGTGAGCAATATCGCCAGGCGCTTCTCAAAACGCAGGAAGCAGATATACAGCTGCTTCTGAGCAAGAAAGGCAAGCCGACTTTGCTCAGAAAGCCGCCAACCGCTAGTGCGGCGAGCACCGAGCAGCAGCACAACCGCCAGAAGCAGCGCGTCATTGCGGAAGGGCAGGCGGCTCCGTTTATGGTGGAGCTGGGCATTATGACGCCGGAAGGCAAGGTCCATGCGAAAAAGCAGGATAAGTTCCGGCAGATCAATCGCTTCCTGGAAATGGTTTCCGATGTGCTGCCTCAGCTTCCGCAGGACAAGCCGCTGACCATTATCGATTTTGGCTGCGGCAAGTCGTATTTGACGTTTGCCCTGTACCATCTGCTGGCGGTAGAGCAGAAACGGGATATTCGCATTGTCGGCCTTGATTTGAAGGCAGATGTCATCACTTTTTGTTCGGAGCTTGCACATACGCTTGGTTATGATAAACTGTCATTTATGGTGGGCGATATTGCCGATTATGAAGGTGTAAGCGAAGCGGATATGGTTGTAACGCTTCATGCATGCGACACGGCTACCGATGCTGCGCTTGCCAAGGCCGTCGGCTGGGGAGCCTCGGTCATTATGTCCGTGCCTTGCTGCCAGCATGAGTTGTTTAAGCAGGTGAGCAGTGACGTTTTGGTCCCTATTTTATCGCAAGGCTTATTAAAAGAACGTTTTGCGGCTATTGCAACCGATGCGGCCCGTGGCACACTGCTTGAGGTGCTGGGTTATAAAGTTCAAATGCTGGAGTTTGTTGATCCGGAGCATACGCCCAAAAATTTGCTCATTCGAGCGGTTCGCGGCGATTCGGGCATACAGACAAAAAAATGGGAGCAATATGAGCAGTTTCGTAATTTTCTGCAATTAGCACCTAGTCTTGAGAAACTGCTTGCCGGACGTTTGCCCGCAAACTAGCAAGTATATCATTTTTTTGAAAATTGCTTTAATGAATGCATGGATGATAGCGACCAAATGAAAGATGCCGATTACTAGCGTTATCATGGTTAAAGGCGGGAAACAAGGAAATGAGAAAAGTTCAGATTGGCATGGTGCAGCCGGGGGACAGGCTTGCCAAAACTATTTTTCAGGATAACGGCAGCGTGCTGCTCGGCGCAGGCGTGGAGATGAATGACCGTTTTATTAATAGGCTTGAAAATATGGGCTATGATTTTGTGTTTATTGAAGATAAGGACACAGAGGACATTATGCCCGAGGACAGCATTCGCGACGAGACGCGCAAAAAAGCGGCAGAAGCGGTTTCCGCAACGATGGATGCGTTCAAAGAACCGGCCCTGAAGGGGAGGACGATTGCCCCAGACATTGGCCGGACCTTTCGTTCAGTATTCGGGTCCATTATGCAGGATTTGGCGAGCCGGCCAAACATGGCGGTCAACTTGTCCAGCATTCATTCGGCGGATGCCTATTTGTTTCAGCATTCGGTCAATGTAGCGGTGCTCGCAGGCGTTATTGGCATTGCCAAAGGGTTCAATCGCAATCAACTGGAGGATTTGGGCATTGGCGCGCTGTTGTTTGATATCGGCATGACGAAGCTGCCTCAGCCGATGCTGGCGACTAAAGGGCCGCTATCCGCAGCAGATCGCAAAATCATGCAGTCGCATGCAATGGAGGGCTTCGATATTTTACGGAAATATCATGATATTTCCCTCGTTTCGGCCCATTGTGCGCTGCAGCATCATGAGCGCTATGACGGCTCGGGTTATCCGCGCGGGCTGAAGCATGATGATATTCATATGTTCGCTCAAATCGTCGGGCTTGCCGATGTATATGATGCACTGACTTCCCCGCGGCCCTATCGCAAAAGATATACGCCAACGGAAGCCATCGAATTTTTATTCGCAGCAGGCAATACATACTTTGATTTTGAGTTGATTAAACTTTTTTGCCGCCATATTTCCATTTATCCGGTGGCGACGACGCTGCTGCTCAGCTCTGGACAGACTGCCGTCGTTACAGCGAACAATGAGCTGGCCTTGCATCGTCCACGCGTACGTATTATTCGTGAAGCCGATGGTTCGCGTGCAGCAGCTCCTATTGAAATTGAGCTTAAGGACGACATGTATTTGACGATTGTCAAAGAGCTGTAATCGCATGCCGAAGCTCTGTTGTGCATTAAGGCAGCTTTTTCCCGCAAAGCTGTAACCAAGCAAGGATTTAATTGGGTTCGTTAGGCTGGGGGCTTGACTATACGAGCATTCCATATGCTGCATAAGCTGTTAGGGCGACAAGCACATAAAGGAGTGTTGTAATGTCTAAGAAAATGATCCCCCCGTTTCTCGGTCCTAAGGGCACCGGAAAAGTAATCAGCAAGGTAAAGCGGACGAAGAGGCTTCAAAGCGGAGGCCCAACCTTTAACCGTCTGACGGTCGTATGGGTTACGAACAATGGAGTGCCGTTTAATACGACTGGTTTTTTCGCCCGTCTGTTTAGAGGCAATAATGTCGTTGCGATTTCCTCATTTGACCGCTTCGGTGTCGTCAGGTTTAACCAGATTCAGACGCTGACAACGGTGTCTTACACGATTCGTTTGTACAACTCGAATGGCGTATTGTTCCGTACGGCGTTCATTCCGGCAGGAGTACAAACCTTCGCGGTTATTGGCTAACTTCAAATCCTCTTGCATTTTCCGCTTATAACAGGCGGAGAGGGCAGGAGGATTTTGCTTTCTCTTTGAATCTTCTCTATCTTCATGTAATATGGGGATAGATGTATAAAGGGGGAGCTTTGTTACATATGGGTGTGCAGCATCATACTTTATCCAAGCTGGATATTATTCGCAGAATTCTATTTATTACAATTGGGGCTGCGTTGGTATCTGTAGCTTTAGAGATTTTTCTGGTGCCGAACCATATTATCGACGGCGGAATTGTAGGCATTTCCATTATCGTATCCTATTTTACGGGGCTGCCGCTCGGCTTGTTTTTGTTCTTATTGAATCTTCCTTTCCTGCTGCTAGGGTATAAGCAAATCGGCAAAACCTTTGCTTTATCGACTTTATACGGCGTTAGCGTCATGTCGCTGGGCACGTTTTTGCTGCATCCGGTGAAGGCGATTACGAGCGAATATGTGCTGGCCGCTATTTTCGGCGGTGTCATATTGGGCGCTGGGGTTGGACTCGTTATCCGTTTTGGCGGATCGCTGGACGGGACGGAAATTGTTGCGATTTTGAGCAATAAGCGCCTGCCGTTTTCAGTAGGCGAGGTCGTGATGTTTTTTAATCTTTTTATATTGTGCAGCGCCGGCTTTGTATTCGGTTGGGATCGGGCGATGTACTCGCTATTTTCTTATTTCATAGCATTCAAAATGATTGACATTACGATTGAAGGCTTCCAGGAATCGAAGGCCGTCTGGATTATCAGCGAAAGCTGGCAGGAGATTGGCGCAGCTATTATGAGCCGTCTCGGCCGCGGCGTCACTTATTTGCACGGCGAGGGCGGCTTTACCGGCGGGCAGAAGCGGATTATTTTTTGCGTCATTACCCGGCTGGAAGAAGCGAAGATGAAATCGATTGTGCAGGAGCTTGATCCGGCTGCTTTTCTGGCCGTCGGCAACATTCATGATGTGAAGGGCGGCCGCTTCAAGAAGCGTGATATTCATTAGCAAAGGGGTTTAAGCTTTGGATGAGTTTGCAAGCATCAGCCATTGGACGGCGGGCAGACAGTCCGCTGAATGGCAGCAGCAAAGAGGCGTGACGCTCGGCATTGGCGATGATACAGCCATCATTGCTCCTGCGGCAATGGCGGATGAGCTGGATGGTCCGCTGGAGCTGCTGATGGCCGTCGACACGATGGTGGAGACGGTGCACTTTAATGCGTATACGATGACCGATGAGGATGTCGGATATAAGGCGCTTGCCGCGAACGTGAGCGATATCGCGGCAATGGGTGGTGTGCCGCGACATGCGCTCGTGTCCGTGAGCGTGCCGGCGGCATATGGGCCGGAGCGGATAGCCCGGCTCTATGATGGGCTTTATGCGTGCGCCGCGGATTACGGCGTCGCGATTGTTGGCGGCGATACGACGTCTTCGCCGCAGCACTTGGTTGTTGCGGTGACGGTGACGGGTGCCGTCGAAGCTGGGCGGGCTTTGCGCCGCTCCGGGGCGAAGCCCGGAGACGCGGTTGTGCTGACCGGAGCCGTCGGACTGTCGGCGGCAGGTCTGCATTTGCTGCTCGCGCGTAAGCAGGAGCGGCAAGAGCAGGCGGCGCGCGAGGCAGTTGAATCGGGTGTAACGGGCGGAGCTAGTGACACCAGTGACACCAGTGACACCAGTGACACCAGTGACACCAGTGACACCAGTGACACCAGTGGGACACAGCCTGCTGGTTATTTGCAAGCGGCAAGCTCTGCGGGCGTTTCAAATCAAGCACAGCACGAAGAGGTGCGTGGAGCGGCAGCGCTCATAGGGGCGCATTGCCGCCCTGCACCTTCCCTGCGTGCGGGACGTTTGCTGCTTGAGCGTGGCAGCTGTAATTCCCTTAATGATGTGAGCGATGGGCTTGCCAGCGAAGCATGGGAGATTGCTGAAGCCTCACAGTGCTGCCTTATGCTTAAGGAAGATATGCTTCCACGCAGCGGCAGTATGGCTGCTTATGCGGCGGATGTTGGAATCGATCCTCTGGAGTGGATGCTTTATGGCGGCGAGGATTATGTGCTGCTAGGCACAATGGAAGCCGCTGATGTGCAGGCAGCACGCGAAGCTTTCCATGCCGAAGGCTTGCCATTTTATATCGTTGGCGAGGTGCGGCAGGGGGCGCCTTCAGTGGTGCTGGAGCCATCATTGTCAGCCAAGGTTGACGGAGCTGCTGCCAAGGGCAAGTGTATGCCCCTTGCCAAGCGAGGCTATAATCATTTTAAGAAATGAAATTGGGTGAATAAGATGCAAACAGCGATTGGAGAAGCACAGTGGAAGGCGAACAGCACGAAGGATACGGAAGCACTTGCGACGCTTATTGCTTCATGGGCAAAGCCAGGCACGCTGCTGGCGCTTGACGGCGATCTTGGTGCGGGGAAAACGACGTTTTCGCAGTTTTTTGCGAAAGCCATCGGCGTGCAGGGCATAGTAAACAGTCCGACCTTTACGATTATCAAAGAATATGAAGGCGCTGAGATGCCCTTTTATCATATGGATGTTTATCGCGTATCCCTTGAGGAAGCGGACGAGCTGGGACTTGACGAATATTTTTACGGCAGCGGCGTGACGATTGTGGAATGGGCAAGCTTGATCGCAGAGCTTTTGCCCGAGGAGCGCTTAGAGCTGTATTTGGAGCATACGGGCGGCGAAGAGCGGGTAATTCGGCTGAAAGGCATCGGAGAAGCCTACGCAGGCTGGTGCCAGTCTTTGAATGACAGGGAAGTAGGGAAGCAACATGGTTGAGCAGGCGGAGCAGCCCATATTAGCATTTGATACCTCGACGGCTGCCCTTGCGGCGGCTGTTATTCAAGGTGATCGGATTTTAGGTGAAATTCAATCTTTTGCGGAGCGCAATCACTCCGTTTATATTATTACGCATTTAAAGCAGCTGCTTGAGGATTGTGGTGTAAGTAAGAACGAGCTTGGCGGCATCGCTGTAGGGGGCGGCCCAGGCTCCTACACGGGCATGCGAATTGCAGTAACAGCGGCTAAGACGCTTGCTTGGACTTGGGATAAGCCGTTAGTAGCGCTGTCCAGCCTTGAAGCGATTGCTTACGGGGCGTGTGAGCGATTAAAACAAACCGATGCGATGATTTCAACCGTGCAGCAATCAATTCAAGCGGCTCACCCTAAAATGAACAAGATGGCTGCATGGTTCATTCCTATCATGGATGCAAGGCGGGGCCAAGTATATACGGCAAGCTTCTCCTATGAATATGGCGACCAATGGGAACGCCGCGCTGCAGATGGAATCAGACTGATGCGGGATTGGGTTGATCAGTTATTGGAGCAGGTTCGGGAGCAGGTTCAAGAACAGGTTCTAGGACAAGCTAAGAGGCAGGAACGGAACTGGCAGCAAGAAGAGGAGCAGGGACAAGAGCAGGGACAAGAACAGGGACAAGAACAAGAGCAAGAGCAAGAGCAAGAGCAAGAGCAAGAGCAAGAGCAAGAGCAAGAGCGGGCTGAGCTTAAGCCATCTCAAAATCCAGCTGGATATGTTACTAAAATTTACATCACTGGCGATCTTAAGCTCCACGAGGCGGAGGCGCAGCGGCTCGTAGAAGGCTGTGCAGAAGCGGGGGTAGAGGTTAGTCTGTTTCCTTATGAGCTGGAAGGCCGGGCGATAGCTGAGCTGGGGCGGAAACGCCTGCTTGCAGGGGATGTAGATGACCTCCATACGCTTGCGCCAAACTATACACAGCTGCATGAGGCGGAGGTTAAGCTGCAGGAGAAGGAAGCTGCTTTAAAGGCTGAACAGGAAGCTGAAAGGGCAGCCGCACAATCGGCTTCTCTAAAGGCTGCAATTAATGCCGATGTGGATGCGGCTCGAGTAAAGGATGCGGAGCCATGATGAGAGAAATCAATCGGGATGCAATGATTTATCGGTCCATGACGCTGCAAGATATACCGTTTATTGTGGCGATCGAGCTGGAAGCTTTCACGGGGCCGTGGACAGCAGAAGCTTTTACGAATGAGTTGACGAATAATATGTTTGCCAAATATATGGTGATGGAATACGAGAAGGAAGTTATCGGATATGCGGGCATGTGGGTTATCGTGGACGAGGCGCATGTGACGAATGTGGCGGTACGCTCCGATCATCGCGGACAAGGACTTGGCAAGCTGCTGCTGGGCGAGCTTCAGCGGACGGCTGTGTTTTTCGGGGCACACAAAATGACGCTGGAGGTCCGGGTATCCAACGAGGTGGCGCAGCGGCTTTACCGCAGCCTTGGTTTTGAATCGTCGGGCATTCGTCCCGGCTATTATTCGGATAATCAGGAGGATGCGCTCATTATGTGGGCGGAGCTTGATACGAGCAGCTTAGGCGTCCGGGAAGAGGGGCAGGAGTATTGAGCATGCAACAACAGGAAGCGGCGAAAGCGGCAGCGGCAAATGAGAGCAAGTCTGGCCTTATTCTTGCCATTGAGACGAGCTGTGATGAAACATCCGTTGCCGTCATTCAGGATGGTAAACATATATTATCGAATGTCATTTCGAGCCAAATTGAGGTGCATCAGCGCTTTGGCGGCGTTGTGCCGGAAATTGCCTCACGCAAGCATGTTGAGGTCATTACGCTGATGATTGAACAGGCGATTGCTGAATCGGGCATAAAGCTGAAGGATTTGTCCGCAATTGCGGTGACGCAGGGACCGGGGCTAGTTGGTGCATTGCTTGTCGGAATCGTAGCGGCCAAAACACTGGCAATGGCGCTAGATTTGCCCTTGATCGGCACCCATCATATTGCGGGGCATATTTACGCCAACCAGCTCGTGCATGAGCTGGAATATCCATGTATGGCGCTCGTCGTTTCCGGCGGGCACACGGAGCTGGTGCTGCTCGAAAATGAAGGCTCCTTCCGCATGATTGGGCGTACGCGCGACGATGCGGTTGGGGAAGCATACGACAAAGTAGCTCGTTCGCTCAAGCTTCCTTATCCGGGCGGGCCCCATATCGACCGACTGGCTTCAGAAGCAACGGAAGCGCTGACGCTGCCAAGGGCATGGCTGGAGGCGGACTCCTACGATTTCAGCTTCAGCGGCTTGAAGTCGGCGGTGCTGGCGGTTATAAATCAGACGCAGATGCGCGGGGATACGCTCAATGAAGCGGCGCTGGCACGGGGCTTTCAGGAATCGGTCATTGAGGTGCTCGTTGAAAAAGCGCTTCGCGCCGTTCGCGCCTATGGCGCCAAGCAGCTGCTGCTGTGCGGAGGCGTCGCGGCGAATCGCGGACTGCGGGCAGCTCTGACTTCCCGCTGCGAAGCGGAAGGCGTGCCGCTGCTCATTCCGCCGCTGACGCTGTGTACGGATAACGCGGCGATGATCGGAGCCGCCGCATTCCTGAAATGGCAGCGCGGCGAATATTCGTCGCTCGATCTTAAAGCCGAGCCAAGCTTCAGTCTCGAAGGCTGGATGGCATCTCAGGCGCAGAGCTAGACTAACGGCTGCTCGAAATTTTTTTGAGTGCTGTGATTGACATCTAATTTTTGAAGGCATATAATAGGCAACAATACTTTGAACTTCATATTCTGCAAACGCAAGGAACAGGAATAGTAGGGCCATTCCCGGAATGAACAGAGAGCTGCGGGCTAGTGCAACGCAGTCGACGGAAGCCTGAAGCTCGCCTGGGAGCGGAACAGTGGAACAGCTGGCTAACCATGGATAGCCGGATTTACTACACTGTCACGGCTAACCCCCGTAATCGGGTGCGCATCAATCAACATCCGGAGTTGATGATGTGCCTAAGGTGGGCATTCTAATTTGCTGCAATAGCAAAGCGGAAGGTCAACAAGGGTGGTACCGCGCAGGATTATAATAAGCCTGTCGTCTCTTGATTTATTCAAGAGACGACAGGCTTTTCTTGTTGTTTGGAAGTTCAAAGTTGGAAGCGAGCTATGAAATGAGCAAGCAGGCAAGTTAAACATGAACCAGCACAATAAGCTGAAATCACATACAGAAAACGCAACGAACAGGAGTAGTAGAGCGGTAAAGCGGGACAACAGCGGGAACCTTGAATGAGGTGCGGCAGGCGGATAACAAAGCTGCTGCATGGTCGACAAGGAGCGCTGCAGAGAGCTGCGGGATGGTGCGACGCAGTCGAAGCTTACGTTCGAACTCGCCTGGGAGCGGAATGATGGAACCATCAGTGCAGGCGGCTGCGGTTAGCTGCGAGCCTGAGGCGTACATCGTTACGGAATCAGCCACCGTCATCGGGCATCAAGCGGGTGTGGACCCGCGCGAATGCTGCAGGCATGGGATTACCCATCCAGCAGCAGCGTGAAAGGAGAAGCCAATCTGGTTTTTCTGCTCAAGCGCATACAGGGTCCAGCCAATTAGAGTGGTACCACGGTGGGTGAAAAGCCTGTCGTCTCTTTCAATTAGAGACGGCAGGCTTTTTTTAATATAAGCATTTATAAGTTTAACCCTTATAAACAGCTTATATTTCACGGACTGAAACGCGCCGTGCCGCAAAAGGACGGCGACAGCCGTTTCACCTTGAAATATAGGAAAGGATGTCCTAATGCAATCCTTTCTCTATATTTCTCGGAATGAAACGCGCCGCGCCGCCAAAGGACGGCGACAGCCGTTTCACCTTGAAATATAGGAAAGGATGTCCTAACGCAATCCTTTCTCTATATTTCTCGGAATGAAACGCGCCGCGCCGCCAAAGGATGGCGACAGCCGTTTCACCTTGATTGCTGCTATAGCTTTATTTAACTAAAATTTCAGGAGGTCATAACGATGACAACGGCAAATGAGACGAATAACGGAATGAGAAAAATTCAAATTTTTGATACGACGCTGCGTGATGGCGAGCAGTCTCCGGGCGCTTCCATTGATCCTGAGCGTAAAATTATTATCGCCCGTCAGCTGGGCAAGCTGGGCATTGACATCATCGAGCCGGGCTTTGCGATTTCCAGTCCCGGCGAATTTGCAGCGATTCAGCAAATTTCCCGCGAGCTGCAGCATGTTGAAATTGCCGGCTTTGCCCGTATGATGAAGGTCGATATTGATGCGGCGGTCAAGGCGACGCAGGATGCGGCAAGAAGAAGGCTGCATCTGTTTATTTCCTCTTCCGACATTCATCTGCAGCACCAGCTGAATAAAACGCGCCAGGAAGTGGTGCAAATCGCCCGTGAGATGATTGCCTACGGCAAGCAGTTCGTAGATGAAATTGAATTTTCAGCGATGGATGCAACGCGCTCGGATCGCAATTTTGTCATAGAACTGGTCGAAGCGGCCATAGCCGAAGGGGCGACAATCATCAATCTGCCAGATACGCTGGGCTATGCGATGCCAGACGAAATCGATGATATGTTCCGCTCTGTTCGTCGCCTGGCTAGAGGCGGAGAAACGGTTCGCTACAGCACTCATTGCCATAATGATCTGGGGATGGCAGCTGCGAACAGTCTGGCGGCCATTCGTGCAGGTGCGACGCAGGTAGAGGTTACCGTCAATGGCGTTGGAGAGCGCGCCGGCAACTGTTCACTTGAGGAAATTGCGATGATTATTGAGACTCGGGGGTCGGTTCTGCAAATGGAGACGCGGATTGATCAAAGCGAAATTTATGAAACGTCGCGGATGGTCAGCCGGGCGATGCACTATCCAATTGCGTATAATAAGCCAATTGTGGGCCGCAATGCGTTCCAGCATGAGTCTGGCATTCATCAGGACGGCCTGCTGAAAAACCGCAATACGTATGAAATTATGGACCCGGAAGCGATGGGTATTCCACGCAGCATGATCGTGCTGGGCAGGCACTCCGGCCGCCACGCGATCAAGCATCGCCTGTCCGAATACGGAATTGCCGTAGAAGGCGAGGAACTGGTTAATGTATACAATCGCTTCAAGCAAGTAGCTGATGAGAAAAAGCTGGTGACGGATAATGAGCTGATTCGCATCGCTGGCGAAATGACGGCTACTCAACCTGACCCGTACGTACTGACCGATCTGCAGGTGCTGTCGGGCAGTCATCAATCCCGTATTGCGACCGTGACGATTCGTGAAAATGATGCGGATACCGAGCGTTCCTATACTGGATCCGGCGAAGGTCCTCTAGAAGCAGTCATTCACTGTATTCAGCAAGCGATCCCCGTTGCAGCAGAGTTTGAGGATCTGGAAATCCATTCGTTGTCCACAGGCGAGGATGCACATGGCGAGGCAGTCGTGACGATTGTCCACGCTGGCGAGCGCTATCGTGGAACTTCGATTCATAGCGACATTGTATATGCAGCCGCGCAGGCGTATGTGGGAGCCTGCAATCAAGCGATGCTGACCATTAATAAACGGGCGAATGAACAAAATGTAATTTAATAGCAAGCTCAAGAAAGGGACTTATTCACAGGGCATTAAGCTTTGTGGATAAGTCTTTTTTTATGCGTAAAATCAAGGGTTTGACTGGGGAGGGGCTGTTCGTGGAAAGTGGATATTTTTTTCACTTTATCGACACTGGAATTGTGGATAATGTGAATAATTTTTTGAGAAAATCGACGGCATTAAAATTTTATTACGTTAACGTTTACAAATCCTTTATTTCCGTCGGAAAATGTCGACAGAATTTACTAACAATTTGCGTCGGATTGTGGACAACTTTGTGGATAACCATTTTCGATGTAAAAAATGAAAATTTCCTATAGGTTTCCTTTTAATTTGCTTAATAACCTAAATTTATGCAGTTTTCCATCCGATATTAGAAAAATAGGATAAGAAATGGTTGGATTTTTATCCATACAAGGGCGTGCACGGTCGCAATTTCTGTGTACGGGAGCTCAGCAAATGAACGGGAGTGTGACATGTGATGAAGTATGCGGATGAGAAGATCATTGCCATGATTTTCGGAGGAGTCAAGGAGGAGCAGGAGAAGGACCGCAAGGAGGAGGACTCGCCATCACCGTTGCTTGAAGGGATGACGCTTCACGTTCAGGAAGAGCGTCACCAGTTTGCACGCCGCATCATCCCCGGGGGGGAAGCATCCATTGTGCTGTCGCAGGCGTTTACAGTGATGGATGAGGGGACGGCAAGGCTGAAATATCCGGCTGAGCGGCGGCCTAAGCTGATTTTCACAAATGAGCAAACATCGATTAACGTCGCTTTTCAGCAGACGGGCTTTGAGATTGAAGCAGATGACGTGGAGGAATTCAGCGGAACGATGCTGGCCGTACTCAAGCGGTCGCAGCCTGCAGCGCGCTGGTTCCAAGAAGGCATGCGGGAGGTTGGCGGGAAGCAGGTTGCTTTTTTCGCTTATTTGACGCCTGCGCTGGATTGCAACCTGTACAATTTGATGCTGATTGCCGAGCTGAATGGACGGGCCATCGCCTGCACCTTCAACTGCATGGAAGAGGAAATGGATGATTGGAAAATGCTTGGGGAGGCGATGCTGACCTCGATCAAATGGCATCTGCCCGAGAAGGAAGGTGACCGATAATGAGCACGAATATCATTGCCCCGCATAATGTGCAGATTGCCCCATTTGAGCTTGTCCACATGCTGTCTTTATCCGTCGAGAAAAAAATCAATGAGCATACGAAGCTGGTGTTTACCGGCATTGTGTCGGAGGAGCTGAAGGACAGCTACGTGGAAATGACCGACTCCGAGACGGAGGTTGAGGTAAGCCAGAAGGACGAAGAGGGGGGATTGTCCCCGTTATTTTATGGCTTGGTGCAGCGCATCGAGGTTAAGGCGGTACGCGACGTTTATGTGCTGAAGGTGGAGGCGCTGTCCCATACTTGCCGGCTCGATCTGGAGAAGCATACCCGGTCCTATCAAGATACGGGAATGACGTACAAGGCTCTCATTGATCAAATGGCTGCGAGCTATTCCGGCATGGATGTGCTGGATACGGCAACGCAAGGGGCGAGTCTTGGAAAGTTTACCTTGCAATATCAGGAGACGGATTGGGCATTTCTCAAACGAATGGCCTCCCGGTTTCAGGCGGGCTTGATGCCGTCGGCGATGTTTAATTCCCCTAAAGTATTTCTTGGAACGCCGGATGGCGATGCTGCCGGAAAGCTTGCGGATATGCCCTACAGCGTGCGCAAGGATGTGCTGCATTACCGGAGGATGTGCAAAATCGGCATGCAGGGCGTGACGGAGCAGGACTTTATTTTTTATGAAATTGAGACGACGCAGTGGCTGCTGGACTTAGGGCAATGCATCACCTTCAAAAAGCAGCAGCTTTATGTATGCGAAATGCACAGCCAGTGGAAGGAAGGCATGCTGTCGCATCGTTATTTGCTCTGTTCGGGCAAGGGGCTAAGCCAGCCTCCGCTCTATGCCGTGGCCCTCACCGGAGCGTCGCTGCAAGGCAAGGTGCTGGCTATAGCGAAGGACACGGTGCAAATTCATCTCGACATTGACGAGAAGCAGGACGCTGGCAAAGCTTATTGGTTCCCTTATTCCTCCGTGTATACGGCGGAAGGGGGGACGGGCTGGTACTGCATGCCGGAGAAGGGCGACCAGGTCAGGGTGTATTTTCCGAGCGGCAAGGAAGAGAATGGCATTGCATCAAGCTCCGTCCGGCAAAATGTCGAGGAGGGTGAGCATAACAAGCTGGGCAATCCCGATCATAAGTTTTTTCGCACGCCAGCAGGCAAAGAGCTGAAAATGACGCCTGAGGAAATTATTATTACCGGCAAGGACGGCGAGGTGTTCATCCGGCTTAGCGATGAGGGCGGCATTGAAATTATAAGCAAAAAGAAAATTACAATCAAAGCTGAGGAAGACATCTCCATTGATTCCGGGCAGAAGGTGCTCATTTCCGCCAAGGATGAAATCAGCCTGACCTGCAAGGAAAGCCTGATCAAGATGGACGGCAATACGACGATTAAGGGCAAGGAGCTCAAGACGAATTAAAGGCGAATGAAAGCCGAATGAAGGCCGCGAATGCAAACCTAGCAGAAAACCAATCTACACAAGCAAGGGGAGAGCTTACGAGATAAGTCATAAGAAACAGGACATACATTCAATAGATGAAAGGGGAGCGGTTCATGCAGGAAAATCGGCTCGAGCTATTTGAGGAGCAGGTGGCTGATGAGCTAAGCCAGCGGGCGCTGCTGGCGTTGGAGCGGTATTTTGCAGCGCACAGGGACCAGCTTGCAGAGCTGTTCGTTCAATCGTTTGAGCAGCTATGCTTTGATATCAGAGGAAGGCAGCAGCAGGGGCTGCAAGGAAAGCTGGGGCATATCACCTATTCGCTGCTGCGGACGGAGCTGCTTGCGGGCAGCCCGCTTTATATGGCAGAGGCAACGGATCAAACATGGTATATGGATGAAAACAGCTGCTTTGGCAGCTACGATGCAAGCTGGGCTTTTCGTGATTTGGCTGGGCTGGAGCAGGAGCTTCTGGCCGAGGCCAGAGGCTACTTCCCCGATTCAGAGGCTGTGCTGCAGGCCGAGGCATTTCGGCTAAGAACAGCGGTGCAGGCGCATCGCTACGTCATCAGCTTAATCCGCTATGCGATGCCGGAGGCGGCGAAGCTGCAAGCCTACAGGGAGCTGGAGAAGGAAGTGGAATGCGAGGTTCGCGTTGGCGAGTATATGGATCAGAGCGAGACGGTGTACAAGGAGGATTTTCGCCAAAAAGAGGCTGTCGAGGTTCGCGCTTATTTGGAGCAAAAGGAGGAGCTGGCCTACACCTATGAGGTGTTTGCAGAGCTGGATTTGGCCCGGGGCGATTATGCGGGCATTCAGGCGCTGTATAGCGATTTTCGCGGCAGCGACCTTTCGCATAGCTCGTTTGAAGGCGGGGCGCTAGTCGGAGCTAAGCTAAGCTTTAGTAAGCTCACGCAGGCCAGCTTTCGCTACGCGCTGCTGTGTGAAGCGGATTTTCGCGGCAGCGAGCTGCGGGGAGCGGATTTCAGCTATTGCAGCGGGCCTAGCGGAATGCGTGATCCTTTCGTATGGGAGCATCCGGGTTTTGTGCCGCTGCGGTTTAATGGCGCGGATTTGAGCGGGGCTGATTTTACGCTCGCTAATATGAAGGGAGCAAGCTTTATCGGGGCTAATTTGAATGGTGCCATATTCGAGCAAGCGAATATAGAGCAGGCGCTGTTTAGTGCCAGTGCCCGCAGCCAGGCTTCTTTCAGCGAGGAGCAGCTGGCACAGGCCATATGGATAGAGGAGGACGGCGGAGCATGAGGAAGGGCTTATTCATTATGACGCAGGATCAGCGAGTAGCCGATGCCATTCGTCCGATGGACAGCGAAGGGGTGCTGGCGGAGGCGCTGGCTGGCCCTAAGGGAGGAGCATCGTTTTTCAAACCGGATGGCTCCCAAAGTATCGCACCGCTAAGGCTGATGCAGCAGAAGAGGGTTGTAGCGGTCGATTTTATCCAAAAGCCTGCCCCGCTCGTCTCGGACATCGTGAAGGAAGTGCTGGCAAAGTATGCGCCGCGCGCGTTGTTTCGTTCGGTCGTGCTTGTCGATCCGGGGAGCGGCATACAAGCCTCGTATTGGCTGCTGGAGCGCCCGCTCGTCCATTGCCTAGCTGCGCAAACTGAATTTTTTCCTGATGGGACCTGCAAACGGCTGGTAGTTGATCCCTCTAAAGCAGGCAAGCATCCGTTTCTGAAAATTGGCGGCTTGCGTGAGGATGTGACGCTCGTGCAGCTTGGGGTGGCAGAAAGCTTGCTGCGCCGGGAAGTGGCGGGCATTCGATTTACGAAGGTGCAGCTTCAATTATCCGAAGAGGAGCGATGGGGATGAGCGGTGGTGGAAACGAGTCGGCAACGATTATAGCGGGTCAAGGGGCGTCAGAAAGCTACGTCGTAGCGGGCGCAATCATCTCCTGCAATTGGGGGACGAAGCGAGTGCGTCTTAAGACGCCTCTCAGCCATGGGGTTTATATCCAAAAGCAAGCGCAGCTCAATATTGGCGATTATATGCTGGGGACGAACATTATGCCTTTTGAACGGTGCATGAGCCAGTCGAATCCGGCTGTCGTCGCTGCAGGAGGCATTGCGCCGTGTACGCCGATCATCGCGCTGCCATGGACGAATGGCAAAACGGAAACGAAGGTTGGCGGGCTGCCTGCGCTGCTCAGCTGCTCCAAAAATTCATGCTTGTACTGCGGCACGATCTCAATTGAAGATGACGGGCAGGGCGTATAGGCATGCGGCTGTCAGAGGAAGGGGGGCTATGGAATGTCCACGGAAAAAAAGGCCATCGGCTATGAGCAGCTGCGCCTGCAATGGCCGTATGCCGTGCAGCAAATTCAAGGGCTGCGCATCGAGAAACGCGTCAATGAGCATGCCCTTCTATGGGTAAGCGGCATCCTGCCGGAGGAGCGGGAGGATCTGGATTTGCAGCTCGTCAGCGAGCAGGACCAGGTCGAGCTGCATCAGGTGGATGAGCAGGGCGGCATGGTGCGAATATTGTTTAGCGGGACCGTCGCGAGCTTTCTTGTGCGAGCGATTCGCAGCGTATATACGTTCGAGCTCACGGTGCTGTCGCATACGAGCAGCATGGATTTGGAGCGCAGCACGCGCTCCTTCCAGCATGGGGAAATGATGTATGATGAGCTGCTGAAGACGGTGCTGGCGGCATATCCGAGGGCCGATACGATAAATGAGGCGGCGCACAAGGAAAAGCTGGGCGAGCTGACGCTGCAGTATGAGGAGACGGACTGGGCTTTCCTCAAGCGTATGGCCTCGCGCTTTGGCGCTGTTCTGGTGCCGGAGGCTGCCGCTGCATCGCCTAAGTTCTGGTTCGGTTTAGGCGAGGGGCGGCTCGTGGAGCTTCCGCTGCATAGTTATACGATTACGAAAACATTGTCGCCCTATCGGGAGGCGGCTGCTTTGGGCGAGGGAGGGTCGTTAAGCGAGCAGGATTTTCTCGGCTATGAAGTCGTCAGCGAGCAGGTGCTGCAAATTGGTGATCGCGTAGAGGTAAAAGGGCGCGAGCTGGCTGTTGCTGAGGTGGAGGCAGAGCTGCGGCAGGCGCTGCTCGTCTTTACCTATAAGCTGCTGCCCCCATCCGGCATTCGCCAAAGCGAGCTGTTTAATGAGCAGGTCGTAGGCGCAGCGCTCGAAGGGCGAATTCTTGAGGTGAAAAACGCAGCCGTGCGCGTGCAGCTGGATGTGGATGCGGAGCAGAAGCAGGAGGAAGCCAGCTGGCTTCCGTACGCATCGGTATACGCATCGGAGGATGGGACCGGCATGCACTGCATGCCGGAGCAGGGCGATGTGGTGCAGGTGTATTTTCCAAGCCACCAGGAAGGGGAAGCGATGGCGCTCAGCTCGGTGCGCAAGAGCGGGCAGGATTTCCCAAAAATGGCGGATTCCAGCGTCAAGTCATGGACGACCCCATATGGCAAGGAAATGAAGCTCGCCGGGCAGGAGCTGTCGCTCATTGCGCAGGAAGGCGTGCTGTTCATTCAGCTGCATGAGGAGAACGGCATTGAAATCCGCAGCGATACAGCAATTGCGATTAAATCGGAGCAGCCGATTGAGCTTTCCTCGGAGACGAAGCTGGCGATTACGGCGCAGGAAGGGCTGTATCTCGTCTGCGGCAACAGCAGCATTGTGATGGACGGCGACACGGATGTGCTTGCCGATGAGCTGCTGCTGGTCGGCACGTATTTTGCTCCCGTCGTCGTAGAGGATCTCGAAGAGGAGGAAGTGCTGCCGGTGCCGCTGCCCGAGCCACCGCCTCCAGAGCCGGAGGAGCCGAAGAAAAAAGGCGGCTGGCTCGGCACGCTGCTCGATGTCGTGCAGGTCGGTCTGGATATCGCGGGCTGTGTGCCAGGGCTTGGTGTAGTCGCAAACGTGGCGAATGCGGCAATTTCAGTTGGACGCGGCGACTATCTGGGCGCGGCAATGTCTATGGCGTCCTGTATTGTGCCGGGAGCAGGGCCAGCGCTCAAGGGAGCGAGAATGGCGAAAAATGCCGCCAAAGCCGGCAAGGCGATGATGAAGGCTGCGGATGCCGCCAAAACGGCCGGCAAGACGCTGAGTGCGGCGCAAAAGGCGTTTAAGTCGACCACGGCTTTCATGAAGCAGATGGTGAGCGGCATTAAGGCGGTAGACGGCAAGGTGCTGACGGCAGCGCGCAAGGTCGGCAGCAATTTGGACAAGCTGGAGCAGGTGCAGAAGCTCAAAAAGGTGATGAAGCTGCCGGGCGTCGAGCAAGCGCTGGATTTTGCCGGAGACATGGCGATGGATTATGTTTTGGAGAAGACGGGGCTTGAAAATCTGGCGTATTTGTCCTATCTCGGCGGAGGCAAGAAACGGAAAGGAAAACGCGGGAAAGGCAAAGGGAAAAGCTCAGGGAAGGCGAAGAGCCATAGCAAGGGCAAAGGAAAAGGCAGCAATAACAGCCCGAGCAAACCATCGAAGAAGCTGAATCAGGAGAAGCAGAAGAAGGCGACAAAGGAATCTGCCAAGAAAGATCCGAGCAAGGCGGATAAGCGCAGCTGTAAAAATGACCCGATCCATGCGGGCTCAGGCGGGCAATTTATTATTCATCCGGCCCTCAAGCTGTATGGCGCGGATACTTGGACGTTCGAGATGCATTACCATTCGCTGCTGGAAACGGGCGGAGTGATGGGCGCCGTATGGACGCACAACTTTGAGCTGGCTCTTACGTTTGAGGAGGATGAAGCGGACGCAGCAGCGGCAGTCGGTCGTACGGCAGTTGATCGTGTGGCAGCCGATCATGCGGCAATTACTGAGGCGGAAGCACTGTTTGATAAGGTACTGCTTGCGAAGCAGCCTATTGCCGATGCTAATCCGCCAGGTGTTACGGTCTGGCGGACGCAAAGCCGCCGCAACCGTTTTGTAAGACATGCAGATGGGGTTTATCGCAGTGCGGATAGCGATGTGCTGGGCGAGGAGCTGCGGCAGGAGCCGGAAGGCTATGTGCTGTGGCTGCGTGAAACGCAGGAGCAGATTTATTTTAACCCGGCAGGCCAGGCATTGAAATGGGTGAATACTCATGGACAGGCACTGGATATGCATTATGATCCGCAGGGACGTCTCGCCAGCTTAACGGATGCGATTACACGGCAAGCGCTGAAGCTGACTTACGATACGCAGGGGCTGCTCAGCCGCGTGAGCGAGGGCAAGCGAATCATTCGAATGCAATATAATGCCTCGCATCAAATGACGCGTTATATCGATGCGAATGGCAATGAGACGGACATCGACTACCACTGGAATGGCAAGCTTGCGCGGATGAGTGTAGGCGGAGCGATTCAATACGAGAATACGTTCGATGAATTTGGCCGCATTACGAGCCAGTCGGATGCATCCGGCGCCATCGCGTATTTGGACTATGATGTGGAAAGCCGCTTTGGCTACACAATTACGACAGCAACGGATCGGCTGGGCGCGGTTGAAGTGCTGGTGCATAATGATTTGCTTCAATTGGTGGAAATCGTCCAGAAGGACGGCAGCCTCGTGCAGCTGACATACAACGAGCAGGGCAAGCTGATATCGGAAACGCAGGCGGATGGCAGCGCAGTTGCGATGGCCTATGATGACTATGGGCAGCTGGTCAGCATGACGGATGCGCTAGGCCATGAGACGAGCTACGTTTACGACGAGCAGGGGCTGCTCGTGAGTGAAACGGATGAGGAAGGGCGGACGACCGCTTATGCCTATGATGGCGGAGGAAGACTAGCTGAAATCCTCCGCGCGGATGGCGCAGTAGCCAAAATGACGTACAATGCGAACGGGCAGCGGGAAAGCTACGTCGATTTTAACGGTGTAACGACCTCGTATGCTTACGGCCCGGATGGACGCGTCCTGCAAATAAAAGACGGCGAAGAGCGTATGATGGTTGTGGAATATGACCTGTCGGGGCGGGTTGCCAGCCTAGGCTATCCAACAGGTGGAACCATTTTACGCGAGTATGATGCGAATGATAATTTGGTAAAAGTTATCGATCCGTTGAAACGGGTATATGCTTTTGGCTATGATGCGTTCGATCGGAAGACGCTGGAGACGCTGCCTTCTGGTGCGACAACCGTCTATGTATATAATGCGAATGGCCTGCTGGAGCGTGAAAAGGATGCGCTGGGACAGGTGACCGCCTATCGTTATGATGCCGAGGAACGGCTGGTGGCGCGGACGGATGCGCGCGGCGGGCAGACGCAGTATGAGTGGGATGCAGCGGACAATTTGGTCGCTGTTACGGATGCGCTCGGAAGGACGGAGCGTTTTGGCTATGATGGGCTGGGCCGAGTAAACGCCATGTGGGATGCCAGCGGAGTGCAAATCGCCCAGCTCGATTATGACACGGCAGGCAATCGGGTAGCGGAAATCAATGCGCTTGGCCAAGCGACGCGTTACCGTTTTAACAAAGCGGGACAGATTGCCGCGAAGGAAAACGCGAAAGGGCAGCAGACGACGTTTGCGTACGATGCGGCGGCCCGAATCACGGAGGTCATGGAGCATGACGAAGCGACGTATCGTCAGAGATATGACGGCGAAGGGCAAATTACGAGCTATACCGATGCGAATGGCAATGAAACGAAGCTGTCGTATGATCGCAGCGGTCTGCTGCAGCAGGAAGAGAATGGAACAGGCGAGGTGCTGCGCTTCTCGTATGACAATCGCGGCTGGCTGAAGGGAAGGGCGAATGCGCGAGGCCAGCAGGCAGCGTATGGCTATGATGCCGCAGGCCAATTAAAATCCATAAAGGATGAGGCGGGGCAGATTGGCCTCAGCTATAATATCGACGGGAATGTTATCCGGGTAGAAGAAGAAGGGCGCGTTGTTAAGCGGCGCACATTCGACATTTTGGGGCGCCTCACCTCCTGTCAGGACAGCAATGGCCAGACGATTCGCTACGCCTATGATGAAGCCGGAAATTTGCGGATCATGACTTATCCAGACGGCAAGCAAGTAACGTATTCGTATGATCTTGCAGGCCAGATGACACAGGTGAAGGACTGGCATGGACGTGTGACCCGTTACAGCTATGATGTGAACGGCAGGCTGGTTCGCACCGAACGTCCGAATGGAAGTATAGAGCAGCGAAGCTATGATGCACAGGGCCAGTTGGTGCGGCTGTGGGATATTAACCGTCAGGGCGTCATGTTACAGCAGTATCGCATGACATACAATGAGCTGGGCCAACTGGTGGAAGAGGAAGAAAAGCAGTACACCTATGATAATCTTCGCCGATTGGTGAGCGGAGCGATGCCGGGACGGAAGCTGTGGTACAGCTACGACCTCGGCGGCAACCTGACAGAAGCGGGCGAAGCGCCGCTGGCTGCGACAGCGATGAGCTATGCGCAGGATAATCGCCTCGCGACGGTGAACGGCAAGGACGTCGTATATGATGCGGACGGGAATTTACTCGTTTTGCCCATGGTGCTGGAGAAGGATGTTCAGGCAGAGACAGCGACATATCGGTACGATGCGCGGAATCGTCTGACGCAGGCTGGACGAACCAGCTATACCTACGATGCCGAGCAAGTGCGCATGTCGGTGACATGGCGCGGACAGACGACACATTATGTGACGGATCAAGTAGAAGAGTTGAGCCGGGTGTTGTTAGAGCAGGATGGACGCCGCGAGACGAAGGCCTATTTTGTGTATGGAGCGGAAGGACTTATTGGTCGCGAAGACAGCATGGGTCGCTATCAGAGCTATCACTATGATCTGCGCGGCAGTACGACGCTGCTGACGGATGAGAACGGGCGTGTGACAGACCGTTATACGTATGGTTTGTATGGAGAGCGGGAGCATCACGAAGGGGCAACGCGGCAGCCATTTTGCTATAATGGACGAGACGGCGTCATGACCGATCCGAACGGCCTTTACTACATGCGGGCGCGGTATTATCATACCGGCATCAAGCGGTTTTTGAACCGGGATGTGCTGCGTGGGAGCATCGTAGAAGGGCAGACCTTTAACCGGTTTGGGTATGTGAATGGCGATCCGGTGAGTTTTATTGATCCGTTTGGGTTAGAAGCGTTGAGTAATTGTAAAAAAGTAGAGTTATTAAGAAACGGGCCTAATAATACAACTGTAAATGTTAAGAACAAGGCCGAGGCTCACAAATTATTAAATGAAGCTTTTCCAGATTATCAAAAGGTAAGAGGTGTAGGCCCTCAAGATGCTGTTGGGAAAAGGAAGAAAGAAAAAATGGACCGGTTTAAAAAGGGAGGGGCATATCATAAAGACTATGCTATTGATCCCCAAACAGGTCGTGTAAGAGGGCATGCAGATAATAATGACCACGGGAATTATCCTCATATAAATATAAAAAGAAAAGACGGAAAGAAAGTATTAATTAATATTGTAGGGAGATGATATTTTGTCTGAGATAAAGAAAATAGAAAATTGGCTTGAAGAAGGGAAGCAGCTTGGTATAAATTTCTCATTTGAGAATAATGGTAAAAAAATCTGGTCGTCTGTAGCTATACAAAAATGGAATAATATCTATAAAGCATATATTGATGAAATAGAAGAGGATAAAATGGATTCTGAAGAATATAGAAGAGAAGAAATTCATCAGTTTGAAAATTTAAATGATGCATTTGAATTAATTAATAAGACGACGCTAGTTAACCTAAACGACTTGGCCCCATGTAAAGGTCAAAAAATATTTAATCCCAGCTTTGATTAAAAAAGGTTTGGAGTAAAAATAGTGTGATATAAAATTTATTAATTTTGCAAAAGCTTATTCTGCTTGAATTAAAGTAGAATAAGCTTTTTTTGTAGTAGTATTTCAAAATAATTATTCGTTTTTCAGTATTTGAAGAATGTCGACGGATCAGGTAGAAGAGCTGAGCCGGGTGTTGTTAGAGCAGGATGGTCGCGGCGAGACGAAGGCCTATTTTGTGTATGGAGCGGAAGGACTTATTGGTCGCGAAGACAGCATGGGTCGCTATCAGAGCTATCATTATGATTTGCGCGGCAGTACGACGCTTCTGACGGATGAGAACGGGCGCGTGACAGACCGTTATACGTACGGATTGTACGGAGAGCGGGAGCATCACGAAGGGACAACGCGGCAGCCGTTTTGCTATAATGGACGGGACGGCGTCATGACCGATCCGAACGGTCTTTACTACATGCGTGCGCGGTATTATCATACGGGCATCAAGCGGTTTTTGAACCGGGATGTTGCGTGGAAGCATTGTAGAAGGGCAGACCTTTAACCGGTTTGGGTATGTCAATGGCGATCCGGTGAGTTTTATTGATCCGTTTGGATTAGAGGCAATGATTGAGTGTTCCAAGGGGAAGGCTAAAGATAAAGTTGTAGTAATTACTCTTAAGTATGATAAGAAAATGCCTAAAAACGAATTTGAAAGAAAGGCAAAAAAATTAAAAGAACTAGGGGATCAAGGTTTATTATACAAAGCTCAAAATCCTGTATCTAGAGACCCTAATATTACAAAACAATATCGACAAGACATGATAAAGAGAATATGGAATCAATACGGCAAGGGAAATCCTGTTTTTGCTTAAAAATTAATTAAAAGAATAACTAGTGATATGCAGCCGGATCATGTTTGTTTGGGAATTACAATTAGGTGGGCCTGATACTGTTAAGAATTTAAAATTTTTAGATACATTTACGAACTGGCATATAGGTGTTAAGCAAATTAGACCGTAGATTCGAAACTTGCCAACAGGTACAAAAATTAAAATTAAAATTGATATGGGAGGGTAAGAAAAATGGACGAAAAATTACTATCTATTATTAGAAAGTTGAGAGGAAATTTGCTGGATGAACCCGAAAGTATAATCTATGCTGAAATAAATGAAGGCAATACAAAAATTATTACAGATAACGATTATCTAAAAGAATATTATGATTTTTTAAGGGAAGCTGATGGTGCACGATGTGGAATGTTCGACCTGTGGTCATTTGGAGAGTTATCAAAGCATCAATTTCGTATATCTGATTTCTCTGGAGCAGAAGAAAAATGGATTGAAATTGGACAGGTTTTATATGAACCGGTAGTAATTAATAAAGAATCTGGACAAGTATATCTCTTCAATCAAGAAGAACCTGATACTGAAGGGAGAGACCTAGGATCTGTAAGTGATTTTCTGGCCAATTATGTATTCGGTCCCCAATACGGTGAGTTAGTACCGAATGCTGATTCTGAAGAATGGTATCTATTCCTTAAGAAGAATTTACCGTTGTAGTTGTAAAGCGGATAATTCTTTTCAGCCAAAATTTAATGACAATGATCTTGGACTGTCAAGCACTAACTTTTAGATTGAGCCCGATTAAAAACTGTTTTGAGAAATTGAAATAATAATTTATAAGTCTATTCCGACTGGTAATTTGAGAAGGAATAGGCTTTTTTCTTAAACCTTACTTTTAACCTCTCTGGTCACGTGAATGGCGATCCGGTGAGTGGTCTTGTGATAAAAAATCCAGTTACTTATGGAGAGGAATTTGCGAAAATATGTCCCTTGATAAATGTGAAGCTAGACACTTATCACCGAAGATGCATCAAGAAATACTAGATCCTGCCTATCATTTTGCCAAAAAAAGACTTTAATATTTAAAAGGGTGGATAAGATGGATAGTAAACTTTCTAAAAAAGAGTTGGTTGAACTTGTTGAGCTAATTTGTAATCCGGAGCTTTCTGATAAGGAGATTGGCGAATATATTGATCTGTTGGAAAAAAATGTTCCGCATCCGGCTCCTAGTGATTTGATATTTTGGAGTGAAGAAGATTTATCCCCAGAGCAAGTAGTTGAGATTGCGTTAGCATATAAAGAAGAGTTAGGATAGTGTCTTTAGAATGTAGTTAATAGATAATTTGACGAATTAAGGTGTGATTATCGAATATATAGCCGTTCTTTTTAAATGGAGATTGAGCGAATAGATTTTTTTATTTGAAAAATTATTTGCTTAATGTTATTAAAAACCATGTACTTATCAAAGTTGCTGGTTATGATCTTCAATCAAGAAAAAGTACATTGCATCCAACTAGAAGCATTCATAAGGGAAAACATGCGAAAAAGGTTAGTGAAAACATGGCATGACAAGTGGATGAGGTTTTAGAATAAGGAACTAATCGAAGAGGAAGAAGACGAACAAGGAATATAATTATTGCTTGAAATGAATGCAGCTTAGAAAAGCTTATTCCAACTGAAGTTTGGGGAGGAATGAGATTTTTTCCTACACCTAGACTTTAACACTACTCAAATAATTAATTATTGAAGAGTATTTTTAAATTGCGGATAATCCTCAAGAGTGGTCTTGTGATAAAAATAAAGTTTCTTATGAAGAGCCTTTTGTAAAGCATGTGATTATTACGTTGAAGATAAATCCATTTGATAAAATAATCTATTTAAATAAAAACATGGAGGTGCACAAATGTTTATTAAGGGACTTCATTTTGATAATTGGGTTAATGGCAGAGACAAAGGGGAATTTATACATGATCAAAATCAAGATTTGAATTGGGGAGTGATAGAGAAAATACTAACGGAACTTAATGGGAATAACAAGACGCAGGTCGTGCTAAACAAGGATGAAGATATTTATATGGGGATAGGTGGCGGCAATTCGGGTTTATACAATGTATATGCGACTTTCGACAATGTATCTTTTTTTAATCTATTAGATTTATCAAAATCCGAAGATAAAATCATTCAACTTGTAACAGGAGGACAGCAAGGAGATTTTTCTGCGAATAATTGCGTTGATTTGGAAGCTATGCTTAAAGCTGCTAAACTATTTGCGCTAGAAGGGGAAATTAATGATAGTTTAAATTGGCAGCATGTATAATGGTTACGAGGTGATCTAACTTTGCCATCCAAAGATACGTATTCTATTGGTGAAGCGGCTAAAATAGTCGGTTCCACCGTTAAAACGATTCGGTATTCAGTGGTACGATACAGTGCCAATACCATAAGGGCCAGCCGGTTTTTCAAATGAAAATACCGGAAATAGCAGCGGCAGTGCTACCGCTAATGCGGCATACACGAGTGTCAGGACTGAAAGTGCAACGACGGTGATTTTGCTTCTATACCGCGTTGTGGACGTTATTAAGGAGCTTTCTGCTGAAGCTCGGGCAGATGGTTGCTTTCGCGATCTGGCGAACATCTTAACGAGCGAGATTAATGGGACCATAGTAATCAAATATCCGGGAATCAGCGGCCAGCGCAGCCCCTCAGTGAAACTGTGCAATAGAAACAGGAAAGCAGAACCTGCAAACCCACCCCAAAGCATCCTGCGAGTCTTGTTGCGAGCGCTTAACAACCCCATAATCATAACTACGTTGAAAATCACATAAATCCATTCTATCGTCCTCATCTTACTTGTGCCTCCTCAAGTGCTGCTTCTGTAATTGGCAATAGCCTTGCAGCAGCTGCTTTATTCAGGATAAAATCTCCTGTAACAGGAGGTTCAAGTGCTATTTTTTGAACAGCCGTTATTCGTACGACTTAAAAAAAGGGAAAAAGTCTTTTTTGCCGAAATAAATCAAGAGAGCAGGGAGGTAAGGGGATGCGAGTAGTTTTTCGTTAGCTGAAAAAGTAACCTCCTCTGTCATGCTTTGTTATACTTTGTCTGGCTGTTTATATAGAAGAAAGGCATCAGCGATCGCCCATTTTGAAAATGAATCATTGAAACCTTACATATCAAGTCATATTGTTGGGCTTTACTCCAATAAATCTGTCAAAATCCCGGCAAAAGTTGCGGAACCGCAATAAACTTGCGGTCGTAATTGCGTTTTTTTACGGTGAAATTACCGTTCATATGGGGTAAGGTTATAAGACAAGCGGTGGTTTACGGCAGTAGATCAGAGAAACGGGGTTATGCCATAACGTCTTATCAATCAGGGAGGCGACAATTGGGTGAGAAGGACAATGATTAAGGTAGACTCGGTATGTAAAGCTTATGGCTCGAATCAGGCAGTCGATAATATTTCCTTGCGAATAAAAGAAGGAGAGTTATTTGGCATTATCGGTACGAACGGCGCTGGAAAGACGACGCTGCTCGAAATGCTGATGGGACTGCGTCAGCCCGACAAGGGACAAATCGAGGTGCTTGGCATTAATCCGGCTGTAGAAGCAACTGAGCTTCAGGAGCATATTGGCCTTCATTTGCAAAGTATATCGCTGGTGGATAAGCTGAGTGTGAGGGAGGCGCTGGAAATGTTCCGTTCCTTCTATAAATGCTCAACCGAAATGAAAGAGATTATTGACCGCTTTGGTTTGGAAAGCTACTTGGATCGTCCAGTAAGGCGCCTATCTGGTGGCTGGCGGCAGCGCGTGGCACTGGCGATTTCTGTCGTCAACAACCCAAAGATTATTTTTCTGGACGAACCGACTACTGGGCTGGACATGCAGGCGAGAGAAGAATATTGGTCCATCATATTGGAGCTCAAGCGCCAAGGGAAAACGATTGTTTTGTCCTGCCATGATATGGGGGAAATGCAGCATCATTGTGATCGTATTGCTGTGCTGCGTCAAGGAAATCTAGTAAAATGTGATACCCCTAAGCGATTAATTTCGCAAATTCCAGCCGGTGGTTTAACGATGGAAGCCGTATATGTCCATTTTGCTTACGCGGGAGCCGTGTAACAGCAGCAGTTGGAAGGAGGGCTTGACATTCATGAACCGGGATCGTGACACCACAGGCCCATTTGTCAATCGTGCCGACATGCTCAGGAAACGAATGGAAATGATCGCTGTGCTGGTGAACCGAATAAACGAGGAGGAGATGGAACAGAATAGGCTGAATTCAAAGAGAAAGGCGGGTATTATTTCTAATATATTGAAAAATGTTGGTACGTTTTTACTCCATCGTGTAAAATAGAAAAATCTTGAAACGATGGGGGTCTAAAGTTGGAGGACTGTGTACCTAAAATCGAATTTGAAATGCGAGAGATGGTCAAACGCCATTTTACAGTTGATTCTTTAATTCAGTACGCCTATTTATTTTTAATGGACAGGCTGAATGAGCAGCTCCCTTTTGGACGTTTGACCGTGCTTCACTACCGGATGTTCGGTGGTGAAGGGGCGGCAGTATATCGTGCGGCGGCAGCGGTTGAATTTCTTATTTTGGCGACCGATATTTTCGATGATTTGCAGGATCAGGATGCGCCAAAGCAGGCATGGTCTCAAGCTCCTCTGCCTATAGCACTGCATCTTGCAGCTGCTTTTTTGACCCTTTCGCAGCAAGCGATGATGGATTCTGAATTCGATAGCTCCCATGTGCAAACAACAATGAAAATGATGAATCTTCAGCTCCTGCAAGCGGCCAATGGGCAAATGATGGATTTGATGAACGCTGTATCCGACGAGCAGTCTTATTTTCAGTCGATTAAGCAAAAGTCGGCAGCTTTGATCGTTCATGCCTGCATGACAGGCGTTATGCTTACCGGCCGCGGGTGGCATCCGATTGTAGCGGAGTATGCGGTTGAGGTGGGAATGGCGGCTCAAATTAAAAATGACATTCGCGATTTGCTTCGCTGGGATGAGAAAAATGATTTTTTGCAGCGGAAGAAAACGCTTCTTACTCTGTACATGCTTGAGGACGCTGTAGACCAGCATAATTGGATTAGGGATTATTTTGAAGGCCGCTTGAATGAGGCTGATGTAGCGGATAAGCGCGGACTGCTTGAGGAAGCTTATGAAAAATCCGGTGCCATGCTGTACGGTTCAGTTGTGATGCGCACACACTATAACCGTTTTATGGAGCTCATGGAATCGGTGCCTGAAGTGGCCTTGCATAAGGAAATGCTTTTAAGCATATTGGCTAAAGAATAGCTTTCGCCATAACACCGCAATGGTAGTTGCGGTAAATACGAACTAGATTTGCGTTTGCTTACCTATCATTTCCTGCTATAGTTAACTACAGAAAGACCTTTATACATTCCGAGGAGGAGTTCCAGTGTTGAAAGAATTTATACGTTCTTTAGCGCAAGACTCGCAATTAATGAATTTGGCAACTAGCGGGAATTTGCAGATGGCTGGAGTAACTACAGCGGAGAAGAAAGCGATTTTTGAAACCCTGAGCATCCAAGCAGATAAGAAGGATAATTACCAACTGGTCTATTGGACATAAGGTAATGTGCTGCATGAATTTAGGGGGAGAAAGATGAAGCTGTTGCGCTCAAGGAAACTATTGGTTTTTCTCTTCCTGAGTGGATTATTCGCTTTAGTCGGCTACCTTACAGTTGTAATCATTAGCGACCCGTTTATTGGTATAGTAACTGTAAAAAATTCGCAAGGTGAATACTTGGTTGAGTCGCTTGAGCCAGCAGGACAAGCTGTTTTAAAGGGGATTCAGCTTGGGGATATTATCGATGAAGTGAATGGAAAGCCAGCTAGGCAAAACGTTAATATCATCAAGTTTTCTTCCGTGGAGAGAGTCGATAGCATTGTCGTTAGTGGAAATACTAGCGAACAAAGGACAGTCACTTTCAATCGGGGTTGGAACGGTGATCATACCGGTTTGGAGCTGCTCATTCAACTTTATATTCCATGGGCGTCCCTGCTGTTGTTTTTGGGTCTATCAACTTTCCTGTATAGGAAACGGAAAAATGATAGTTCTGCCATTATGCTCATATTATTTTTCTTGGCGATTGGAATCAGTTATTTCTCTTCAGCCGCAGCCTATCGAAATGATTTGGTTGGCGTTACCGTCATGTATGCGGTAATTCCATTTGTAGCTATTTTGTTCCTGCTATTTATGAATATGTACCTGCGAAGATATAGCATCATTTTTATTAGCCCTAAGCTAATCTGGTGGCTGGCAGTAGCTTTCAGTGTCGTTTCATTGTTTTGTCTCGTCTATATTTGGACGAACTTCATGCCGGAAAAAGTATTTCTAAACGCTAGAATGGTATATCATGCCACGCTGATAGTTGGTAATTTTATTTGTGTCTATCAGTTGTTTAGGAAATTCTTTTATTATCGGAGTAGCAGATTCAACTCTTTGTTCAAAATAACGCTAAGCTCACATTTGGTTGCTTTTACTCCTTTTACGACAATGAATTTATTGCCGTTGTTGGGAGGGAACATTCAAATTTTGCCAGCGGCGTTCACAGCACCGTTTTTGTTCGTGCTGCCGATCGTTTACTTTTATTTATTAACATCCAACCAATTGTTTGATGTTGATTTTATATTGACCCGCTTTAAGTATTATACATTGCTGTCCTTATTGCCAGCGCTTATCGTTACATTGACGATTGCGGGGATTGTAAGTGTTGACACTGTATTCTCCTGGGTCAGATGGCTTCAAATCTTTATCGTTAGTTACGTTGTTATGACCCTGTTTCTTTATTCTAAGGAGCAGATTGATCATAAATTTCGTCCCAAGCTTTTTAAAGCGATGTACAGTTACCAAGACAGCCTCGATCGTTTCTCACGCAAAATTGCACGAGTCATGAAACGGGATGATCTGGAGATGGTGCTGAAAGAAGAAATTGGGGCATTGCTTCCGGCTAGCCGAATTGATTTTCTCATTGTAGACCAGATTGAAGCAGTGGTTAAACCGGTAGGAGAGCAGGATGATGAGCAGAGTACAGCTATTTTTCTACTGCAAGTGTCTGATTCGCTTCAAGTCGGGGAAGTCGTTGAGCTGCCTCATGGTCTGGGACTAGTTATTGGCTGTCAGAAGTCAAAGCAGTATATTGTATGGATTGGCTCCAAAACCAACCATACCCGCTTCAATTCAGACGAGCTTCGTTGGCTCAAGACGCTTGCGAATTATGCAAGTATCGTGTTTGAAAACTTATATCTGATTGAAAGCTTAATCGAGGATTTGGAATCTGAGGTTAAGAAGGAGCAGGCTACAACACCTTGGATTTTAAGATTGTTGTTTTGCCTCTCGGAAAATGAACGGCGGAAGCTTGCAGCAGATCTTCATGACTCTGCGCTTCAAGACCAGTTATTGTGGTACCGTAGGCTGGAAGCACTCATGCTGGACCATCCGATTACAGAAAAGCTTGAAGTCGAGCTTGACGAAATCAAGGAAGGGCTGCTTGATGTCATCCATCAAATTCGGGAAACCTGCAATGAGTTAAGACCGCCGCTGCTTAAGGAAATGGGCATTGTTGAAGCTTTGGAATCGATTATTGAGCATACGCAAATGAGAAACAATTTTGCGGTTGATTTTCGGGCCAAGCCTTTCGACAACCTGCTTAACGAAGAGCAGATTACAGCGATTTATCGCATTGTCCAAGAGTTGCTTCGCAATGCTGATAAGCATGCGCGTGCCAATCTGGTCACGCTAGAATTAGAGCAGCGAACAAACATGGTTTATTTTCACTATAAGGATGATGGGGTTGGCATGGATGTCGATTATATGGAGGCTTCTTTCGAGCATATGGGTTTATCCGGTATAAAAGAAAGAGTCGCTAGCCTTGAAGGTGAAATAACATTCCGGTCGAAACGTGGAAAAGGTCTTGAGGTCATTATTATATTGCCGCAAAATATGACGACTGGCCGATCGGAAAGGGGTTTGCTGCGTGATTCGTATCTTATTAGTTGATGATCATCCATCTGTTGGAGAAGGCACCAAAACGATGATTGAACAAGATCCTGAAATGAAGGTGACGGTAGTATTATCGGCTATGGAAGCGCTGGATGCGATTAGCAACGAAGGCTTTGACATTATATTATATGACTTGAACATGCCAGGCATTAGCGGTCTTGAGCTTGCAAAACGTTTGATTCAGCAGGATCCAGATCGCAAAGTGCTCATATATACTGGGTATGAAATTAGTACGCACTATAATTTATTGATTGAATGCGGTGTTTCCGGCTTTATCTCTAAGACGGTCTCGCGAGAACAGCTGCATAACGCCATACGATGCGCTATGCGAGGGGAAGCGGTTATTCCGATTTCACTACTTAAGCAGTTACGACGCAACGAAGTCAAAATTACGCGTGCTGAGAAAGTAATTGAAGAAGTATCGATCAAAGAACGCGATCAGGATATTTTACAGCAGGTCGCGTACGGCAATAGCAACAAAGATATTGCCATAAAGCTGCATATGAGTCAGCGTACTGTAGAGTACCATCTGACCCGGATTTTTGAAAAGCTTAACGTTAGGTCCCGATCGGAAGCGATCGCTGAGGCAAAACGGCTTGGTATTATCCGGCTTGAGCAATTTGTCCCTTGAGTTTTACTGTCGCTGCCTATATATTCGATAGGCAATGACATTTCTATATTGGGATAGCTGCTGCAATATTTGCAAGCTGCAGTCATTTGATCCCCCCAGTAATACCCTAACATTGGTTTCCCTCTCAATGCTTGCGCTTTTATAGCGCAAGCATCTTTTTATATTTTTTAAACGACTACGTTCACCAGCATTTTTTAATATAAAAAAAGAGCATTAACCCATTCGTCTAGCCTTGTGAATGGTTAATGCTCTACAAAGTTAATCTAAAGAGGAAGTGATGTAGCGGATATTATTCACTAAGCGTTTCCCATTGCTCATAGGCTTCGCTTAATGCGATGCGCTTCTGGTCGATTTGCGATTGGATTTCCTGGATTCGCATGTAATCGTTGAAAATAGCAGGGTCGGTCAACTGCAGCTCCAAATCCGCAATGGCTTGCTCCAGATCGGCAATATCAGCTTCTACCTGCTCCAGTTTGCGCTGACGGCTGCGTTCCTCGCGCTTTGCCTGCTTGTCCAACGCGTAATCGCTAACGGGGTCGGAAGACACAACTGCTTTATTGCCTGATGCAGCCCGCTTAGCTGCTTCCTCCAGCCGTGCTTCTTCGAGTTCATGCTTTTTCTCTATCATTTCGTCATAATTTCCTAGGAAATGTTCGGTGCCCGCAGGTGTCAGTTCGACAATACGCTCCGCCATTTTATTAAGGAAATATCGGTCATGAGAAATAAAGAGCAGCGTGCCTTCATAATCAAGCAAAGCGGATTCAAGCACTTCCTTGCTGTATAAATCCAAATGGTTGGTAGGCTCGTCCAGAATGAGCACATTGGCTTGAGCCAGCATGAGCTTTGCTAGTGATACACGAGCTTTCTCGCCGCCGCTGAGTGCTGAAATGCGCTTGAGCACATCTTCGCCGCTAAAAAGAAAGCTGCCAAGCACCGTTCGAATACGGGATTCCTCCATATGGGGGTAGAGCCCCCAAACCTCTTCCAGTACGGTATTGGTCTGATTAAGTCCGGTATGCTCCTGATCGTAATATCCGAGCTTGACGTTAGAGCCCCAAGCGATGCTGCCGCTCGACGGCTGACGCTGGCCGACAATTGTCTTGAGCAATGTCGATTTGCCGATACCGTTAGGCCCAATAAGAGCTACCGTCTCGCCACGCTGCAAGCGGAAGGATACATGCTGGAACAAGGGCTTGTTTTTCTCGTCAAACAGCACGGATAAATCCGATACCTGCAAAACATCTTTACCGGTTTGGCGCTCAATTTGGAACGTGAAATTGGCTTTCTTTAAATCGCCCAGCGGTTTGTCGAGCACGTCCATTTTGTCGAGCGCTTTACGGCGGCTCTGAGCGCGTTTCGTAGTAGAGGCACGGACAATGTTGCGCTGAATGAACTGCTCCATCTTGGCGATTTCGTCTTGCTGCTTCTCAAACTGCTTTAAATCGCTTTCGTATTCTGCGGCCTTCAGGTCAATATAGCGGCTGTAGTTGCCAGTATAACGTTTAGCGGAATGCCGTTCGATTTCGACAATCGTCTGCACAAGCGCATCAAGGAAATAGCGGTCATGAGAAACGACAAGAATGGCGCCAGAATAGCTGCGTAAGTAGCCTTCGAGCCAAGTGAGCGTCGGAATATCCAAATAGTTGGTCGGCTCATCGAGCATGAGTAAATCAGGCGCTTGAAGCAAAATACGGGCAAGTGCCAGCCTCGTCTTCTGACCGCCGCTTAGCGTATGGATAGGTGTATCCGGCGGAAAGGTGCCGAAGCCCATGCCGTGGAGCACACTGTTGATGCGCGTATTGATTTCAAAGCCGCCTTGCTCGCGAAACCAGTCGGAGCGGCGGGAATAACGGTCGAGCACCTCTTCGTATCGCTTCGGCTGTTCATGCAGCGCAGGATCAGCAATTTGCTGCTCCAGATCGCGCAGCTCCTGCTCAGCCTCCAGTAAATGAGCGAACACAGCGCGCATTTCGGCTTCAATGGTGCGGTCGGATTGCAGACCGCTGTTTTGAGCCAAATAGCCGAGCCGCGTTTCCTTGGCTTTGTGGATGGCGCCGGAATCGAAAGACAGCTCTCCGGCAATGATTTTTAACAGTGTGGACTTGCCAGAGCCATTGACGCCAACGAGTCCGATGCGCTCGCGTTCAAGCACCTGCATCGTAATATTTGATAATATGGGATCTACACCGTAGCTTTTACTTATATTAGAAACTTGAAGCAGCATGAAAAATACCTCCAACGAATAATTGCTTAGCTTTTGCTTGCTTGCTGTTTCATTATATATTACCACAAATGCAAGCCGCCATTGGCGAAAGTTGCATAACAATGGTAAACTGAACATAATCGAAATTGAGGAATTGGAAAGGCAGAATAGCGGTTATGGCGGACAATGAAAAATCGCAAATTAAAGCGGATAAACAGCGTATACGAGCAGATGCTGCTAAAGTCCGTGATCGCCTGTCGAAGCAGGATCGGGCATTATGGTCCGGGCTTGCTTGCGGCGCGTTAATCCAGTGGCTGGAAGAGCATCCGGAGCAGCGCGAAATCATGTGTTATGTTCCGTTTCGCTCCGAGCTGGATTTGTGGCCGCTAATAAACTGGTTGTGGTCAACAAGACGTGAAGTAATCGTGCCCCGTTGTCATCCGCTTGATCGCTCGATGACACTGTACCGGCTGCAATCGCAAGCAGATTTGATGGAGGGCGCATACGGAATCCGTGAGCCGGATCCGGCAAAATGCGTGGAGCTTCCGCAGGGGCATGCGCCAGACAGCATCATCGTTCCCGGCATTCAGTTTGATCGCATGGGCGGACGAATGGGGTATGGTGGAGGCTATTATGATCGCTTCGCCGAGCGGGCAGGTAAGGCCGGGAAGCGCGCGTTCTGGATAGGCGCAGCTTATGAGGCGCAGGTTGCAGAGCAGGTTCCGATGCAGGAGCATGATTTAAAGATGAACGGAATCGTAACGGAGTCCGGGATTCATTTCATATAGAAGCAGTGAAGGGGAGAGTGTGCTGTGGGGTTAACGCATTTTAACGAGCAGGGTAGAGCCAAAATGGTGGATGTAAGCGAAAAGGATGTTACGTCTCGCAGCGCTACAGCACAGACGACCGTTACGATGCACAGCGAGACGCTGGAACGGATTAAAGCGGGAACGATAGGCAAAGGGGATGTACTGGCTGTATCGCAGGTTGCAGCTATTATGGCCGCAAAAAAAACATCGGACGTCATTCCAATGTGCCATCCGCTCCCTTTGACTGGTGTGGATGTGCGCTTTGATGACAATGGCGCAAATGAACTTTACGTACAGGCAACCGTGAAAACAACAGGTAAAACAGGGGTCGAGATGGAGGCGCTGACGGCGGTATCGATCGCGGCGCTTACCGTTTACGATATGTGCAAAGCAATCCAGAAGGATATGGTAATTGGCCCGACACATCTTGTTTCAAAAACTGGTGGCAAAAACGGCGATTACCAATTTCAAGCGGAAGCAGACTCGAGAGAAAAATAAAGCTGAGCGGCTGTTTCCAGCGATGGAATCACCCATGATCGGACAAGGGATGGGAGGAACGGTAAATGCAGTGGAAAGTGGCTATTTTGACGGCTAGTGATAAGGGTTCGCGCGGAGAACGTGAAGATACGAGCGCTCAAGTTATCAGGGAACTGGTAGAGGAGGAGCTTGGCGGCGTTATTGTCGATTATCGCATCGTTCCCGATGAGCAGGATGAAATTATGGCAGCCATCATTGAGATGACAGAATATTATCAGGCGGATTTACTGCTGACAACGGGAGGGACGGGACTTGCGATCCGTGATGTGACGCCTGATGCTACATTGCGCGTGGTTGATCGGGTCATTCCGGGGCTGGCAGAAGCGATGAGGTTTGGCGCGATTCAAAAGACGAGAAGCGCGATGCTGTCCAGAGGCGTATGCGGCATCCGTGGCAAGTCGCTGATTGTGAATTTGCCGGGCAGCCCGAAGGGCGTCCATGAAAGCTTAATGGCCATTATGGATCAACTGCCTCAAGCCCTTGAGATTATTTCCGGTACACAGGGAGAGGACGTATTATGAGCAGCGCCGGGCAGCAAAAGCAGCAAGGGCAAGCAGTCACAGCGGCTGAGCTGAGTTTGGAAACCAAGACGGTGCTAAAGGAAGTTTCCGTCTATGATGCGATTGGGTTGCGGCTGGCTCATGACCTCACCCGCATTGTGCCGGGTGAGTTTAAAGGCCGGATTTTCAAAAAAGGCCACATTATAACCGAAGCTGATATTCCGAATTTGCTCGATATTGGCAAGGAGCATATTTACATTATGGAGCTAGCCGCTGGTGAGCTCCATGAGGATGATGCTGCAAGCAGGATGGCAAAGGCGCTTTGCGGAGACGGCATTTGGCTTAGTGAGCCGCATGAAGGCAAAGTAAGCATGAAATCCGAGCTGCTGGGGCTCGTCGAGGTAGACGAAGCATTAGTGCATGCGATTAATTCGCTGGGCGAAATTGCGCTTGCGACGGTAAAGACGAATAGCGTAGTGAAGAAGGACGGGCAGCTCGCGGCTACTCGCGCCATACCGCTCGTCGTGCCGGAGTCCAAGATAGAGGAAGTGGAACGGCTGGCGGCTGAATATCGCTCGGCACATAAGGGCGCTGCCCCGCTTCGGGTAACGCCGTTTCGCAAGCTGCGAGTGGGTCTGCTTACGACGGGTGGAGAAGTATACGGTGGAAGGATCGAGGATAAATTTGGTCCCGCTGTCCGCAGCAAGCTGGAAGCCTTCGGCTCAGAGGTCATCGAGCAGCGTTTTGCACCCGACGACAAGCAGGTGATCGTTAATGAAATTAACTATTTGCTTAGGCAAGATTATGATATGATATTGGTAACAGGCGGAATGTCTGTCGATCCTGACGACCGCACACCAGGCGCAATTAAGGCGTCGGGTGCACACATTGTTAGTTATGGAACGCCGATGCTGCCTGGCTCCATGCTGTTAATGGGTTATTTGAATGAAGTGCCAATACTTGGCTTACCGGGATGCGTCATGCATGACCCGTTTACTTCTTTCGATGTCCTGCTGGCACGCATACTTGCTGGGCATCAAATTGTGAAGGAAGATATTACACAGCTCGGTTATGGCGGTTTGTACGGATGCTGAGTTTGGACAGACATCCAAGAGTGAGAAGGAGGTAGACGATTATGCCATCTATTGGTGCAACGGGAATTATTTTGCTGGTGCTAGTGGCCCTGCTGTTGTTTGGTCCTAACAAGCTTCCTGAATTGGGTAGAGCTTTCGGTCGGACGCTTAAGGAATTTAAAGCAGGTGCAAGAGATGTATTGGATGACGAGCCTAAGGAAAAAGAGGAGAAACGGATCGACGTTTCCAAATCAGACAATACTGAGTCGAATAACAAGCGGCTGCCGGATTAATCGGGCCCGCTTTTTTTCTGGAAGGAGATTGTGACAGATGGGAATCAGGCAAGACAAAGCTACCGAACAACCCTTTAATCGCGAACGGCTGCGTGAGGAAGGCCTGATGCCGCTGCTGGAGCATATCGGAGAGCTTCGCAAACGGATTTTTTATATGCTGCTTGTTATTTTGGTCGGTCTTATTGCCGGATTGTTTGTGGCCAAGCCTGCATACGATTTCATTATGAGCCTTGAGCCAGCGCGCTCTCTGCCGATGCATACGTTCTCCTTGTGGGATGGCGTAGGCGTCTATATGAAATTCGCGCTCGTCATTGCGCTTATTATTACGATTCCGTTTACGGCGTATCAGCTGTGGGCATTCGTTAAGCCGGCTTTGCATGTGAAGGAACAGCGGGCAACGCTTAAATATATTCCATTCGCTTTATTGATGTTTTTGGTGGGATTGTCGTTTTCTTATTTTGTCGTTTTTCCACTCGCGTTTCATTTCACCAGAAATGTATCGGACAGTTTGAATTTGGTGGAGACGTTCGGAATTATTCAATATTTCACCTTTATGTTTAATATTTTGATTCCGATTTCGCTTTTATTTGAGCTGCCGCTGGTCATTATGTTTTTGACCGCAATCCGGATTTTGAACCCGATTCGTTTGCGCAAAATGCGCCGTATCTCTTATTTTATTATGATTTTTATTGGGGTTGTAGTGACGCCGCCTGATTTTGTATCGGATTCGCTCGTTGCCATCCCATTAATCGGCTTATATGAAATGAGCGTTTTCCTGTCCGCTGCAATATACCGCAAGCAGCTTGCGGCAGACAAACTGCAGGAAGAGGAAATGAACGAAGAAGCGTTATAGCTTCGTGCGCGGCCAGCGTTATAAAAATCCCTGTATCCGCTGCTTTCATGGCAGCGGGCACAGGGATTTTTATCATTTATTAGGCTGATGCTCAGCTTTATAAGCTAGCTGGACATCATAATATTCATGTTGACAATTTTTGAAGCAAAATATAATATTAAAACAGTTGTTTAAATCGATTGTTTAAAACATTTGTTTAAACCGGATAAATAGACACAGACAGGATGGGATTGGCGATGAAAAACACGATTCAAGCTTTTATGAAGCGTCCAACAACAATTGTTGGTATTATTACGGCGCTTATGTTTCAAATTGTATTTTCAGTTATATGGATGACAGGTTATAATGGAGTGACCGATCGTATTGATAAACTGCATATTGCAGTGGTCAATGAGGATCAACAGTTCGGCACGCAAATCGCAGGCTCCTTGGTGAGCAGTTTGCCTTTCCAAATGTCGCAGCCATCCAGTCTTGAGGATGCGAAGCAGCAGCTTAACGCACGTGAACTGCAAATGATTATTTATTTCCCTGCTGATTTTACGCAAAAGGCGATGGCAGCAAATGGCAAAGCGGATATTGGCTATATTATTAATGAATCCAATCCTGCATTAATTAAATCTATTATGAGCGGCGTTGCCGCAGAAGTAACGAAAGAAGCTAATGCACAGGCGGTAGAGCAAGGTATCGCCGGTACGCTTGGCAAGGCGGGTGTTCCGACGGAGCAGGCGGCGATTGCCGGTCAAAGCTTAGCGGAACGTATTACGGCCAGCATTGAATCGACCAACCAAGTCAAAGGCATGAACAATCAGATGGTTCCGATGATGATGGTACTAGCTTCTTATGTCGGCGCGATGATTATGGGGATGAACCTGGAGCAATCGTCGATGATGGTCAGTGCTCAGGCTGGTCGTTGGAAGCGTTTTGCAGCTAGAAGCATCATTACGGCAGGTTCGGCAATTGGCGTATCTCTTGTAGGCTCTTCTTTACTCGCTGCATTTAATGGACAAATGGAGCAGGGCTTCTTGAAGCTGTGGCTGTTCCAGCTCATGTTCGTGCTTGCTTTTATGTTTGTTTCTCAAATGTTCCTGTACGTTTTCGGCATGGCTGGCATGCTGTTTAATATTATCGCGCTGTCTGCGCAGCTCGTTTCTTCCGGCGCAATTGTGCCGCGTGAGCTGCTCCCAGATTTTTATGTAAAGCTTGGAGAAGCGCTTCCTGCAACTTATGCAGTTGAGGGGCTAATGAATGTGCTGTTCGGTGGCACGGGCATCGGAAGCGAGGTCGCAGCACTGGCTATTATTGCGATCGTCGGCTTTGTGATCAGCATGGCAGCGGTTGGCTTGAAGAAGCAGGCTGCTCCAAAAGCTGCGCAAGTGGCGATGAAGTCGAATTAATTCGTTTCCGCGCTTTCTGGTCAGCCCCGAGTGCTTGCATCAAATAAAGTGGTTGCCGTTAGGAGGCTGAGATGAAGGCTGCGGATATCGATGTGAAAATGAGAATTTTGCTGGCAGCGAAAAAGCTGTTTGCCGCTCAAGGCTTTGACAGGACATCCGTCCGGCAAATTTGTGAGGAAGCGGGCGCGAATGTGGCGCTGATCTCTTATTATTTTGGCGGAAAAGATAATTTGTTTTTCGCCCTGTTTGAAGCTTTTTTTCCTAGCAGAGGCATTGCTTCTATCGCTCAAGATATGGAGCCGCTTGAAGGCATGAAGCTCGTTATTCGGGAGCTGCTCACCTTTCGTTATCGGGATGCTGAGCTATCTTACATTATTCAATGCGAGTTTGCGCTGCTCACTCCGCGTATTGAAATGATTCAGGAACGTGTCCTCCCGCTATGGCAGCTGATTCATAAATGGCTGCTGGAGGGGCGTGAGCAGGGAGTATTTGAATTCAATTCGATTCATACGGCTTTCACAGCGGTTAGCTCAACCCTGCTTTTTCCTAAAGGTAATACTCGTATGCTGGTGCTTATGGGAGAGGATACGACCACGCTGGAAGAGCGGATCGCAGATACGACGGCCTTTATTCTAAAAGCGTTAAAACCGTCGGAATAAGCCGAATAACATTATCCATAAATACGAGAAAACCAACTTTAACTCCGTTGTAACAAGCGGGGAGTGAAGTTGGTTTTCTTTTTCACCCAAGATGAGCAAAAGCCAGCTTAGTGCCTAAATATGAATGCTTACATTTTTCTTCATCATCAGGGAAGCAGCTTCCGCATCACGGGCTTCCAGCGCATCGATGATCGCCTGATGCTCTCTAACTCCTACCTGGGCAATGAAAGCAGGCTGTTTAATAAATAAATACTTATAGCGGCGAAGGTGCATTTGCAGCGAGGAGGTGAACGATTGAATATAGGCATTATCCGCCAGCTCTAAAATGACATTATGGAATTCCTCGTCATATTCGAGCGCTTCATAAGGCTTATTCTCCTGAATGCATTTCGCAAACTGGGCGTTCAGCTCATTAAGGCGGGCTATATGCTCCGGCTGAATATGCGGTGCCGCAAGCTCCGCCGCGAGCGCATGCAGCGCAACAAGCGGCGCATAAAGCTTAGGCATGTCCTCTTCTTCAATCATCGTCACTCTGGTTTCCTTGCTGGGCATCATTTGTACAAGCCCTTGTACTTCAAGTAATTGCAGCGCTTCGCGAATCGGTGTCCGGCTGACGCCAAGCGCATCTGCAAGCTCAGCATCGATCAGCTTTTCTCCAGGCTGAAGCGTGCCCTCTATAATCCATTTCTGGAGCTGGGCTAAGGCCCGGTCCTTCGCAGATATTCGCAGCGGCGAGGAATAATTAGTCGGTATCGGCATTGCATCACCTTCTTCAAAAAAATTCGAACAGCAGCTCTTAACGGTGTTTTTGGCTACTTCCTATCATATATCGAAGCAGCAAGAGGGCGCAAATGGATTAAAGTAAGCTCGGTATAGACAAAAAGCAATCGGGAAAATAAATCTTGCTATATCATACATAATCAGAATATAATATGCAATATATCGCATATCAAACGTCGATTTTTACTTCGAAAAAGGAGAACCTGATGTCAACCAATCAAGCTGTTATTCGGCCGGCTCCGGCCAATGTCGCGGCCACCACTTTTTTTCCGATTTTATTTGCTGCAAGCTCGGTACATTTGCTCAATGATACGATTCAAGCCATTGTACCTGCACTGTATCCGGTGCTTAAAGATTCTTTTTCGTTAACCTTTTCACAAATTGGCTTTATTTCTTTGATTATTAATTTGACGGCAGCGATTTTACAGCCGCTAATTGGCATTTTCACTGATAAACGGCCGATTCCAAGGCTGCTGCCGATCGGTGTTCTTTTCACTCTTGCGGGTGTGCTGGTGCTGTCCTTCTCGGCGTATTATTGGATGATTCTTGCTGCGGTTATGCTGATTGGGGTCGGGTCAGCGATATTCCACCCAGAGTCGGCACGGGTAGCTTATTTGGCAGGCGGGGCGCGCAAAGGACTGGCGCAATCGATTTTTCAATTTGGCGGAAATATTGGACAAGCGCTTGCTCCGATTATGACAGCGATGCTGTTTGTACATACGGGGCAAAAGGGTGTCATCTGGTTTTCCCTGCTGCTCGTTGTCGGGTTCATGCTGCAAAGCTACGTAGCCCGTTGGTACACGAAGCACTTGAAGGCTGAGAAGGAGCGCAAGGGGACGGTGCAAAATCATCCGTTCGCAAGAAGCGGCCTCTCTAAGACAAGAGTAGCGCTTGCGGTTACGATTATTATGATTTTGGTCTTTTCTAAATATGTTTATATTTCAGCGATAACCAGCTATTATTCTTTTTATGCAATAGAAAAATTCGGGGTATCGACGAGTCAGGCGCAAATGATTCTGTTCGTCTTCCTGGTTGCCAACGTTATTGGACTGCTGTTCGGCGGCATGCTAGCGGACAAATTTAGCCGTCGTGCGCTGATCTGGTTTTCGATTTTGGGGACGGCTCCCTTTTCACTCGCCCTGCCGTATGCGAATTTAACGTTTTCGGTTATTTTGATCTTTTTTGCGGGGTTGATTTTGGCTTCGGCGTTCTCGATCATTATGGTGTATACGAACGAGCTGCTGCCAGGGAAGGTCGGACTCGTATCCGGCATTTTCTTCGGCCTTGCTTTCGGACTTGGCGGTGCGGGATCGGCGATTCTCGGCAATCTTGCTGATGCGACAAGCATTGTGTTCGTCATTCAATGCTGCTCGTATTTGCCGCTGCTGGGGCTATTCACCGTATTTCTCCCCTCTGACAAAAAGAATAAGCCGCTGCAAGCCTAAGCGGAAAAAGGTAAGAGCGATGATTGGCGCCTCAAGGTGCTGGTCATCGCTTTTTTTTGCCAGATGCTCAAGCTTGCCTGCGATAAAGTCAAAATAATGATATAGGTTGGCAAAATACCGTCACAGCGCGAGCGGCATTTTTTCTATGATAAAGGTATCCATTATAGATCGAGGTGAAGGCTCATGAATCCGCTACAACAAACAACGACTAAGCAGAAGCGTTCAGGCAAACAGCAAATGGCGGCGAGGCGGTCAAGCGGCGCGATCCAGCGAAAAGAAACGCTTGCGGGTTTTCTGTTCGTAGGGCCGATGCTAATAGGAGTGACGGTGCTGACGCTGCTGCCGATACTTGCAACCTTCGGGCTGTCGCTGGCAGACTGGAATTTTATTGCGGGCTTTGATGGCCTGAAATGGGTCGGCTTCGATAATTTTGAGCGGCTGGCAAAAGATGCGGCATTTCTGAAATCGCTTAAAAATAATGCTTATTTCCTGCTGACCGTTCCCGCTTATTTGGCCGTTTCGATGTTTCTCGCGATTATGATCGACAAGCATGTGTATTTGAAAAGCTATTTCAAGGTTGCTTATTTCATGCCGTACATTTCCAGCATCGTAGCGGTAGCTATCGTCTGGCAGGTGCTTTTCCACCCGTCAGCGGGACCGGTTAATCAACTGCTCATGGCGCTCGGTGTCGAAAATCCGCCGAAATGGATAGCTGATCCCAAATATGCGCTTCCATCGCTCATGATGATTACCGTCTGGACGGCTATCGGCTTTAATATGATCGTGTACATTGCAGGACTGCAATCGATTCCGCGGGATTTGTATGAGGCAGCCGATATTGATGGGGCAAACGCTTGGGTGAAATTCAAAAGCATTACGTTCCCGCAGCTGTCGTCGACCTCCTTCTTCCTGCTTGTGACAGGCATTATTTCGACGTTCAAGGTGTTTGATTTAATTGCGATTTTGACCAAGGGCGGGCCACTTTCCTCGACCAGCATGATCGTCTGGTATTTATACGATACGGCATTCGTCAATTTGAAAATCGGCTATGCCTCCTCGATGGCAGTCGTCCTGTTCGCTTGTGTGCTGCTCATTACCCTTCTGCAATGGGCCTCGCAGAAGAAGTGGGTGAATTATTAATAGCATTTCTATAAGGGAGGCAAGAAGAGAATGAACCAAAAAACGATAAATACGGTTCGCAAATCGATTTTCACGGTGCTTATGATGGGCATGAGCATTTTATTCCTGCTGCCCTTCGTCTGGATGCTATCCACTTCCTTCAAAATCGAGGCGGATGTGTTTACCTATCCGATTCAGTGGATACCGAAAACGTGGCATATCATCGAAAATTACAAGGAGGTGTGGAATGGGCAATTTCCATTCTATAAATACTATTTGAATTCCATTAAAATTACAGTAGTCACGACGATCCTATCGTGCATCGTATCCGCGCTTGCTGCTTATGGCTTCTCCAAAATCCAGTTTGCAGCAGGAAAATATTTGTTTCTTATCGTACTCGCCACTTATATGATCCCGCAGCAGGCGATTTTAGTGCCGCAGTTTATTTTGTATCGCTCGATTGGTTTTTTCGACAGCCATTTGGGACTTATTTTGCTCGGCAGCTTTAGCGTGCTTGGCACCTTCATGCTGCGCCAGTTTTTTATGGGCGTTCATAATGAATATATTGAATCGGCGAAAATCGACGGGGCGGGACATGCCCGGATATTTATGCAAATTGCGTTTCCGCTCGTGCGTCCAGCCGTTGCGACGTATGCGATTTTGCGTTTCATTTGGACATGGAACGACTATCAGAATCCGCTGATCTTCCTGCGCACAGACAGCCTGTATACGATTCAATTGGCGATGCAAAAGTTTACGACCATTAATGGCGAGTTTTATTCGCTCATTATGGCGGCCGCCGTATCGTCCATCTTGCCGCTGCTGATCATTTTCGTCATTGGACAAAAAAGCGTCATTGAAGGCATTGCGCTGGGCGGCGTAAAGGGGTAGTAGGGTCAGTCGCAGGATATGCGGCAGCGATGCCTACCCCAAGCAGGCTTCTAGGGGAAGTCAAAATAGTCGTAAATGTAGTCAATATTGTAGTATAGGAGCGGGCTGCCGCATTGCTACAATAACGATAGATAGAAAGCGTATACAAATATATTTCAGACAGCTATCGCTATTTTTTATTTTTGAGGAGGAGGGTTTGCATGTTTAGAAAAATGAAATGGTTATCGCTTATGCTGATGTCGATTATGATGGTGGCGGCGGGCTGCTCATCAGGCGGAAACGCAAATAGCGGCGGGGCAGCGGCTTCGCCAGCAGCGAGCAGCGGCACGGAAAGCCCGGCGCAGGCGGCTGATGAAGAGGTTACGATTAAGCTGCATACGTTCGGCAACGAAGCGAGCTATAATTGGAAGCAGACGATTGCGGCATTTGAGGAGAAAAATCCAAACATCAAGGTTGATGTCGTCGTATTGAGCGAGAAGGGCGATACGCAGGAGGCGATTCAGAAGCTGGATCTTGCCGCATCCTCCAATGAGCAGATGGATGTCATCATGTTCAGTGATCCAGCTGGCTATGCGCAGCGCGTTGGTCTGGGCATGGTTGCTCCAATTGATGATTTTATTGCTAAAGAAGGCTTTAAGGTTAATGAGGAGTACAAGGTCGATACGATGCTGGACGGAAAATATTATGCGCTGCCAGGCAAGTTCAACCCTTGGTATGTGCTGCTGAACAAGACGCAGCTGGCCGCTGCGGGGCTAGAGGTGCCAACCGAATGGACATGGGATGACTTTATGAGCTATGCGAAGACGCTTACGACAGGCGACGGGGCATCGAAGCATTATGGTACGTATTTCCACGGTCCGCAAAATGGCGGCTGGATGGAGTTTCTGAAGCTGGCGCTGGCTAATCAGCCGGATAATACCGAGTTTTTGAAGGCGGATGGCACCTCCAATCTGGATAATCCGCTTATGCGCAAAACGCTGGAGCTGCGCGTGCAGATGGAGAAGCTGGACAAATCGGCATCCCCTTACACCGATATGATTTCGCAGAAGCTGCATTACCGTAATCAGTTTTTCAACCAAGCAGTCAGCATGGTCATGATTGGCAGCTGGATGAACACCGAGCTTGGCGGAACCGAGCAATTCCCGCTTAACTTTGAAGTAGCAGTCGCTCCTATTCCGAAAAATGCAGCCACAGACGAAGGCGGCTACACGATGGTGACGACGGATTATGTATCGGTTGCGGCTGCCTCCAAGCATAAGGATGCTGCGTACCAGTTTGTTCGCTGGTATACGACTGAAGGACAGATTGCTCAAGGTAAAAATGTTCCGTCCTGGAATGGCATTGACGATTCCCAGCTGGAGTCGATTATTGATACGATTTTGAGTGGTACGGCAAATCCGGAGAAGGTCGACAAGCAGTCGCTGCTGTCGGTGCTGAAAAACGCCAAATCTTCCAAAATCATTCCGCCGGTTACGTATCAAGCGGAAATTTATAAAGTGATCAATGAGGAGTACGAGAAGCTGATTTTTGATCAGCAGGACATTGATCAGACGTTAGCCGCCCTGCAGGAGCGTGTACAGCAGGTGATTGATTCGAACAAAAAGTAGAAGCAGGAGCGTGTGGTGGAGGAAAGTCTGCTGCGCAGACTTTTTCGAAAAATAAGAATTTATAAGTTTCACCCTTATACTCCGCTTATATTTCACCGCGAAACGTTAGCTTTACCGCCAGAGGACGGCGGCAGCCGTTTACGCTTGCCACACGGTGAAAGGAATAGGAAGAAGTGCAGAGCTGTTGCTGCACTTCTTTTTGCCTGAAACCGCAGAAAATCAATGATTTTGTTGTCTCGTACAGCTTTGTACCGTGGCGTTCTTTATGCAATTGCACTCCTTGCGTTGCTCGCGGACTGTGAGGCCGTTATATCCCTCAAACCAGGCTCATTTCATGTTATGCAGCACATTTAGCTGCTTCTGAGTCCGCGAGCACGGCCAAAGCTTGTTTTGCTCACAAATAACGGCCTCACAGTACGACAAAAGGTTATTTCCATTTAAACAGCTTTATCTTAGGGTCAATGCTGATCGACTGAAGCTTCCCGATTTTATATGCTCTAGACCAATCGATATTGAAAAAATCATAAGGGAAAACGACGCGGAAATGGTGCTTTTCCGTTACACTTGAAAGAACGACGAAAAAAGGGGTGGGGTTATGTCTGGTCAATGGCTGTCGCTGCTGCGGCTGAGGTCGTTTCGCTATCGGTTGATGGTAGCGGCCGTCGTCTGTCTGCTCCTCCCCGCTTTAATTACGCTCGCCGTCTACAATATGCTGACGAAGGATGCGATGAAGCAGGAGGCGGTCACGCAATCGCAGCAAAAGCTGGAGCTGGTGGATGGCTATGTGTCGAATTTGTTTAATTATATGTTTTATATCGCCAATAACGTACAGCTGGACTCGGAAATGAACCGGATTATGAAAGCGATTGCTTCAGGCAAAACCTACGAGGGCGCAAGCGCGGAATATGACCGCTACCTCGATCGCATGAAAATTATGAATAAAATTGAAAATATGACCGTCGTCGGTGATAAGGCGTATGTGACGATTTTGCTGAAGGACGGAACGAATTTTGCCAATTATTCGTTTGATGAATACGACCCCAGCTTGTTTCGCGAGGAGCCTTGGTTCGCGCAGTTGAATGGGTTGTCCGGGCTGCAATCGTATTGGCCGGGAGCTACGCCGACGGTATTTGACAGTGATAAAGGCCGCAGCCCCTACCAACTGTCCATTGCTCGGGCATTGCGCGGCGACAGCGTAAATCCCTACGGCTACGTTATCGTGACGATACTGGAAACCAAGGTGAGCGATATTTTTCGGAAAATCGAGCTGGAGCAGGAGACGATGCTGCTTGGCAGCGAGGACCGCATTTTGTCGCATCCCGACGCTAAGCGTGTGGGCGAGATTTTTCCTTATGCAACGCTTGCAAGCGAGCAGTCGGACCCGCATATTTTGCAAATGGATAAAGAGGATTATTTAATGGCCTGGCATACGAATTCGCTTACGGGCTGGAGGCTGGTGTCGCTTACGCCTTATGACCGCGCTGTATTTAAGCTGAATGTCATTTTCAAACGCGTCTTTACGTTCCAACTCGTATCTTTCTGCTTATTTATGGTGCTGCTGCTTTATTTGCTGGGTAAATTCACACGGCCGCTCGTTCGCCTAGGACGGGTAGCGGAGACGGTGCAGCGCGGCAATTTGGAGGTGCGCTCGGGCATTCGCGGGGAGGATGAGATCGGTTATTTGGGCCAGTCCTTCGATTTAATGCTCGATAAGGTGAAGGAGACGATTGGCGAAATTACGAAGACGCAGGTGCGAAAGCGCAAGGCGGAGCTTGCGATGCTCCAGGCGCAGATCAACCCGCATTTTCTGTTTAATGTGCTGAATTCGATCCGGATGAAGGTGCTGCGCAAAGGAGATTCGGAAAGCGCAGAAATGATCAGCTCGCTGTCGAAGCTGCTGCGAATGACCATTAGCCAGGATAAAGGCGTCATTCCGCTTCATGAGGAAGTCGATCTCGCCATTGATTATGTGAGGCTGATGAATATGCGGCAAAAGGAGAAGGCGGAGCTGACGCTCGACCTGTCGCCTCTGAGCTTAACGGCACTCGTCCCGCGCTTCTGCCTGCAGCCGATTATTGAAAATGCGCTCATTCACGGCTTCAGCCAGCAGGCCGGCTTAATGACGATTAGTGCGAGCGAAGCGGAAGGCGGCTATCAAATAACGGTAAGCGACAGCGGTCAAGGCATTGAGAAGGGAAAGCTTGAACGGCTGCGACATAAGCTGGGCGCAGGATCCTTAGAAAAGCTAGAGCTAGAGCAGGGAGCCGAAGGCGAGGAAGAAGGAGAAACAGGCGCCTTGCCGGGCAAGTTTTCGGGCATTGGGCTTGTTAATGTGTATGAGCGGCTGGGCATAACCTACGGCGAGCGCTTCCAGATGACGATAGACAGCGATATCGGGCAAGGCACAGTCATTACGCTGTACATTCCGAAGCAGGTGGTGGATTCTGATGGTTAAGGTGATGCTGGTTGATGATGATTATCCCGTGCTGGATCTGCTGGCTTTTGCCATTGAGTGGGAGGAGCTGGGCTTTCGGCTGTTAGGCATGCATGAGAACGGCGAGGTCGCGCTGGCAGCGGCGCTGGAGGAAATGCCGGATATTCTAATTACAGATATCGGGATGCCGCGCATGGACGGACTGGAGCTCATACGCCGGCTGAAGGAGCACAAACCTGAGCTGCGCGTAGCGGTGCTGTCCTGCCACGATGAGTTCCGTTATGCGCAGCAGGCGCTCAAGCTGCAAGTGCAGGATTATTTGCTCAAGGATACGCTTGATCCTTCGGACATACGCAAGCTGCTGCTGCAATTTCAGGCGGAGCTGAATGAGACGAAAGATTTGCATATGGAGCAGCTCCGCAAGGAGCATATGGTCGATCGTAACAAGGCGCTGCTGAAGGAGCAGTTTATTAGGGCGACGCTTCATCAGCCGATGCTGGATCCCGAAAAATGGCAGCAGGAGCTGGGAGCATTCGGCCTGCCGTTCGGAGCCTGCGAGCGGGTCATTCCCGTGCTCGGCATCATCGACGATTACCCGCGGGCGCTGCAGCGTTTTCGCTCGGAAGAGGTGCTGCGTTTTGTAGTGGACAATGTTACCCGCGAGGTGATGGCGAGCAGGGAGACAGGCTGCCCCGCTGCCCATTTTGTGTACAGTCCACAGGAATCCTTCTTCATGCAGGTAGGGCCGCACGGGCTGAAAATTAACGGGTTCGACGAGGTAAAGCTGCTGCTCGCGGAAGTGCAGCGCATGCTCAAAAGCTCGCTGAAGCTAACGATGTCTTTTCTGATCGGCGATAGTGCGAGCGAACCTTTGCGCTTGCGGGAATCGCTGGCGGAGCTGCTTTCCGGGGCGGAGGCGCGCTTTTACCGCGCGCCTGGCTCTATTGTGAAGGCAGACGCCGTGCGGGCGGCACAGTTTGCAACGGCAGATAGCGCCAATCCTTTGCTGGAAAGGTTTGGCGAGGCGGCCGAGCTGCTGCGGGAGGCGCTGCTGGGCCATAAGCGCGAGTCGGCAGAGGAATTAGTGCGCCAGTGGTTGTCGCTCGCGGAGCAGCGGAGGCTGCCGCCCGAGCAGGTGAAGGATTGGGTGTTTAAGCTGCTGCTGGACGTAAAGCTCAAGCTTCAATTGATGCAGCATACCCGCTCAGCCAGCTCGATTGACGTCAGCCACCATGAGGTGTGGGAGCTGGGCAGCCTCTCCGAGCTGCAAGCGTGGCTGATTGCCCACTGCCTGTCAGCCATAACCGCCTCCGAAAATGGCGTCAGCGGCAGCAAGCGAGCCGAGGTCATCGATGCGTGCGAATACGTTTCGCTGCATCTGGACAAAAAGATCAGTCTCGACGAGGTCGCCGATCAGCTGTTTATGAACCCCAGCTATTTCAGCCGCCTGTTCAAGAAGGAAATGGGCGAGACCTTTATCGAATATGTAATACGGATGAAAATGCATCGGGCCAAAGAGCTGCTTGATCAAACCGGCTCGCCCGTCGGCAAAATATGCGAGACGCTCGGCTACGATAACCAGAGCTATTTTATAAAACTGTTTAAGTCATGTACAGGTGTGACACCTGTGGAATATCGGAGAGGCCAAAAGAGATTGTAAGAAGGGCAAAGCGATTGTAAGAGATGCTAAGGTAGCTGGAAGCCTGTTATTTTTAGGTGAGATGGGATAGTTGCTTAAGGTGTCGGGATCGGCTTGGAAACGGATAGGGTGGAGATAGGTAACAGATAGAGAGGAAATCGAGAGCAGATAGAAATGGATTGGGAACAGATTGAGAGCAGATCAAGAACAGATCAAGAACAGATCAAGAACAGATCAAGAACAGATCAAGAACAGATCAAGAGCAGATAGAGAACAGATAGAGAACAGATCAAGAGAAGATCGAGGGCAGAACGAAATCAGATAGTAACGGATAGGGAACGGAGAACAAACGTAAGGCTGTAGAAGTTTGGGGAGAGGGGCGGGATATATGGAGCAGAAGAAGCAACAGCAACAGCAACAGCAACTACCGCTGGAAAGGCGCTTTGCGGAACGTTTCTCGGAGCAGTTGTATTTGCCGACAGAGCGCCGGAGCGGACTGGCGCTGTTGGTGAATGGAGAGCCGCTGTCTGCGGGACAGCTAGTCGAGGCATGGTATGACAAGCTGCGCCAAGCTGAGATGCAGCGTCCGTTAGTCGCGGAGATTCGCGCCGAGGCACAGCGCCAATTGGTAAGCGAAGAGCCGGAGCTGAGTAAAACCTTGTTTCGAATGTACGGGGAGACGGGGGAGCGGCTGCCGTACGAACGGGTTTATTTTCAAAAAAGGCGGCGGCTGAATTCATTCGCACTGATGTCCTTGATTGAGCCGGAGGAAGCGCCATATTTGGAAGCCCTTCAGGCTGCGCTTTGGTCGATCTGCGAGGAGCGGACGTGGTGCCTGCCTGCGCATTTGGGCGGGGCGGAGCAGCAGACGCCGATTGATTTATTCGCTGCGGAGACGGGCTTCGCGCTCAGCGAAATAAGCGTGCTGCTCGGCCCCCGGCTGCCAGAGGAGCTGCACCTGCGTATTCGTGAGGAAGTGGAAAAGCGGCTGTTTCAGCCATTTTTGACCGAGGGACCTTATTTTTGGGAGAGTGCGGAGCATAATTGGGCGGCGGTATGTGCCGGGTCGATTGGCGCAGCGGCGCTGCATTTGATGGATGATCGCGAACGGCTGGAAGCGGTGCTTTCGCGCGTATTAGCTGCGATGGATTGCTTTTTGGATGGCTATGGCGAAGACGGAGCTTGTGCGGAAGGGTATTCGTATTGGCAATATGGTTTTGGCTTTTATGTTTATTTTGCACAGCTGCTTAAGGCGGCAACGGATGGAGCCTTTGATTTATTCCGCAGCGCAAAAGTACAAGAGATCGCAATGTTTCAGCAGAAATGCTTTACGGGTGGACGCAGCATTGTGAATTTCTCCGATGCCCCTTCTGAAAGCGGAATCTTCATGGGGCTGAGCTCTTATTTGCATCAGGAGTTTCCAGCTGTGGCTCTGCCGCATGCCAGCCTGCGCGACAGCTACACAGGGGATCACTGCGCAAGGTGGGCGCCTGCGGTGCGGAATTTGCTTTGGTGGGCGGAGTCGGCAAACGCAACGACAACGGCAAACGCAACGGCAACGACAACGACAACGAGAACAACAACGAGAACGACAGCGACAACGAATAGCGAAAGTGCCGAGGGGCTGAGAGGTTCGGAGAGCGCTGCAGCTCTATGGCCGACAGAATCGTTTTATTTGGAAAATGTACAGTGGCTGCTTTCCCGTTATGTCGCAGCGAATGGCGCTACTTATAGCTTTGCCGCCAAAGGCGGACATAACGCCGAGCCGCATAATCATAATGATGTCGGGCAGTTCGTACTGCATGCGGACGGAGAAGCCTATTTGGCGGATTTGGGCAGCGGGGAGTATACGGCGGACTATTTTGGCCCGCAGCGGTATACGATTTGGTGCAACGGCTCGCAGGGACATTCCGTGCCGATTATTGGCGGCGCGCGCCAGCGCGAGGGCGCGGACGCGCGCGCCATGGTTGTGCAGGCGGCGACCAGCGCGGAGCTTGACGTGCTGGAGCTGGAAATGCAGGCCGCGTACGGCGAGGAAGCGGGCCTTGCCGTGCTGGGGCGGCGCTTCGAGTGGAACAAGAAGGGCGCGCTGCCTGTGCTGACGATCCGAAGCCGGTATCGGTTTCGGGAGGAAGTAGTCGGCGGGCGCGAGATTATCGAGCGCTTCGTTGCATGGCAGATGCCGGAGGCCGGGGAGGCCGGCGGTGTCGTGGTCCTGCAGGGACGCAAGAGGCTGACGATTGCGTTCGATGCGAAGCAGTGGAAGCAAGTGGTGACGCAGCGGAGCGACATGGATCATTTTGGGCGTGAACGGCAATGGTACACGCTGGATTTTCATCATTTGGAGGCGGGAGCTGCGGACGTGGATTCCGAGTTTGTTTTTCGCTTTGAGCCATAGGGTGGAATAGCTAAGAGCACGAGATTAAAGCGCCAAAGAAAAGGAGAGCGAAGCCATGACAGTGCAGGAGAAGGTGCAGGTGCAGGAGCAGCAAAATTGGGTGAATGAAGCTTGGGACAAGGTGAATCAGAAGATCGGACGGACTAGCGGCCGCATCGGCTCGCAATTTCCCCATGCAAGCGTGAACGGGGTTTATGTGCTGGAGGCGGCGCATTGGTGGACGGCGGGTTTTTGGCCGGGGCTGCTATGGCTGCTCTATCAAGATGAGAATTCGCGTACGGAGCGCTATAAAGAGCTTGCCGAAGCCTGCGAGCTTAAGCTCGACGAAGTCATCATGGGCTATGACCGGCTCGACCATGATATCGGCTTCATGTGGACGCTGACTAGTGTGGCACGTTATAAGCTGCTTGGGGAGGAAGATTCCCGGCGGCGGGCGCTGCTTGCAGCAAACCTGCTGTGCGGCCGCTTCAATATTCAAGGACGCTATATTCGGGCATGGAACCCTTGGCGGGAAGGCGAGCGCAATGACGGGCTGGCCATTATCGACTGCATGATGAATTTGCCGCTGCTCTACTGGGCTTCGCGTACGACGGAGGACCCGCGCTACAAGCATTTGGCGATGGCGCATGCCGATACGGTGCTGGAGCATTTTATTCGGCCGGATGGCTCGGTTTATCATATCGTAGAGTTTGATCCGCAAAGTGGCGAAGTAGCTGCAAAGCATGGCGGGCAAGGACTTGCAGCCGAATCGGCATGGTCGCGCGGCGCGTCCTGGGCGATTTACGGCATGGCACTCAGCTACGCCCATAGCGGCGAGCAGCGGTATTTGGATGCGGCGAAGCGCACGGCTCATTTTTTTCTGGCGAATTTGCCAGAGGATTCCGTGCCGCATTGGGATTTCCGGTTACCGGATGGCGTGGAGCCATACCGCGATTCATCGGCGGGCGCTTGCGCAGCCTGCGGTTTGCTGGCTATTGCGGATGTAGTGCCAGAGGTTGAGCGTAAATTGTATCGCAGTGCGGGCGAGCGGATTTTGAAATCGCTGTACGAGAACTATGGCGCTTGGGCGGACGATGCACAGGAGGAAGGGCTGGTTCTGCATGGCACGAGCCACTATCCGGAACGCAAAAATCTCGACGTCCCGCTCATCTACGGTGATTATTTCTTTACGGAGGGCTTGTCCAAGCTGCGCGGCTACGACAGCTTCTGGTCGTAAGGCGAGCATCAAGTGTCATCTGATCGTTATCCAATTCGCATAGATAGGAAACAGAAAGGGGCGAACGGCCGTTGATTGGGGAAAAAGGTACAGATTCAGGCGAGAGAGTACGGTTAGCGGAGGAACGCAAGTATTGGGTGAGCGAGTTATGCCGGGTTGCTGAGCCTGTGCTGCGCCTGCTTGCGGCTCGTGAGTTGAAAAAAACGATGCCCGTCCAGTCTGCTGCGGGACAGGATCGCTCCGATGTGACCCATCTGGAGGCGCTGGGCCGCCTATTATGTGGAATAGCGCCCTGGCTTGAAGGCAGCGGCGGGGCAGATGAAGCAGAAGAGCGGCTTCGCCAGCAATATGCGGAGCTGTCACGGGCCGCGATTGCCGCTGGCTGTGATCCGCAGTCACCGGACTATATGAATTTTGCAGAAGGCTTTCAGCCGATTGTCGATACGGCGTTTCTCGCGCAGGCGATTTTGCGTGCGCCGTCGGAGTTATGGGACAAGCTGGATGCCGAGGTGCAGAAGCACGTTGTCCAAGCTTTCAAACTAACCCGCTCGCGCAAGCCATTCGCCATGAACTGGCTGCTTTTCTCCGCGATCATTGAAGCAGCCTTGTACCGCATGGGAGAAAGCGACTGGGACCCGATGCGCATTGATTATGCCCTTAAGCAGCATGAGCAGTGGTATGTCGGAGATGGGGCCTATGGTGATGGGCCATCGTTCCACTTCGACTATTACAACAGCTTTGTTATCCAGCCTATGCTCGTTGACATCATAGCAGCCGTTCGAGGCTGCTATGAAGATTGGGATGCGATGCAGGCGAGCATCAAGGAGAGAGCGAAGCGCTGGGCGGAGGTGCAGGAGCGGCTCATTTCGCCGGAGGGCACATTTCCACCGCTGGGCCGCTCGCTTGCCTACCGCTGCGGCGCCATGCAAAGCTTGGCGCAAAGCGCGCTGCTCGGCGAGCTTCCCGGCAGCGTTTCTCCGGCACAGGCGCGCTGCGCATTGACAGCGGTTATCCGCCGCAGCTTGTCTGTCCCCGGCACATTTACAGAGGACGGCTGGCTGACCATCGGCTTTTGCGGAAGCCAGCCAGACATTGGCGAGCATTATATTTCCACAGGAAGCCTGTATTTATGCGCGGCTGTGTTTCTCCCGCTGGGCCTTGCCGCCGAGCATCCCTTTTGGAGCGGCGAGCCCGAGGATTGGACAGCGCGCAAAGCGTGGTCAGGGAGTGCTTTTTCAATTGATCATGCAATAAAGGGGTAGCAGTCATAATAGGCAGCGAGATTATGAACAAGATTATGAGCAAGAGTATGATTACCAGCTGCCAGCAGCGAGAGTAAGTGAAGAGGCGCAGCCATTTTCATACAGGTGCGCTTTCTCTTATTTTTGCAGCTATCTGTGGCCTGCGCACTTTATAAATGCGAAGCTTCAGCCGCGCCTCAAACTTTGACAGAAGACCGTTTACCTTGACATAAGCTCGGTAACAATGGATGAGGGGCTTTGCTAGCGCTGCAAGTTAAAGTAGACGGTCTCATAAAGCGGTCTTTTTCCAGTGGTATGTAAATTTCCTGCAAAAATCATTCCTAAGCACTTGAAATTAATAACGAAAAAAAGTATGATAAACATGATTGTTAGCACTTCATGCTCATGAGTGCTAACAAAAATAAGCGACAAATTTTTAAAGGAGGCTATTTTCAATGATCAGACCTTTGGGTGAACGTGTATTAGTAGAAGCGATCGCGAAAGAAGAAACGACTGCAAGCGGTATCGTTTTGCCAGATTCGGCTAAGGAAAAACCGCAAGAAGGTAAAGTGGTGGCTGTTGGCAGCGGCGCGCTGAAAGACGGAGTTCGCGTAGCGCTTGAAGTTAAAGAAGGCGATCGCGTCCTTTTCTCCAAATATGCGGGAACAGAAGTTAAATACGACGGCAAAGAGTATTTGATTATGAAAGAAAGCGACATTCACGCGATCTTTGAATAGGCTGCTCACATACAGCTTGACTGGACTTAAACGAAACGGCGCAGGCCGTTAAGCATACTTATATGAATATATTTTCGGGAGGTAAATGATAATGGCAAAGGATATTAAATTTAGCGAAGACGCTCGCCGCGCAATGCTGCGTGGTGTAGATGCACTTGCAAATGCTGTAAAAGTTACACTCGGACCTAAAGGCCGCAACGTCGTGCTGGAGAAGAAATTCGGCAGTCCGTTGATTACGAACGATGGTGTATCCATCGCAAAAGAAATCGAGCTGGAAGATGCATTCGAGAACATGGGTGCACAGCTTGTTAAAGAAGTAGCAACAAAAACAAATGATGTTGCCGGCGACGGTACAACTACAGCTACTGTTTTGGCTCAAGCGATGATTCGCGAAGGTCTGAAAAACGTAACAGCTGGCGCTAACCCAATGGTTATCCGCAAAGGTATCGAAAAAGCGGTTAAAGCTGCAGTTGAAGAGCTGCAAAACATCGCTAAACCAATCGAAGGCAAACAATCCATCGCTCAAGTTGCGGCCATTTCTTCCGCTGACGATGAAGTAGGCCAACTGATTGCAGAAGCTATGGAAAAAGTGGGCAACGACGGCGTTATTACCGTTGAAGAGTCGAAAGGCTTTGTAACGGAGCTTGAAGTGGTTGAAGGTATGCAATTCGACCGTGGATACATCTCCCACTACATGGTTACTGACACGGACAAAATGGAAGCTGTTCTGGATAACCCGTATATCCTGATCACTGACAAAAAAATTACAAACATTCAGGAAATTCTTCCTGTGCTTGAGAAAGTCGTTCAATCCGGCAAACAGCTTCTGATCATTGCAGAAGATGTTGAAGGTGAAGCGAACGCAACTCTGGTTGTGAACAAACTGCGCGGCACATTCACTTGCGTAGCTGTTAAAGCACCAGGCTTCGGCGACCGTCGTAAAGCGATGCTGCAAGATATCGCTGCACTTACTGGTGGTCAAGTGATTACTGAGGAACTGGGCCTTGAGCTGAAATCGACTACGGTTGAGCAGCTGGGTTCCGCTCGTCAAGTACGTGTAACAAAAGAAAACACAATCGTGGTTGACGGCAGCGGCGACGCTTCTGACATCGCGGCTCGTGTAAGCCAAATCCGTACGCAGCTGGAAGAAACAACTTCCGACTTCGACCGTGAGAAACTGCAAGAGCGTCTGGCTAAATTGTCCGGCGGCGTAGCAGTAATCAAAGTCGGTGCTGCTACTGAAACAGAATTGAAAGAGCGCAAGCTTCGCATCGAAGATGCCCTGAACTCGACTCGCGCAGCGGTTGAAGAAGGTATCGTATCCGGTGGTGGTACTGCTCTAATTAACGTATATAAAGCAGTTGCTGCTGTTAATGCAGAAGGCGACGAGCAAACAGGCGTTAACATCGTTCTTCGTTCCCTTGAAGAGCCGCTTCGCACAATTGCTGCGAACGCTGGCCAAGAAGGTTCGGTTATCGTTGAGCGCTTGAAAAACGAAGAAATCGGCGTAGGCTACAACGCTGCTACTGGAACATGGGTTAACATGTTCGAAGCAGGTATCGTTGACCCTGCCAAAGTTACACGCTCCGCGCTGCAAAACGCAGCTTCCGTTGCAGCTATGTTCCTGACAACTGAAGCGGTTGTTGCTGACAAGCCAGAACCAAAAGGTGCTGGCGGCGGCATGCCTGACATGGGCGGCATGGGTGGAATGGGCGGCATGATGTGATGAAATCATTATCGAAGTAATTCGATGATGAGCGACCGCGCTTAAGCGGTAGATTTCATCGCCGATGGAGCTGAAAAGCGCTCCATGCGGTAATCAGGCTGAGAAGTCTGTAGTAATGACCACATTTTGACCAAATCAATTAAAAATAGGCTTCTCACGAGTTCAGATCGAACTTTGTGAGAAGCCTATTTTATTAAGCGTTGCGTAGTTCATCAAGCATTTGGTTAAGCTTCTTGTCAAAAGTAAAAACGGTATGTCCACCGATCTTTGAATAAGCGAAGAGCAGCGAGTCAACAAAATCGATTTTGATTTCACTGTAAATCTTTAAGGCTTCCACCAAGATACTTTTGTCATGTGTTGTAATGTTGCTATAAGTGAGCAGGTTCTGTAAGGCATCAAAGATATTGACTCGTTCGACTTTGTATACCTTTTTCAACACATATACAACTTCGGCGATGACTTCGTTAGGGATAAAGATATGATGATTTTCGATTTTGTCTCTAGCTTGTCCTATGAACTGAACCGCATCTTACAGCAAGTAACGCAGAATTAAATTTGCATCAACGATGTTCATGTTTGTCTTGCACACCCTTTTCCCAAGCGTCTTGTTCGTATTGGATTAAATCCCAATTGGCGTACTGCTTTAGTGCCCCTCTGGCAGTGTGGGAAGAAGTTGTGGGATGTTTGAATAGAGAGGAGTCCCCAATAGGCAATATGATTATTTCAACATCCTGGTTCTGAAGGTCTTCAGGGAGATCGACGATATGCTTTAAAGCATCGCTATTTGTAATTTTTCTGACGAAGTTCATGTTAATCACCGTCCTTGGATTAAGTATAGCTGATTCAGGGTTTACTCACAATTACCAAACTGACAGTAGCATCCAGATGTACTAAAGGATTTTTCATGAGCTCACTGAATTTTGGGGAAGCCTCTGTTTCATTGTCTTAGTGACGTGTAGATATACGGTACGGATTAGTTCATCACTACTATGCCCGAGTCGCTCATTGATTTGAAAGATATTTGCTCCAGCCTCTGCGAAAGGGGAAGTCTGTAGCATCAAAAGCTTCCTTGAGTAAAAACACCGTTTGACCACATATTACAAAAATAAGAGACCTTTCATGAGTTCATTGAACTTTTGAAAGGTCTCTCATTATTTAAACAGCAAGTCTTTTTAATCATGCACACGTGAGCATCATTCAATCTAATTCTTGCTCTAAAACAGCTTCTACTAAACGACGTACTTCATCTGTTGACGTTGTATCCATTAACTGGTTTCTTAGCTCGCCTGCGCCTCTAAATCCACGAACATAGATTTTGAAAAAGCGAAGAAGCGGTTTAAATGAACGTGGCAGAATTTCTTTTGAATATTTATCGTGAAGATCCAACTGTAAAAGAAGCAAAAGGAGAAAATCCTTCGCGCTATGTTCTTTAGGTTCTTTTTCAAACGCAAATGGATTGGTGAAAATGCCGCGGCCAATCATAACGCCATCGACGCCGTATTGTTCTACTAATTTTAATCCGGTTGCGCGGTCAGGAATATCTCCATTAATCGTTAACAACGTATTTGGAGCAATTTCATCGCGTAATTTTTTTATTTCAGGGATTAGTTCCCAGTGCGCCGCTACTTTACTCATCTCTTTTTTTGTACGCAGGTGAATGGAAAGATTCGCAATATCTTGTTTTAATATATGTCCTAACCAATCGCGCCACTCGTCAATATTATAGTAGCCTAATCTTGTTTTAACGCTAACCGGCAATCCACCTGCTTTTGCGGCTTGAATAATTTCTGCTGCCAATTCAGGATGCTGGATTAAACCAGCACCTTTTCCATTGGATGCGACGTTTTGGACGGGGCATCCCATGTTCAGATCGATACCACGAAACCCAAGCTTTTTCATATCCATACTCATCTGTTTAAAAAATTCTGGTTTATTGCCCCAAATATGAGCGACAATCGGCTGCTCATCTTCTGTGAACGTTAACCGCCCACGTACACTGTCTTTGCCGACAGGGTGACAATAACTTTCTGTATTTGTGAACTCCGTGAAAAATACGTCGGGTTTTGCAGCTTCACTAACGACGTGACGAAATACAACATCTGTGACATCTTCCATTGGTGCTAATATAAAAAATGGCTTTGGTAAGTCTAGCCAAAAATTTTGTTCGTTACTCATATTATCTCCTCTTGTTGCAATATATAAAAAACCCTATAAGCTATAGCAAGTCCTTTACCCATCATACATAATATCATTTTTTTTCGTTTGATGCACAGAATCGTTTGTGTGAGCGTGCAACCTGTCGACCTGTTCACGCATACGGTGCATATCGAGAGCGTTTGTTCCTTGATTTATAGGGGTTTTGAGTAAGTACAGAGGGTATTTGGGGACGAAATGGGGACGCGAGCGATTCGCGTCCCCATTTTAATTGTTTTTAAGGTGAGCCGGATAAATTTCCATTCGATGCAGGTCAACGATCATGTTGCCGTTTTTTAAAATATCCAGACCTATTAGGCCATTAATGTAATTAATATCGTCATGGAAGATACCGAAATCAATAGGGATGTCTGTCATAACCAGATCGCCAAACTGGATTTGATCTACCTGTTTTCGGAACGAATACTCATCTCCGCCGATCCCGAAGCTTCTTACGAGCTTATCTCCGTTTTCGAATTTAATGCCGATCTCTGAGACAGTATCGGAGGATAGAAGGGAATGCGCCGCGCCGGTATCAATAATGAGCTTGTCAATTGTTAATGAGTGTCCTTTATAGCAGATTGTCATGGAAGCTTGCAGCAAACCATCGATGAATTGAATCTGCATTCTACCGACTCCTGTAGAAAGGATTTTTTCTCAGTTCAATTGCTATTTTTTCCTGACCTGTATGATAGACGATATTGTTGTTTCTGCACTTAAGTAGTTCCTTGGTTGCTTCGTCAGGATTTTGGATTGCTTTGATTAGGGCAACTTCGTCAACATATTGAACACTGTCTTCTGTATGAGAGTCCAAAATTTCGAGCAGGACATATTGATCAGGGTAAATGCTCCGAACTTCTTGCCATTGCATGATAAACACCTCGCTAATGGTATTTGATAATTTCATTATATCATAATTTTTCGAGTAAAAAGTTGAGTGAGTGTGTGTTACTCACGTGTGTGTTACTCACGTCTCTGTTTACTTATCAGGATGGATTCGAATTTGTCAGCAGCAGCCTTATCAGCGGATCGAAGTGCGAATCCATAGGTATTCATGGTTACTTGAATATTCCCATGGCCGAGTCTCTCAGAAATGATTTTGGCATGAACTCCCTGGTTGATCAGGAGCGTAGCGCTCGTATGCCGAAGCGTATGAAACTTGATGTACCTTAAATTGTTTTTCTTGAGGAAAGCACGAAACCACAGGTAAGGCCGCTCCTGATGGAATGCCTTGCCGTCTGAATGGCAGAACATAAAATTGTGTTCACAACCCTGCCATCTATCCCCGATTTTATTGCGTACATCAAGCTTGTATAAGTAATATTCCTTCAATTCTTCAAGCATGGAAGAGGGGAGGGCTACTTTGCGTTTGGATGATTTGGTTTTGGGTTCCTTTACATGGGCTATACCCGCAGGAGACATTGAAACACTTTGTATTACACTAAGGACGCCCGTTTCCCAGTCGATATGATGCCATTCCAATCCAAGCAGTTCACCGCGGCGAAGTCCGGTAGTGAGAGCAAGTGTTATCATGACTCGCCAATGAATAGGCTCTTTCTGCAAGGCGTGAAGCAACTCCTGAACTTCGATTTCATCATACGGAATGGTTTCCTTGTGCTTAACAGTTGGTTTCTTTACGCCGGAAACCGGGTTTTGCTTGATTAGCTTCCATTCAACAGCCCTAGAGAATATATTTTTGAGTACTCGGTGATTGATCTCAATCGTACCAGTAGACAGATCTCCTTTTCTAAAGCCTAAACGAGCTCCTTCATTAGATAATGAGTCGATAAAACTTACGATATGAAGTGGTTTAATCTGGTCAATTGACTTCCCATTCCTGGACAAAGGCTTCGAAAGTCATCTTCTCTGGAGCGATATATTCTCCTGCCTCTACCTCAATTTTGAATTTAACCAATTCATCATTAAGAAAATCCTTCAATCGCTTCGTTGTTTTTAGTAAGGCCGGATCTTCAATTTTAATGGATTTATATCGTTTTAAACGCTTACCATTAGCACTGTATCCGACTTCAACCACAAGTCTCCATGAATTTTCCCCGCGTTTTTCTATGCTTGCCATGTAATTACCTCCTGGTTCAGAATTTCTTTATGTCCCAATTATTGAGTCTTTATAAAACAGAAGGCTCGTGAGATGCACGAGCCTTTCCACTACTGTTTTAACGTAGGCTACTAAGCTCTTGCTGTTGAAACCAAGCATTCAATGTGGATCTTCTGAATAAAATTTTGGTTCCTACACGAAGGTGGGGGATTTTACCGGCCCTTACTTCGCTATAGAGTTTGTCTTTGGATATTTTCCCCTGGAAGAAGATTGCCCAGGCTTCCGAAAATGTGAGAGTATTATAAGTGTGATGTTGTTCAAGTTGATTAAAATCCGGGTTAGTAACTAACTGCTGAACTGTATTGTTCATTCCATTTAACCTCCTAGAATCGATAGAGTATTACTGGACGATTAATTCTTGTTCACGTCGTCTTAGATCGATTGCCTGCAGAGCAACCTTGTAAAGATCGGTATCCCAGATCGAAAGGCCATCTGCAAGATCGAATTTGTTCCCATTCCACAGGTTCAGAGCCAGATGAACTAGTGCGTTTGTTTGGCTGGTTAATGGTGCAGTATTGCCCTTGATTGATCCTTCGTAATTAGCAGAGTCAGCATTCTGCATTTGCTCAAAATACCAGTCAAATGGGCCGTTTTCTTGATTTTCAAGTGAGAAACATTTGAAAATTTCAGGGAACGCTGCTAAGTAGCACGTAGAACGATATTCTCGATTATTACATTTGAATTGATGCATGCATTTAAGGAAATTACCTTGATGTGCTTCGTTTGTAAAATAAACATTGCTAGTTGATTTCTGTTGCATCGGATTCACCTCAATATTTATGGACTATCAGATGAATAATATATATTTATTTGGGGAGCCTTAACGAATATCAATTAAAATAGCTAGTAACGGAGCTTAGTGTAGCTTTGCCGTAGCTAGTATTATCTACGGTAAAAGCTTCATAAATTCAATAAAATCAAGGGTTTTGAGACTATGTAGCCAAAGTAGACCTTTCAACCTGCTGTGCTTCTAGTAGTTTTTGTTCTGTTTTTGTTAGAAGTCGCATACCACGAAAACCTTGTAATGGCGTTGATCCATCTACTCGAAACTTGCCTGACTTCACGTTCATCTTTAAAATCTCAATGAAAAACTCCTGCTTACTGATAGCTTTATACCCGTTATCACGGCAGTATTGCTTATAAGTCGGATAAATTGTTTTGCGATGTACCTTGCAATCTTCATTTTCTAGGTCGATGTGGCACCAATCTCGGACAAATTCTGAGACGTTGTTTATCTCATTGATATAACGCAGTTTAAAAGCGTGCGCTTTCTCACTCTCTGTGAAGATCAGATTGTTTTTCATCAATTCACGCAAACCATCTAGTGCCCATTCAACGATGTACGTTTTCTCGTTAATCAACTTGTCCATTAAAGTTTTATCTCTTCGTTCTTCTGGGATGGTATTGCTGAACATTAGGAATAGGATGCGATCAGTGAAGGCCGAAGTGCCGTCGAGCTTATTAAGTAACGGCATATGGTTTCCAGCTGCCACGAGCTTTGTTTTCCCATAAAATTGAAATGGGTCTTTTCCCTTTTTTTCAGCGGTAAGTAGATCACCACCCGTTATCGTCTTAATGATATCCGCGCTTTTAATAGTTCCGTTTTCATCCATTTCTGCGCTGATATTTAACTTTGACTTAAATAATTCTGCTGTCATGAACCGTGATTCACCCAATTGCTTTAACGACATAGCAGTAGTATGTTTAGGGCCAATTAATGATCGCCATAATGCTAACCATACGCTTTTTCCGGTATGCGGGAGTCCAATCAACACAAAGAATTTCTTAGCCCGCCATTCGTTACTAATAATGTAGCCGGTTAATTGCTGAAGAGATTTAATTTTGAACTGGTCGCTCTCAGTACAGTCTTCTAAAAACTTCGTAAAGTAATAGCCTTGATTTGATTGTTTGCGACTATAGTTCGAGTTATAAACCCGGATAGGAGGAGGTGGTTCCCCGTATCCGGCATCGATGTAACTAGTGAATAAATAGTCAGGACTGTGGAGATAACTCATTTGCTTATTGACGTCAAACACGCAGTTCCTAAAATTGATCAAATGAGTATGACTATCAAATTCGTCGTGATTTACTTGAAGTTCAGGGCAACTTACAATACGATGGACAACATCTGCTATTTTGTGTTTACCGAGCTTCATATCCATCTCAGGACTCAAGCTCTGGCGGATTGCTACATGAAGGCTAGTCTCAGTTTGTTCCTCGTAATACCCAAACTCGTCATTGTAGAGGAATACAATTGATCCACAACATCGTACAGCCCGTTTTTCAAGAAATGCCCTTTTGACTTGGACGTCAAAAGGTATTCGAGAATCAGTAATAACTTCCTCTGGCTCCAATTCATTATCCGCGAATTTAGACGGAACGGTAATCTTTGCCTCTTTAGGTTCTTCAATCCGCTCATCATGCTGTACAATATATTCTTGCTTTACCTTGCTCCCCGATGAAGGGGATATATCAATTTCATGAATGTTCGTGTCATGAGACCGAATGTAGTCATCTTCAATACAACCGTTTTTGAAATCTGAGAAGTCGGTACTTTCGAATTCGATGCTCTTTGACTTCAGGTTATCTTGATGTAGACTTCCTTTTTTTAATTGATACATTAGCTCTAGATATTCTTGATCGGAATCATAGAACTCTTCATTACCTTGTGATGCCCGCTTATTCTTCCCCATACCGGTGTTTGTCAAGATAGTTGTCGCGATTCCTCTAAACGAGAGCTAGTTCTGACGGGATTGCTCGGCTTGAACGGGCGTTGATTTTTCTGGATTGAGCCATACCTCATCGCTCAAGTTCCAATCACTTGTAGCACCTGACCACCGATTCGGATGCTGGGCTTTCGCCTTCTCATAAACCTGTCTTCGCTGCTCCAATACCTGACCTGCACGTCCTTGATGCCGCTCTATGGGCGTCACAAATTTGAGTCCGCTATGGCGATGTTCGTGGTTATACCAACGTACAAATCGCAATACCCACTCTCGTGCGGCAGTTTGACCCTTAAATCCTTTGGTTGGATAGATGGGGCGGTACTTTAATGTCCGAAAGGCAGACTCTGCATAGGGGTTGTCATTACTTACCCGCGGTCGACTTCGGGATGGTGTAATACCTAGGCTGTACAACGTTTCGAGTAGGGTCGTCGCTTTCATCGGACTTCCGTTATCTGAATGCAGCACGAGTGGCTCTGTACGAACCACGCATTGCTCCCGAAGCACGGTTCGATGGATGAGTCTACTTGCGTGTTCCGCAGATTCCTCTTCCCAGATCTCCCAGCCTACGATTTTACGGCTGTATAGATCAAGAACCAGATAGAGGTAGTAAAACAACCCTTTGATTGGGCCTGGCAACCAGGTGATGTCCCACATCCAAACCTGATTAGGACCTGTTGCACAGTGACTAGTTAACGGTCTCGTTGTCCGTTTTTTGCTCGGTCCACGATGGTGTTGTTGCTGGTGTTTATGCATCACCCGGTAGAAGCTCGACTCGGAGGCGATATAGATGCCTTGATCGGCAAGCGCAGGCACAATTTGACTGGGCGGCAAGCTCTGGAAGGCGGGCTGATGAAGGACGGCCAGCATTTGTTTCTCTTCTTCCTCGCTCAGCTTATGGGCAGGGGCAGAACGTTTCGCCCGTGGACGCTGATCTTCACGACGGTCATGCTGGCGCCAACGTTGCAAGGTCCGCTGGGTGGGTAAGTCCAAGTTCCAGGCAAGCGTGCCGTTCTCTTGCGCCGGCTTCAACCGCTTCATGAATCAGTGATACGGCTAGCTGACGATTTGGGGCACTGATCATTCGTCCTCTTGGTCCCCCCAGATCGCTTGGGCCTTTTTTCGCAACACGAGTAAAGCGGCTGTTTCGGCCAGCGCTGCTTCTTTCCTTTGCAGTTCACGACTGAGTGCCTTTACTTCTTGTTCTTTTGACCGGAGATCTCTTTGCAGCTTGCTCCGCGACTCCGCCATTAGCTTGCATGCAAGCATCGCGCCATTCCTCTACCTGTTCGACATAAAGTCCTTTGGCTCGGCAGTATTCTGCTATCTCGATTTCACTTAACGCTGCCGTCTCCACCACGATGGAAAATTTATCTCGCGAGCTCCATTGTTTGGTCGGCTGATTTCCGTTTGGCATCACTAGCCCCTGCGCCTTTGCTTCCTTTTTCCATTTGTACAGCGTTGCTTCTGATATTCCATTTTCCCTCGCTATCTCACTGACCCGTTCGTTCTTGGGCGGCATCATACGCTCTAACATACGCTGCTTAAGCTCCAGGCTCATTTGATTCATTGTCGTCCACCTCGTTCTCTTTTTTCTCACTATACTTTCATTTGAGGGGTACGACAACTAGTCTGACACAGGGGGTTAGATAAGCAAGCTTTTTTTCCTTTTCAGTTATTTTATCGAGCAATACATTTGTGACCATTCGTTTCCGCTCCTTGTAGATTGGTTTTTTGAGGCGCCTCTGTGAATGATCGTACTTTATAAAACTCATAAAAACTGTCGATAAACCATTTTGTTTTTTAGAAAACTGTCTAGTTTTTATTGATTGATTGTGATAAAATATTTAACTAAAAAATGGAGTTGACCCTCATGTAAGGGTCAACTCCATTTTTTAATTGTTGCTTCACTTTGTCATGTCTTATTCATAATGTTCGGAAATGCTTCTCTTCAACTACTTCCGAAATAGCTTTAACGACTTGGCCCTCATTTAATAACAGCAGATCATATTTATCGTATCCATTATTTTCTAAATACTGGTGAGGTCTTACATAAATATTGCTTAATGAAAACATCTGAATACCATCTAAAACTTTATTGAGGATTAGTAAGATATCACGAATCTGATTAAAGGGTAAATCCGCAAGTTCCCATTCGCCTCCCAATTGCGCTCCAAATATTCTTGAAGCATTTCCAAAGAGTTTCAGTGGCATGACCCGTTTATCGGAAAACAACAACCTTGCATACTCTTCCATGACCTGTTTCATATTAGGGACTTTAATTGAGTCAATTCTTTGTTTCCATAAGTATAGAAAATAGACTTCCATTACAGGGATGGTTATCAGCGCCATACCTATAAGAGCAGATCGGATTTTTTTTACCCTGATTAAGTGCTCGTCTACAATCAATGATTCAAACACTTGGTCTTTCTCTTCAATAAAAGCGACCTGACTGCGGGAAGTAAAGGGAATTCCAATTAGCATTGAGGTTAAATAATACAATCTACCATTAACATTTGGGAGCATAGCGATTGTGCTAAGTAAACGATAGTATTGTATTTTAATTTCATCGGGATAATGCATAGTCATCATTGCGATTTTACTTGCGAGCCCTATTTGATATTCACGTTCAAATAGAATCCTGTTGAGGGTAGGATGATAACTTAATTGATTATTTTCAAACGATCGTTCAATTTTGTCGATGGTAGGGAACTGATCTAACAGATATTTAAAATTATCGTAAAAATGCAAATGTAGTTTTTCACCCTTACCTTTATGCTTCTTGAGATAGCTCCAACTATGCTGACTATCCTTGTAGTCCTTTATGACCTTATGAGAGTCAACATGAACGGCTTGAAATGCAATAAATGGAGATGCAAAGGCAGGAATAGCCCAGGAATGATCGTTTAAGGGTGTGAGCATCCAGTGATCAGCCAATTTTTTAAAGTGCTCTTGTGCAGCCCGGCTCACATTCTTATCCCCAAATAAGTTACTTACCGGCTTTTCATTAGTTAAGGCAACTTCAAAAAAATCAAAAACTTGTGTGAAGAAGGCCCCGTTTCGCTTTATATGCCCTTCGGTTTCATTGAGTTGAACCATATATGCGTTAATTATCATATGCATAATTAATTCTGATTTTACAATATTGTCTTTACGCCCGATTTTAAAGAATTCCTTTATGTCATGTGGAATGAGGTGGAAACACTTTTGAAACACATACTCAGCTAGTATTGAAGTATTGGCAATTTCCTTGGGACCGCGAACAGGTAAATGATAAAGTCTAGCTAATTCTTTCATATTGTCTTGCGAAGTTGAATTTATATACAACATATCTGACTAATCTCCTTTAGTCCCATGGCAACTGATGCTCTTCCTGATAATATAATCAGTAACTGCACTCCGCTGAATTCGATGGGCATTATTAATTCGAAATGACTCTATCTCCCCGGAGTTAATCAGCTTGTATGCAGTGTTCATGCCAATCTGCAAGAGCTCGGCCAGTTGGTCGACAGTGATAATTTCATTATAATCATCATACATATCTTGTCATCTCCTTTAAGCTTTATTTATGTTATTGTTCCATTAAGTAACATTGTGCGACGTTATTTCGCTTTAAATGGTCTTACATTGTATGGTTGTTAAATGGGGGAAACTTAAGAAATACAAAAAAATACAGCTATCTTTGGGATGACCGGAGATAGCTGCTTGATTAAATACTTACGATTTTTCATTTACTGCAGCAGAATTCGTTTGATGATCTTTAACAAATAACCAATGATATAAAACGGGGTAACGGCCCATCCTGTAAATAATGCTAAGATATCTTTGACCACAATATAATTCGAAATCGTAGTGAAAATGACGAAGTTACGTTGTAACTTTGAAATAAACATCCATCCAAATATAGCGGATATTACGACATATAACTCCATAGTTTAGAACCCCCGCCTAATGTATTGACAGGCTAACAAATTGAATTTTTTTGCTGGAATTATCGGCAGTTACAAGTAAGTTACTTTTTTTACCAGCGTTATCGACCTTGAATATATATCGCGTTGTGTTCTGTACTCCATCAGCGGTTTGGACAGGTTCTCCGAATAATTGAACGGCTTTATCGAGTGAATCAGAAGTTCTAAGACCCAAAATGTTGAAGATGCTGTCAGAATTAATGATAACTTCCAAAATGGTTTGATCCTTGTTATCAACTATTAAACTAAAGTCATCCAAGTAATAAGTTGTTATCTTGGACTCCGTTGACTTGTCATTGATTGTGAAGCTTTGTTTAATGTCATTCTCTGTAGCTTGATTGTTCAGCATTTTGCTTATGTCTAATGCCATAGATAAAGTGCTTGAATTATACTTGCTAATCTCAATCGCACTCACCTTATCTTCGTTATACTTGGAGGAAAACGTGAGCAGATAGCCTTCCTTTGTTAAGTATGCAACCAAGTTCTTATCGTCCTGATTAAGGCTTAATTGGGGCTTGCCTAGTCTTTTTATGTTTTCCTGAAGAGAGGAGTCCAATTGAACATCGAATATTTTATAAGAATCGGTAGATTTGATTTTTGTAAATGCGCTCGATAATACGATATTTGATGCTCCTTTGTCGTTGCCGCTAACCGTAAAACCTCCGTTGTATGCATAGCTGTATCCATCTTGATCATCCCTAACAACTTCATCCGGTTTTCCGAATTTTTCAACGATCTGTTGTTTGTTCATCTGTACCATTTGACTCAGTTCATAGATCTTGGATTCACCTTGGGATGATACCGAAATAATCACAATTAACAATACGAACGCTAGCAGCCAAAACCACCATTTCTTGAATATCGATTTCTTTTTCACTTCCGGTAATGTTGGCATCAATTCACCTGACATGTTCGTTTCCTCCATTAGTAGATTGAATTTGCTTTAATGTGATGAACGATTTGATTCATCTTTTAAAATTCCTATCATATATCGTTTAATATCCTCTGGGGTAAGAAGGGCTAAAAACTGTTGATGTTGACTTCTCTCTTCCCCTCCCTTCCGCAATTCGAAAGGAGAAATGATATCGATTAGCGTAATATTCAGTGCAGCGGCTATTTTTTCTAGTGTCTTGATGGTCGGATTTTTTTCGCCGCGCTCAATCTGCCCGATATATGAGGTGTTTATTTCCGATTGCAACGCCAGTTGCTCTTGGCTTAATCCCTTTTTTTGACGGTAAAAACGGACGTTCTCCCCGATACGTTCTATGTTCGTCATTCTTCTCACCCCACATAAAACGATAGTGCAATTACCAATTCCTCTCAACAGGATATAAACGCTAAATAAATGGATATAGTCACTAAAAATGCTGTAAGTATGATTTGTACTATGATGACGATGCACGTTCCTGATTCATGGTGGGATTTTGTATGATCCTACTTCGTATGATCCGATGCGCTGACCGCTATCATGCATAGCGTCAAGTTTATAATATATATTTTTGAAAAGCCTTCCTGCGATAAATTTGGCACTGTTAACATAAATAAGGTACCTCATCAAAATAAATTGAGGGTTGAATGTGAATGTCACATCAACCCTCGTTCTTTTAAACTGACGAAATTGTAGTTGCCAACTACAATATGATCGAGCATATCAATTCCAATGATGTTGCCCGAATCTACCAACCTTTTTGTAATCTCAACATCCTCGGGACTTGGGTCAGGATTGCCGCTTGGATGATTGTGAGCGCAAATAATGGATGCACTGCTTCGTTTAATGGCAGGGCGAAAAACCTCTCTTGGATGAACGATACTCGCGTTTAGAGAACCAATGGAGATGGTTTCTTTTCCGATTACGCCATTCTTTGTATTAAGGAACAAACAAATGAATTGTTCCTGTTTTAAATGCCGGAACTCCGGTTCAAGAAGCTTATATACGTCCATAGGTGATTTTATCGTTTTGACGGAAGGCGTTGGGGCAGATATGATTTGGGAAAGTTTAAGTGTGGCAACGATCTGTCTCGCCCTCACCTTCCCAATTCCCTCAATCGCAAGCAGTTCCTGTTCTGTGATATCAACAAGTTCAGCAAAGGTAGGGAAGCGGTTCAAGATTTCTTCCACGATATAGCTTCCCGGCTTTTCACGAAGGGAACTGGCCAATAATGATTTTAGATCAGTAGGAGCATGCTTCATATAAAGTTCAGTTCTCCTTTACAAATTAATTTTATGATTCATTGCAAAGAAAAAGGGCCAACCCCATAATAAACTGTACCCTATAGAATAGACACTTTGAAAAAAGTCTATCCTGTAGGGTATTCTTGTTTATAAGCCAGAAAAAACAGGTTGGAGCGAACGAATATGAGGAAGCGAGTATTTACGGAAAAAGAACAAGCCCAATTAAAAGGGAATCCCCATGTTCAAGCGGTTAGTGACAAAGCCATCACCTATTCTGATGCGTTTAAACGGCTATTCCTTACTGAAAATGAAAAAGGGAAAGTACCCCGAACTATTTTTGAAGAAGCCGGCTTAGATATTGAAATAATCGGCTTAAAACGCATCCAATCTGCGGGTAAGCGCTGGCGTGCAGCTTATCGGGAACACGGAGCTGAAGGTCTACAAGATACAAGAAAGACAAGCTCAGGTCGCCCTTTAGAACGAGAATTAAGTGTAGAAGAAAAGATTTCACGCCTAGAAGCACAAAATCAATTATTACGGGCGGAAAATGAACTTTTAAAAAAGCTCGATCTACTCGAAAGGCGGATGTTGAAGAAGAAACCAAACTTGTAGCGAAACAAAAGTTCCAACTCATTCAACAGATGATTGAAAAATATCAGTTAAAGCGTCTGGTACGCTATTTGTGTGAAATGATTGGTGTATCTCGTTCTGGTTACTATCATTATTTCCATGAGAAATCAGCACAAAAGCGTGCAGCACACGATGCAGCAGATGAAGAAGTAAGAGACATTATTTTAAAAGCCTATTCTTTTCGTCGAAGAAAGAAAGGGGCTCGCCAAATTAAAATGACGTTAGAAAATCAATATGGGATCACTTACAACTTAAAACGAATTCGTCGTATTATGAAGAAATTTAATATCTTCTGCCCGATCCGAAAAGCAAATCCATATCGTCGGATGGCAAAAGCGACACACGAGCACCGTACGTGTCCAAACCTCCTGCAGCGCCAATTTAAGCAAGGTGTCGCAGGTAAGGTATTATTAACGGACATCACTTACTTAACCTACGCACACGGTAAACGTGCTTACTTATCGACGATTAAAGATGCTGAAACGAATGAGATTTTAGCCTATGAAGTATCCGATAAGATCACCTTAGATATTGCCCTAAATACGCTACATCAACTAAAACGCAATCATTCGCATGTCGTGAAAGATGCCTTTATTCATTCGGATCAGGGATTCCACTATACCAATCCCCAGTTTCAAAAGTTGGTAAAGAAAATGAAATTAGGACAGTCTATGTCTCGACGAGGAAACGGTTGGGATAATGCACCACAAGAATCTTTCTTTGGTCATTTAAAAGATGAAATGGATTTGAAAGGCTGTGGGACCTTAAACGATGTGAAACGCGAAGTGAAAAGCTATATGATCTATTACAATCATTATCGCGGACAATGGAACCTAAAAAGGATGCCGCCTGCACGATACAGACAGCATCTCCTTCAATTTGCCTAGCTTTTTTTGAAATGTCCTTTACATAGGGTACAGTTTATAAAGTGGTTGGCTCAATAAATTTACAAAAATATTCATTAAACGTTTGCTAGCATTTAAATCATCTCCTCAATAATTAGTAATTTGTAACAGTCTAATGGCGTGTATAAAGGAATAGATAAATGAACGAGGACTTAAGATAAGCTCTCGTTCATTCTCATTATAATAATATATAATTGAGTTTAGTTGCTATGCGCTGATACTACCTAAACATCGAGGATACTGTATCTTAAACCAATGATAAAATACAAAAAAAGTGAAAAAAGGTTTTGAAAAATCAGAAATGAGTGTATGTAAATAAAATTAATCAAAAAGATACTGGAATGAAGCGATGATAATACCCCGGTTTCGCGCAGTCTAGAAGTAAAAAAACAAATTGGACTCCGAGAAAATCAAGAGATACGTATGAATACTCTCGAGGAGTGGGAGGGCTGTTTAAGCGCACGAGAATTTCAAAATAAATACTCGATAGATAACAAAGGAGAGGGGGCGGAAAATAATGCGACAGAAACGCGACGGAGGAGGAAAAAATATGTAGTCAAGCGGTAAAATATGCTATAATAAAATTGCTAGAAAAAAATCGAGAATTGCGGTGGAGAGAATGGAATTCAACTTTAGATGGTACAAGCCAAGCATCGGAACGCCGATTGTGTCCATAGCAGAATATGGTATAACCTTCAACAGAGCAGCGGCAGAGGAAATGGGAAACCCGCTAAGGATTCAAATAGGCTTTGATGAAAATTTAAAAATAATTGGTGTAAAACCGCTTCACGAAGAAGACGAGGAAGATAAAGATTCTCTACCGTTTGCTGGAAAGGAACGAAATGGCTTTACTCGTGTTAATAATAAGGATTTTATTCGGTTTATTGCACGTTATTGTCCAGACTTGAAATTTGATCGTGCAGTTCGATGTTTGTCAAAGTGGGATGAAAATACAGGGTTGCTTCTTGTAGATCTTAATAATCCTATTGAAGGACAGGCTACTGACGGGGAACAGGAATCGGAATAGAGATTGGTTACTGTGAGAGGAGGTGTTAGATATGGTTAAGACTCAAAAAGGCAATAAAATCGTTACTGTAAAGCCGCACAAGAGAAGTGCACCAGGAGGAGTAAGAAAAACGATTTCTGTCAGACCCCATAGACGTTCGACACCAAACTAAACCCCTTTAGCATTCTGCTAAAGGGGCTGGGTGGAATTTGACACACAGAAATAATATCTCTCAACCCTTCGCCAAAAGTACGTTGATAGATACGAGAATCTGCGGCAACTTTCTACTATGTACATAACATCTATATTCTCTTCTTGTGTGACAAATTCCTTCCCCTAACGCAATAAATTCACAACTTGTTCAATTATTATTAGGGAGGATACCAAGATGTCATTTAAATGGAATTTTGATTTAAATACGAAATTTGAGCATGTTTTGTTCAGCACTGTCGAAACTGGTCCCCGGCATCTGAAAGAGTTTGCCTCTGAGCTTGGTATAGCATTGAAAAACACGAGTTATAAGAATAGTCTCAAGTATCGCATGAGGAAAATAGTCGACAAAAATGAAGACCTTCAATACTTTGGGTATACTAGTGATGGATATATGATTCCAGTTTACATTGACCAATTTGAAAGAATAAGCAAGCCTCTTAGAAGACGAGGCGAAGGTATGATTGGAAAAGCTGAAAAACTTGACAATGGAGCTCGTCAGGTTGGAAAACGACGTGAGAATCAGCCTGAGCAGCTTGATCTATTTGACAATTTATCTGAAGAAGGTAGCTGATAAACGGATAAGTAGGAGGTTATCATGAGGGTAATAAATGTAGCTTTGAATTTAATAGATGAAGATAAAGAACAGCCGCGATATAACTTTAATGAAGAGTCATTAAATGAATTAGCGGAAAGTATTAAAGAAGTAGGATTGTTGAATCCGATTAAGGTAAGGCAAATTGATAACGGTCGATATAAAATTATCTTTGGAAATCGTCGGTTTAAGGCATGTCAACTTCTCAACTTGGAACAAATACCAGCAATCATATCTGATAGTGAATCAGAACTAGATATTTATTTAGAGCAGTTAACTGAAAATATTCAAAGAGAAGGGTTTACACCGATTGAAGAGGCCGAAGCATTTAATAGGCTCTTAAATGATGCAAAATTTAGAATTTCCAAAAAGTTACTATCCAGTAGATTGGGTAAAAGCGAAAGATACATTAGTCAAAAGTTAGACCTCCTTATATTTGGTAAGGAAGTCCAGCAATTGATTCACAGTGGCAAAGATATTTTGCCCAATAAGCTTTCTGAGGAACAAGTACTGCCTTTAAAGAATGTAGCCATTGAATATCGAGATAAGCTCGCTTCAAAAGTAGCCGCTGAACAAGCTCCAGTCAAAGACGTTAAACGGATATCTGAGTTGTTTTTAGCGAAAGATATTAGTTCTGAAAGTAAGGAAATATTGTTGAATAGACCAGTACATCAACTTATTAATGATTGGTCCGATTACGAGAAAGATAAAAAAGAGCATCCTGCCAAGCCCGAATTGAAGGCAGTAGATACAAGTACCAATAATAGTGATTTTCTTAATAATGGTTTTGTTAACTCTGGGTATGGTCAACTTGCTATTGTGAAAAAGCTTAATGCATTGCTAAATAGCGTGCCGAGTCAACATGAGATTCCAGAAGATGTTCTGTCTAGTATAGAAGAAATCAAAATTGCCAATAAAGAAGAATTTCTTACAACAGTTGATGCTCTAATCGATTGCCTAATGGGTCATGTACAAGAATGGAAGAAAGTTAAGGCTAAAGCCAGCGTCACAAAGTTAGGCGTTGTAAAAAAGATAAAATAAACTTGGGGGAAATGCGAAATGAAAAAGAACCAGCATGTAACTCCACATCGTGATGGAGGTTGGCAAGTAAAAGGAGCAGGGAATGATCGAGCAACTGCTAGGACGAATACTCAAGCGGAAGCAATAGTGCGTGCAACCGAAATTGCTCGAAATCAACAGTCCGAAGTAGTAATACACAGGGTAGATGGACAGATTCGTGACAAAAATAGCTATGGGAATGATCCATATCCACCGAAAGGCTAGGATTTTAAATGAGTGGGGAATTGTCGTTTTCTAAGGCAGTTCCCCACTTATATTATGTATAACCATCCTTTTGAAATAGAATAAGCCATCATAACCTGATGAGGGAGACCAGTATGAAACAGTTAGTTTTGACAAAATGGATGCTAAATGAAGAATTACAAGGATTACTTCTTTTTGTTCAATTAATGGATGAAATGTTATTTCATTTTAATACCCATTCAACCAAGGTGCATGCTACAAATGTAAGAACGCTCGCTTTTGAAGCAAAAAAATTGATAAACAAAGTAAAGACGGAAAAAATCAATGTATTACCCAATCTACTTCCGTTAATTGAAGAAATAAAGATAAATTTAAAAACAGATTCAGTTGCGAAAAAGCTTCTAGGTATAAGAGAGGATTTTATAGTAAAGAAACTAAACACAACTGATAATATAGACGAAGTAGAACATTCCATTGATGCTATGTTACGTCACCTAGGGAACAATAGATATTTAATAGAGACTCAAACTCAATTGAGGGAAGCAATTAAAAATCCCAGGGAAAAGAAACTCATTTCTGTCCTCTCAAGAACATTAACTTCTGAGTTGCTAAATCTAGGGTATGACAAACAATTTATGTACTTTTCATTAAAGGATTTATTTATTACTCCAATTGAAGAAGTCACTTCTCTTGAAGACATTTCCAAATACTTTGAATTATTTAAAGGAATAAAAAAGGAGTTTATAATTTTTCGTTTAGTAAACCGAAATTTTAAATTATTTAGAGACATTGCAGACCCATTAGATATTATTTCTATGAGAGATGAAATTCCCAGTACTATTTCAAGTCTTAAGGAAAAGAAATTTTATGATAATAAAAAAGCATTTGAAATAATAATCGAAAGTCGCATTTATGCATTAGATTATTTTCATGCTGCTAGAATAAGTAACAATAGATTGACGAGTTTATCGAATGTAATTAGTCTTTACTCACATACTAAAAAGCTTACATGGAATAAGTGGGCTCTAGTATGTGATAATGACGGTAATGTACAAAGTATAAAACCATCCATTCATTTAATGGAAACAAGGCCAAATATGAAAGAAGAAGATGTAATAAAACATACCATTTTAACTCTATCTGGAACAGGACTGTCAGAAGAATCTTCTTTAAGACTACGCACAATTGTGGCATTACACGGAGCTGCAATGAAAACAGATTTGCAGCAGAGCCAATTACTAAACTTATGGTCGGCAGTAGAAACACTATTTCCTGTCCCAAGAGATAAAAATAGCCGAATAAATTACTTGATTAGTTGCATCAGTCCTATTCTTAGAAAGATATATATAAGTAGTTTATTTCTAGAGTTTTACTTAGATATTACGAGAATACTTCCTGATCTGAAGTTAGATGATATAGCAGGAAGCACAAATCTTGAACGATTTATAGCTTTGGTTTGTCTCGATGAGTATAAGAGCGAAAGAACCGAACGTCTTTACAAAAAATTTAATCAAATAAATCCCTTAGCTATTAACCGTATTTTCGAGTTAAAAACAATTTACTCAGACCCCAAAACAATATTAAAAAGTATCGAGATCCATCAACAAAAAGTAGAGTGGCAGTTGCACAGAATATATAGATGTAGAAATGAGATTGTCCATTCTGGATATTATAACATGCCGTTTCTTAGTACATTGATTGAAAATCTTCACTACTATGTTGATGTAATAATAGAATACGTGCAAAATGTAATAAAGAGTGGTATAAATATCAGGAATTTTGAAGCAGTTGTATATGATTGTAATATTGAAAATGAGTATCATATTAATATCTTAAAGGAACATATTGGGACAAAAATTAATAAAGATAATTACAAGTCTCTAATACTAGGGCACAAGGTTCAAGCTTAAAATATTCCTTGTGCTAATAAGGTGATAACTGTGGGAACTTATAAGCAAGGTATAAAAGAACGATCTCGTGAGATGATATGGGAGCATGCTGTATATTCATTGACTAGCAATAGAAGCAATAATAGAGTCCTTAAAGAAGAGTACATTAGAAATTTGTGGAATTATATTTTTTATAAATGTAAATATACAAAGGATTATTTTACATCTTTTAAACCTGATATCTCTATATTAAATTCATGGTGCGATTTCGCAAATAACACCTATGGATTTAAAAAGGCTAGTGATCTAAGAGTCGTCTATTTATGTGGACCAGAGCCAGAGAATGATTTGCAGATATTATTACGATTAGGTTTACGCATAGAAAATATTTGGGCAATAGAAGCTGATAAAGGATATTTTAATACAGCAATTGATAGCATACGCAATAACTATCCAACATTAAAAGTTTTTCACGGCAGCATAGAAGCTTTTTTTAAGATATATCCTATGACTTTCGACATTATATATTTAGATTTTACTGCTCCTTTGTTTTCGAAGGAGAAAAAACCATTTTTAACAATACACAATATCTTTGACAATCAAGTTCTCTCTGAGTTAGGTATTTTGATAACGAATTCATCAGTTCCAGATAAAACAGACGAAGGGATCGACTTTTTAGCTAACTTCTTTGTAGACCAAAAATATCTTGAAGGCAATGTGCATGGTGTTTTAGATAAGGAAGGAGAATTAATTACTTGGTTCGGCGACGGTGTTGGGCCGTATTATGGTACTGGGAATAAGTCAGCTTTAGTTTCCAAGATAGAAGATAATTTTGAAGGTGCGTATTCTTCATTCTGCTCACTATATCCAATTTTTTATGCAAATGTTATATCTCCGGATTATAGAGTATCAAATGAAAGAGTGCTGTTTGAAAAATTATTTAATAATGACGAAGCCGCTTATAATAAGTTTATCAGTCAAGAATATAGAGATGAATATATGGTATACGAAGATTACCCTCAAGTTGGTTTTATAGAAAGAATAAACCGCTCGGATTATAAGTTATCCAAGTACTGGGATACTGTATATAGAACTAAAGAAGCTGGAGGAAAATGTAATAGATCAGAAGCTGTGAGAATAGCAGCTCTTTTACGTTCGGGATTCAGTACAGGGAATACTGAGATATATTCACCAACATTATTAAAGTCCGTAATAGAAACGTATAGAATTATGGATGAAATCGAAAAGAAAAGATTGTTCTGTGACATTATCTTTCCAGATATTTTAACAGAAATAGCTTTAAATCAGTTGGGTTTACCTTATCATCCTCAAATGTTCAATCACAAACGGTATAGTTATACAGCAAAAGTAAGAAAAATGTTTACGGATATATTTACATTCGATAGATGCAGGGCATTCTACGACTGGATACCTCTAATAGAATTCTACGGTGCAAACGTAGCGACATTGGAAAGACAGATGATATTAAGAAGTTGTATAGACGCCATAGGAGGAAAACAATTAGGATTTACACCGATACCAATCTACGACTCTGGAGTTAGTGTGATTGGAATGTTTGAAGAAGAATGGGCACCATTTATTAATGGAATACCTGAAAGAGTTGAATTACAACTGTGAATGCTGATGTGGGCAGTTTAGTTTTTATGGGGACGAATTGGGGACGAAAGCCGTCATATCCGAGTAAACGTCAATCAAACAGGGCCCTACAAGAGTGGAGAAAACCCTTATAAATCAAGGCTTTAGCACGCCGCGGCAGATGGGAACCAAGTAGCCTATGCTTCCGCATACGAAACATATGATTGAATAATTCCATGACCACATCATGTAATTGAAGACACCTTAGAGTTTTATCTCTAAAGTGTCTTTTTATTATGATTCACAAAAAGATACCTCTGTGAGTATAGCAAGAATTGTACTTGTGCCAGGAAGTATAGAAATTGTATCCTTATGATGGTCAGGCTAAATTTGTGAGGAATAGATAAGTAACGTGGATAATTTACTTATCCACTCGACAGTGTTATATTATTAGCAACAGAAGCTTATAATGCAGAAAGGAGCCGTGCGCGAACACGACTCCCCTGCAACAGCTGCTTTTAAGGGCAGTAGGCTTTAATCAGGTTTTACGACCGAAATAGACCGCATTCCTTGACCAGGGGGCGGTCTATTTGCGTTGTGCGACTTGTTTTGC
>NZ_JBCNGR010000009.1:0-99129 GCF_050481745.1 Paenibacillus algorifonticola | reverse complement strand
TGGATATTCATAAGGATAACGGAAACAAATATCTGAAATCTGCTCTAGTTGAAGCAGCCCATTAGACTTAGGTGAAGATTACTTTGACAAACAGAAGCAACAATCTATTGTAAAGTATGCCGTTCGACGACTAGAAAACTTAGGTTATTCTGTGACTATTACAGGAGCTTCCTAAATTCTTCAAGATACCCATTTTTTTATTCCAGGCGCTGCACCCTTTTTTAAAAATGAATGAGCCGCGTCTTATTAACTATTGTCTTTTTAAGTTACTTCGGCTTTAATTTTCATGGGAGCTTAATGAAGCATTGTCAGTCTAATCCTTGATTTTCTTCTGACAATGGGCATTTTTTCAAGGCGGAAAGCCCCTTTCTTCTAAGGGTCAAAAAAAATTAATCAAAATGCTTGATAATAATAATCATTATTGGTAAAATACATAAAGAAAGAAGGGACCGCAACATCCCTTCCATCGGATCAGTTATTTAATTTCGAAAGTTCGGCAATCTGTTTCGCTCGCTTCGTGCGCCATATCTGCGCTATTGCTGACGATATAGATTGATGAAGCGCTGCACTTGTTGTCATCTACCCAATGACGGCAAGAGTCGACTTCGCACAATACGTCTTTAGCCATTACTATCACCTCCCATGGTTAGTAGTCGGTGCACAAATATAAAGCTGATTGACCTCTTATTGGCGTAAGAGGTTATTTGTGCTTTGTAGATAGTTACCCGTCCATCTTACCAAATGAAACCATCATTTACAACCTGTCCAATCAAGCAGCAGGCATGTTCTATCAGGTGCTGCATGGCTTGCCCTCTATATAATAAGCATTCTCGCTATAGGTCCGAAATGCGATCTCTGCTTCCCCCGACTCAAGCTTCTCCATATAACGGTGTACAATAGCGGCAAAGCGGTCCCGGACCTCCTGTCCGCGCTCAAACCAGCCAATTTCAATAAAAGGGAACGAACGATCTTGGGCAAGCCCTCCGTAAATAGAAGTGGTTGCAAGGCACTCAATTGTGAAATTGTCTACTCCGCAATCACAGAGGACGGCGAGCTCTTGAACGAGCTCAGGAGCGATGCTGCGCAAGCTTGGTGCAGGCACACCGCGAAATAATAAATGAGGCATATGATAAGTTCTCCTTTCAATAATAAAAGCACGTGCTTTTCATTCTGCTGCACCTTATTTACTAGCCTGCTAATCTGCTAGTTTAACAGTTAAAAGGGCATAACTTGCAGTCTACTACAAAGCAAGCTATCTTTATCTTAACAGAAATTTCTATTTAGCAGGGTTCATTGCACGGAAAGGATGTAAGAGGATGACAACAATAACGATGGCTGAAGTCGTTGCGGGGCAGCGAAAATGGTTTGAAAGCGGCAAGACACGCTCGGTTGATGCGCGTATTCAGAAGCTGGAAAAGCTGCGCGAGGTGATGCAAAAGCATGAGCAGAAGCTGCTGGCAGCTTTAAAGGCGGATTTAAATAAATCAGAGTTTGATGCGTATGCGATGGAGCTTGGTCTCATTTATACGGAATTTAGGCATACAATTAAGCATATAAGGGGCTGGGCGAAGCCGAAACGCATCAAAACAGCGATGACGCATATGGGCAGCACCAGCAAAGTTATTTCTGAGCCCTATGGGGTCGCGGCTGTTATTGCACCGTGGAACTATCCGGTCCAGCTTGCGCTTGTTCCACTAATTGGAGCGATTGCAGCCGGCAATACCGTCATTTTGAAGCCATCGGAGCTTGCACCGAATGTAGCCGCTACGTTGGCGGCGATCGTAGCGGAAGCCTTTGAGCCGGAGTGGGCAACGACGGTATTGGGTGATGCAGCGGTAAGCACGGAGCTGCTGGCTGAGAAGCTCGATTATATCTTTTTTACCGGGAGCGTTGGTGTAGGCAAAATCGTAATGACGGCAGCTGCTCGGCATTTGACGCCGGTTACGCTGGAGCTGGGGGGCAAGAGTCCCTGTATCGTGCATAAGGATGCGAATCTGGCACTCGCAGCGAAGCGAATCGCATTTGGCAAGTTTACAAACGCTGGACAAACCTGCGTTGCACCGGATTATTTATACGTTCACCGTGAAGTGAAGGAGCGATTCGTCAAGCTGCTGAAGGCTGCGATTGAAGAGCTGTATGGCAGCGAGCCGCTCCATAATGACAGCTACACGCATATTATAAGCGATCGGCACTTTGCAAGGCTTGCCGACTTTATGAAAGATGGACGCATTATTATTGGCGGGGAGAAGGATGCTGCGCGCCGGGTTATTGCGCCAACGGTAATGGAGGGCTTGGACTGGCAGGCGCCGGTTATGCAGGAGGAGATTTTTGGCCCGCTGCTTCCACTCCTTGCGTTTGATTCGATTGAGGAGGTCATGTCGGCTGTTGCCGCTCGTTCGCACCCGCTTGCACTGTATTTGTTTACGGAAAGCACAGCTGTTCAGCAACAGGTTACAAGGGGATTGTCCTTTGGAGGCGGCTGCATCAACGACACTTTGATGCATATGGCGTCGCCGCATTTGCCTATTGGCGGAGTAGGGGACAGCGGCATGGGCAGCTATCATGGGGAGAAGACCTTTTACACGTTCTCTCACCAGAAAAGCTTGCTTAAGCAAACAACGCGCTTTGACATGCCATTCCGCTATCCGACGTCCAAGTGGGGCAAGAAGCTGATTCGCAAGCTGCTCCGATAATTACAATCGTAAAACCTCCTGAATTTTAGGAGGTTTTTTTAATACAAAGAAGACTTTACTGCTTAGGCATCCGCTATATGAAATTAATGGAAAACGAGGTAGAATATATGGGCGAACGATAGGATGGAACAGATATTGCATCATGAAGCTAACGCCAGAGCCATTCTAGAGAATCAGCAAGGAGATACGGAAATAGCCGCTATATAACACGAAATAGAAAGGAATGTAGCTCTTGAAGAAGCTAGGGCAGTTGAATACGCTGCGCAATCAGATATTAATTGGATTTATGCTGGTTATGGTTATCGTGCTGGCATCGGCCGGCTACTTTACGTATGACCAGGTATCCGTGCTCTTGCGAAACAGCGCGGAGAAGCATATTCAACAGACGGCCGTTCAGGCTATGGGGAAGCTTGACGTGCTTCTGGGACAAATCGATACGCTTACCGCGCAGGTGGCTACGAATGCGTCTATCCAGCGATTATTGACGCGGGAAATCGCTGGCAAGCCGATCCGCTTTGAGGAGCGTCAGTCGCTGCAGCAGGAAGCCCGAAAATATGAGGCGTATGTCACGGGAATCCGAGCGCTTGAAATGTACAGCAGCGATTATAGAAGGCTGTTTCCGCTAGATGATATTAGTCTGGACAGCCGGGTGCCGAAGGAGTGGATTGAACAAGCAGATAGCGCCAAAGGACGCTTGGTTTGGCTTGGCTTTGATCCACAGGATGCAAACGTTGTCATTGCTATTCGCCATATTCGTTTAGTGGACCGTTCTTTTATTCATGCTGGCTATTTAGTCGTTCATATTGAAAAAAGCTATTTTGAGCTCACAGCTGCCGTTGGAGAAAATGAGAACGAAACGCGGGAGCATATGGCTCTATTTGATGGGGCGGGCCAAGAAATTTTTTCTGATTTAGCTATGGATGTGGGTGAGGGGAATTTTCTTAATCATGGCGGAGAAGCGATTACGGTGGGCAATGAATCGTATATAGCCATTGAGCAGCAATCGAAGGAAACGGGGTGGAAGCTGGCCATATTGACACCTGTCAATTATGCAACGGCAGGTATTTCAGTTCTACGGACTGCTATTCTTGTATCTGGTGCGGTCGGGGGTTTGTTGTTTCTGGTCTTGAGCTTTATTTTGTCAACGATGATTACCCGGCCGATATTAAACTTGATTAAAGCGATGCGCGGTGCCAGATTCGGCACATTGAAAGCGAACCCCAATACCTCCTCAACCATGGAGATCAATGAGCTCAACAATACCTATAACCAAATGGTTGATTCCTTGAATGAACTAATTGAGGTCGTCTACCAGAAGGAAATTATACAGAGTCGAACGGAATTGAAAGCGCTGCAAGCCCAAATTAATCCGCACTTTCTGTTTAACACATTGGAAGCTTTTTATTGGGAGCTTGATGATAAAGGGGAAGAGGACCTTGCCCAAATCGTAGTCGCCATGTCAGGCTTGTTCCGTTATGTGATCAACCGAACGGAGGATGATGAGTGGGTTACGATAGGTGACGAATTGAATCATGCAGAACGTTATTTAAAAATCATGGAGATGCGGATGGTGGACAGACTATCGTGGCGAATAGAGGCTGCAGAGGCGTGCAGGACTGTACCTGTGCCCAAATTATTAATTCAACCACTCGTAGAGAACGCTATACTGCATGGAATTGAACAGCGGCTCGGGCCGGGGACTGTTGTGCTTCGTGCCGAGCCTTCAAGCCGGGAAGGGTTTACGCGAGTGATAATAACGGACGATGGACCCGGCATGGATGCAGCCGCAGTGGAATCTCTCCAAGCATTCATGAAAGAAGGCTATGCGAGCAGCTTCAAAGGTACAGGAGTTGGCGTGTCAAATGTGGAGCGTAGATTGAGGCTTTATTATCATGCAGCTGGAAGCGGGCTGGACATTGAGAGCGAGCCTGGTCGCGGAACTTCCGTTACGTTTGAAATACCTGATAGATTGGAAGGGAATGGAGTAAATGAAGACCATCTTAATCGTCGATGATGAACCTAGAACGAGGCAGGGGATTCGCAAAACGCTGGAAGCGTGGTCCTGCGGCCGGCATCGAATCGAAATGGCATCCAGCGGAGTGGAGGCTTTAGCTTGGCTGCAGCAAAATGAAGCTCATCTGCTCGTGACTGATATTAGAATGCCGGAGGTGGGAGGACTGGAGCTGGTCGAACGATTAAGCGCTATGACACCTCCTCCTGTGGTTATTGTTATTTCCGGGCATCCTGAATTCGATTATGCTCAGAAAGCACTTCAGCTTGGGGTCGTCTCTTATTTGCTAAAGCCATTGGTTAAAGAAAAATTAGTGCAAGCAGTCGAGCTGGCTTTGAAAAGGGAAGAAGAGATAAGCCGGATGGTGAGGATGGAGAAACTTTTTGACCCCAAACTGCTGGGGACGGTGCAAGAGGAGAAGCAGTACAGCATTCAGGTACGTGAAGCGCTCCGCCATATCGATGATCATCTGAGCGAACAGGTTTCTATGCGTGCAGTTGCAGATCATTTGCATATGAATGCCAGCTACTTCAGCGTTCTGTTCAAAGAGCAGACAGGTCTCACCTTTAGCGACTATTTGAGTCGCAGACGAGTGCAGCGGGCCAAGGAGCTGCTGGTCAGCACGAGAGACTCGATAACGGAAATTTCAGAGCAGGTGGGCTACCAAACAGCAAAATATTTTGTCAAAGTGTTTCGTTCCATAGAGGGTACTAGTCCAAGGCAGTATCGTCAAAACGTCGCGCATTCTGAAAAAATGATCCAATAATTATGGTATTACTCCCAATGCTTATGTCCTTACGGCTTGCGAACGATGTTGCTACAATCTAATTAGAGCGGTTTCAATACGCTTACATTAGAATCAAAGGGGATGTAAACGTGTTCAAGAAAAAAGGATTGATGCTCTTATTGGCGTTTAGTCTGGTTCTTGTAGCAGCCGGCTGCGGCACAAACAGTAGTGAAAGCAGCAACAATGGCAGCAAGGAGCCAGCAGGCGAGAGCGGTGAGAAGGTTACGGTTAACTTTATGCATTTATGGCCTGAGGGTGTGTCAGCAGGCCAAAACAAAATCGTGAATCAAATTATAAAGGCTTATCAGGATGAGCATCCGAATGTGACGATCAAGCAAGAGGTGCTGGATAATGAGCAATATAAAAACAAGCTGAAGGTGCTTTCGGCATCCAATAAGCTGCCGGATGTCGGCGTAACGTGGGCGGCCGGGTTCTTGCAGCCGTACGTGGAAGGTAAGCTGTTTACACCTGTAGATGACTTGCTCAGCGGCGAGCTGAACGGCAAGTTCGTATCCGGTACGACAGAGGCCTATGCGATTGACGGTAAAACATATGCGCTTCCACTTGAATTCAACATTGCTCCGGTTTACTATAACAAAGCTCTATTTGAGAAATACAAGCTTGAAATCCCGCAAACCTACGAGCAATTAAAGGCTGTTGCAAAAACACTGTCCGAAAATGGAATCGCGCCGATTGCACTTGGTAACAAGGACCGTTGGACGGGTTCGCTCTGGTATATGTACCTGGCCGACCGAATCGCGGGGCAGCAGACCTTATCCGGTGCTATAAACGGCGAAGGCTCCTTTAAGGACGAAGGATTGCTGAAAGCAGCGACTGAAGTACAGACATTGGTAGACAGCGATGCATTCGTGAAGGGCTTCAACGGTTTGTCCAATGAGGAAGCAAAGTCGGAGTTTCTGAATGGCAAAGCTGCGATGTATATGATGGGCACATGGGAGCTGCCAAACTTTACGACAAATGAAGATATCCCGAAAGACTTCCGCGATAGTGTTGGTTTCTTTAAATTCCCGACCGTTGAGGGCGGAAAAGGCGACATTAACAGCTGGGTAGGCGGTCCGGGTGTCGGGCTATTCGTATCGGAAAATTCTGCGGTAAAAGAGGAAGCGAAAGCATTCGTCGAATATTTTGTAACCCAGTGGGGAGAGCAAGCCGTGACTGGGGCGGGCGTTATTCCTGCGACTAAAGTGGATACATCCAGCATGGAGCTGCCGCAGCTTTATATTGATTTGTTTAATGAAATGAATCAAGCAAGCAGCATTACCTTATTCGCAGATGTTCAAATGCAGGCCAGTGCAGCCGAAACTCACCTGAATATGATTCAAGCTCTGTTTGGAAAGGCAGTGGCACCTGAGAAATTCTCGGAAGAGCATGACAAAGCCATTTCCGAAGGGAAATAATCGCTCTCTGAGCTTGATCGGTGGAAGACATAGCCGCGGGCAAGTCCCGAATATGTCTTCCGCTCATTCATCATGAAGGAAAGGAGTCGGCCCAATTGGACAAAGTGCTTTCGAACAAAAAAATAATTGCCTTATACGTGCTGCCGTCTCTGTTATTAATATTAGCTATTGTATACATTCCGATTGTTCTAACCGCTTATTACGGTCTGAATGAATGGAATGGCATTGGTGCGATGACCTTCGTTGGGTTGGATAATTACCTCGCTTTGTTTAAGGATACAACTTTCTGGAACAGCGCGTGGCATTCTCTGCTGCTTGCTGTTTTCTCGGGAATAAGCCTGCTGCTCTATCTTATTGTAGCCATGGTGTTAGCCGCGCGAATTAAAGGAGCTAATCTGTTTCGCAAAATCTATCTCATTCCTATGCTTCTGTCATCGGTAGCGATTGCGCAGCTTTGGCTCAAAATCTATCATCCAACTAATGGCGTGCTGAACAGCGTGCTGGAATCACTTGGTTTTGCCAACCCTCCCGCATGGCTCGCTGAGTCATCGCTCGTATTGTATGCCTTATTTATTCCGATTTTGTGGCAGTATGCGGGTTTTTATATTTTGATTTATTATGCGGCTCTGAAAAACATCCCGGCGTCTCTTGAAGAAGCTGCCAGAATGGACGGAGCGAATGCCCTGCAAATTGCTTGGAAGATCAAGCTGCCGCTTGTGATGGAAGTGATTAAAGTAACGATTGTACTGGCTGTTGTGGGCTCTTTGAAATATTTTGATTTGATCTTTGTTATGACAGACGGCGGTCCCAACGGGGCAAGCGAAGTGATGGCCTCTTACATGTATCATGAAGCGTTTCGAGCCTACGACTTTGGATATGGCAGCGCAATCGGCTTTTTTCTGCTGGTCATTTGCCTGGCTGTCACTTGGGTCATTCGCAAATTAACGGCCTCAAAGGATACGATTCAATACTCGTAAGGAGGAGGAAAACTTCATGATTACTGGGAATGTGAAAGTTCGGAATGAACGGTTGGAATCAATGCCGGAGATCGGCACAAGGCTGGGGTATAGCATTTTATATGTCGTTTTGACAGTGGTCGCGGCGCTGCAGCTATTTCCTCTGGTATGGCTGCTGTTTTTCTCTCTTAAAAACAATCAGGAGGTATTCAATCTCCCGCCTTTGTCACTGCCGATGAACCCGCGATGGGAAAACTACGAGAAGGCGTGGAGCGCCGGGAACATCGATGTATATTTTTTTAACAGTGTCTGGATCACCGTCTTGGCTACGTTTATAACCGTGATGCTAGGCAGTTTAGTCACTTATGCCGTCACAAGAATGAAATGGAAGGGCAGCTCGCTTGTACTGGGCTTATTCATGGTGGCCATGATGATTCCGGTTCATTCCACGCTAATCCCGCTGTTCAGCCTGTTTAATAAAGTGGGGCTAACAGATCATCCCCTGTCTCTGATTTTATCTTATGTGGCTTTCAACATGCCGATAACGATTATGATTCTGCTCGGGTTCTACTATGCGCTGCCGCGCGAGGTGGAGGAAGCCGCTATCATTGACGGCTGCTCGGTCAACCGGATGTTCTTCCGGATTGTATTCCCGATGACAAGCTCCGTGCTTGCTACAACAGCGATCATCAACATGATTTACAACTGGAATGAATTTATTTTTGTTAACACGTTTATTAGCTCTGATTCTTATAAAACATTGACGGTCGGCGTGCAAAATTTTATCGGTCAATATACGACGGATTGGGGGGCAATCGGAGCCACTCTCATGATTAGCATTCTTCCGATTTTGATTACGTTTCTGTTCCTCAGCAACCGTATTGTTGAAGGGATTGCGGCGGGCTCGGTTAAAGGGTAAACGATTAAATCATTCTAAGACCTAATTTTGATGTAGGTCTTTTTTTGTTTTTAAATTTTGTAAAAGGGGATGTATTATTTTTGGGTTCATCTCCGTTTTGTCCATTGCTTTAAAAATAAGGCTGCGATAAACTGGAAAGGATGATAATTATAATCATTATCAGTATTGGGTGATTTTCCAATAAGGCTTACCATTATGACAGAAGAGGAATGATGACATGCTTCGCCGTTTTTTTGATTATTACCGACCTTATAAAGGGTTGTTCATATTGGACTTCTCCTGCGCGGTGTTTGCAGCTTTGCTGGAGCTGGTGTTCCCGCTTGCCTTGAACCGGGTCGTGGATGATTTGCTGCCTTCGGGCAATTGGAAATGGATTTTATGGTCCTGTGTGGGCCTGATTGGCATTTATGTAGTAAGTGCGTTCCTCCATTATGTGGTGACGTATTGGGGGCACAAGCTCGGCATTCAAATAGAGTCGGATATGCGCAGCAAGCTATTCAACCATATTCAGAAGCTATCGTTCCGTTTCTTCGACAACAATAAGACGGGGCATCTTGTATCGCGGATGACGAATGACCTGATGGATATTGGGGAAATTGCCCACCACGGGCCGGAAGACATGTTTATCGCCGTGATGACGCTGCTGGGTGCATTCGGACTCATGCTGACCATTAACTGGCAGCTGGCGGTGCTGACGTTTATTATTATTCCGCTGATGGTCTACCTGTCGCTGTATTTCAGCCGCAAGATGTCCAAGGCGTTTCGCCGGATGTTTTCCGATATTGCCGACTATAATGCCCGCGTAGAAAATACAGTCAGCGGCATTCGCGTCGTTCAAGCGTTTTCCAACGAGAAGCATGAGGTGGAACAATTTGAAGTGAACAATGGCCGTTTTCTGCAAACGAAGCTGGTCGCTTACCGCGTTATGGCTTGGAACTCATCGATCAGCTACATACTGATGAAATTTGTTTCCTTGTTTGTACTCGCTTGCGGCACTTGGTTTGTCATTCAAGGCCAAATGACGTTCGGCGAATTTATGGCGTTTGTCCTGCTTTCCAATGTGTTTCTCGGTCCAATCGAAAAAATCAACTCGGTTATTGAGACGTATCCGAAGGGAATTGCCGGCTTCAAGCGTTATTTGGAGTTGCTCGAAACCGAGCCGGATATTGAGGATGCACATGATGCGAAGGCGATTAGCCGCCTGGAAGGCGAAATCACGTTCCGTGATGTATCCTTCGGTTATGAGGAGGGCAAATCGATTTTGAATCATATTGATTTAACCGTGAAAACAGGAGAGACGGTAGCTCTTGTTGGACCATCGGGAGCCGGCAAAACCACGATATGCAGCCTGCTGCCGCGCTTCTATGAGGTGACAGGCGGGGCGATCGAGATTGATGGCCTCGACATTCGGAAAATTAAGCTGGATTCACTGCGCGGCCAAATCGGTATTGTGCAGCAGGATGTATTCCTATTTGATGGCACGATTCGTGAAAATATTGCTTATGGCAAGCTGAATGCTACCGAGGAAGAAATTTGGGAGGCAGCTCGCAGAGCACAGCTGGAAGAGCTGATTCTTTCGCAGGGTCAAGGAATGGACACGCTTATCGGCGAACGCGGCGTTAAATTGTCAGGCGGACAGAAGCAGCGCCTTTCCATTGCTCGCATGTTCCTGAAAAATCCGCCAATCCTTATTCTCGATGAAGCGACCTCGGCGCTTGATACGGCCACGGAAGCGGCGATCCAGCAGGCGCTAGCTGAGCTGTCCAAAGGACGCACGACGCTCGTCATTGCGCATCGCCTGGCGACGATCAAGAATGCTGACCGCATCGTGGTCGTTACGGAGGAAGGTATTAAAGAGCAGGGCAGCCATGATGAGCTGCTAGCCATTAAAGGCGTATATAACCGCCTGCATAAAGCGCAGTTCGGTGCCTAGAGAGGCTGCTAGACACTAATTAGGCACCGCTAACTAGACACTAACAGCGTAAGTGGATGGAAAAAAGGCTCAGTATGAGGAAATTAATCTCATGCTGAGCCTTTTGCAATTCATATCAAGGTTGTGAAACCGCAGCTAATGCTTGGGACAAAATCAAGCGCCGCATCCTGTGAATAGGGGATCATCGATTTTTTTAATGCCAAAATAGAAAAGCTCTATTGGCTTTTATTCGTCAAACGATGATAAACTCATTTCAATCAATATTAAATACGACAAAACCACTAGGAATAATAAATTTAACGGTAAGCAACCAACAGGAGGGAACAATCTTGACAACAACTAAAAAGAGACAATTGAAGCTAGGCGCTATTTTGCATGGAGTAGGCGGCAATATTGCTGGATGGAGGCATCCAGACGCACAGCCTGACGCAAGTGTGAATATTGAATTTTACAAGCAGCAGGCGCAGAAGGCGGAAGCGGGCAAGCTGGATTTTGTATTCATTGCCGATGGCTTATATATTAATGAAAAATCAATACCCCATTTTTTAAACCGCTTTGAGCCGTTGACGATTTTATCTGCGCTTGGCGCGGTTACATCGAAGATTGGCCTGGTCGGCACGCTCTCTACCTCCTATAGTGAGCCGTTCACGGTAGCGAGACAATTTGGCTCGCTTGATCATATTAGCGGCGGCCGTGCAGGCTGGAACATCGTAACCTCGCCGCTTGAAGGGTCAGCGAAAAACTTCGGCAAGACGGAGCATCCCGATCACCCGACACGTTACCGGATTGCTAATGAATATTTGGAAGTGACGCGGGGGCTATGGGATTCGTGGGAGGATGACGCTTTTGTGCGCGATAAAGAAAGCGGCCAGTTTTTTGATCCGGCAAAGCTGCACACCTTAAACCATAAAGGCGAGTTTTTCTCGGTGCAGGGACCGCTTAATATTTCCAGATCCAAGCAGGGGCATCCGGTTATTTTTCAAGCAGGCTCGTCGGAGGATGGCAAAAACTTTGCTTCCAAAGTAGCGGATGCGGTATTTGCCCATTTTGAATCCATTGAGCAGGGCAAACAATTTTATGATGATGTGAAAGGCCGTGCAGCTGCGCATGGACGCTCTTCGGAGGAAATCGCGATTTTGCCAGGCATTGCGCCAATCATTGGGGCGACGGATGAAGAAGCAGAACGCAAATATCAGGAGCTGGCGCAGCTTGTAAATATTGAGAAGGCGCTCGATTATTTGGGACGGTATTTCGACCACCATGACTTTTCACAATATCCGCTCGATGAGCCGTTCCCGGAGCTGGGCGAAATTGGACTAAACAGCTTCCGCAGCACGACGGACCGCATTAAACGGCAGGCGAAGGAAGGCGGCTTGACGCTTCGCCAGGTGGCGCTTCAAGAAACGACGCCAAGGCCGACGTTCATCGGCACGCCAGAAAAAGTAGCGGATCAAATTCAGCAATGGTTTGAGCAAGGAGCAGTAGACGGCTTTATTGTAGGATCCTCTATCCCCACGGGACTGACGGAATTTGTTGATCAGGTTGTGCCGATTTTGCAGGAGCGCGGATTGTTCCGTGAGGATTACGAGCATGATACGCTGCGCGGACATCTCGGCGTACCTGTGCCGGAAAACCGCTATGCCAAAACCAAGGTGACGACCGTATAGGAAGGGTGAGGGATATGAGCAAGGCATACAGCAAACCAGCCGTTTGGATGAAAGTGACCAGCCTCGCCCTAGCGGTTACCCTTGTACTTGCAGGATGCAGCGGAGGTGGAGGCAGGAGCAGCGCGAATACGGGCGGGAACAGCTCTGGTGCCGCCCCTGCGTCTTCGGCAGAGCAGAGCAGCGCACCTGCTCAAGGCGGCGAACTAAGCTATGCGCTCGCCACCTCTCCCGATCAGCTTGATCCGCATCGCAGCGGCCTTGCCGTTGCAGTCAGGGTCATCCGTACGCTCTACGACACACTGGTCGTCCAGCTTCCGGGCGGAGAAATTAAGCCTTGGCTGGCAACGGAATGGTCGATTTCGGAGGATGGAAAATCGTATACGTTCAAGCTTCGCCAGGACGTTAAGTTTCACGATGGCACACCTTTCAACGCTGAAGCGGTAAAATATAGCTTTGACCGGATCATCGACCCGGAGACCAAAGCTGCGAATGCTTTAGCGCTCGTTAGGCCTTATGAATCGTCTGAGGTCATTGATGAGTATACGGTCAAATTGAACCTATCTGAGCCGTCGCAGGCGTTCTTGGGGAATGTAAGCCAAGCGCTGCTCAGCATCGTGTCGCCGACGGCGGCGAAGAAGGATGGCGATCAATTCACCAAGCATCCCGTCGGAACAGGGCCATTCAAGTTTGTAAAATGGGATGAAAATGCGGAAATCGTCGTGGAGAAAAACCCCGATTATAACTGGGCGCCAGAAACGGTCAGCCAGCAGGGCGCGCCGAATTTGGATAAAATCATATTCAAAATTGTGCCTGAGGAAGCTACGCGGATCGGAAGCGTCCAAAGCGGGCAGGTGCTTGCCGCTGAGACAGTACCCCCGCAAAATATACTCTCCTTGAAAAACGATCCGAACAGCCAGCTATATCAAGCTAACACCGTTGGCCTGCCGTATACGCTATTCATCAATCATAGCAAAGCACCTTGGAATGAGCTTAAGGCTCGGCAGGCGCTGCAGCTCGGCATCAATGTCGAGGCGATCGTCAAAACGCTGTATCTCGGAACGTATGAGCAGGCATGGTCGCCGCTTTCACCAGGCATTTTCGGCTATGACGCTTCGCTTGAAGGCGGCGTAAAGCCGGATATCGAGAAAGCGAAGCAGCTGCTTGACGAGCTGGGCTGGAAAGCAGGGGCAGATGGCATCAGGGAAAAGGACGGGAAAAAGCTGACGCTCCATTATGTCGATGGCTCGCCGAACCGCGAGAAACGCAATGATATTGCGGCAATCGTGCAGCAGCAGCTTAAGTCGCTGGGCATTCAGGTAGACGTGGAAATTACGAAGGACGTCGCAACCGTCGTTTACGCGAACAATAACTATGATCTGTACGGCAATAGCCAGGTGAACTCTGATCCTAACGCGCTTTATTCTATCTATCACACAACAGCTCCGGGGGCACGCCAAAACCTGCCGAATTTATCCGATCCCGAGCTGGATAAGCTGCTTGAGGATGGGGCGATCCAGCAGGACCAGACGAAGCGTGAAGCGATCTATAAGGAAGCACAGCAGCTCATCATCAATAAGGCTGCCATTATTCCGATTTATGTATTCCCTTATACAGTAGCTGCCTCGAAAAAGGTGCAAGGATTAGCTTTTGACTCGCTGGGCTATCCGATTTTTAATGATGTGTATATAACCGAGTAAGCATATCGTAATTTAAGTATAAAAGCTGGAAAGGAGCGGAGATGCGGTATGTTAAAAGCGGTAAGCGTTCGGCTTTATACGTCCTTGCTGGTGCTTGTCGGCACGATGGTGCTCGTCTTTTGTATCGTCAATGTGCTGCCTGGCGACCCTGCGCTCCTTATTCTTGATCCGTCTTCCGCCACACCGGAGATGATTGCTAATTTGCGGGAGCAGCTGGGGCTGAACCAACCGTTCTATGAGCGGTTCGGAGAATATTTTCTGCATGTGCTGCAGGGCGACTTTGGCAAATCGATCGTTAATTCGGAGCCGGTATTGCCGAAGATCGTCGAGCATTTTCCCGCCACGCTCGCTTTGACGGCGTTAAGCTCGCTCATTGCCGTCGTTATCGGCGTCACGCTAGGCGTGCTGTCGGCGATTCATCGCAATCGCTGGGTTGACATCGTCGCGCGAATGGTTGGTTTGTTCGGCATTTCGATGCCGACATTTTGGTCGGGCATTTTGCTTATTCTTATTTTTTCAGTACAGCTGGGCTGGTTTCCGGCCATGGGCTCGGATGGCTTCAGCACGCTGGTGCTGCCCGCCATGACGCTGGGCTTCGTTGGCTCTGGCTTTATCGTGCGGATGGTTCGCAATAGCATGCTTGAAGTCATTAATGAGCCATTTATCGTCACGCTTCGGGCGAAGGGACTGCCGGGACGGCTCATCATGTATAAGCATGCGCTGCGAAATGCGCTGATTCCGGCATTGACGATGGTCGGCGTTATTATTGGCGATTTGATGGCGGGGACGGTGGTCATTGAGACGGTGTTCTCGCGCCAAGGCATTGGGCGAATTATTGCCGATGCAATTATGGCAAAGGATTTGCCGGTCGTGCAGGGCGTCATTTTTTTCTCGGCGATCGTGTATATTGTTGTGAATTTGCTTGTGGACATTTCCTATACGTTGATCGATCCGCGCGTAAGGCGTACCGGATAGCGAAGGTAGAAAGGGGCAAAAGATTCAAATGAAGCAAGCCGTCATTGGCAAACAGATATGGCAAGGGAGCAGGGCAGAAGGTGCTGCCAAATCTCGCAAAAATAGAAGGCTGGCACCTACGGATCTACTGATTTATACCGCAGCGGTGGTCGTGTTGTTTATTATCAGCTGTGCTTTATTTCCGAGCTTGATTGCTCCCTATTCGCCTACGTTGATGGATACGGAGCAAATTATGCAGCCACCAAGCCTTCAGCATGTGTTCGGAACTGATTATTTTGGACGTGACGTTTTCAGCGTTGTTGTGCATGGCAGCCGGGATTCCTTGCTGATCGGTTTCATATCGGTGCTTGTCGGCTGTGTGACGGGCGGAGCGATTGGAGCGATAGCGGGATACATTGGCGGCGTAGTAGATGCTGTATTTATGCGGCTGATCGACGTGCTGATGACGATTCCCGGCGTGCTGCTCGCGCTTGCGATTGCAGCGGCACTTGGGCCAAGCCTAATGAATGTTGTGCTTGCTGTAGCGGCGGCATCAATACCCGGATACGCGCGGGTAATGCGCGGGCAAATCATGAGCATTAAAGGAAGGCCCTTTATTACTGCATCCTGCTCTATTGGCACATCCAGCCTATCGATCTTTGTACGGCATGTGCTGCCGAATTCTTTATCGCCGATGTTTGTCATGGCGGCAATCGGCATTGGCACGGCGATTTTGACCGGAGCAGGCCTTAACTTTCTAGGACTTGGCACGATAAAAGAAATTCCAGACTGGGGAGCGCTGCTCTCTCAGGGCCGCGGCTATTTGACCGTAGCCTGGTGGATTTGCACCTTCCCAGGCCTTGCGATTACGCTGTTTGTTCTCTCCATCAACCTATTGGGTGACAAGGTTCGCGATCAATTAGATCCAAAGCAAAGCAGAGCATAAGACAATATAAGACAGCATAGACGCCGGGCTTGATAGAAGGAAGGCGGAAGGAGGCAGCGCAAATGAGCCAATTGCTCACGATGGAGCATCTGACGGTTGATTTTAAGACGAAACGGGGCTTGCTTAGAGCTATTACGGACGTTTCGCTCCATATTGCGCCTGGAGAAACGGTATGTCTCGTTGGCGAATCCGGCAGCGGCAAAACGATTACCTCCAAAGCCATTATGCGCCTGATCGACTATGAGAACGGCGTTATTGCCGGAGGCAGCATGCGGCTGGGAGATGCGGATCTCGTCGCGATGCCGGAGAAGGAGCTGCGCGCGCTGCGGGGCAAGCGGATGGCGATGGTTTTTCAAGAGCCGATGGCGGCGTTTGATCCGATTTTTACAATCGGGAGCCAAATTACCGAGGTCATCGAGCGCCATAAGCGCGGCAAAAAGAATGCGGCATGGGAGCGGGCTGTCCATTTGCTGCGCCGCGTCGGCATTCCTGAGCCGGAGGCGCGGATGAAGCAGTATCCTGGCGAGCTGTCGGGAGGCATGTTGCAGCGGGCTATGATCGCAATGGCGCTCGCTTGCGGTCCAGAGCTGCTTATAGCGGATGAGCCAACGACGGCTCTGGATGTGACGATTCAGGCGCAAATTCTCCATTTGCTGCAAGAGCTTAAGGAAGAATTTAATATGGGGATTTTGCTAGTGACCCATGATATGGGCATTGCCGCCGAGATGGCGGATCGCATTATCGTCATGTATGCCGGGCAGGTTGTTGAGCAAGCGACGGCGGCGGAGCTGTTCGGTCAGCCTTATCATCCTTATACGAGAGGACTGCTGCAATCGATTACGACGATGGACAGCGACCGCAGCACCAAGCTTCATTCTATCGAGGGCTCTATCCCGAGCTTATCAGAGCTGCCGTCCGGCTGCCGTTTTCACCCGCGCTGTTCTTATAGGGCGGATAGATGCCGCAGCGAAAGCCCGCCGCTGCTCGCGCTTGGCAAGCGACTGACCGCATGCTGGCATGCCGAGCAGCTCGTTCAATCCGCGGAGTGGGCTGCCGGAACAAGCACTAGCGCAAGCACTAGCACAAGCACAAGCACTAGCGCAGTAAAGCTGACAGATGCCCTTGGAATAGAGTCTCCGCTAGGGTCTCCCCATGAAGCTGGTCAGCAAGGCGGAAATCTGTTCGAGATTAGCGGACTAAGCAAATTTTATCCGATTCAGAGAGGTTTGCTGCATCGTTCGGGCCCGCAGATCAGAGCGGTGGATAATGTTACGTTTTCCATTAAAAAAGGGGAAACCTTTGGCCTCGTTGGGGAGTCTGGAAGCGGCAAATCGACGCTTGGTCGGGTGATTTTGCAATTGGAGCAGGCGACAGCTGGCAGCGTTAAGTTTCAGGGCAGGGAGCTGACCGGGCAAAGCAGCTCGGAGCTGCGACAGGCGCGGCGCAATATGCAAATTGTTTTTCAGGACCCGTATGGCTCGGTTAATCCGCGCTGGCGTATCGGCGACATTATCGGCGAGCCGCTGCGCGTCCATGACAAGTCTGGCAGCAAGGAAAGAAAAGCACGCGTAGAGGAGCTGATGGAGCTAGTCGGACTGAAGGCAGACTGGTACAGCCGTTATCCGCATGAATTTTCCGGCGGGCAGCGCCAGCGTATTGGCATTGCCCGCGCCATCGCGCTTAATCCAAGCTTTATTCTCGCAGATGAAGCGGTATCGGCGCTTGATGTGTCAGTTCAGGCGCAGATCGTCAATCTCATGCAGCATTTGCAGCAAAAAATGAATCTGACCTATTTGTTTATCGCCCATGGGCTGAATATCGTCAGACATATTTCCGACCGGATCGGTGTCATGTATTTGGGCAAGCTGGTCGAAATTGCGCCCAGCGAAGAGCTGTTTCTCCGTCCAGCGCATCCGTATACGCAAGGGTTAATTGCTTCCATTCCCCAGCCCGGCCCCGGGCGAACACGAACATTTCGCGCGATTGAAGGAGAAATCCCTTCTCCGGCCAATCCGCCGTCCGGCTGCCGTTTTCATACGCGCTGCCCGATGGCAACGGAGCGCTGCAGGGAGGCGGAGCCCGAACTGCAGCTCATTGGCAGCGAGCATTATGCCGCTTGCCACTATGTATTAGCTTGATAATAGGTTGATATTTATAAAGGAGGGTATAACCATGTCCGCAGCAAAAAAGGTCATTGTATGGAGTAAAACAGGCTGCCAGTATTGTGGCACAGTTAAACAATTTTTGGAGCAAAACAACCAGCCCTATGAAAATATTGATATTGAAGGCAAAGATTATTTGCGCGACATCCTTGAAGCCAAATACGGCATCCGCCACGTTCCAGTAGTGGAAATCGGCAGCGACGGCGTCTACACCGCCGTTACGGATTGGGATTTGGAAAAGATCAAAGCGCTAATCTCACCTGCTCCAGTAGCAGGCTAAGGGCTTCTAAATCTGTGAAGCCCACTGCTCGTCAACCCGGATGTACCTTGCTGCTCCGGAGTTGACGGTCTAGGGGCAGAGATGGGAAGAAGCGTTGCAAGAGCTGCAAGAGCTGCAAGAGCTGCAAGAGCTGCAAGCTCTGGGGTGTGTATGCAAGCCGGAGCACGCAAATGTCGCTAAGAGCATACCGTTCTTGGCGCTCTCTTTTTTGGAGGACTGAGTTTCCGTTATTTTGGATTTTGAATTGATTTTGGGGCGTAAGCGGACTGGAAAACCGTTATTGTCCTCCTTGAGCCCGTTAAAATGGCTAAAGGAAGCGCATTAGCGGCTTCTGAGTCCGCAGCCTGTGCCAAAACCATTGATTCTGTTGAAATAGCGGCAGCTGTGTCCGCCAAGTTTAACTTTGTGTGGGAGTAAACCACTGAAGTGAAAATCGTGAGACTTCCTTTCGGTACATATGCTCACATTCATGCGGGGGATAGTACCAGGAGGAGAGGGAAAGCATTTGACGCTAAATTCGATCAGGATTTGGCTTGCTTATGTTTGCATACACGCCCTAAAAATCTAAATTAGTAGATTAGTAGATTAGCAGATATGGTAGAGCATAAAGTGAAAAGTAGATAGAGTCTAACAGCGTAACCTTCTGAAGGTTTAAGAGGGAGAGACTGTCCGTCAGTAGGTTTATTTTACTGACGGATGGTTTTTTCTTTTTTCTATATTGTAGTTCAACGGAGAGAGAGGGAAGGTGCAGGGGAGCAGCGGAGAGAAAGGTTGGAGCTGGAGGAGCTAAGCTTTCCGAAGGAAAGCCGCCTCGTAAGCATATGCCCAGCGCCGGCTAAAGCGTTCCGGAGGATAGCATCATCTTAAGCATGGACTATTGTTGTCGGAGTTCCTCCTCAGCGAGGAATAATAGAGAAATCGGAAAACAACAGAGGCCGTAAGCGGGGTCTTTCTCGCAGCAGCGGCCATCGCGCCTGACCCTATCGATGTGCAATCTATCCTAATATCCCTCCGATTTTACCATGATATAAAGACCAATTTTAACCGTTAGTTGTCAGAATTCTCCCTCTTCTAAAGTGGGGGATGAATGGCAACGGTCTGATTTACATTGACCCTTAAAACTTAAAATACTATAATTGCAGTATTCAGTCGTATACCATAAAAGGTTGTGTTATCAATGAAGTTAGACTCCAATAACCATTCAGTGTTTTTGCTCCATTATTACCTGATTCTAGCCATCAAGTATCGTAGGGAAGTCATTAGCGATGAAATATCCGAACGTCTAAAGGAGATATTTGAAAACATTCAGCCTACTTACAAGGTGACTTTGCAGGAATGAAAGCCTGACAAAGATCATGTCCACGTTCTCATGAAGACGCATCCCAATACCGACATTTCCAAATTTCTCAACGCTTATAAGAGTGCATCCTCCAGGCTGATCAAGAAGGAATTTCCTATCCTCCGAGAATCGCTATGGAAAGAGCATTTTTGGTCACGTTCCTATTGCTTGCTTACAACAGGTGGAGCGCCAATAGATGTCATCAACACATACATTGAAAATCAAGGCATGAAGGGATGATCGGAATTGCTGAGAGCCTACAAATACCGTATCTACCCTAATCAAGATCAACAACAATATTTAGCTAAAGTATTCGGCTGTGTCCGCTTTATTTACAACAGAATGCTTGCAGATAAGATTGAACATTACAAGCAAACGGAAACGATACTCAAAAATACACCAGCGCAATACAAAAAGGAATTCGACTGGCTGAAGGAAGTGGACAGCCTAGCACTCGCGAATGCACAAATGAATCTTGAAAAAGCGTATAAGCATTTCTTTCGTGATAAGAAAGTGGGATAATTCAAGAGCAAGAAGGCGAATCACCATAGCTTTACAACCAATAATCAAAAGGGAACCATTTCCATTGAAGAGGGAACCATCAAGCTTCCAAAGCTAAAAACGAAAATCAAAATCAAGCTGCATCGTCCATTCGAGGGGCTTATCAAATCATGCACGATTTCCAAAACACCGACGGGAAAATTTTATGCTTCCGTATTGGTTGAAACGGAGATAGCCCAGTTGCCCAAATTGGAAACGAAGATTGGCATTGATCTTGGACTGAAAGACTTTGCGATTACGTCACAAGGCGAAATCATAGCCAATCCTACATACTTGCGTAAGTCTGAAAAGCGATTAGCTAAGCTGCAAAAGGACTTATCCCGCAAGAAGAAGGGGAGCCACAACCGTCAAAAGGCTAGGCTGAAAGTGGCCAAGATACATGAAAAGATTAGCCATCAGCGTAAAGACTTCTTGCACAAAACGTCTGCCAAAATGATAAACGATAACCAAGTCATCGTGATGGAAGACTTACGTTTGAAGAACATGATGCAGAATCACAAGCTTGCAAAAGCGATAAGTGAAGTATCTTGGAGCCTGTTCCGTTCAATGCTTGCATACAAGTCTACATGGTATGGCAGAGAATTGATCATTGCACCGAAGAACTATGCAAGCAGTCAGTTGTGTTCATGTTGCGGTCACAAACATGCAGAGGTGAAAAATCTTGCCTTGCGTGAATGGACCTGCCCAAACTGTCAAACGCATCATGATAGAGACGTAAACGCTGCTCAAAACCTCTTGAAACTAGCCATGTAAATGGCATCTATTGGGTTAGGAATCTAGCCTGTAAGCTTGGGTAAACTTGGAGCAGTAGCTTCATTGACCAAGAAGCCGCCACCGCTTAGGTGGTTGGTAGTTCACGGGTATAAATACCGGCCCAAAATAGAGTAAAATAGTTTAGATAAAGAAGCGAGCGCATGCAAATTTCGATCCTCACAAATGTTTGCGCTTACAGAAATAGGAACCTTATAATTGAAAGGGTGGAATTTATATTGGTTATACGAAAATTTGGCAGCCTGCTGACAGCAGCGGCATTAACGGCTTCGCTAGTAGGAAGCGCAGCGGCAGCGCAAGCGGAGGACACTAACGGCAGCAAACCAGCTACGCAGCTGCCCGCCTACGATTGGGGCAGAGCGAAGGTCGTGGGCGGCGGCTTTGTTCCCGGCATTGTGTATAATCCTTCCGAGAAGGATTTGATTTACGCGCGGACAGATATTGGCGGAGCTTATCGCTTTGATCCCGCGACGCAAAGCTGGATTCAGCTCTTGGATTTTGTGGGCTTCGAGGAATGGAGCATGCTGGGTGTGGAAAGCATCGCAACGGACCCTATGGATACGAACCGGGTTTATGCGGCGGTAGGCACTTACACGAACGATTGGACAGATACGCCGGGCATGATTTTGCGCTCAACTGACAAAGGAAACAGCTGGCAGCGCACGGTGCTGCCGTTCAAGCTTGGCGGCAATATGCCGGGGCGCTCGATGGGCGAGCGGCTGGTCATTGATCCGAACGACAATCGGATTTTGTATCTCGGAGCGCGCAGCGGCAATGGCTTGTGGCGCAGTACGGATTACGGTGAAACCTGGAGCAAGGTAGACAGCTTTACAGCGAGCGGCAACGTAAAGGATTATTTTGACGATATCGTTGGCGTAGCTTGGATTACGTTCGATCAAGCGACGGGCTCGAAGGGCAAGAAGTCCCAAACGATTTATGTGGGCGTGGCTGACAATGAGCAAAGCATATACCGCAGTACGGACGGCGGGGAAACATGGGAAGCTGTAGCGGGGCAGCCGAAGCAAGGCTTTGTACCGCATCATGGGGTGCTGGACGGCAAGGGCCATCTATACGTTACATACAATGAATTTGTCGGCCCTTATGATGGCGGCAAAGGCGCCGTGTGGAAGCTGGATACGGCAACCGGCGTATGGACCGATATTAGCCCTACCGGAAATACGGACAATCCGTATGGCGGACTGGCTGTAGATGCGCGGCAGCCGAATACGCTAATGGTAGCGACGATGAACAAGTGGTGGCCGGATGATGTCATTTATCGCAGCACAAATGGCGGCGCGACGTGGGAGCCTTTCTGGACGCTCGATTTTTCAAAAAATCCGAATCGGGAAAATCGTTTTACGATTGAATATTCAGATTCTCCTTGGCTGGACTGGGGCGAGAAAAAAGAGCTTCCCGAAATCGCGCCGAAGCTTGGCTGGATGATTGGCGATCTGGAAATTGATCCGTTTAATTCGGACAATATGATGTACGGCACGGGCGCAACGTTATTCGGCGCGAGCAACTTAACGGATTTTGATAAAGACAAAAAGGTCGATATTACCGTCATGGCAGATGGTATTGAAGAAACAGCTGTGCTTGGCCTCATCAGCCCGCCGTCAGGGGCGCCATTGCTGAGCGCGATGGGCGATATTGGCGGCTTCCGCCATGAAAGCCTTGACCAAGCGCCGGAGATGATCACAAGCCCGTATATCGGTACGAGCACGGATATTGATTTTGCCGAGCTGAAGCCAGATATCGTCGTGCGTGTCGGCCATGCAGAAGGGACAGCAGCTAGAATGGGCGTTTCCACAGATAACGGCAAAACGTGGACGCCAGCAGCGAACGCATGGACAGCGGCAGAGGAGGACAAAACAAGCGGCGGCTTTGCTGCTGTAAGCGCAGATGGCGGTGCAATCGTATGGAGCCCGAGCAGCGCAGATGAGCTGGCAGCACGTCCGGTCAGCTTCTCCACCGATTTAGGAAAAACGTGGACGGCGTCCAAGGGCTTGCCGGAGAAGGCACGCGTGTCGGCTGACCGGGTAAATCCGAAGCTTTTCTACGGCTTCGCCGCTGGTGTGTTCTATGTCAGCAAAGATGGCGGAGCGACGTTCACCGCATCGAAGGCGACAGGCTTGCCGCAAGTGATAACGAGCAATTTCAAGGCGATGCCGGGCAAAGAGGGCGACATCTGGATCGCTGGGGCAAAAGATAACAAAAAGGTCGATAGCGCCTACGGCTTATGGCATTCGACCGATGCGGGCAAGACGTTTACGAAGCTTGCAGGCGTAGAGGAAGCGGCAACGATTGGTTTTGGCAGGGCAGCTCCGGGAAAAACGAATATGACGCTTTATTCCTACGCCAAGATCGGCGGCAAATTTGGCATTTTCCGCTCGAAGGATCTCGGAAAAAACTGGGTTCGCATCAACGATGACCAGCATCAATTTGGCTCCGCAAATACGGCGATTACAGGCGATCCAAGAGTGTATGGTCGTGTCTATATGGCGACGAATGGGCTGGGTATTGTCGTTGGCGAATTGAAGGATGACGTTAGCTACGAGTTCACGGATTTGGGCGGCGTGTATGCGGAAGCGCAGCAGGCAATTGCTTTTTTATATGGCAAGGGCGTTGTAACGGGGAAAAATGAGACGCACTTCCAGCCGGGGGCGCAGGTCACTAGAGCGGAGTTCGTCAAGCTGCTCGTTGGCACGCTGGGACTCGCGCCGGAGGGTGAGTCAAGCTTTGCAGATGTGCCCGCAAGCGCCTGGTATGCGCCATATATTGCCGCAGCTGAGAAAGCGGGCATTACAGCGCTTTTGGCGCAAGGAAACGGCGGAGAAGGAAGCCTATTCGAGCCGAACCAGCCGATTACACGGCAGGATATGGCGGTAATGCTTGCCAGCGGCTGGAAAGCAATAGGCCAGACGCTGGCGGAACTGCCTGCTGGCAGTGTGCCTGTGTTCACCGATAGTCAGACCATTGCTGCTTATGCGAAGGACGCTGTAGCGCTTGTGGCACAAGCGGGATTAATGAAAGGCAAGCCGGACGGCAGCTTCGGCGCGATTGATCCTACAAACCGTGCAGATGCGACAGTCGTCATTTATAGGCTCACTACGCTATTCTCGCAAGCTCAGGCTGCAAAAACAGAGTAATAAACGAAGGGCTGGCTCGCAAGCAGATGTATATGCTTGCGGGCCAGCCCTATTTTTCAACAGCCTTCTATTCGTCTGCTTCGTGCCAATGCTCCAGGCAGAAGGCAAGCACAAGCTGCTCTTCCTCGTCTTCCAGCTCAAAATCCAAAATGCGCTCGGTTTCGCGCTCGATAATTTCGTGCTTGGCAAGCTTGGCCTCGTCGCCATCCTTGGCAAATACCGCACGCACATAAAGCCCTTTAGGCGAATAAATATCGTCGTCCTCGGCTGCTTCAATATCGATTATAAACTCGTAGCGTTTTCCGGTTAAAATGCCGAAAGGGTCTTTAATATATTGCACGCTATAGCTGGAAATTTCAATCATCGTATCATCCTTTGATGTGGTTTTCCTTCCATTATAGCAGAGTTGCTTCGCGCAGGCAGGCTTTCCTATGTATGAGCTGGATTTATTAGCCCGATTTATGTGCTTTGTAGGTATTGTCGCCTTTAGGCGGCAGGACGGAAATAGCGATTACAAGTTGTGCCAAATAACGGCGGAGCTTCATCAAATGGACCCCCTCGCATAATCATAATCATATACAAGCTTGTAGCTATTATTAATCGTCTTGTCGAAATTTGAAACAGAAGTATTCCAATTTATTGGAATAACAGTTTGTCATTTGGGTATTCGCGATTGCTGCTTGGCTCGGTTGTTGCTTCCTCTGCCACAAATAGCCTAATATAAACGTAATCACACATGCTGGATTGAGGATGTGGGCAGGAGCGGAGAGACAGGGAGGGACAGCGATGAATGAGTCTATATTAATTGTAGAGGATGAGCAAAAAATCGCCCGAGTGCTGGAGATTGAGCTGGAAGCGGAAGGTTATCGCGTCTCCAAGGCGAATGACGGCTTGCAGGCGCTTGAGCTGTACCGCACGGGCGAATGGGATCTAGTATTGCTTGACGTTATGCTTCCAGGCATTAGCGGCATCGAAATTTTACGGCGAATCCGGGCGGCCGATGCAGCTACGCCGGTTATTTTGCTGACGGCTAAAAGCTCCGTAGAGGACAAGGTGTCTGGGCTTGATCTGGGCGCTAACGATTATATGACGAAGCCTTTTCAAATGGAGGAGCTGCTGGCGAGAATTCGGGCGGCGATTAGACAGCGCTTGATTCCTTCAGAGGCAGGAAGCGCAGAATTAATGGACGGGACATGGCTGCTGGCGGGCGATTTAAAGCTGAATGAGACGACGCGCGAGGTTATTCGTTCGGGCAAAAGCATCGAGCTGACGCCGCGGGAATTTGATTTGCTCAGCTACCTGCTGAAGCATCAGCGCCAAGTGCTGGGACGCGAGCAAATTGTTGAGGCAGTCTGGGGCTACGACTACTACGGCGACACGAACGTCGTTGATGTATATATTCGCTATGTGCGTAAAAAGGTCGATACTGGCTTTGCCAGCGAACTGATCCATACGGTGCGCGGAGTCGGCTACGTGCTCAAGGAAGCGCAATGAAGCTGCGCAGCCGGATTCATCTTTATTCCTCTGCCTTATTCGCTGTTTTGCTCGTAGCTATGAATTTGTCCGTCTATGCGCTGTTCAGCAAATTGACGATTGCGAGTCAAATGGAGCGGGTAGAGGCGGAGGCTATGAAAATTTCCGAAGGCATGCTGAGGTCGGCCGGGACGGTTCCGACCGCAGATTTGCTGCGTGCGTATGTGCCCCTGAACGGCATGCTGCGCATGGTGACAGCCGAAGGAACGGACAAGCTGCTGGTCACGGCGTCAGGCGAGCAGCGGCTTAGCGAGCGGGAAGCCGTTTATACAGAGGAGAAGCGGAGTGAAAGCATTGATTTCAAGGGGAATAGCTATGCGCTAGTATCGATTCCCGTCATTTGGACGGATGGTGCAGTCGTCAATATTCAGGTGACGGAAAGCGTGCAGGACACGGCAGACCAACTGAAGGTGCTGCAAATTGTATTGCTGGCGGTAACGGGCATCGCGATGATTCCTGTTATCGCATCAGGGCGCCTGCTCGGAAGCCTCATCGTGCGTCCCATCGCCCATATGACGCATACGATGCGGGCGATCCAGCGCAGCGGCACGTTTATCAAAATCCAGCCGGAAGGAAAGTCGCAGGATGAGCTTGCAGAAATGGGAGCGACCTTCAATGAAATGATCGCCTTGCTGGAAACGAATTTTGAGAAGCAGGAGCAGTTTGTTTCGAATGCCTCCCATGAGCTAAAAACGCCGCTTACGGTCATTGAAAGCTACGCCAGCTTATTGAAGCGCCGGGGGCTGGATCGTCCCGACCTGTTCGTCGAATCAATCGATGCGATACACTCCGAGGCGGTGCGAATGAAGGAGATGACCGAACAGCTGCTGATGCTGGCCCGCAACAAGGAGCAATGGAACTTAACGATGGAGAGCGTTGATCTGGCACAGCTCGCCAGCGAGTCGTCCAAAGCCTTCCAGAAGGCGTATGGACGGGATATTCAGGTGCGGCTTGCCAGCGATGAAAGCAGCAGAAGCAGCGACAGCAGTGGAGGCAAGCTGGCTGGGGCGGACTTAGAGGCAGCAGAGTATTCGCTGCATTCGGAGATCGGGGTGGAAGGCGGAGGGCCGGGCATTTATGGGTATGCAGATGCGAATAAGCTGCGCCAATAGCTATTTATTATGCTGGATAATGCACGAAAATACAGCAGCGCTGCGATTACGCTGGAAGTTGGCGCGAGCGGCGATTACAGCGAGATCCGGGTCATTGACCGGGGCATCGGCATTCCACAGGCCGCGCTGTCTAAAGTTTTCGACCGCTTTTATCGGGTCGATGAGGCTAGAAGCCGCCACGACGTTGGCGGTGCTGGGCTTGGGCTCGCGTTGGCGAAGGAAATCGCCGCAGCTATTGGCGCTAGTCTAGCGCTTGCAAGCGAGGAAGGCGTCGGAACGACGGCGACGATTAGATTGAAAAGAACGGAAGCAGGATAATAGCAGCTATACGATAATTGAAGCAGCCCGAAGCAGTCCAGAGGGCTGCTTTCTTTTTTTTATATAGGAATGGATAAAAAAATGATTGATATACGTATATGTATGCGATATATTACATACAAGAAAGGAAGATGCATATGCCTATTCCGAGCCATTTTACAACTCCGATTAAAATTTCAGCGAAAGAACGAGCACTTTCTCAAATTCAGCGATGGATAATTGATGGCACGCTGCTTCCCGGCGAGAAGATTGGCGATGCAGAGCTGGCGGAAGCTTTAGGGGTCAGCAGGACGCCTGTCCGTGAAGCCTTGCAAATTCTTGAGGTGCAGAAGCTCGTGGAGGTACATCCGGGCAACTATACGAAGGTCAAGAGCCTGGAGAAATCCGATATTTTGAAAATGTATTCGACGCTGGCCTCCTTGCACGCATTAGCAGCAGAGGCGGCTGCCAGTGTCATTGTACCCGAACAAATTGAACAGCTGAGGCAGCTGAATGCCGAGTTCTCAGCGGCGATTGAACAAGGGCAGCCCTTTCAGGCGATGGAACTCGACGAGCAGTTTCATAATGTGATCGTGGAAGCCGCAGATAATGAATATCTGGCCTCTTACAGCGCTTCGCTCCAAGTACATATTCGCCGCTTTAAATATGTGTTTCTAAAACAGCCTGTTCAGGCGACGCATGTATCAGTCGAGGAACATCAGGCAATTATTGAAGCTATGGAGGCTGGCGACCCTGAACGGGCGGCAGCTATGATGAAGCAAAATTTACTGCGCCCTATGCGTGAGCTTTATGCCATTATTTAACCAACAATGAGGGGATGGATGAACATGTCCGAGAAGGAAGATTTGCGTGGACGCAGCAAGGATATAAGCGAAGGGGTAAACCGGATGCCGAACCGGGCGATGCTGCGGGCGGTAGGGTTTCAGGATGAGGATTTCAAAAAGCCGATGGTTGGCGTGGCCAGCACATGGAGCGAAGTAACGCCGTGCAACATTCATATTGACCAGTTGGCGCGTGAGGCGAAGGCTGGGATCAAGCAGCATGGCGGGGCTCCGCTTATTTTTAACACCATTACGGTGTCTGATGGCATTTCCATGGGGCATGAGGGGATGCTGTTCTCGCTGCCGAGCCGGGAAACGATTGCCGATTCCATTGAACTCGTTGTGAATGCTGAACGTTTTGACGGACTCGTGGCGATTGGCGGCTGTGACAAAAATACCCCGGCTTGCCTCATGGCCATTGGCCGGATGAACCTTCCGTCAGTTTATGTATATGGCGGCACGATCCAGCCAGGGAAGCTGCATGGCAAGGATGTTGATATCGTTACGGCCTTTGAAGCAGTCGGGAAATATCAGGAGGGGCAGCTGACGGATGAGGAGCTGCATGAGGTAGAATGCAGTGTTTGTCCAGGCGCTGGCGCATGCGGCGGAATGTACACGGCGAATACGATGGCTTCGGCGGCAGAAGCAATGGGCATGGCGCTCCCTGGCTCCTCCTCTACGCCAGCCATTGCCCCGAATAAAGCGGTGGAATGTACGGAAGCGGGCAAAGCGGTAATCGAGCTGCTGAGAAAAAATATTCGCCCCCGCGACATTATGACGCTGAAAGCTTTTGAAAATGCGATTACCGTCGTCATGGCGCTCGGCGGTTCAACGAATGCGCTGCTTCACCTGCTGGCGATCGCGCATTCGGCTGGTGTGAAGCTGACGCTGGATGATTTTGAACGGGTGCGCAGCCGTGTTCCCCATTTGGCTGATTTGAAGCCGAGCGGCAAATATGTGATGCAGGATTTGAACAACATCGGCGGTGTGCCGGGCGTGATGAAGCTGCTGCTTGAGAAAGGGCTGCTGCACGGAGACTGCTTGACCGTAACGGGCAAAACGCTTGCGGAAAACTTGGCCGAAGCCGAGCCTCTGGAAAGCGGACAGGATGTCATTCGTTCCTTTGATCAGCCATTAAAGCCAACAGGACCTTTGGTTGTGTTGAAAGGCAATTTGGCACCAGAAGGGGCAGTCGCTAAAATGTCGGGCCTTAAAAAGATGCGTTTTAGCGGCCCTGCGCGAGTATACGACAGCGAGCAGGAGGCTGCCGATGCGATTGCGCGCGATGAGATTAAAAAAGGCGATGTGCTCGTCGTTCGTTATGTCGGGCCGAAGGGCGGACCCGGCATGCCGGAAATGCTGTCTATTACCGCGATGATTAGCGGGAAAGGACTTGGCGGCGAAGTGGCGCTTATGACCGATGGACGCTTCTCGGGCGGCTCGCATGGCTTTGTTGTGGGACACGTCACGCCTGAGGCTCAAGTGGGCGGGCCAATCGGCTTGCTGCAAGAGGGCGATATCATTACAATCGATAGCGAGACGCAGGAAATGAACATGGAAATTTCGGCTGAGGAATTTGAGTCAAGGCTTGCGAAGTGGGTGCAGCCGCCGCTGAAAGTAAGAACAGGCGTGTTAGGCAAATATGCCCGGCTCGTATCCTCCGCTTCGCAAGGCGCGGTGACTGATCTGGATTTGTAATTAGTCTAGACTAGGCTTTGGCAGGGTAGGTTAGAGAGCGCCGACTTGAACCGTCGGCGGTTTTCGTTCTCACCAAATTCTAATCCACAGGTTATATAATAGGTTGTAATACAGCATGCCTTTCAAGCAGCGAGCTTGGAAGGCATGTTTCTGATATAAATGGGGTGTGAGGATGCGGCAAAAGCGAAAGAAACTGATGCTTGGCATAACGATAGCTTGTGTGGTCATTATCTGTATTGCGGGAGGATTATGGTGGCAATCTGCTGCTGACGCCCAGCCTTCCATTACGGAGGAGCAAGCGAGCGAGCAGGTTCTTCAGCAATACGTTGGGAAAATCGTTAGCGCTAAGCTCAGCGACAGCGTCTATGAAGTTAAGCTGCAGGCTGAAAAGGGCATGTATGATGTGGCTGTTGATGCGAAAGGTGGAGGCATCGTTTCCATAAAGCTAATAGATGGCGGGCTGCCTGCTGCTGGGGAAACACCTCCCGTTTCGTCAACAAATCAGCCAACCGATGCCCCAGCTTCAGAGCAAGCAGCAGAGCCGACGCCGGGCCAGAGCCCAGTGGCAACGCCAGCCCCGGAGCCAAGCATAAGTCCAGCGCCAAATCCGAGCCCAGGGCAAAGCACAAGTCCAGCACCAAATTCAAGCCCCAAGGCAAGTCCGAAGCCGAGAGACGGTAACGGTATAGGAGGAAAGCCGCCAGCGGCGTCACCTGCCAAACAGGGCATATCTCCAGACGAAGCCGAAGCGATTGCGCTTAAGGAGGTAAAAGGCAAGGTGGAGGATATCGAGCTGAAAAGCTCCGACCGCAGCCGATATTATTTAGTTGAAATCGATACGCCAGATGATCGTGAGGCAACGGTACAGGTGCATGCTGTAACGGGAGCCATCATGTCGATTACATGGGATGAGGACGATGACGATCAAGAGGACGACTGAGTTTAAATGAGCGCCAGCTCAGCTTTTTATCATCAAATTCTAATGTTGCTGTCATGGTCATCTCATTTGCCGCAGGTAAAGTAAGGATGAGACAAGCGAGAGACATTTGAAAATGGGAGGAACAAGATAATGATGAATAAAAAAATCTGGATTGGCGTTGTATCGGTTACGTTGGCGCTCGGCGCAATGGGCGGTGCGGCAACGGCTGCTTCAAATACAAAAACCTTGATCGGCAAAGCCGAAGCGAAAAAGATCGCCTTGAAGCATGTAGAGGGCCGAATTGACGGTGTAGACCTGGAGCGGAATCAAACAGGCATCTATTACGAGGTGGAGGTCGAGCGCGGAGCCTATAAGGATGAAGTCGATGTGCATATCGATGCATACAGCGGCAAGCTGCTAGGCATTTATGACAGCGATGAGGAAGAGGATGACCGCCGTGGAGCTCAAGTGACGACAGCACCAGCGGGAACAGCGTCAAACGCAGGGACAGTAAATCAGCCAGCTGTGAGTCCATCAACCAGCACGGGAACGACAGCCTTAAAGACGGCTGAACAGGCTGGCGCTATTGCGGTTGCGAAAGTTGGAGGAACAGTAGTCAAGGTTCAGCGTGATCGTGACGATGGCAGAATCATTTACGAGGTTGATCTGCGCATCACTGGCGGTAAAGCCGAAGTGGAGGTTGACGCAGCAACGGGAAAAGTGCTGTCCGTGGATAAAGATTACGACAACGACGATGACGATGATCGTTATGATGAGGATTAAGCAATAGACTGATTTCAAAAACAAAAAACAGAGGCAGCCTTGGACGAGAGAGCTAAGTCCGGGGTTGTTTTTTTGAGTTAGTAAATCCCGTTTAGTTGGCTTTTCCGCAGCATAAATAGGAATAAGCAAATGGCAAAAAGGGAAGGGAGCGTCTGCGGATGCTCTCTTCCCTTTTTCATAGTAGGCACAAAGCTGCTCATGCAGCTTTAGCGCTGTTTTCTTGGTGCTTGGCCAGCCTGCGGGGCTGGAGCAGCATTTTTAAACGGATTAAGAAACAGCTTGGGAATACCCGTATCAAAACGGAGCAGCTTGCCGGTCAGCGGATGCTCGAAAGAAAGCACGCGCGCATGCAGGCCAAGCCTGCCAATAGGCTTGAGCCGTGCTCCATATTTTTTATCCCCGGTAATCGGATGGCCGATGTCCTCCATATGGACGCGGATCTGATTTTTGCGGCCAGTCTCCAGATGCACTTCCAATAAGGAGAAGCTGTCGCTTGCTTGAATCAGCTTGTAGTGGGTTACGGCATGCTGTCCATCATTCGGATGAGAGCTGGAATACATTTTCAGCGTGCTGCTTTCCTTGAGCCACGATTGAATGGTGCCCTCGGGCTTGCGTACTTTGCCTTCTACAAGCGCTACATAGGAGCGCTCCTTGACGGCTTCCTGCCAGTTGTTTTGGAGCGCTTGCTGCACCTTCTCGGTTTTGGCAAACATCATGACACCCGAGGTGTCACGGTCCAGGCGATGCACGACGAAAATCCGATTTTTCGGATCAAAGGTTCGAACATGCGCCGTCAGCTGGCGGTAAGCGGTAACCTCCTGCTCATCCTTGGATGAAGCGATCGACAGCAGTCCCGCATCCTTCTGTACGACGATAATGGCATCGTCCTCATGCAAAATGGTGAGTCCCATAAGCGGCGGCGCTTCTACCGCTTTTTCCGTATTTATGGAAACCGTCTGCCCGACTTCGAGCGGGAAATTATATTTTGTCTGTACGCGCCTATCGACCGATACTTGCCCACGGGCCAAAACCGATTTTACCGAATTGCGCCCCATGCTCGCCAAGTGGATCAATAAAAAAGCCAGCAGCTCCGACGGCTCATTGACCGTGAATTGCTTGGCCTGCGCGGCTTTACGCGGCTTGCCGCCTTCATTTTGTTTCCTAGACATGCTTAAATACCCCCTGCTTGTTCACTGCTGCTATCACTATACCACGGTTGGAAGGGATAATTCTATGCAGGGCGGTTGAAAAATAGCGAGCTGGCCAGCTTAGGCTAGCTTTCTCATGAACTCTTAATTAAACGAACCATGCAAGGATCTATTGGGGGGACACAGCAGCAGCTAATTTAACCGAATCATGGGTTATGGCTCTGCTTGCGGACTCAGAAGCCGCTAATACACTGCCTTTAGCCATTTTGACGGGATGAGGGGGGCGATAACGGATTTCCAGTCCGCTTACGGCCTGAATTCGAGTTAAAAGCGTGAATAGCGGAACCTCTGTCCGGAGAGTAAAGTGAGTGGAGAGCATAATGAAGTATGGAGGGAAAACATCAGGAGAGAAGGCTATTGTTTCATTACATTAGGAGAGGTGAAGGGAAATAGACGGAGCTAATTTGAAACAATTCCTATTGCAAGAGGCCCTATTTGAGAAAGTGGCTGAAGGTTTTTGGTTGTATGCAAATAATTGGAGAGTGGATGAGCCAGAAGAATTAGATGGGGAAGGGATGGATGATTCAATTAGTTTCAAAATATAATATTGATAATATTATCGACAAAAGCGCAGTGTCCCTGTATTGGCAGGACGCTGCGCTTTTTTAGGCTTTGTGAGCAAGTTAGCTGGAGCCGAGCTTAAGACTGCTCCGCAGCAGGCTTAACGAGATTTCCAGCGAGACCCGTGCTTGCAGCAGTAGGAGCAGGCTCGGCTTTCGCGTCTACAGCCGCTTCCGGCGCGCCGCCTGGATGAAATTCATTTTCCATCTTGGCGACGACGACGGTTGCGACGCCGTTGCCGATCAGATTCGTGATGGCTCGCGCTTCAGACATGAAGCGGTCAACGCCGAGCAGCAGCGCCATGCCAGCAACGGGAATGCTTGGGAATGCGGCAAGCGTTGCTGCCAGCGTAATAAATCCGGAGCCCGTGACGCCAGCCGCTCCCTTGGACGTCAGCATCAGTACGCCAAGCAGTGTAATTTGCTGCCAAAGCGACATCTCAACGCCGGATGCCTGAGCGACAAACATCGCAGCCATGGACAAATAAATCGCCGTACCGTCAAGGTTGAACGAGTACCCGGTTGGAACGACGAGTCCAACGACCGGCTTGGAGCAGCCGTATTTTTCAAGCTTATCCATCATGCGCGGCAGCGCCGATTCGGAGGACGAAGTGCCGAGCACAAGGAAAATTTCATCCTTGATGTAACGGATAAAGCTGAAAATGCTAAAGCCATAAAAGCGGGCAATCGAGCCGAGCACAAGGATGATGAACAGCGCCATCGTAATGTAGACGGAGCCCATCAGCTTGCCAAGCGAGGTCAGCGAGCCAATGCCGAACTTGCCGATGGTGTAGGACATCGCTCCGAAAGCAGCAAGCGGGGAAAGCTTCATAATCATATTGACGATGCCGAAAAAGCCATGCGACAGCTTGTCAAACAGCTGGGTAACCGGCTTTGCCGATTCTCCCATCGCCGTAAGCGACAAGCCGAACAAAATCGCGAATAGGAGAATCGGCAGCAAGTCGCTGCCAGCCATGGCCGAAATGACGTTATCCGGAATAATGCCGAGAATAAAATCAACCATGCTGTGGCTGGACTGAGCAGCTGCGTCGGTGTACTTCGTAATGTCGCCGCTCGCCTTGCTGGCATCAATGCCTGCGCCCGGCTTCACGATATTGACGACGAGGAGACCGATCGCAAGCGCCACCGTCGTCACAATTTCAAAATAGAGCAGCGCCTTGCCGCCGATGCGGCCGACTTTTTTCATATCGCCCATATTGGCAATGCCGTTTACGACGGTGAAAAAGACGATGGGCGCAATAACCATTTTGATCAGCTTAATGAAGCCATCAGCAAGCACTTTCATTTTCTCGCCAAACTCCGGGAAGAAATGGCCGAATAAAATACCTACAACAATAGCACACACGACTTGGACGGTTAGGTTTTTCAGGTTGAATTTCAGCTTCATGAGGAGGCCCCCACTTTCTTTTATCAAAATGAAAACGCTTTAATTTCGTTTGCGTCCTCATTGTAAAAGAAGGAGAGCCTCCGTCACAAGCATACGGTCATATTGTTCGTTTTGGTTATTTTGGTCGCGCGATTTCCTTCATCAGCGGTTCCCCGATAATTTCATAGTATTGGTCATAAATCGGCAGAAAAGCCTGCACCCATTGCTCCCGCTCCTGCGGCGTCAGCGTATGGATGTCAATATCCTTCAATAGCTTGAGCTGGCGAAGCTGCTGCTCCTGCATGGCTGCTGTATTTTGCTTCATCCACTCGGTTGTTTCTGCAAGCGCGCTCTGCAGCTCGGCCTGAATGCCCGGGGGGAGCCCGTCCCAGAAGCTTTCGTTGAACATGACACCATAGCCGAGATAGCCATGATTGCTAATCGTCATATAATGCTGTGTCTGGTAAAGCTGCTTCGTAAAAATGTTGGAAATCGTATTTTCCTGTCCATCTACCGTGCCTTTTTTTAAGCTTGCAAATACTTCGTTGAAGGGAATTTTACTAGTAGTGGCACCTAGTGCCTGAAACTGGCTGACCAGCACATCGCTTGGCAATATGCGAAAATTCAGCCCTTTAAAATCCTCGGGTACCCGCAGTGGACGGACGCTGTCGGTCATTTGCTTGAAGCCGTTGCTCCAGAAGGCAACACCTTTTATATGATGCCGCTCCATTGAGGCAAATAATAGCTCGCCTAATGTGCCATCAAGCGCCGAATCGACGGCATGCTGATCAGCGAAAGCAAACGGCAGGTCCATAATGAGCCAAGCGGGGTCAATGACGCTGAGATTGGAGTAGGCCGGCGCGATCATTTGGATATCACCACGTTTGAGTGCCGCGACCTCGGTATCCTCGGTATACAGCATGCCGTTCGGAAATACTTGAATTTCGACGGCGTCATTCGTCTTTTCTTTCACGAGCTTGGCGAAATGGCTTGCCGCCAGTCCTTTCGGTGTATTTTCCGCGACCACATGGCTGAATTTAATGACGATCCGCTCTTTTAGTCCCGTCTGTTCCTCATCAAAGGGCAGGGTACGAGTCGCCTCGGGACGGAAGCCGAACAAAATGGCCGCCAGCAAGCCTACAGCAATAAAGCTGATTATACCGATTGCGGTTTTCATGTTTGACCAATCCCCCCGTTCGCCAGATTAGCAGCATGTGCCGCAGTTGCTATTTTACCCTCATTATTTCACAATAGAGAAAAAACGTAAACGAAGCAAATAGGGAGGGGAAACGATGCTCAGCCGTCTGCGAATTTATTGGAAAATGATATTGCTGTCATTCGGACTCGTTCTCCTCTCGCTGCTTATCGGCGGCATTGTCGTCATTGGAAGCGTCACCCGCATGAAGGAGGACGAGCTTAAACAGCGGCTGCTCATTACAGCCCGCACCGTTGCCGAGCTGCCGACCATTAAAAATCAGATCAATGAACCGAATAGCGCAAGCTGGATTGCGCCTGTCGCGGACAATATTCGCATTATTAATAATGTGGCCTATGTCGTCGTGCTGGATATGAGCCGGACGAGACTATCGCATCCATTGGCGGCGAGGATCGGCGGCAAGTTTGATTCATCGGATGCGGATGCGGCGTTTGCGGAGCACACGTATATGTCCAAGGTGAAGGGAGAGGCGGGCGTTGCGCTGCGGGCTTATGTCCCGATTATGAATGAGACGCATGAGCAGGTAGGTGTCGTCGTAGCGGGCGGGCTGCTGCCTGGGCTGGCGAAGCTTATTGAGGAGCAGAAAAGCTCGATTGCGCTTACGCTGCTGATTGCTTTATTGTTTGGCATATTCGGGTCAGCGCTGCTTGCCCGCCACATTAAACGGCAAATGTACAATTTGGAGCCGCATGAAATTGCGCGTATGTATGGGGAGCGCTCGGCGGCGCGATGGATTATATTATTAAGCCCTTCAAGCTGGAGCGGATTCGCCAGACCTTGGAGCGTTACCGCGACCGTCACGAAAGCTTGCTTGCAGCAGAAAAGGCCGTGACCCAGAATGAGCTGGATCGCATGCTGCTTAGTGGGGAAAACGGATTGCAAGGACAAGTTGAACGAGCAGAACGAGCAGAAGATATAGGGCAATTAAGGTCAGGAGAACAAATAAGATCAGCAAGGCAAGCCTCATTTGCTGGGCCGGATGAGCAGCAAAGCAGCCTGCCGAAAGGGCTGAATGCCGTCACATTGCGGCAAATCGTTGAGGTCATGCATCGCCATGAGGGCGGGGTTTCGGCGGAGGAAGCCGCCGAGGGCATCGGCATTGCCAGAGTAACGGCAAGGCGCTATTTGGATTTTTTGGAGAAGAGCGGTTATGTGTTGCTGGAAATCAACTATGGCGGGGTAGGACGGCCGATCAATCGCTACGTATTGCAGCAAAGACCAAAATGACCAAAATCAACAATATGGCCAAAAGCTTCCCACGTTTTCATGTAACCGTTAACATGAAGGCAAATAGCAAGCGCTCAAGCGTTTGCATAGGAGTGTGGTCAGGATGGCAGTGCCGGCAACGGGAAGCACGAATATCGTATTGCGTTTGGAAATGGACAAGGAAACGTCAACCTTCGGGCGTATTGCTACGGCAATTGGTGAAGCGGGCGGCGACATTGTGGCAGTTGACGTCAGCGGGACAAGCAAAACATCAACGATTCGTGATGTGACGGTCAATATTACGGATACGCAGCGCAAAGAGCTAATTGTAAGCGTATTAAATAAGTCGCCAGGCGTAAAGGTGCTTCAAGTATCGGACCAGACCTTCCTTATGCATCTTGGCGGCAAAATCGAAGTAACGCCAAAAATGACGATTAAAACGCGGGATGATCTGTCGCGGGTATATACGCCGGGCGTAGCCAATATTTGCATGGCGATTCATGAAAACCCGAAGCGGGCCCACTCGCTCACGATAAAAAGAAATACGATTGCCGTCGTATCGGACGGAACCGCTGTATTGGGGCTTGGCAATATCGGGCCGCTCGCGGCGATGCCGGTTATGGAGGGCAAGGCGATGCTGTTCAAGCAGCTCGCAGGAGTCGATGCTTTCCCGATCTGCCTCGATACACAGGATACGGAAGAAATTATTGCGACGATTAAGCGCATTGCCCCTACCTTCGGCGGCATTAATCTCGAAGATATTTCGTCGCCCCGCTGCTTCGAAATTGAAAGGCGGCTCATTGAGGAACTGGACATTCCGGTGTTCCACGATGATCAGCATGGCACAGCGGTGGTGCTGCTTGCAGGCCTTATTAATGCGGTCAAGCTGGCAGGCAAGCAGCTTGCAGATTGCAAGGTTGTGTTATGCGGCGTTGGCGCAGCAGGAATTGCATGCACGAAAATTCTGCTCGCGGCAGGTGTGCGGAACATCATCGGGATTGACCGTGACGGCGCACTCGTCGCTGGCAGCAGCTACGAGCATGAAGCATGGAGATGGTATGCGGAGCATACGAATCCAAGCCGGGAGCAGGGCAAGCTGAGCGAAGTCATTGCGGGCGCAGATATTTTTATCGGTTTATCGGGGCCGGGCGTGCTGAAGGCGGAGGATGTTCGCAAAATGGCGAAGGATGCCATTGTGTTCGCGATGGCGAATCCAACACCGGAAATAACGCCAGAGGAAGTGGAAGGACTTGTGCGCGTCATCGCGACGGGACGGTCGGATTACCCGAACCAGATCAATAATGTATTATGCTTCCCCGGCTTGTTCCGCGGCGTGCTGGACTGCCGTGCCTCGCGGGTGACGGAGGAGATGAAGCTGGCTGCCGCCGAGGCGATTGCTGCGGTGGTTACCGAGGATGAGCTGAATGAATATTACATTATTCCGAGCATTTTCAATCCGCATGTAGCGGAGCGTGTCAAAGAGGCGGTTATTGAAGCGGCGTACGCTTCGGGCGTTGCCCGCAGGCGGGAGCGCAAGCTGTAGCCTGAAATTGGCGAGGGTGCTGGAAAAGGGAATGCTTCGGGGCTATGTACCCGGGGCATTCTTTTTTTGACGTGCAGAGCAAGAGGATTCGCCGCTGAACGCCGCTTTATTTTTGCGGGGAAGGGTAGAAGAAATGTAAGAAAAATCACTTTCAAAAATAAACAAAAGTAATACAATATAAACAAAGATATTAAATGCAAAAAAGGGGGACACGCACATGGAATTCACCTTATTACATCCTTCCGATCAGCTGGTCATGATGATGGAGCGCATTTACGGTTATGGCATGACGACGACTTCAGGCGGCAATTTATCGATTTTGGATGATAATGGCGATCTTTGGATTACGCCTGCGGGCATCGACAAGGGGGAGCTGACGCGGCAGGATATCGTTTGTGTGAAGGCGGATGGTTCCATTGCAGGCAATCACCGGCCGTCGAGCGAATACCCGTTTCATCAGATGATTTATAGCAGAAGGCCGGATATACGGGCGGTTGTTCATGCGCATCCGCCGGCTCTTGTGGCGTTCAGCATGGTGCGTAAAGTGCCAAATGTCCGTCTTCTGCCGAATGACTATTTGATCTGCGGCGAGGTGGGCATGGCGAAATACGGCTTGCCGGGGAGCGCGGAGCTGGGTGAACATATAGCGGATGTATTCAGCGAAGGGCTGAACACGATTATGCTGGAAAATCACGGCGTCGTGGTGGGCGGCAGCGATTTATTCGAAGCCTTTCAAAGATTCGAGACGCTGGAATATTGCGCACGGATGGAGATACAGGCGAATCGGATCGGGACGCCAGTAACGATGGCAGCCGAACAACTGGCGGATACGCGCGAGTTGCTGCTGGAGGAGTTTGTACCAGACTTTTACAGTAGCGAGGAGAAGGAAGCACGGCGGGAAATGTGCAAGCTTATTAAGCGTTCTTACGATCAGCGGCTGTTTACGAGCACGCAGGGCACTTTCTCCCATCGAGTCGGTAAAAATGCCTTCATTATTACGCCGTATGATCAGGACCGTAAATATGTGGAGCCAGCAGATCTCGTACGGATCGACGGCGGGAAGAAGGAGGCGGGCAAGGTGCCTAGCCGCTCGGTGCAGTTTCACCAGCATATTTATGAAACGCAGCCGCATGTGAACTCGGTTATTATTGCCCATCCGCCCAACATTATGGCGTTTGCGGTGACGGAGGAGCTGCTGGACTCGCGGACGATTCCGGAAAGCTATATTTTGCTGCGGAATATTCCTAAGCTCCCGTATGGAGATTTGTATACGAAGCCGCAGGAGGCGGCACAGCTTTTTCAGGAGAACACGCCCATCGTCATTGCCGAAAATGACTGCGTCATCGTCACTGGGCAAAGCCTGCTGAACGCCTTCGACCGCCTAGAGGTCGCCGAATACAGCGCGAAAGCAACCATTTCAGCGAAAAACATTGGCGCTATCGTGCATATGGAGCAGTCGAGGATTGCGGAGCTGGAGCAGGCTTTTGGATTGAAGTAGTAGGCCATATTGCCTAAATTAATCGTAATGTGAGCTTTAAAAAGTGAACTTAAATATGAAATGATAGGTCCAGCCCGTGGATTTGCGGGTTGGGCATTTTTTTGTTGATCATACGACTAATAATTTGCAAGGAGATTAATAGGAAGATTTTTAATAGTTCAAATAGGATTAACTGCCTGTTCTATGATCAAGAATTTACTAAATATAAGGAGTGAACTGCTAATGAGGAATGACATGCCAAATAAAAATATTTATTTTTATGACTTATGTAGTATAAAATTTCAAATATCCAACCGATATACTAAGTACAAAGAACTATTAGGTCAAAAGTAGGTTTAAGAATCAATAAGCCCATTGAAATTGAAAAAGGCAAACCTGATCGAAAGACAGGGACGCAAAGCCGCGGGTCTTCACGGAAAACCATCATGATGGTTGCCGTATGACAGCCGGGCCGCCAAAAGTAAACGGGCTTTTTTTTATGCAAATATAAGCATTTATAGGTTTCACACTTTGGGATGCTGCTAAGAAGATGATAGTTAATCAAGGTGGTTTTTCTGAATCTCCATTTGGTTACTAGGGAGGAATATTCATGGCTCAACTGATAAATACAACGGGAGATATACACTTGAAATTGTCTTTTCATAAAAGGTCTTCTGTAATTATGCAATATGAGGATGATATTAATAACTGGATTCCGATTGATTTTGAAGTATGTGTATTCAATGAATCATACAAAATGCATCCTAAGGTAAATCCAAAATTAAATCTGTTTGAAGTGAACTTAATGTTTTCAAAATTAAGGGCATTGATTGAAGAAAAAAAAGAAAAGAACAAGTTTGAAAGAATAGAAATATCCACATTTGAATTTTTTTATGAGTTGGAATTTTATGAACTAATTGAGGAAAATGAAATACAATGTACTATATGGATATTCGAGGCTTCCCGAACGTATGGGAAGATTCATCACGTCGATAGGGGGTTTAGATTCAGTACAACACTAAACTCCCTTGTTAAATTCACAGACAGTCTTGAACAAGAATTAAAACAGATACTACAATAAATTTAGCAGATTTAAAGACCTTGTGGATGGTTGGTCAAGACCCCATATAGTAGACATTGAAAAAACTAGATAACAAAGGTTGCGGCATTCCACAGGCAAAAATAGACAACTTCATAAATGTAGAGTGAGGTATCACATAGTGGAACGTGAAGAAGCAATTCTCCATATTATCAGAAATACGATTCAAACTATGAACAATACAACGAAATATGAAGTATTGTTGAACTGGTGGGGAATAGATCAAGAAGAAGCTATTTTTAATTACTTACCGGGTTCTCTTAAGCGAGAAATATTGAATTCTGATGAACCACCTGAGTATGTAATGGATGACAAATACAATGTACTCATTATCGAAGCTCTAAAAGTTAAATATATTGGTGTCAGAAATGAATTTTTATCTAAAAGAATATCAGAGCTATTAAATGCTAGTCATTTGGTAGAGGGAGTGCAGGAGGAACTAATAACTTGCCCTTGTTGTGAATATAAGACGCTTCCAAAAAAAGGTGAATATTATATCTGCCGAGTATGTTTTTGGGAAGACGATGGAAACGTAGATCCACAATACTATAGTTCACCGAATGGCATGACCCTTGACCAGGCTCGTGAGAATTTTATTAATTTTGGTGCAGTTGACGAAGCTTCGGTACAATTCCTTGAAGTGGATAGGCTTGAGTTGTATAGCAGAAAAAAGTGAAAAATGGATGGAGTAACTCGTCAAGCGAAATGCGCTAATAAAGGAGTGTTACAATGAAATTAAAAATTGAATTGGAGCATTCAGAGGAAATTCAAAAGTTTTTATGTATATTAAATCTTGGTTTGCTTAATTCCTTGCTAGAAGGGGCATTAACGTTTGAAGATGCATATGCCTATCTTTACCGACCATATGTAGCAGAACTTCTAAAACAAAATGATGGGAATAAGGAGATAATTGAGTTGTTTGAAGAATGCTGTATGTTGGAAGATATACGAGATATAGCTCCCGAAAAGCTGCAAGATGCAATTAGGCTGAAACAGAAAGAAACATTAGATGCACTTAAATCCATGTCTAGTACAGAGAAGCCGATGTATTGGCTCAATAAATTTGACGAATAATTCAAAGTCCCGGAAATTAGATTATTGGGTTCGGAAATATATATAGAAGAGGTATTACAATGTTTAAAAATCTAGGTTTTATTATCTTGATTGTTTGCACAAGTACCCTATTGGCTGGATGTGGTAATAAATTGGAATTATCAAAAAGTGATCAACGAAATGGAACCACATTGGATTCAATAGGAAGTTATGAAATGATCGATAAAGCATTATCTAAATCAAATGTAGTTATTCACTATCCCCAGATAACGGGATTAGGGAACGCTAATAAACAGGATATTATTAATCGTTTGATTCAGGATGATGCATACGGATATATGGGGAAATATTCTGAAGAAGAAACCAGCAATTGGAGTGCAGACATCGACTATAAAACTACGTTTAAAAATAATAAGTATTTGAGTATACAGTATACTGGTTACAGTTACGACAAGGGGCTGCTCATCCCGTAGACATGTATTATACAACCAATATAGATATTCAAGCAGAAACACAGATATCTTTAAAAGATATAGTACAGATAGATGATGGATTTATCTCTGCCTTAAAAGAAGGCAAGCTTCAGTCCCCTATTACTGAAGCCCAAGAGCTCTTGGATAACCTTACAGATGATGAATGGTTACAAATGCTTATAAAAGCAGATTCATCCTCATCCGGTACCTACAGCTATTTAACAAAGGATGCGATAGGAATTATTGTTGAGGTTCCGCATGCAATAGGTGACCACGCCGAATTAGAAGTGAGTTTACAAAATGTTGACAGTAAATTGGAATAAAGATTTTGCAAGCAGAAATATAGGATTATTTATGTAGGGCTAGAGAGGTTCGGAGAATAGTATTAAGGTTGTGCTTGGCTTTTCAAGAGGAACGACGAAATACTTTTTTGCCATACAGAAAGCCATTTTAAGAACCACTGTACTATTCAACAGATGGGGTTTATAAGTCAAGGTTGCGATTTTAAAATAACGAATGGGTGTTTCCCTAGAGTGTCCTACCATCATAGTCCAGAATGGAATGATTTGAGTGGAAATCATTTTTAAGCCGACTTACGGCATAATTAAGCACAATATATCGGATGAGAATATCGCCGAGATGTTACAATTTTTCCTTGAAGACGGAGCAATGTTACTTTTCTCTTTTTATGAAAGAAATCTGGATTTGTAAGATGAAGGTACACAAAAATTTATTTTAGACAGGTGTGTATTCAAAAATTCTGAATGGGTATTGCCGTGGGAGGAGTCTATACCACATTGGGATGAGCCAGATAAAACTCCGCCGATCCTAATATGGTTCTCAGCAACGCAAACAGAGGAAATGCTTAAAGCAATCGAAATTGATCATTTATTTAGATGCGTTGTTGTAAAGCAAGGTGCGGAATTTAAACAATTTTCAAATGTGCTATTTCACCAAGAATATTACTCCTCTGTGGATGAGGAGGACTATGAATATTATTTAGGTTTTACGGACAGGGATTTTTTTCGTGTAACCTTGTTAAATGAGATTAAACGGAGCATTAAGGAGAATGGAAAAATGTATATATGTATAGTTTGCGGGTATGATGGATTGGATTATCCGCAAAGGGATGAACTTGGATATGCAACACAATGTATCTGTCCTTGTTGCGGATTTCAATCAGGTTTTCATGATGATGCTATGAACGAACCAATGACAATTGAAGAATTTAGGGATTTATGGATTAGAGAAGGTGCTGTATGATTTAGTAATAGCAGGAAAAAAACGAAGCACTGGAGTCTAAAGGAACAACTCCAAAGAATAAATATTACGATATAAATAAAGAACTTTGACCTGGGGAAAACCCAAGGTCATTTTTTTGATTCTGTGAAATAGTTTGTGAAAATTCCAAAACCTACTAAAATGTAAGTAATGGAATAGTTAATAACGTAATGGGCTTGAAAGCTCTAGTAATCTCTCCGAAAGCACTTGAGAAGAAATTAACCACAACAGACATATTTCATAAACTATTTTTAGATTAAGGGGAAACTAGAATGGATCATATCATTAAAAATGTTATATCGTCTCAAGATATAGGTCTGCTGAAAAGTCTCATTGGAAATGGAACATACAATATCGTTGTTGATGAGGTTGGCGTAGTTGCTTTAAGTATATTTATCGAAAGCTATCAATCGAAAATAGTCATAAAAAATAATCCCTCTAAGGGGTCGGATAAGGATGATTATCCCAGGTTTGAATTGGCACAAGTTCAAGACGTTTTGCCTAATTGCAAGGAAATCTGTAAAGGAAAAAAGATAATCAATATTTCCATTATCAAGGATAAGGTGATGTGGCGATATCAAGGCCATAAATGGATTGTAGAAATTGATGTGGGTATAAAAATCATCTTTGAAGAAGATGAGCTGTTGCTGGTAGCTCATGATACTTTAGCAGGCCTTATTGGGATGTTTAATTTAGATAAATCCTCCAAAATAAATGAATGCCTAGAAGAATATTGGTCAATGAAAACAGAAGATATGATGTCATTAGATAGAGAAGAAATATGGATTGGCTAGAAGGCGGCTAATCATGTAAAAGAGTGAATATCCGAAATGAGGATCTTATATTGATTCCTAACCAGAAAAATAAAATAGCAGACGTGGAGGGATATCTATGGCTCCAGAGAAGCAGGTGTTAGAACAATTTATACGTCTATGTGAGACCGTAATTTCTGCTGAAGAGTTAGAAGCAATCCATTTAGAGAATGACAATGAAGATGATCAAATAATCGAATCTATTAATATATTACTCGCAAAAATGGATCTAGATGAGCAACTGGAACTTCATGGAATGCCTTCACCTAAAGCCTTAAGTAACATTTACAATGCTAGGGATAAGGTTGAAATGCACCCTCATGTGAAGGAGCATATTGCTTTCGCCTATTTTAGTGGAAAAATAGCGGAGCAGGGGCATATCGATATGACGCTTTTTAATGAAATCCTGCATGAATATAAAGCGAATGGGTTCATTGGCCTAGAGAGTGTTCTTATTACTGAGATGAAAAAAGACAGCTTAAGCCCGGCTCAGGTAATTGAACTAGAGCAATTTTTAAGCGGGAATGCTTATCATAAGGAAGCAGAGGCCTTCAAATGTAGAGAAAAAGTAAGGTCTGGGGAGAAGGTGGACACTGATCAAGTCATGAATCTACTCTATTTACGGGCATACCATGCTTTAGATTTTGCACTGGATCATGGAGCTATAGCTGGAAATGGGCTAAAGGCATTCAAAGAGCCTACGGCATCTGAACGTGACAGAAAAATAAAGCTAGCCCTATTCCAGAAAGCAAGAACAATGATTTAATGGTTTTCTTATATGCAAAAAACTAGTGGCCGATGTGTTGGTGAGACTAGTTTTTTTGAAAGGGATGGGTAGGATGTCCATATACATAACGGGTGATATTCACGGATCAATCAGCGTTGGGAGACGTTTTAACTCTAAAAATTTTCCTATCGGAAAAACGCTGACCAAAAATGATTATGTCATTATAGCTGGCGATTTTGGTTTGCTATGGGTGGGGGATCGGGAAGACAGGTATTGGCTCAATTGGCTAACGAATAAACCTTGGACTACTTTATTTATCGATGGGAACCACGAAAATTTCAATCTTCTTGAAGCCTACCCGGTCGAGGAGTGGAAGGGCGGCAAGGTTCATAAAATTACGCCAAGCATTATCCATTTGATGAGAGGTCAGATCTTTGAGCTCGAAGGGAAAAAGCTTTTTACATTTGGCGGAGCAGCTTCACATGATAAACAATAACGCAAGGTTGACATCTCTTGATGGCCGAGGGAAATGCCATCTTATGCGGAATATGAAGAGGGACTCCAAAATCTGGATCAATGCTCATGGAAGGTGGACTATGTCATTACCCATACATGTTCAGCTGATGCTTTGAAGTGGCTATCCTTGAACTTTGAGGAATTAAATCCTGTAGATAATGATCAGATGCATGACTATTTCAATGAAATCAAAGGTAAGCTTGAGTATGAAAAATGGTTTTTTGGTCATTTTCATCATAATCAAGAGCTGCCAGAGCATCAGCATTTGTTGTATGACGATATAATTAAATTAACGTAGTTTGAAACGATTGATGGATTGAATGAGAAGACGCAAAAGAACAATTTATCAAATACGTATAGAAACTTATTTAAGGAGCTAAGAACATCGTGGAAATCATATCGATAGTAGTAAAAAAGAAAGTCATATTAGCTCTGAGTATTCTCGCCTTATTGTGCTCATGTGCTGGAAAAGATACGGTAAGTATGTTTTCTGATAATGACGTGTAAATTGTCAAATTTCATGATAATTCAAGGGAAAAACAACATACGAATGCATTATATATCCCTAGTACAGCGGAAACGGTTGATCTAGATGTGCAAGAATATTTGGAAAAGGACGGTATCTTATATGTTGTTGGTGAAAACGGCTATACGGTACTGGATTTATCCACGAAAAAATACATACAAAATACAGATATATCTGTGTTTAGTGACTCTGAACAAACAATTATTAAAGATTTAGAGGCAAACTAATATTTGCTGAGTTGCCGAGGTTATCGTGTCTACGAGCAAGATAAAAAGTAAGAGGTGAAACTTGTTGGAGCTTCAAAACTTGCATCCATTTATTACAGAGGCAGAAATAGAAGAGGCAATTCCATTCATAGAGCATATAGGCGCAACAAAAAACAGGGCATATTTGCCCTTATTGTTAAAACAGTTAGAGCAAACAGAGAGCAATAAATTAAGAAATGTCATTGCGATTGCCCTTTCAGATATTGCTGATAATGTGGCTGTTAAACCTCTAATTGAAATGATACAGCATCCTAAAACGATAAAGAGTAGAGGAACACTCCTTTATGCTTTAGAAAACCTTGATTATCGACCATATATTGAAATCATTACAGGGCTCCTAGACAGTCCTGCCATGGAAGTTAGAATGCAATCCTTCATGCTATTAGAAGCTATAGCCGATAGCCTTACCGAAAGCGAGAAAAAGGCATGCAGCAGCATCATAATCCAAAAGCTAGAAGCGAATCAGGACGAAATTCTTATTGAAGCACAGCAGTTGTTCAATATGTAGAGGTGAACCAGTTGGATAGAATTTTTAAAGAAATATATGATTTTTTCCTAAAGGCATCTTCTTTTCAGATGAAAGATATAAAAGTAGCTCTCAATATTTAAAACAGTTAAAAAGAAGAAAGCGATGTAAAGAAAGTTTGGGGTATTTTCAAAACAAAATAAAAGAAGTTTTACCTCAATATCCTGTAATCAATTTCACTAATTTAGATGAATATAACTGTATTCAATTTAAAATATTAATTGCGAAAAATCAAAATATACTTGATGATGATATCATTTTAATAAAATCTTTAAGGGGGATTAAATACCGCCTTCCAATTGAAAAATTACTCTGATTCTCAAATTATTACACTAGGCGAAAAGTATTAAGTGAGTAAAATATTCATGATATTAGACAAAAATATGGTTGGTGAAGTCAACTTAACATACTCTAATAGAGAAAAAGATAAAGGATATGAGGGTTTTAGGAGATGACAGTAAGCTAGATCCTGGAGAACTTGACATAGATAGTTGGACAGTAGATAGTAATTTCGCTATCGATAACGCCTTGAAAGCTGCTAATTCCTAAGACTGGTGAAATTATAGATAACGGTAATAAAAATTGAACTAAGGAATTGCTACATGTGAATGTACACTCCATTAAGTAATCGAAAGGACAAGGTAAGGTGAATGCAGAGGAATATTTTTAGCAAAATTATGTTAGCAGTATTGTTGATTTTTGCATTTTTGAGTATTACCTCATGTTCTGAATATAAGGAACAGCCTCAGGAAAGTACAGAAACGGGGGCTCCCCAATTTAATGATACTGCGTATAAATTATTTTATGGTGAATGGGAAATTAGTAAAGTTGCAGGTACAGATGAAAGATTTCCTCCTGACCTAGATGTGGTACAACAAGAGGTTGGAAAAAAGATAATTTATTCAGAGGATAAAGTAATATTAGATGGTAAGGAAATAATAGAAAACCCTAATTACTCAATAGCCATTATTCCAGTTCGCGATCCTAGGAGGCAATACATCGCATATATGCCACCACTTAACGAAATAGGGATAAACGGTGATTATTTTGTCTTTGTTCATGTTCTAAATAGCGTCGGTAATTATGTTACAGATATTGGAACCATGTTTTATATAAAAGATGATAATACTTTAATCATGTATGATGATGGTGGAACATATTTCGAAATGAAGAGGATAGCCCATATAAAAGATGCTGAGCTGGGTGAAAGGTATTTTTGATATTTAATTGAATTTGTTTCACTATATGCGAGTGTAACAATTTATTTGATAAAAGAGTTTTATTATCCTTAAATTTAGTAGAGCCAAGCACACCTTTGTATTATCTCTAAGGAGGGAATAAATGACAGATCGAATAGTTTTGAGTGTGTTTTTTTTAGTGGTATTTGGTGGGTTTGGTGTACTAAATATACTTTATACTGAGTTTATGATTAGAACAACATCAAGTTTCAAGAATCAAAAGAAAGCAACAAAAGCAATGATAAAGCGATTTAAAATAAGCGGATATATAACAGTGGTATTTTCTGTAATAATGGTAATAATTACGTTGATAGGAGGACTTAAAGGAATCTAAAACATATAATGATACTACTTGTGAGTGTGAAAACTCCAAGTGGTTTCTTTTTGTGTAGAAAGCATTTTCTAAGGATTGGGGATACCATGAGCTTCTAATTGTTGATGAAAAGATAATATCCCATGAAATTTTATTCGCTTCGGGATCAACCATCCCGATTCATTTCTTAGATAGTGGAATTATGATAAGATAACCAGTTTTATTATATTCTCGCATGGAATTACTGGTACAGAACATTAGGCGGTAAATGGGCTGCCTACGCTGAATTTGTTGAATTAGCGAGGATGTCATATGGGTTTTCCAGTACCGGCTCTGCAAGATACCCTGAAGCCGCAAGTGGAGCGACATTGTTGAAGTTTACAAGATAAGGATGATGTAAATGATGCTGAATAAAGTTGGGAGTGTGAAGAGAATAGTAATCTCTTTTTCGTTATTTGTAGTAATAACTCCAATTTTACTGAACTTTATTCCTATAAAATTTTCGGTTAAACTCGTCGAAGCACAACAAAGGCTAAATACTGGGGAATATATTTGTGTAACGGAATCTAAATATGTACTTGATACAGGTTGGATTGCAAAAACAAATATTAATTCACATTTGAAAGAGAACCTTGCTGTGAGAGTGTCTAGGAATAGCCCAAAAAAATTTCTATCCGAAAAGGAGTTTGATTTTATATGGTATGAATTGGATAATAGATTTTTATTAATAGGTAACGTCGAAAGTTTTGAAAAAGATAAGGAAACCAAAGTTCGATATGCCAATCTAAATATGGATGAATGGGAAATCGTATATCCTATAAAAAGAGCATCCTTTAGAAAATACTTTACGCCCAAAAGCTATCTCAATATTTATGATTATGACTTGATAAAAGTAATCACTAGTGTTATATAAATCTTCAAACATGTTTATTTGGGGAATTAAGGAATTTAACTAAGCGTCGTCTATCTACTTTTCTCATTTGCTTTTACGAACAATTAATAGAATTGTTTGAGTCGTAGATGAACTTTCCTATCTGTAGGGGACCGCAAAGTTCTCTAAAGATTCAATATTCGCGTTCAGAGTATGAGTCAAAGGCGCCATAATCCATAAAACCGCAGTCAAAGATGTAGGTAATCCCTTCCTCATGAATGAGCGGATCCATCGGGGTTCGCTCATTTTTCTTGGCTTCTGTAATCGTCGCTCGGATACAAAATCATCATCTTTATTCGTAGAGGCCAGTAGCAAATGAAGCTTAATTCAGAGATTTAAACTAGCTTTCTCTAAGAAGGGAGATACATGAGACAATCAAGCATGAAATGGATGAGAATCTTAGTTTTCTGCGTTGTTATCATTATGATTAGTATAATCTTTCTAATGTACGATAGATTTGAGCGAAATATCAAGAGTTTCAAGATTGCAACTCACTTTGTGGGCAGCTATTTATTATTTTTTGAACTTTTTTTTGCAATGTGGAAAGAGTTAAATCTAATTTAATTAAACTGAGAAAAATATTATTTGTAGGAATTTACGTCTGTGGATTTTGGTTTGGATTACTAACTGCTATACAATTTTATAACCTTTTTGTAGATTCATTTATAATTGGATATCAAAGTAAGGAAGTCATAATTTTAAGTAGTGAAAAAATTTATAATGATAGTGATAGAATACTAGTGGAAATGGATGGAGAAAGAAAAGCATTTTATTTAGCTCCAGGATATGTACCAGTAGAGCACAACTCAAAATATCTCGTCCATGTATTTGTAAAAAGTAAAATAGTTATTCCTATAGAATGACCTGTGAAATAGTTCAGTCTGCTTACCGTACGTTTAGCCCATTTACTTTTTAAAATGTCGTTTCCCTCAAATTTGGATAGGTCAATTCATCTGCTACTAGGTGTCTAAGGCTTTGGTGAAGGAGAGTAGATAAAACTTTGAACAAGTATCATTTTCAGGTCTCAATTAATGCTGAACAGTACTGTGATGAAGTCATTAATGAAATGGTAAAACTATTTAATATTTCAAACAATGAGGCTTTGGGACGGGTAAACAGACATTGGGCCGGGAAGAGTTTCGATGATGAGAGTTTGTTGTTTCATATGCTGCCTGAAGAATGGGCCAATGATATTTATTATGGCTTAAACTCATTTTGGTGGAAAAAAGAGAAGAAGGACTTGATACCGCTACCATCTAATGAAGAGATATAATTTTAAGTTGTTCAATCAACCACATATGGGTTTAGAAACATTAAGGAGGATATATGGGATCAACATTCACTGCGATTTTTCAAAATCAGGGATCTGACTTGGGGCTTGCATGCAAAAAGCTCACTGAGATCATGCTAGATACATCAAATCCTCAAGAAATTTGGAAATGGACCTATAACAAAAAGGATACTCATTCCCCAGAATGTATGAGTATTTCTGGCCAACTTGAATTTCTAAATGTGCATGGATTTGATATTCAACTTGGAGCGCATTTCTTTATTTTTGACATCATAATAGGTTGGTACACCCTCTTAGAAGATGAACGGTTGCAAAATCGACTACGAAGGGATTTAAGCCGTTTTGGAAAAAGATTTGGTCCCGCTATTTATTTGCCATCTGATTGTAAAGTAGATCCTTTATATAATATGAGGATGGAACGATCTTGGGAAGAAACGGTGAATGAATTGAATCAACAATTGGGTAGTCCGAAAAAAACGTTGAAAGAGTTATTAGCATGTATTGAAGGAAGAAGGGAACGCTGCGGTTATTATGTTGAATTATTTTAATATAAAGTTATGGGCCGATTTTAGGAGTAAATCTTTATAAATGAGGGGTTAGCTATGGCTAAAATGGAATCTATATAATGAGAAAAAATATAATTCATTTTTTTGTTTTCTATTGTGTATTGATACTTTTATCAGGTTGTGGAGTGAAAGCAAATTTCGAAGAAAAGGCTTCACCAACGCTAAACTATAACAATAGTACTGAATCACTGGATCATTTATTTTTTGGTGCTTGGATAATCAAAGAGGATTTTAAATTGGGTACAGTAAGTATTTATGATGAAAAAGATATTAAGAGTTTACTGGGTAAAAGAGTGGACTATTCCATTAAATACTCGCAGTTCGATCAGAAAAAACTTGAAAATCCATTTTATAAAAAGACGGTTGTTTCAAATGAAGATTTTTTAATCCATCATAATGTTCTATTGAAAAATTTAGATATAACTCAAGATGATGTGACGATGATTGAAGTTTATACGGATAGTGGGCTTAAAGAATATTGGAACGAAATCGGAGCGACCTTTTATCTCACTAACAGCAATGAAATCATTGTATTCGATAATGGAACTTTTTTTAAGATGGAAAAAGCAAAATGAACGTTCGATAGGTTTATTTTAGGGTCCAAAGAGGAGAAGCATCCATGCTGGAAAAACTAGAACTAAAGAATATATCACTTTCTTGCAAGCCATCCATGCATAATTTCCCTACATGGAAGGAGACTCTATCTGACTTTTCATATACGTTTTCCCCAGGAAAAGTTTATGCCATTATAAGTGAGCCTGGTCGAGGAGGATGGGCAATTTCCTATCTTTTAGCAGGCCGGGTAAGAAGTTACGCTGGAAGCTTGCTAGTTAACCAGAAGTTAGCTAATTCTAGAACACTTAAAACGTATGGATGGTATGTTGGAGAAGCACATGAGCCAAGTGCTATAACCTCATTGTTTCGACAAAAGACTATCCGTCAGCAACTGCAAAGTTACACTTCAAATAACCACATGGTGGATGAACTGATTGATAGGTTTGAGTTGTCTCCCTCCCGTCTGGATAGGCAAATGAAACATATAAGTAATGAGCGCTGGAATGCTTCTGCGGCTATTGGGCTGGGGCAGGAAAAACAAATTTTCTGCTTCCCGTGGATGGATGACATATGGAAAAATGCTATTAGAGCAAGACTGAGGCTTTGTTCAGAAATTTTAAGGCAGCAAAATGGTATGGTTATCATCCCGACATCTAGTCTATTAATAGTCGATGATTTTGTTGATGAAATTATTTATGTTTAATAAGGAGATGAGAGTTATATTTATTGAACATATAGAATTTACTAGTGATGAAATGGATGGAGTTGAGCTTGCAAAAGATTTATGTGATGAGATGCAGGCTGGAGGAGAGAGCATTACCTGCTTCGATGTATTGTCAAAGTTGCTGGGTCAGGGCATTACAATTAAGCAGAACCGAGAAGAGGTGCTGGCAGCATACCTTCAATTGACTCAATATAACAAGTTCTGGTCAGAAGCCGAGTGGTTTAATAACAACCATATGGAAACGTTAGCTACTAAACTACGTAGCTTATTAAAATCAGAAATTAATTAAGGTGGAGCATGATATGAAATTTTATTTGGCTCTGGCACAACCGTTCTTATCCATTTCTTAGAAAACGGAATCTTTGCTAGAAAAAATGCATAATCTATTTAAATCTCCCAAATCCATCAACTCTATCAATCCCCACTCCCATTCCAATAGACAACCAACAACAGAAAATGGTACCATGAGAGTATCTGTTTGGCTAGGTTCCGCCTTTCTTTTGGTGTCTCTATCATTTGCGGACGGGACTCAATCTATCATTAAAAACGCCCCAGGTAATCGACAAAAATTTGGAGGAAATACATACGTGAAAACAAAACTAGCACAAACGCTGCTAGCCCCGTTGCTCGTTACTGGCTTGCTGCTGTCGCCGCTGGCTGGAACGACTTCGACGGCTTCAGCTGCAAGCGCTGTTACGACAGCAGCGTCTACGACGCAGGCTATTAAAGTCTATATTGACGGCAGCAAGCTTTCGCTTCCGGCCGCTCCTTATGTAAAAAACGGCGTGACGTTCGTGCCGATGCGGCAGATTTTTACGGCGCTGGGCGCTTCGATCACTTGGGTGGAGAAGACACAGACGATTATCGTACGCAAAAACACAACGACGGTATCGCTGACCGTAGGCAAGAAAGAAGCGGTTGTCGACGGGAAGACCGTTAAGCTTGATGCAGCACCTGCCGTGAAAAATGGCATCACCTTCGTGCCGACCCGTTTCGTGGCCGAGGCGCTTGGCGCCAAAGTGAAATGGGATAATGCGGCGCAAGCCGTTCGCATCACCTCCATAGAACAACAGTGGGCAGAAGCTTACGAGGAGTACGAGGAAACGCCTGAGGATGACCGCACAAAGCTGACGCCTAAGGAAATTGTGGAGCAAAACGACGAAAGCGTCGTCCTGATCACAACGAATAAAGCGCTTGGCAGCGGCGTCGTTATCGGCGATCGTTGGATTTTGACTAACAATCACGTCATTGAAGATGCAAGCTCGGCAACGATTACGTCGATCTATGGCGATGAATACAAGGTTCAAGGCGTCGTTGTCAACCGCCCAAGCTCAGACCTTGCAATTATTCAGACGGATGAGTCGCTGTATTTGGAGCCGGTGAGCGTAGGCTATACGGTTCCGGAAAAAGGCGATAAAGTTGTAGCCATCGGCAGTCCGCTTGGTATCCAGAACACGGTATCTGACGGTCTGGTAAGTAACATTTCGTACGAGGATGGCCTCACCTATATCCAGACAAGTGCGCCAATCGACCACGGCAGCTCCGGTGGAGCGCTGTTCGATGAATACGGCGATCTGGTTGGGATTACTACCGCAGGCTATACATCGCAGGCCGATCTGAACTTTGCTGTATCGGTTGCCCATGCAAGTCTCTTGATGGGATTGCTGCCGGAAAGCCCGCAGGAGGATGTGTTGTTCCTGCCAGCGATTTTGCCCGATACGCTAAAAGGCGCTTCGATGGAAACGATCACAGCACTGATGAAGAAAGAATTTGGCTCCGTATCGACAGGCGATGGCACAGCAAGCTTCAGCAATTGGGAAGTGAAGCGGGATTCGCAGGGCTGGATCGTGCTGACGGCTGATATTGATCCGCGCTTTTATACGTATTATGGCGGTTCTTCCGCTAACGATATTCGCAGCTGGGCCATTAACCTGGGCCATGAGCTGAACCGCATGCTTCCGGGCGAGACGATTCAAGTCATCATCTCCTTCGATCGTACCTTCGGCTTCCAGCCGCGCGGCTTTGCCGAAAATGAAGTGACAGCGCTTGGCGACAACAAGTGGAAGGTTCGCTTCCCGGTTCTCGATATGCAGCTGAAAGACCAGCTTTATATTAGCATGAAAGACTAGCACTTATTATTTAAATCCTTCATCTTAATCTTCACAGCTAAATGATCGGGCTGTTGGCGGGAGCGTAAGCGACCACCGGCAGCCTTTTCTTTTGTGCGGGAACCCTCATCTGTAGTACAATGATAGACAATAGTGACAAAACAATGAGCGAGGTAACGAGATGAAGGTAGTACTTTCCACATTAAACGCAAAATTTATTCACACATCGCTTGCGCTGCGCTGTCTGAAAGCCTACAGCGGCGAGCAATTCGATATTGATATTGCCGAATACACGATTAAAGATCCCGTTATGAACATTGTATCGGATATCTACTCCCGCCAGCCGGATGTGGTCGGCTTCTCCTGCTACATTTGGAACATTGAAGAGACGATCACGGTCATCAATATGCTGCGCAAGGTCAGTCCACAGGTGAAAATCATACTCGGCGGGCCGGAAGTAAGCTACGATACCGATCATTGGATGGAGCGCATTCCCGAGGTTGATTTTATCGTCGTCGGTGAAGGCGAGGAGACGTTCCATCATCTGCTAACCGAGATCGAGGGCGCGGGCAAGTACCATATGGTATTCGGGCTCGCCTACCGCAAGCAGCGCGAGGGCTATATTGAGGCGCTGGTTAATCCGGGCCGTCCGAAGCTGGATCTTGCAACGCTGCCGTCACCGCATCGGTTTGCCGAGGATGTGCCGCATTTGGCCAGCCGCGTCGTTTATTTTGAGACGAGCCGGGGCTGTCCGTTCAGCTGCCAATTCTGCCTCTCCAGCATCGAGGTGGGCGTGCGTTATTTCGACAAGGAGCGGACGAAGGCGGATATTTTGTATTTGATTGATGCTGGAGCGAAGCTGATTAAATTCGTCGATCGGACGTTTAATATTAAGCGGGATTACGCGCTGGAAATTTTTCAATTTTTGATCGAAAATCATAACGGCTGCGTCTTTCAATTTGAAATCACAGCAGACATTATGCGCCCTGAGGTGCTCGACTATTTGGCTGAGCATGCGCCTCCAGGCGTGTTCCGCTTCGAAATTGGCGTGCAGTCAACGAACGACCCGACGAATGAAGCGGTTCAGCGCAGACAGAACTGGTCCAAGCTCGTGCGGACGGTGACGAAGGTGAAGGAATCGGGCAAAATCGACCAGCATCTCGACTTAATCGCTGGATTGCCACTCGAAAACTACGATACGTTCAAAGGCACCTTTAACGATGTGTTTGCGCTCGGGCCAGAAGAAATGCAGCTCGGCTTTCTGAAAATGCTGCGCGGCACAGGGCTGCGCAATGACGCCGACAAATGGGGCTACATCTACATGGACCGTGCGCCTTACGAAATGCTCGGCAATGACCTGATGCCTTTCGGCGATATAGTTCGTATGAAGCGGGTCGAGGATGTGCTGGAGAAATATTGGAATGCGCACCGGATGGACCGCACGCTCATGTATTTGGTGGAGCAGGTTTTCCCGTCGCCGTTCGATTTCTTCCAGGACTTTGGCGACTATTGGGAGGAGCGGGGCTGGCAGAAAATCGGGCATCAGCTGGAGGATTTATTTTCCCGGCTGTGGTCGTTCCTGAATAGCTACCAGCTTGAGCAGCAAGCGGCTGGCGAAGCTGGTCCGGATATGGACGTCATTATGGGACTGATGAAATACGATTATTTCCTTAACCATAAATATAAGCCGCGTAAAACATGGTGGGAGTTCACGATGGACAAAGCGGTATGGGGAAGCCATATGCGCAGTCTCGTCGAACGCCCGGAGAAGGTGTCGGACTCCTTTGCGGCGCTCGGCATGTCGGAGAAGGAGCTGCATAAGCATGCCGTCATCGAGCGGCTGCCTTTTGATCTGGAAGCGTATTTTGCGAACGGCTCAATCCAGAAAAATATGCATACGCTGCTCGTTGTCCTCTATGCCTTGGAGGCTGGCAGCAGCAAGCCGACGCCAAAGCCGTACATGCTAAAGCTGCATAATGATGCGGTGACCGCGTAAACATGCAGTTCATGTCATGTAAAGTGACGTGGACTGCTTTTTTTATTGACAAACAAAATATTGCCACCTATATTAATCGTAAAGCGATGATTGTATGTTAGGTTTTGACGAAAAAGCAGTCAGACTGTTAAATGAGGGATACGATTGGTTCAATCTATTGATCGCGCGATGCAAATTATTCAGCTTCTCATGTCTGATCACAGCCGCACTGGGTGGGCAATATCAGATATTTCGGAACGGGTGGACTTGCCGCTAAGTACGACGCACAGACTAATTAGTACGCTGGTGAAGCATGAGCTGATTGTTCAGCTTCCCGAGACGAAGCGCTATCGGCTGGGGCCAAAGTGGATGGAGGTGGGCTTGCAGCAGCTGGAGCAGCTTGATTTGCGCACGGCCGCACGGCCGATCATGGAACGTCTGGCGGATGAAGTGAAGGAGACGGTGTTCTTGACGATCCCTTACGGCTTGTTTTCAATGGGGGTCGATAAAGTAGACAGTTCAGTGAAGCCGCGCGTTGTAGAAGGCTTGGGTGAGCGGATCGCCATGCATATCGGCGCGTCGAATAAAGTGATTTTGGCCAATATGAAAAGGAATGAAGCGGAAGCGTTATTGGTTCGGCTGGTTGATGATCAAGAGAAGCGCATGCAGCTGCTTTCGGCTTTGCCGGGCATCAAGAAGGCGGGATATGCGGTCAGCTATGCTGAGATGACGGAAGGTACGGCAGCGATTTCTTCACCCATTATCGGTTTTGGGAGGAGAGTAGTTGGCGCGCTAGGGATTGGCGTCTCGGCAGACCGGCTGACAGACGAGCGTCTGGATGATCTCAGCAAGCAGGTTATACAGGGTGCTCATGAAATTACGACAACGCTTGGCGGTTAAGTACGCTAAACCGTTATTTTAGGGGGGCAAAAAACGCCGGTGACCTTAAGCAGGTGACCGGCGTTTTCCAATTAGCGTTTCGGCAGTTTGCTTTCATCCATGTACAGCAGGTTCCAGCGGTGACCGTCCAGGTCGGCAAATGCTGCGCCGTACATCCAGCTGTCATTTTCACTCGGCTTGCTAAAGATGCTTCCTCCAGCAAGCTCTACTTTTTGAATAAAGGCATCTACTTCTTCCCTGCTTTCAGCGCCAATGGAAAATATGACTTCTGCGCTTTGGGAAGTATCTGCTTTTTTTGAACCTGTAAATTTCTCAAACGTAGCATCCGGGAACAGCAAAATCGTTGTTTGGCCTATGGCAAGCTTGGCTCTCTCGTTACCAACGCTCTCCGCATGGAATCCAATCTCATTGAAAAAGGTAGTTGACCTCTCAACATCTTTGACCGGCAGGTTAATCCAAATCTCCTGTGACATGAGTGTAGCCTCCTGTAATATTTTTCAAACTACTCCTACTATACTCTACCTCTGGCAGCAGAAGCGAATCAAGGCTACCGCTGTTTCTATTTTCAATTCATACAACATTTTCAATACACACCAATAAGCTTCGTTATGCTCGGCACAGCTCCGAAACAAGCGACAAGAAATAATTGGTAAAACGCTGCCCTGCTAAAACGCCCAATATACGTTGTCCTGCCTCATAAGCGAGCGGGCTGTATGGCTCATAAGTGGCCGGAGTGGCCGGTCGTTCATCAAGCTTTTGTTGTAATGATGGATTTATTGCCTGTCGGCATTCATACCTTATTTCATAAGCGCAATTCGGCTATGCCACAGTCGGAGCCTGCTGCCATTCAAGAATGAAGCGGCAGGACATCGCCTAGAAGGAGGGGAATGCATGGCGGTTATGCGTGATATGCTGTTGTATTTGTCCAAAAATCGAATAGCTAACCGGATGGCGCAGCGCTTTGGGCTTCGCCTTGGCGCAGAACGTTTTGTAGCGGGAGAGACGCTTGCGGCTGCAATGAAAAAGGTAGCCGCCCTTAACGAAAGCGGCCTCGTTGTGACGCTTGACCATCTTGGCGAATTTACTCGAAGCGAGCAGGAGGCGAAGGGAGCCGCCGAAGAGGTTGTGAAAGGGCTGCAAGCCATTGCGAGCGCGGGAGCCGCCGCCAACGTTTCCGTGAAGCTGACGCAGCTCGGGCTGGATATTTCCTATCCCCAATGCCTTAGCCATATGCGAATGATCGTATCGGAGGCGAAACGGCTGGATAGCTTCGTGCGCATCGATATGGAGGATTACGCCCGCAATGAGCCGTCGATCCAAATGTTTGAGCAGCTTCGCGCAGAGTTCGGCGATCATATCGGCATTGTCCTGCAGGCTTATTTATTCAAAACCGAAGCGGATATGGAGCGGCTGCGTGTGCTGAAGCCGAACTACCGCTTGGTAAAAGGAGCTTACAAGGAGCCGCCAGAGGTCGCTTTCCCTGATAAGGCGGATGTGGATCGCAATTTTATTCATCTCATTAGAAAGCAGCTGGAAAATGGCCATTATGCTGCTGTCGCAACCCATGATGTTGCGATTATTGAATGGGTAAAGGGCTATGTCAAGGAGCAGGCAATACCGATGGCGCGGTTTGAATTTCAAATGCTGTACGGCATTCGCACAGCGCTCCAGCAGCAGCTCGCCAAGGAGGGCTACAAGGTGCGGATCTATGTGCCGTACGGAACAGATTGGTATGGCTACTTTATGCGGCGGCTGGCCGAACGGCCGGAAAATGTCTCTTTTGTGCTCAAATCCATGTTCAAACGATAGGCTGAGCTGAAAAAGAATTAGCCATCAGGCTGGAAAGAGGGATGGTCATGAAGGAGCAGGCTAATACGATTGAGCAGACCGAGCGGCTTGGCGCGCATAACTATCACCCGCTGCCGATTGTAATTGTCAAGGCGGAAGGCGTGTGGGTCGAGGACCCGGATGGAAAGCGCTACATGGATATGCTCAGCGGGTATTCGGCGCTCAATCAAGGGCATCGGCATCCGCGGATTATTGAAGCTTTGAAGAAGCAAGCGGACCTGGTCACGCTGACGTCGCGAGCCTTTTATAATGAGCCGTTTGGGGAATTGCTTGCGCTGCTGACCGATTTAACGGGCAAAAATATGCTGCTGCCGATGAATACCGGTGTGGAAGCGGTGGAGACGGCGGTGAAGGCGGCCCGCAGATATGGCTACCGGGTAAAAGGCATTCCGGCGGGCCAAGCGGATATTATTGTGTGCGCTGGCAATTTTCACGGTCGGACGCTGACCGTTACGTCTTTTTCCTCCGAGCCTTCGTATCGGGAAGATTTTGGCCCGTTTACACCAGGCTTCACCATTATTCCCTATGGCGATATTGCGGCGCTGGAAGCGGCCATTACCCCGAATACGGCTGCGTTTCTCGTCGAGCCGATTCAAGGGGAAGCTGGAATCGTTATCCCGCCTGAAGGTTATTTGCGCCAGGCTGCCGCTTTGTGCAAGCAGCATCAGGTGCTGCTGATGGCCGATGAGATTCAGACGGGCTTTGGCCGTACGGGCAAGCGCTTTGCCTGTGATTGGGAAGCGGTCACGCCGGATGTTTACATTATGGGCAAAGCGCTTGGCGGCGGTGTCCTGCCTGTGTCAGCGGTTGCGGCGGACAGCAGCATTTTGGGCGTGTTTGAGCCGGGCTCGCATGGCTCGACATTTGGCGGCAATCCGCTGGCGAGCGCCGTAGCAGTCGCATCGCTCCGTGTAACCGAGGATGAGCGGCTCGCGGAAAGATCGCGGACACTGGGCGGGCGGCTGCTCACCAAGCTGCGCGAAATCAAGCATCACGGCATTGTGGAGGTGCGCGGCAGGGGGCTGTTTATTGCGATCGAGCTGAAAGAAGCTGCGCGGCCCTACTGTGAGAAGCTGAAGGAAGCTGGCCTGCTATGCAAGGAAACGCATGAAAAAGTAATCCGGCTTGCGCCGCCGCTGATCATTTCCGAAGACGAGCTGGCATGGGCAGCTCAGCGTATAGCGGATGTTTTTCAAGTGATGTGACCCGACTTATTCAGATCATCTATTTTAAGAGGAGAAGGGTGGAGCTTACCTATGATTACTTATGTACCGGAGCCATTTACCGATTTTACGATCAAGGCGAACAGCGAGGCGCTTGCAGCAGCCATTAGCCAAGTGCAGCAGCAGCTGGGTCATGTTTATCCGCTGATTATCGGCGGCAGCAGGGTCATGACAGAGGAAATGCAAAGCTCCATCAATCCTTCCAGCACGAGCGAGGTCGTGGGACGGGTATCGAAGGCAAATGCAGAGCAAGCAGAGCAGGCGATCGCAAGCGCCTATGAGACGTTTAAGTCGTGGTCCAAGGTGCCTGTGGCGCATCGGGCGAGATTGCTGTTTAAGGCAGCAGCGATTTTGCGCCGCCGCAAGCATGAGTTTAATGCGTGGCTTATGATTGAGGCGGGCAAGACGCGCGGGGAAGCGGACGCCGATACGGCGGAAGCGATTGATTTTCTCGAATATTATGCCCGGCAAATGCTGGAGATGAGTGAAACGGCAGCGAAAAAGCTGATCGTTCGGCGCGGCGAAGATAATGATCTGCAATATATTCCGCTAGGCGTCGGTGTCGTTATTCCGCCGTGGAACTTTCCGCTGGCGATTATGGCTGGCATGACGACGGCGGCGGTAGTGGCGGGAAACACGGTAGTGCTGAAACCGGCAAGCACGACGCCTGTCATCGCGTACAAGTTCGTCGAGGTGCTGGAGCAGGCGGGGATGCCGGCTGGTGTCGTCCAGTTTTTGCCGGGAAGCGGCGCGGAAATTGGCGATTTGCTCGTGACGCATCCGCTGACGCGCTTCATTTCCTTCACGGGTTCGCGAGAGGTCGGACTGCGAATATTCGAGCTGTCTGCCCAAACATCGCCGGGCCAAATTTGGCTTAAACGGTTTGTCGGCGAGCTGGGCGGCAAAGATGCCATCGTTGTTGATCGCGAAGCGGATCTGGAAGCAGCGGCGCAGGCGATTGTCGCTTCGGCTTTCAGCTTTTCCGGGCAAAAATGCTCCGCCTGCTCCCGGGCCATCGTTCACGAGGCTGTCTACGAAGCGGTATTAAAACGCTGCACCGAGCTGACGGAGGCGCTGACTGTCGGCAATACGGTAGACTTTAGCAACTATACAGGGCCAGTCATTGATTTGAATGCTTACCGCAAAATTTTCGAATACATCGAAACGGGCAGCAAGGAAGGGCGGCTTGTAACCGGAGGGCAAAAGGCGGAAGGCGCTGGCTATTTCATCCAGCCTACGATTATTGCTGATCTTAAGCCTGATGCTGTACTGATGCAGGAGGAGGTTTTTGGCCCGGTGCTCGGCTTCTGCAAAGCTTCATCTTATGAAGAGGCGCTTGAGATTGCCAACAACACGGAATATGGACTCACTGGTGCGGTATTTTCGACGAACCGCGTTAAGCTGGAGCTGGCACGCGAGCAATTCCATGTCGGCAATCTTTATTTCAATCGAAAATGTACAGGAGCCATCGTCGGTGTCCATCCTTTCGGCGGCTTCAATATGTCGGGAACGGATTCCAAAGCCGGGGGACCGGATTATTTACTGCAATTTACACAGCTTAAGCTGATTTCAGAGCAGCTGTAAAAAGCTGAAGCGTGTGCGAGTCAAGCCCAGCAGGTAAAGGAGGATGGCTTATGCTGCCTGTTAGCCAAACGGATATTTCAATTATCGGCGTCCCGATTGATCTGGGGGCAGACCGCCGCGGCGTCGATATGGGTCCAAGCGCCATTCGCTGCGCGGGTATTGAACAGAAGCTGGAGCAGCTCGGCTATATCGTGCATGATTTGGGCGATCTGGCTGTGCGCCGCCCAGCATCCCGTCCTGAGCCGGGCGAGAAGCTGAAATACGTGGATGAGCTCGTAAGGGTCAATGGCAAGCTGGCGGACAAAACGGCCGAGGAGCTGGGAAAAGGGAGGTTTCCGCTTATTTTGGGCGGCGACCACAGTATAGCCATCGGCACGATAAAAGGAGTGCAGCGCCATATTCCGCGCCTTGGCGTGTTATGGTTCGATGCGCATTGTGATGCCAACACAGCGGATACTACGCCGTCGGGTAATATTCACGGCATGTCGCTGGCGGTTAGTCTCGGCTATGGCAGCCGGCGCCTGCTTGGAGTAGGAGGCGGCGGTGGCAGACGCGAGCCGATCCGCCCGGAGGATGTGGTCATTATCGGGGCCCGCTCGATTGATCCGGGCGAGAAGGCTTTGCTGCGCAAGCTTGGCGTCCGCGTCTATACGATGCATGATATTGATCGGCGAGGCATGGACCAGGTAATGGAGGAAGCGCTTGAGCGGCTCGCGGCAGCAGATGGCGTCCATTTGAGCTTCGATTTGGACGGTCTTGACCCGAATGATGCCCCGGGTGTTGGTACGCCCATTATCGGCGGAGTCAGCTACCGGGAAAGCCATCTTGCGATGGAGATGCTGGCCGAATCGAAGCGGCTTGTATCCGCGGAGTTTGTTGAGGTGAATCCGGTACTCGATTACCGCAACAAAACAGCTCATACAGCAGTCGAGCTGATCGGTTCTGTTTTTGGTGAGCAAATTATGTAGCTCGGCAGCTAAGCCGGCATAAACAGCAGGAACACAAGGAACACAAGGAACACAAGGAGGCCGCTTCCGTGAGCAGTAGCCATCTGGCAGCGGAAGCCGCCTCCTTGTGATGAATATCGTTATTCATATAGACATTAAGTGTAGTGTCATACAATCATGTAGGCGCATCCGAGGTATATTGATAAAGTGCAATTAATGAGCTGAATACCTCTTCCGCAGTGCTTGCTGCTGCGTATCCCGAGCTGGTGGAGCTAAGCATCGTCGTCCATTTCGTTAATGGAATAAGCCGATTGGAGTTTTGGCACTTGCGTATTTTTGCTGGAAATTATGTGCTGAACCGTCCATAATAGAAGGACTGGATTATGCATTTTATATGATAAACCGATAGATATTGCTGGGTACAGGTGGAATGATGCCTGGTATAAGAGGCTGTTTAAGGCAGAAAATTATATTCGCCATTACTGGATGGTCAAATGGGCGAGCTGCTTGCTTATTTGCAATGCGAAAGGCGGCCGATTCACGAATTGTGTGCCTTATAGCTTGGCTCGGCATTAATGGGGATGGAGCATCTCGAGCATCTCCTAGCAACGGCGTCCAATCAGCAGACAGGAGGGAAGCATAAGTGGTAGCGGGTTCAATTAAATCGATCAATATTGGGATGCCTCAGCAGGTGCCTTATTTGAAGAAAGAGGTTTTAACGGGTATTCATAAGCATCCTGTCCAGGATGCTGTTAAGCTTACTGCCGTCTGTTTCGAGGGAGATGGCCAAGCAGATTTGGTCCATCATGGCGGGGAAGATAAGGCGGTGTGCGTGTATCCTTTTGAGCATTATGCTTATTGGGAAGCGCGGGGGCTGTCGATGAGCTTCGGCGCCTTTGGCGAAAATCTTACGACACAGGGCATCGTTGAGGAGGATATCCACATTGGCGATACGTTCCAGCTTGGGACGGCGATTGTGCAGGTAAGCCAGCCTCGTCAGCCCTGCTTCAAGCTGTCCGTAAAATACGGTTTGCCCGAGCTCCCGCTTCAGGTACAACAGACCGGCTATACCGGGTATTATTTTCGCGTGCTCAAGGAAGGTGTCGTTTCGCCTTCGGACTCTTTAATTTGCATGAGCAAGCATCCGGCAGCGTTGTCGATTTCTTACGCGAATCAAATTATGCATGTGGAGAAAACGAATCAGGAGGGCATGGAGCGGCTGCTTGCCGCGCCAGAGCTGTCCAGCAGCTGGAGAGCGACTTTCACAAAACGTCTGGCCGGGCTTGAGACGGATACAACGGAGCGCCTAACGGGCCAAGCGGCGAATAAGTAAGCTGATTAAGTTGAACGATTGACTAGGGTATGCATGCTATATAGCAAAGCTATCAAAAACGAGGAGGTAGACCTGCATGACCCATCTATTGTGGCAGGAAGATAAAGTGACGACCGCGGAAGAGCTGAGAAGCATGATGACCGAGCCTTCCGAAGCCGTCGTGAAAAAAACGATTTCCATTATCGATCCGCATGCCGCCAATTACTTGTCGATGTCGCCGCTCTTTTTTCTAGCGACCTCGAATGCGGCTGGTATAGGCGATGTTTCCCCGCGCGGGGATGAGGCTGGCTTTGTTAAGGTGCTTAATGAGAAGCAAATCGCATTCCCGGATCGTCCGGGCAATAGAAGAATTGACTCCTTGCTGAATGTGATTGAAAATCCGCAAATCGGCATGATTTTTATTATTCCGGGGCTTGATGAAGTGATGCGGGTGAATGGACGTGCGAGCATTACGCGTAATGCTGCGTTTATCAGCAGCATGGAGTGGAACGGCAAGACGAGCGGCCTTGCCGTTGTCGTTGAAGTCGAGGAATGCTTCATCCACTGCCCACGGGCGTTTAAGCAGGCCGGATTATGGGGGCATGAGCAGTGGCCTTCCAAGGAGCAGCTGCCATCCGTTCAAGATTTGTTCAAAGCCCATCTTGAAATCAACGGCTTCCCAGTTAAAAAATAATTTTAGACAACAAAGGCAGGTACAGTCATGCAATTATCAGAAATGCAAAAGCATGTGAAGGAATTCAGCACTGCTCATGGGTTTGACGAATCAACGATTGAGCAAAGGGCGCTTTATTTAGTTACAGAGGTGGGGGAGACGGTTAAAGAACTGCTGCATCTTTCCTACCACCCCGACCATGAGAAGAAGGAAGAAATCAAAGACCGTTTGGGCCTGGAAATGTACGATATCGTGTGGAATATTTGTGACCTTGCAAACAAGCTGGATATAGACTTGGAGCAGGCTTTTTCGAAAAAGATCGAAATCAACAAAACTCGCACCTGGTAATGGTGATTTGCTATTTCTAAGAATTTGGATACGTCTCTTTAAGAAACTGGATGGACTGTTGGATTAATGCCTTTAAGACGTCCGTATCTATGTCGGCAACTTTATTGATGTAGACACATGCCTTGCCCGCTGTATGTTTTCCGAGCTGCTGCAGCAGCACCTCTCGCTGCGCGTCACCTGTGGCAAAATACAGGCTGATCTTGGCTTTTCTTGGGGAAAAGCCAACTAGAGGTGCATCCCCGGCATGCCCTGATTCATATTTGTAGTGATACGACCCGAAGCCGATAATGCTGGGCCCCCACATTTTTGCGGGAAGCCCTGTAGTTTCGGTGAAAAGGTCGAGCAGCTTATAGGCGTCTTCCCGTTTATTAATATTTTCGACTTCTTCAATAAATGCGATGACGCTGTTGTCGGTTTCCTTCGTTTTTAGCTCGTACATGTTAAATGCCTCCGATCGCTCATCTAGTGGTTGTAAATTCGTCTATAGGACTCGCGGAAGGGGGTTCCGTCCCCTTCAATCACGCTAATCAAGTAGTCGTCAAATTCCTCCTGATACTGAAAATGCAAATTAGCTCCCGTATTTAAAAAGGCAATGATCATATCGTGGTCCTTGCAAATTTCAATGATCTGCAGGTCATTTTGCGGGGCATAAAGCTTAAAGCTTTCCCAAAAATGAATCTCATATTCCTTTATTATTTCCTCTTTGCTGCTGTGTGAGCTGCGGTTTATAAATTTAAGATTTTCCCCGATCAATGCCAGACTGTCATCATAAAAAATTTCCAAAAGCCAGTTTTTAAACTCAAAACCTAAAATGGTGCCGGTTATGGCGCTGTGGCTTTCCTTGCTGCTGCATTTCATCAATAAATCATCGAAGCCGCTGTTTTTATGGGCGGGAAGGTTGAAAAAACCTTTGTGCCTCAAATACTCATGGATCGAAAAATCGATACTCTCCATCTCCATATAAGAGGAGGGCGAGAGCGTAGAATTAATCATTCGTTTGTTCCCAAACCGGCTTGTTATTTCGCTTATGAGAAAATCATCATGGACTTTGGAATAATGAAAAATGAGGCGCAAGCCGTTGTCGAGTATGGCTTTTCTGCTTTTTTTGGTTTGCGTGCATGTGCGGATAGTTAGACGATGCTGGGCCGCATAACGCTCAAAATCATGCCAAAAATGAATGTCGCCTAGTTTTGCTATTTTATGAGAGTTCTTGATTCGGGCCAGCCTCTTAAAGTCGATAAGCGAGCCATAATATTGGTCATGAACATAGATTAGGGATAAGTCGAAGTGGCGAAATTCAAAATCCAATACCGTACTTTGCCCGTTTCTTGCACTTGCCTGGCAGGCAATTAGCAGCTCATGAAAGGTTAAATGTCCGTTTTCGGGTATTTCGATAAATCCGCCATGTTTGATAAAGGCATGCAGCTCAGCGTACTTATGATTATTTTCTCCTAAGTGAATAGGTAACACCTCTCTTATATGTAAAGCGGGTTTCCCTATAAATTATACATGATCAAGGAATGTGAATGCATGCTCCGATATGCCCTATACAAATAAAACAGGGATGCGATTTGCTCGCATCCCTGTTGTCTATTCCTTTATATCCTTTTCCTTGAAAAAATTCTTACGCAGGCACAACACTGCGAATGACGGTCAGGCTGCCGTCCAGCTCATAGCCGCCAAGGCTCGCTGGAAGCAAGTAAGCTTGGCCTGCAGCGAGTGCGAGCTCGCCATCTGCCCATTTCAGCTTGCCGCTGCCTTCGGCAACGATCAGGATGACGAAGCTAGTAGCAGGCGTTTCATAAGCTGCTGCGGAGCGGATGATTCCTTTTTCCACAATAAAATAAGGAGATGAGGCAATGGTCAGCCACTGGCCATCAGCAACGCCTTCGGTTGTCATGCGGCTTGCGCCAGCGCCGTCATAAGCAATGACGTTCAGCGAGTCCTCGATATGCAGATCGCGCAGCTCGCCATCAAGACCAAGACGGTCATAATCATACAGGCGGTAAGTCGTATCGGAGTTTTGCTGAATTTCGGCAACGACTACGCCAGCACACAGCGCATGGACGGTTCCTGCCGGTATGTAAAAGGCATCGCCTGCCTGGACGGGAACCTCTTGCAGCGTATCCATAATGCGTCCTTCAGCAATTGCAGCTTCCATAGCGCCGCGGTCTACGCCGTCCTTCAAGCCGTAAATAATCGTTGCGCCTGGCTTGGCATCAAGGATGTACCACATTTCGGTTTTGCCAAGCTCGCCTTCAGGCAATCCCTCGTACGTGTCGGTCGGGTGAACCTGAATCGACAGGTCATCATTGCAATCGAGCAGCTTGATGAGCAGCGGGAAGCGGCCATTTTTCTCGGAAAAGCCTTTTGTGCCGAACCACTCGCGGCCATAAGCTTCGCGAATTTCGTCTAGGCCTTTGCCAGCAAGCTCGCCATTAATAACCTTCGTCGTGCCATTCGGATGGTCGCCGATCATCCAGCCTTCGCCAATCGAGCCTTCCGGCAGCGTAAGCCCAAACTGCTCAAGCGCACGGCCTCCCCAAATACGTTCCTTCATCTCTGGTTGAAATTGCAGTGGATATGGTTTAGTCATTACAGTATCTCTCCCTAAGTTAAGTAGTTTAAGCTTTTCATTTGCCTTTTTTCTCTACGCCAAGCAAATACGGTGCAGCTTTCTTATGCAGCTGACGGTACAGCATAGTGGAGGCAGCCTCATCAGGCAGTGCCTCAACCCATTGCTGCACGGCAGCCGCTTCCTCTGCGCCGCCCGGATGACCGGGATAGACGACGCATGTAATGATGCCGCCCGGACGAAGCAGGGCAAGCGCTGCTTCCAGCGCGGCAATTGTAGTCGATGGCTGCGTAATAAGCGACTCATCGCCTCCAGGCAAAAAGCCGAGATTAAACATCACTCCGGCAATTTTGCCATGCAGCGCGGTTGGCAGGCCATCCGCCATATGCTCGTGGCTTTGGAGCAGAAGCTGCGTCTCCGCTAGCTTCTCCTTGCCGCTTGCGCGTATTGCATCCAGCCGCTCCCGCGTCCGGTCGAGCGCCGCCTGCTGGATGTCGAAGGCGAATACGCTGCCGCGTTCGCCGACTAGACGGGCGAGGGCTAGTGTGTCAACGCCGCCGCCTGACGTGGCATCGATGACGGCATCACCGGGCTGTGCCCGTTCGGCCATCCAGCGATGCGCCATGCTGAGAACCGATAAAAATCCCATGCTAGCCGTTCACCCACAGCTTTCCTTGCCAAGTGCCACGCTTACGCAGCTCATCATCAATTGCATTAAGCACTTCCCATTTCTTGAGGCTCCACATCGGGCCGATGAGCAGGTCACGCGGCGCATCGCCAGTGAGGCGGTGGACGATCATCTCTGGCGGCAAAAACTCCAGCGTGTCGCCAATGAGCTTGACGTATTCATCCATCTCCAGAAAGCGCAGCAGTCCGGCCTCATATTGGCGAACCATTGGCGTCTTGCGCATGAGATGGAGCAGATGGATTTTGATGCCCTGCACATCCATGGCGGCAACGGCGCGTCCAGTGTCGAGCATCATTTCATGCGTTTCCTGCGGCAGCCCGTAAATAATATGGGCGCAGACGCGGATGCCGCGTGCACGCAGTCGCTTTACAGCATCAACATAGCAGGCGGTATCATGCGCCCGGTTAATCAGCTCCGAGGTCGATTCATGCACCGTCTGGAGCCCCATTTCGACCCATAGGTAGGTGCGCTCATTGAGCTCGGCCAAATAATCGACGACATCATCCGGCAGACAGTCGGGGCGTGTGGCAATCGACAGGCCGACAACGCCGGGCTGCTGTAAAATCACTTCGTAATATTCGCGAAGCTCCTCTACGGGTGCGTATGTGTTCGTATAGGCCTGAAAGTAGCCGATATACTGGGCATCGGGCCATTTTTGATGCTGGCGGTCGCGAATATTGTTGAATTGGGTAACGAGATCGTCCCGACGGCTCCCGGCAAAGTCGCCTGACCCGCGCGCGCTGCAGAAGGTGCAGCCGCCCTTGGCAATCGATCCGTCGCGGTTCGGGCAAGTAAATCCGGCATCGAGCATGACCTTGAACACTTTGCCGCCGAATTGCTCGCGCATCTCGTAGTTCCATGTATGAAATCTTTTATCGCCCCATAGCTGGGGTTCATTGGCCGATTCTAATGCTGTTGCTTTTAGTGAATTCATTCCGTTCTCCTTCTCTTATAAAAAGGGTGGTGAAAAAATCGGAGCTGTGTGAAAGCCAAGCCTTTCACACAGCGCAAATTGTTTTTAACCGCCATTTATTCGCTCCCTCTATTTTAACGAAAAAACAGGCGGAAAGCCACGCCGGATTATGGGTTGTTTGTAAACGTTTCCACTATGCGGAAAACTGGAAATTATTTTTGAGAAAACAGAAATTAGGCTTGCTATACCTTACATGATCTGTTATATTAAAAGTGTGAAATGGCAGCAAAAAAACCTAACATAGCTAATTCGTAGCGATTGTCATACAATGTCGTTTGTCTGGAAATAATGAGTTATATTAAACGATGAGGTGATGTCTAATGAGCCAGCAAACTAGAATTCCACATGGCGATGAGAAAGTAACGGTAGAATTAACAGTTAAAGAGCTGATGGCGCTGAGCGGTGTCAGATTCCACAATAATCATCATGTTGAAGTATCTGCGCGCAAGAAGTTGAATGAAGCGCTGGAAGAAACTTATGAAATTGATAAGTCGAGTGCTCCGATTGATTATCGCTTGCTGATCTGAGCTGCTCTATAATTAGTAGAAGAACCGCGGGGGCGACCACCCTGCGGTTCTTTTTTTTGGCTATCGGCTTTACAAGAAGGGCGTTCTTAGGCACAATAAGGACTAGCTTATATGCGGGAGTTGCCCACAATCCGGGTGCGCCCGCAATTAAATGGAGGATTCAAATACAATGCGATTAAGAGGAAGAAAAGGAATTCGTGAAAGCCTGGAGGCACAGCCTGAGCTTGTTGTTTTGGATGCTGCCCCGCTTAAAGGGAAATGGCGCGATTTTTTCGGCAATGATAACCCGATTTATGTGGAGCTTGGCATGGGCAAGGGCCGTTTCATCAGCCATATGAGTGCGCGCAATCCGCATATTAATTTTATTGGCGTAGATATGTATGATGAGCTGATTCGCCGTGCAGGCGAGAAGGCACATGCGATTTGGGCAGAGCAGGGAGTTAGCCAGCCGCCTAATTTGGCGCTGCTGCGCGCGAATATCGAGCAAATCGAGACGATGTTTGAGCCGGGCGAGCTTGAGCGCATTCATCTGAATTTCAGCGATCCTTGGCCAAAAGCGAAGCATGCCCGCCGCAGGCTGACGCATCCGCGTTTTCTGGCGAAGTATGGTCAATTGCTGAACGAGCGCGGAGAAATTCATTTTAAGACCGATTCGATGTCGCTGTTTGAGTTTTCATTGAATAGCTTTACGGAGATGGAGCTTCAGCTTCGGAACATTTCCTTGCATTTGCATAAGGATGAGCCGCGCGAGGAGCTTGTATTTACTGAATATGAGATGAAATTTATGGACAAGGGCCAGCCGATCTACCGTCTGGAAGCTGTAATCGGCTCAGCAGCACTGGCGAAATTCCGCGAGAACAAGCTGGCGAATGCCCAGCGTGAAGCGGAGCAAAGCGATCAGGATGAAGAAACAGAAGACTAGTCCTTCAAACCATTAATCAACGATCCCCGCAGAAAAAAACGGGCAAAAGCCAAATACAGCTAGGTTACATGGTAGTAACCCAGCTGTATTGTACGGCGAATGCCGTGACCGTTCCTATAAGTGCGCCGACAATAACGTCGGAAGGATAATGCAGCCCCAAGTACATCCTCGACCAGCCTACCGAAACGCCTATAACCGCAGCAATGGGGACGGTAATAACCAGCAGGACGCCGCTTGTAAGCACAATTGGGATGAGCCAGGCGAATATCGCTGTCGTATGTCCAGATGGGAATGACGAATCGACAAGCGGTTTGTGGCTCGTGGTCAACCCCTTCAGCGCTTGATACGGACGCAGCCTTTTGAACCAGCGTTTGACCACAAAAACGGGAAAATGGCTAATGACGACGGTTATGAAGCATTGCCAGCCTGTTGCGTTCCATGGTGATGGAGCGATCAAAGCAAATAGCAGAGAACTGGACAGGGTAAACGTCGCACCACCCATATGTGTAATGACGCTGAGCCATTTTCCAAGCCAGCGGTGCAGGCGCTTATGTCCACGCCGGCTGTTCGCCCAGACAATGAGCTGCTGCTCGCGCACTCTCAGCCATCCTAACAATTGTTTCATTTAAATCCTCCTGTATAAGTGTGGCGGTTTTCCACTCTAAAGATAGTACCATGTTTTGAGCCCCTGTACGCATACATTTTGTAAAAATCCAGATTAATGTTCCGTTCATACTGTGTTGATGCTCAGGTAACACACCTTCCTTACAATAATAGCCGATAGCATTCAAGAGTAAAGGCGAAGGAGGCGTATGAATGAGACTCGCGCTTTTTACCGATACCTATGAGCCTGAACGAAATGGCGTTGCCCGTTCGCTTGGCCGCTGGAAGGCCTATTTGCAGCGCAGGGGGGTGGAGTGTCTGGTGCTGGCGCCGGAGCGCTCGATATTTGACTCTAAGGCTGCTATGCAGGCAAGCTCTGTAGAACGATTTGCCAGTCTGCCTTTTTTTCTATACCCCGAGTGCCGTCTGGCGCTGCCGAATCCGCTGCATCTCCGCCATGCCCTGCATGAATTTAATCCCACTCTCATCCATGTAGCAACCCCATTCAACCTTGGCTTATGTGGCATTCATTATGCCCGTAAGCATCAAATTCCGCTGATCGCATCGTATCACACCAATTTTGATCAATATTTGCCGTTTTATAATTTGCAATGGATGGTAAAGATGTTAAGTAGGTATATGGAATGGTTTCATCACGACTGTAAAAAGATATTTGTGCCTTCCACATCTACGCTGCAGGATTTGACCAGGAAAGGATGGGGTGCGGAGCGGCTTTCGGTGTGGAGCCGGGGTATAGACACGAGCTTGTTTCATCCCGGGGTTAACCGGGAGCAATTGTTGGCGCAGCATGGCATAAAACATGAATGTTTTGTCGTTTTTTATGCAGGAAGGCTGGCTCCAGAGAAAGATGTCGAAACAGCAATTGAGGCTTTCTCCTTATTCCAAAAACAAACAAATGCACAAGTTAAGCTGGTGCTGGCTGGTGACGGTCCTTCGTCAGAGGCGCTGCAGCAGCAATGCGCAAGAAGCGGCGTAGCTGCAACCTTCCTTGGCTTTCAAACGTCAGAGGAGCTGCAGAGGTGGTACGCTGCTGCTGATCTTTTCCTGTTTCCGTCGGCGACGGAAACGTTTGGCAATGTTGTGCTTGAGGCGATGGCATGCGGCACACCTGTCCTTTGTGCGAACAAGGGCGGTGTACTTGATTCCGTCTCCCACGGACTAAATGGAATGCTATGCGAGGCGGGAAGCCCGGCAAGCTTTGCCGCTGCACTTGCGCTTCTGCACGAGGATGAGGAACGCAGAAGAAGTTTGGGCATTAGCGCAAGATTGTTCAGTCTTCGCAAGTCTTGGGATACGATTTTTGATGGGCTTCTTGTGGAATGCGAGCGGCAGTCTGCACAGGGGCGTTCACCAGTCAATCACATTATGAGATAAATTTAAGGAAACATTTCAGCGTTTTTTATCGTAAGTAAGGACAGAAGTGCTAAAAATTCAGCAAATGGATGAAAATAAGGGTGACGCGCCGCAAAAGGAGGTAATGCAGTCATTGGTTAACCATGGTAGCGCTTTTCCGGCTGGAAAACGCTCAATTGAGCTTTTGACAAAACCAAGCAATGTGTGGAGAATCAAGTAAGGTCAGGGACGCTTTCAGAAAAGCGCCCGTAAACAAGAGAGATATAAAATAACCGCCTGAACGATGAACGCATGCTTGGTCGGCTGCGCCATTCAAAACGGCAAATCAAAAAAAGGGGTCTCAAGGGGGCAATACCTAAATGTTCAATTCGATTATGTTTGTTGTGCAAATTTTATTTGCAGTGCTTGGCCTGTATCAATTGTATCTGACGTTTTTTGGATGGCATCGCAAAAAAGAGGATTTGTCGCATAAGCCGCAAAAGTCCTTCGCGTTGCTAATCGCCGCTCATAACGAAGAGCAAGTAGTTGGAGCTTTAATCGAGAATTTGCAAAAAATGAAATACCCGCGCGAGCTGTACGATATCTTCGTCATCTGCGACAACTGCACCGACGGAACAGTCGATGTTGTGAAAAGCTACGATGGCGTATACGCCTGCGTTAGAGAAAATCCGAACCAACGCGGCAAAGGCTTCGCGGTGGAATGGATGCTTAAAGAGCTGTGGCAAATGCCGCGCAGCTATGATGGCGTTGCGATTTTTGATGCTGACAATCTCGTGGCAACGGACTTCCTGCAGTATATGAACAATGATCTGTGCAACGGCTTCCAGGTTGTACAAGGTTATCTGGATACGAAAAACCCGAATGACTCTTGGGTCAGCTCGGCTAACGCAATCAACTATTGGTTCTGTAACCGCCTATGGCAGCTGCCTCGTACGAACCTTGGGCTTGCAAACTTCCTCGGCGGTACGGGCATGGTGTTCGATTCCAAGCTGCTGCAGGAAATGGGCTGGGGAGCTACGAGCCTTGTCGAGGATTTGGAATTTACAGTCCGCTGCATTAAGCGGGGCATTTACCCGAAATTCAACTTTGAAGCTAAAGTATTCGACGAAAAACCGATTACGTTCCAAGCTTCTGCCCGCCAGCGCCTGCGCTGGATGCAAGGCCATTTTGATGTAACGCGCAAGCATATGCTGCCGCTGCTGTGGCAGGGCATCAAGGATCGCAGCTGGACGAAGATTGACGCTGCATTGTATGTTTTTAATGCTTACAATTATCTCGCGGGCTTCTGTATAGCCGCAATCGTCTGGGGCGACATCTTCCTGTCGGGAGGAGAGCGGGTAACGTCCGTTTACAATATGCTGCCGATCTGGGTATCCATCCCGTATATGCTTTACATTTTCATTCAAATTCCGTTGTCTATGTACTTGGCCAAAGTAAACTGGAAGCTGTACCTGCGCATTCCGACGTTTTTGCTTTTCACCCTGTCATGGTGGCCGATTACGGTTCATGCCTTCTTTACGCAAAACAACAAGAAGTGGAGCCATACGCAGCATACTCGCGTGATCCGCTTGGAGGAAGTACAGAGCAAGCAGCTTTAACAAGGGCTTTGTGAATAAGCTGCCGCGGCACCGACGGATCATTGTTCCAGCCTGTATGGTTCTTGAACAATGATTTCGTCTGCTTCGCTCGGTTATCCACATTTTGATTTAAAAAGTGTTGACACTGCTCTTTCGGCTGTGATATAGTAAGTCGGTAGTGTTTACGAAACAATTTATGAAATACTGTAACGCACAAGCAGAAGCACCCGCTTCTCACCTTTCGGCTCGCGCTGACCGGTTTGCGATAATCGACTAAGCTTATCTTTTGTGTCTCCTTGTGAGATGTAGGGAATAGCAGCAAACAACGGTTATGGGATGCGGGTTCAATTGAGCCTGTATCCCTTTTATTATGCAAGTATACTCTTTTGGAGGTGGCACGTTATTAGCAGAGAACATCAAATCAATGATGAAATCCGGGCCAGAGAAGTACGTTTAGTTGGTGCGGAAGGCGAGCAAATCGGTATTAAGCCCATTCGCGATGCCTTGCAAATGGCCATAGACTTAAACCTGGATCTGGTGAACGTAGCACCGACGGCTAAACCGCCGGTATGCCGGATTATGGATTACGGAAAATTCCGCTATGAGCAGCAAAAGAAAGAAAAAGAAGCTCGTAAAAACCAAAAGATCGTTGATCTTAAGGAAGTTTGGTTCCGTGCAAACATTGATGAGCACGATTATCAAACAAAATACCGCAATGTTGTGAAATTTTTGGGTGAAGGCGATAAAGTTAAAGCTTCTGTCCGGTTCCGCGGTCGTGAAATTGCGCACGCGTCGCTTGGTCAAAAGATCTTGGATCGTCTCGCTCAAGAGGTTGCCGAAATATGCAGCGTAGAACGCGCTCCTAAGCTGGAAGGCCGGAGCATGATTATGATTTTGGCACCAAAAAGCAACACTTAATTTAAGGGAGGATAATTGACATGCCTAAAATGAAAACACACAGCAGTCTGAAAGACCGTTTCAAAATTACGGGTACTGGTAAAGTAAAGCGTTATAAAGCTTACAAAAACCACTTGCTTTCCCACAAATCCGGACGCCAGAAGCGCGTTCTTGCTGGTCAACCACTGATGGCTGCTGGCGACGTTAAACGCCTGCAACAAGGTCTTAACAATCTTAAATAAGCACGTTTTGCAATAAATACTAATTAGAAACTTTCAGGAGGTCAATACTCATGGCAAGAGTTAAAGGCGGATTTGTCCGCACTCGTCGTCGCAAAAGAATTTTGAAACTGGCAAAAGGTTATTTCGGTTCGAAGCATCGCCTGTTTAAAACAGCGAAGGAGCAAGTAGGCAAGTCCTTGATGTATGCTTACCGCGACCGTCGCAACAAAAAACGTGACATCCGTAGACTGTGGATCGTTCGTATCAATGCAGCAGCTCGTATCAACGGACTGTCGTACAGCAAATTCATGTACGGTTTGAAGCTTGCTGGCGTTGAAGTAAACCGCAAAATCCTTGCTGACCTGGCTGTTAACGATATTGCTTCGTTCAACTCCCTTGCTGGCGTGGCTAAACAAAAAATCAACGCTTAGTAACTAAAGGCGTTATAGATGAGGCTGTCCCTTAGGGGGCAGCCTCATTATGATTTATAAAGCTTATTCGTTCCTTGCTTCGATTGAAGGAGTTTACAATAAAGCGTCCAATTCCGGCGGGAGAGGACAAACAAACAGGCGGCTGCTTCTTTCCTGAATACACTAAAGAACAACGGGAAAGGAGGGATTTTGCATGGGTAACATTACCAAAGAGCAGGCGCGTAAGCTCGCGGGCAAATCCATCTATGCAGTGCGCAAGGACGGCTCTGTCGTCACGGGCAAGCTCGTTCGCATCCAGGGCAACAAGCTGACGCTTGCGCCAATTGGCAAAGACAAGGGCAAGTCGGTTAAAACAAAGGCACTGCTGCCTCTAGTTTTGTTTGATTTGCTGGCAATCGGCACACTTCCATTCTTCGGAGCAGGCTTTGGCGGCGGCTACGGTGGAGGATATGGCGGTGGTTACGGAGGCGGCTATGGTGGAGGCTACGGCGGCGGCCAATGCTGTCCGAACCAAGGCTACAACTATGGCGGCTACTACTAAGTATTTAGTGGAAGAGGGCTGCTGGTTTCAGAATTAAGCATTAAGCAAGCCCTTTGATCATTTCGTAGCAGCGAAGCTCGGGATAATATCGAATGGTCTGATATCCGAGCTTCGTATAAAAATGGCGGGCCTTGTCGTTGATTTGATCGACGAACAGACGGCCCATCGTACAGGAAGCTGCCAAGCCATGAGCTTCGGCTGCTGCCATCAGCTTTGTGCCGCAATGGCGGTTGCGGTGCTGGGGGTGTACGGCAAGCATGGAAAACATCAGAATGTCGCCTATCGTTTCAAAATGGATAAAGCCATAAGGCGTCGTTGTTTTGCCTGCTGCCGCAACATAGGTTACGCCGCGGCGAAGGCGCTGGGGCAGCTCGCGTATGACAGTGGCATCATGTTGATGAGTCGTCCATGATAGTGGCATAAGCTCTGACTTGATGAGCCTGATGATTTCATCATCGTCGGTGCGGGCGTTGCGCTCTCGTATCATTAGGATCATTCCTGACTGCATGAGTTTGCCGAATACTGGCTATTCTAATATATGAAGCGGGGCTTTGCCACGCGCCCTATTTTTGCTAAAATGCTGTTACGGTTTCTTCTTGAAATATAAGAATTTATAAGTTTTCCCCTTATAAATAGGCTTATATTTCTCCGACAAAGCTCTCCGGTCGTCCCAGATGGACGACGAAGTCGTTTTTGCTTGACTAACGAATGATGTCAGCTTATAATAAAGAAAGTCTTATTCAAACATATGTCATCAGCAATGATGAGGACGAAGTGTTAAGGGCTCTTTTGTTCAGAGAGCGGATGGATCAGCTGCAACCATCGCCAAAACCCCTTTTCTACGAGCTCACCTCGGAGCTGTTTTCCTGAAAAGCACGTCAAGTGGTTATTAGGGAAAATCGCAGGGCACGCGTTACAGTGCTAAAGGTATGGACGGTCAGTGCGCACACGTTCTTACCTGTGGAGGTTATACATCGCAAGATGTGTAACGAATTTGGGTGGTACCACGGAAGTTAAACCTTTCGTCCCTCGATGCTTCTTCTAGAAGCAGGAGGAGCGAAAGGTTTTTTTGTTGTTTTCGAGAGGAGGATGACCGATGGTCACGCAAAATGCAACACTGAAGTCAAAAGAAGAATTAATGGAGAAGCTGAGGCAGCCAGAAGTAATTACGGGTTCCGAAATTTTACTTCGCAGCTTGGTGCTGGAAGGCGTCGATTGCGTATTCGGGTATCCGGGTGGCGCAGTGTTGTACATTTACGATGCGATGCACGGTTTCTCTGATTTCAACCACGTGCTTACCCGCCATGAGCAAGGCGCAATTCACGCAGCCGATGGTTATGCTCGCGCAAGCGGCAAAGTAGGGGTTTGTATTGCAACCTCCGGCCCTGGTGCGACCAACCTGGTAACGGGTATTGCTACCGCTTATATGGATTCGGTTCCGCTCGTTGTCATCACCGGTAATGTCATCTCGAGCCTGATTGGAACCGATGCGTTCCAGGAAGCTGATATTACAGGCATTACAATGCCAATTACGAAGCACAGCTATCTGGTACGGGATGTCAATGATTTGGCGCGTACGATTCATGAAGCTTTCCATATTGCTAATACAGGACGCAAAGGACCTGTTCTAATTGATATACCGAAAGACATTTCCGCTAACAAGGCGCTGTTCAAGCCGGTAACGGAAGTCAGCATTCGCGGTTATAGCCCAACTGTATCGCCGAATAAGCTGCAGGTGGACAAAATGCTTAAAGCGATCACGGAAGCGGAGCGTCCGCTTATCCTTGCAGGAGGCGGCGTTATTTACTCCGGCGCGCATGAAGAGCTGCATGAATTCGTGAAGAAAACCGATATTCCGATTACGACAACGCTTCTCGGTCTTGGGGCATTCCCAAGCGGAGAAGACTTGTTCCTCGGCATGCCGGGTATGCATGGCACGTATACAGCGAACAAATCGATTCAGAAGGCAGATTTGCTGATCAATATCGGCGCGCGTTTTGATGACCGAGTAACGGGCAAGCTGTCTGGCTTTGCACCGCATGCGAAAATCATTCATATCGATATCGACCCTGCCGAAATCGGCAAAAACGTGCCAACTGACATTCCGATTGTAGGCGATGTGAAGACGGTGCTGCAAATTGCGAATTTGCAAGCCAAGCGTGCAGATAAAGCAGATGCATGGCGTGCGGAGCTGCTGGCTTCGAAAGCGCAATATCCTTTCAGATACAAGGATTCGGAAGATGAGCTGAAGCCGCAATGGGTCGTGGAAATGCTGCATGAGACGACGAATGGCGATGCTATTGTAACGACGGACGTTGGCCAGCATCAAATGTGGGCAGCGCAGTTCTACAAGTTCAACAAGCCGCGCTCATGGGTAACCTCTGGCGGCCTTGGAACGATGGGCTTTGGTTTCCCATCAGCAATCGGCGCTCAAATGGCGAACCCTGACCGCCTTGTTATTTCAATCAACGGCGATGGCGGCATGCAGATGTGTGCGCAGGAGTTGGCGATTTGTGCAATCAACAACATTCCGGTCAAGGTTGTTATTTTGAACAATCAGGTACTGGGAATGGTGCGTCAGTGGCAGGAGCTGATTTACGATAATCGCTACAGCCACATTGACCTTTCGGGCAGCCCGGACTTTGTGAAGCTGGCGGAAGCATATGGTGTGAAAGGCTTCCGCGCGACGAACAAGGAAGAAGCAAAAGCAGTATGGGAAGAGGCGCTGCTTCACCCTGGTCCTGCAGTTGTGGAGTTTGTCGTTCGCAAAGAAGAAAATGTATACCCGATGGTCGCACAAGGTAGCACGATCGACGAAATGATCATGGGGGATGCGGAATGAAGAAACATACAATCGCAGTAATCGTTAACGACCAGCCTGGCGTTTTGCAGCGTGTGTCCGGTTTGTTCGGCCGCCGCGGCTTCAATATTGAGAGCATCACAGTGGGAACGAGCGAAGAGGTTGGCCTGTCCCGCATGGTCATCGTTACAACGGGCGATGAGCAGACGCTTGAGCAAATTACGAAGCAGCTTTATAAGCTTATTGATGTAATCAAAGTCATTCATCTTAGCTCGAACCCTATTGTTGCCCGCGAGCTGGCGCTTATTAAAGTAAGCGCCGAGCCAGCGGTTCGTCCGGAAATTTTCGGCGTAGTCGAAACTTTCCGCGCCGCAGTGGTGGACATCGGCACTCATTCCGTTATGGTACAGGTTGTTGGCGATACCGAGAAAATCGACGCAATGGTTGAATTGCTGACGCCCTACGGTATTCGCGAGCTGTCCCGTACCGGTGTAACGGCACTGAACCGCGGCAACAGCCGCTGACGTTCGATCGCAAGCTTTTTTTGAATTCTAAGAAAGTATAAGTTTCATCCTTATATCCGCTTAGAATTCTAGGGCAAAGCTCTTCGCACGTTCCAGAAGGACGACGAAGTCGTTTTTGCTTGAAATATAGGAAAGGATATGATTTCGTCATACTTTCTCTATATTTCTCGGACTGAAACGCGCCGCGCCGCCAAAGGACGGCGACAGCCGTCTCACCTTGAAAATATGGATTTACCCCGCTTTGAGCGGGAGTTTAAGCGGAGAACCGCGGCTATTCGCGTCATTCTCTACTTAAACACCCGTTCAAAAGGGTCAAAATAAAGGAGGCAATTATTCACATGGCAGTTACATTGTATTATGAAAAAGACGCTGATCAAAGCGTACTTCAAGGTAAAACGATCGCAGTAATCGGTTACGGAAGCCAAGGTCACGCACAAGCGCAAAACCTTCGCGACAGCGGACTTAAAGTTATCATCGGTCTTCGCCCTGGTAAATCCGCAGACGCAGCAAAAAAAGACGGCTTCGAAGTATTGACCGTTGCTGAAGCAACTAAAGTAGCAGACGTTGTTCAAATCCTGCTGCCTGACGAAACACAAGCACAAGTATACAACGAGGAAATCGCACCGAACCTGAAAAAAGGCGCGGCGCTGATGTTCTCCCACGGCTTCAACATTCACTTTGGCCAAATCAAGCCAAGCAAAGATACAGACGTATTCCTGGTTGCTCCTAAATCGCCAGGCCACATGGTTCGCCGTACGTATGAAGAGGGCTTTGGCGTACCGGGCTTGATCGCAATCGAGCAGGATGCTTCCGGCAACGCAAAAGCAATCGGTCTTGCTTATGCTAAAGGCATCGGCTGTACTCGTGCAGGTGTTATCGAAACCACTTTCAAAGAAGAAACAGAAACCGATCTTTTCGGTGAGCAAGCTGTTCTTTGCGGCGGCGCTTCCGCGCTTGTACAAGCTGGTTTTGAAACGCTTGTTGAAGCTGGCTACGCTCCAGAAATGGCTTACTTCGAGTGCTTACACGAGCTGAAGCTGATCGTTGACATGATGTACGAAGGCGGCATCTCCTCGATGCGCGATTCTATCTCCAACACAGCTGAATACGGTGACTATGTAACAGGTCCTCGCATTGTAACAGCTGAAACGAAAAAAGAAATGAAACGCGTATTGGAAGATATCCAATCCGGCCGTTTTGCTCGCGATTTCATCCTGGAAAACAAATCAGGACAAGCAATGATGAACGCTACTCGCCGCAACGAGGCAGCTCATCCAATCGAGCAAACAGGCAAACAGCTTCGTGAGCTTATGCACTGGATCAAGAAGTAATATTTTTTAAAATATAAGCATTTATAAGTTTCACCCTTATCCTCAGGCTTATATTTCTCGGACTGAAACGCGCCACACCGCCAAAGGACGGCGAAAGCCGTTTCACCTTGACTCGGGCGTATCTTCAAATAGGCGTTTAACCTTGCGGAGATGCGCCCCCATAGCATGAAGCGATGAAGAAATAATCCCGGTTCACCGGCGGAGGAGCTGCGCGCAGGCGCAGTTTCAAGCTGTCCGTGCGTACCGGGATCATTCTGTTCCCGGAGGTGCAAGGAAATGCGTAAAATTTATATTTTTGACACAACATTGCGTGATGGGGAGCAGTCTCCAGGCGTCAACCTGAACACGAAGGAAAAGGTGGAAATTGCGCTCCAACTGGAGAAGCTGGGTGTTGATCGGATTGAAGCTGGTTTTCCTGCAGCATCTCCCGGCGATTTGGCAGCAGTTAATGCGGTAGCGACAGCTATCAAAAATGCAACGATTATCGGCCTGTCGCGCTCGCGCGAGCAGGATATTGACGCGGTGCGTGAAGCGCTTAAAGGCGCGCAGGACCCGTGCATCCATCTATTCCTGGCGACAAGCCCGATTCACCGCAAGCACAAGCTGCGGATGGAGAAGGAGCAAGTGCTGGAAACAGCAGAGCGCGCTATTCGTTATGCGAAGAAATATTTTGATAAAGTCGAATTCTCGCCTGAAGATGCTGGGCGCACAGAGCTTGATTTCCTTTGCGAAGTAACGGATATGGCGATTCGCGCGGGAGCGACAGTCGTTAATATTCCGGATACCGTCGGTTATTTGAATCCGCAGGAATTCGGCAACATCTTCAAAACGCTGAAGCAAAACGTTCCGAATATCGAGACGATCCAGCTCAGCGCGCATTGCCATGATGATTTGGGCATGGCAACAGCCAATGCGCTGTCTGCTATACTTAATGGCGCCGATCAAGTAGAGGGTACGATTAATGGTATCGGCGAACGCGCCGGAAATACCGCAATTGAGGAAATTGCCCTCGCGCTTGCAACGCGTGCCGATTATTTTGGCGCGACGACGACGCTGAACCTGAAAGAAATTGCCAAGACGAGCCGCTTGGTGAGCAAGCTTACGGGCATGGTTGTACCAGGCAACAAAGCGATTGTAGGCGCGAATGCCTTCGCGCATGAGTCCGGCATTCATCAGGACGGCATGCTCAAGGAAAAAACGACGTATGAAATCATTTCGCCGGATACAATCGGTCTAAGAGAGTCTTCGCTCGTACTTGGCAAGCACTCCGGCCGTCACGCATTCCGCGAGAAGCTGATCGATATGGGCTATGAGCTGGAAGAAGAAGCGGTTAACGTGGCCTTCGCCAAGTTCAAGAACCTGGCTGACCGCAAAAAGAATGTCACCGACGAAGATATTCGTGCCTTTCTGGAAGAAAAGCTCGTGGACACGCCGGAAGTATTTACACTTGAGACGATTCAAGTGAGCTACGGCAATCAATCGACGCCTAGCGCTTCGGTTATTATCCGCCAAGCGGATGGAAGCGTTAGCGAGGGAACAGCGGAGGGCAATGGCTCGGTTGACGCGATTTACAATGCGATCGATAAAGTGACTGCTGAAGCTGTAGAGCTTGAGGATTATTCGATCAAATCGGTATCCCAAGGCAAGGATGCGCTTGGCGAGGTGCATGTTGTACTGAACCAAAATGAAGTATCTGCGCAGGGCCGCGGCCTGAGCACGGATATTTTGGAAGCGAGTGCACGTGCCTACATCGACGCGCTCAACCGCCTCATTGAGAAACGCAAATCGCCTGGCCGTCGCGATAAAATGAGCTTGATTTAGTTAGCTTAGGGGGAGCGAAAGCTCCTCCTTTATTTAAAAATATAGGTTTTTGCAATGCGCCATATGCGTGTCCAATAGCCTTTATAAGCATTGCCTATAAAGACCATAGATTTTATATCTTTGTTTTCAGCTCTGAAATATGGTACAAATGATAACAGAATGAGAATAGCTCTTTCGAGCTCAAAATAAGGAGTGTTACACAACAATGTCAGAAGTTAAAAAAATTGCTGTAGTTGCTGGCGACGGTATTGGTCCAGAGGTCGTAGGCGAAGCGCTTAAAGTATTGAAAAAAGTAGAAGAGCTTTATGGCTATCAGTTCGAAACCGAGCACGGCCTGTTCGGCGGTATTGCGATTGATCAAAAAGGAACGCCATTGCCGCAAGAGACGCTTGATCTTTGTAAAAATGCTGACGCTGTATTGCTCGGCGCTGTTGGCGGCCCGAAATGGGACAACAACTCGAAGGAGCTTCGTCCTGAGACTGGCCTTCTTGGTATTCGCAAAGCGCTGGGCCTGTTCTCCAACATTCGTCCGGCAACTGTATTTGACTGCTTGAAGGAAGCTTCTACGCTAAAACCAGAAGTATTGGAAGGCACTGATCTGATCGTAGTGCGCGAGCTGACAGGCGGCATCTACTTTGGCGAGAAATTCCGTCGTGAAGGTGCTGGCGGCGAAGAAGCGGTTGATACTTGCGTATACAATGTACAAGAAATCGAGCGTATCGTTCGCCAAGCGTTTGATATTGCGATGACTCGCAGCAAGCGTCTGGCTTCCGTTGATAAAGCAAACGTGCTGGAAACTTCCCGTCTGTGGCGCGAAGTCGTTAACCGGATTGCTCCTGAATACCCAGAGGTTGAGCTGGAGCATGTGCTTGTAGACAACTGCGCGATGCAATTGCTGCGCCGTCCATCGAGCTTTGACGTTATCGTGACGGAAAATATGTTTGGCGATATTTTGAGTGATGAAGCAGCGATGCTAACGGGCTCCATCGGCATGCTTTCCTCCGCTTCGCTGGGCGAAGGCAGCTTCGGCCTTTACGAGCCGGTACACGGTTCCGCACCTGACATTGCTGGACAAGGCATCTCGAACCCGATCGCAACGATTCTTTCGGTTGCCTTGATGTTCCGTCTGACTTTCGGCTATCACGATGCAGCGCAAGCGATCGAGGATGCTGTTAAAGAAGTGCTGGATGCAGGACACCGTACAGGCGATATCGCGGTCGACAAGAGCAAAGCTATCGGCACATCGGCCATGGGCGATTTGATCATTGCAGCGCTGAAAAAAGCTTAATTGTAATAATTATAAAAAAATATTGAATACAATCTTGACTTCAATATAATCTAGTGATAATATTTATCAATAGATAGCGCTAGTCACCGATGTTCACGCATCGATACATGCTCATCATTAAAACTCAAGGAGGATTTCAAATTATGGCAGAACGTTTGGTAGGTTACCCCGCTCCAGATTTCACAGCAGAAACAGCAATCGGTGATGGTTCCGGTTTCGGTAAAGCATCCCTTGCAGACTACAAAGGCAAATGGTTGGTATTGTTCTTCTACCCACTTGACTTCACTTTTGTTTGCCCAACTGAAATTACAGCTTTGAGCCTTGCTGCTGATGAGTTCAAGAAGCTTAACACTGAAATTCTTGGTGTGAGCGTAGACAGCCAGCACAGTCACAAAGCATGGATTAATACATCCGTTAACGATAATGGTCTTGGCAAGCTTGAGTTCCCACTTGCTGCTGATATTACGAAGAAAATCGCTAAAGATTATGGCGTTCTGATTGAAGAAGAAGGTATCGCGCTTCGCGGTTTGTTCATCATCGATCCAGAAGGCGAAGTGAAATACCAAGTCGTTAACCATAACGATGTTGGCCGCAGCGTAGACGAAACGCTTCGCGTATTGCAAGCTTTGCAATCCGGCGGACTTTGCCCAATGAACTGGAAGCCAGGTCAGCAAACGCTGTCTGTTTAATCCAAATTTGCTTCTCTTTAGCAGAAGCTATGACAAAAAGCCCATGCCAAATATTGGCATGGGCCTTTCTGTTTCGTAAAAAGCAGGAATTGTACGTGTGTAAAGCGAATAAGTTTATGTCAAACGAAACGTGCTTGCTGCGAACTGGCAACAGCTAAGGAGGTCGTCGTCGATGAGTTTTTGTTGTGGAGCTAGTATGATTGGTACCAAAGGGACATTAAAGCATTTTCGGACACATATCCATAACGTGCCTATTCTGTTCTGCCCGGTATGCAACCGTGTGGAGATTCACCACTTGGTAGAAAATGAGTATGAAATATTGGCTGAATACGCACATGGAGACGGCGCCGCTGAGGTTGATTTTCAGGAGTATGTGGAGCAAGAAGGCAAGGAACTGCGGGAAAATTGCGTAAATCATGAAAGTGAAGATCCGATGGATGTCGTACTGAGTCAAATTGACATATCACTTGATTTGCTCAGCTTTGCGAACCAAATTGACGACATCGCATGGCAAGGTGAATTAAAGAAGCGTCTGGTTATTTTAAGCAGCCGGCGCAATAAGCTTAAAGAGCGGCGAACATCTGTCTAAAATGAATCATTTTATGAAATGTGGCCTCCGTTCGGGGGCCTTTTCATTTTTCTCATAAATTTCGGGGCCTACCCCCTCAAGCGAGACAGATTGACCGAAACCTATGAATGAGAGGTGGAACGGTTGCTACTTGTATTATTCAAGCGTTTCTTGCGGAAAACCGTGCCCACCGACACCGTAGAAACGAACGCGAAGGAATCATTATTAAAAAATAAGAAATCAATGCAATCCCTGACGCCGGAGCAGACGGTTCAGCAAATTCAGCAAGGAGACGAGCTGCTGCGGGAGCGGTTCATTGCAAGCTATAAGCCATACATTGCAAAAGTGACAAGCCGCTTCTGTAAACGTTATGTCAATGCGGGCAGGGATGATGAATATAGCGTGGCCTTAATCGCCTTTAACGAGGCCATTAGCCAATTTTCGCCGGAATCCGGGAGATCGTTTCTTGGTTTTGCCGAGACGGTCATCAGACGCCGTCTAATTGACTATGTGCGCCGTGAGCAGCGTCATCTATCCTCGGTTCCTTATAGTACGTTCGAGCGTTTAGACGATGAGGAGCAGCTTTACAATCCTGTTGAGATGAAGCAGGCGCTGGCTGCATATGAATTGAACAGTACGGCGGATGATCGCCGGCTGGAGATGGGCGAATTTAATCAGGAGCTGCTGAAATATGGCATATCGTTCGCTGAGCTAGTCGATGCGTCACCTAAGCATGCGGATTCACGCCGAATGCTGATGCGAACAGCAGCGATATTAGCGGAGGATGCGGCGATGTTTGGTCAATTAAAGCTGACAGGCAAGCTGCCAGTCAAAGCATTGACGGAGGCGAGCGGCTTGTCCCGCAAGACGATTGAACGCAATCGTAAATATATGATTGCTATTGCATGTATTTTACGGGGCACGTACCCGTTTTTGAAAGATTACCTGGACCTGGATGATTGGCAGCGAGAAGCGAGCAAGGAGGCAGAATGATGAACCGTGGCGTCGTAATGCAGATACAAAAAAATAGGGCAATTGTGCTGACGGCGGATGGCAGATTCATCAATTCCGTGCTTCCTCGCAACGTTAAAGTTGGCGATGAAATTGTGATTCAGCAGGAGGAGAGAGCTAGGCGCAGGAGGCCAAAAGCGCTGCTGTGGAGAACAGGAGTGGCTGCGGCTATCGTACTGCTTATTTTACCTGTGCTGCTGTATGTTCAGAGCGGCAAGCATCCAGTAGTCGCTTATTTCAGCATGGACATCAATCCAAGCATTGAAATCGGCATTGACAGCCGTGAGCAGGTGCAGGAGCTGCATGCGTTCAATGAGGCGGGCAAGCAGGTCATCGCTGGAGTGTCCTACAAAAATAAATCGCTTGCGCTGGTCACATCGGCTATTATGCAAAAAATTGCGGGCATGCACTATTTTGACGATAAGGTGCAGGATATTGTGGTGACGAGCGTAGTTGTTGGCGGTGATGACCCGCAGATGGACGTATTATTTTCGACTAAGCTTAATAAGGCTTTGACAGATATGGTAGCGGATGGGCATATGCAGGCGGCTGTAGAAATTATGACGCTGTCTGCGCCGATAGAACTGCGGGATGCGGCGGAGGCGTACGGCCTGTCCTCGGGCAAGATGGCGGTTTATTTGATGGCTAAGGATGAAGGTTACGAACTTGAGCTGGAAAACTTCCAGCAGCATTCCATCAGCATGATAACCGAGCCGCTTGGCGGAGTGAAAACGATTATGAAGCATGCCGATCAAACGACCAAAGAAAGCCTGAGAAGCTTGCTTGAGGCGGAAACAAAGCAAGAAGCTGTGCAATCCTCCGCGCTGGTTGTGGACAATACGCCTGTTAAGCCCGCAGCATCTCCGACTCCTGCGCCTGTTCTTATAAGCACAGTGACGAATGGTGCGGCTTCTTCGAAGCCTGATGAGACGGTATCGACGAAGCCTAAATCAACTACTGAGGCGACTGTCCAAGAGACGCCAGCCAAACAGGAGGATAACGGAAAGAGCGGGCATCACGGCAAGGACAAAGATAAAGACAAAGATAAAGACAAAGACAAGAACAAGGATAAGAACAAAGACAAGAACAAAGACAAGAACAAAGACAAGAACAAGCATAAAAACGGACATGAAAATAACGGTAAGCAAGCAAATAACCAGGGAAACAAAGACAAAAATAAAGACGGAAACAGTGATAATAATAAAAAAGATGGCAGAAACAATAGCCATAAAGATGGTAAAGAAAAGGATTCGGGCAAAAATAAAGATAAAAGTAACGGGGGGAAGGCTGGCGCTAAAAATAAATGGAAGAACAATTGGGACGGTCAGCTCCATTTTAACTATCGAACAAACGTGGAAAATACATACAGCTGGCAGCGGTCAGCTTAGATTCGCCCAATTCGTTGTAAAAATACCATTTTTCGACAAATATTCTCATTGACATGAAGGACATCCAAAATCTATGATGAGTATAGCTTGAATTAGCGTTGTCCATTGATGCTGCCGGGGGGGAGTAGAGGATGCAGATGATGCGAAAGCGTTATTTCCCGGCACTTGCCGAATACATACGAAGTGATAAGGAAAGTTCTCTTTATCAAGCAGCAGAGCTAGGCAAAGAATTAACGGGAATCCAACTTGATGATGTCATTGCGATCCATGAGGATTGCATGCAAACATTAGTATCGAATGTGGACTCGGAAGAGGCAGTCAAATTGTACAATCGTTCGTTCATTTTTTTAATCGAATTTATGGTGGCTTATCGTTTTCATTTGCTGGCGAATCAAACCAATGATCAGAAGTTTACGGAAATGAGGGAAATGCTGCTCCGTTCCAATCGTTCATTTGAAATGGTCAAAAATAAGTATGAAAATGTGCTGCAGCATATGGACAGCGGCATCGCATTGTTTGACAGTGAAGGCATTTTGTCATTCATTAATTTGCAAATGGCGAAGCACCTAGACATTCCCCGCAAAACGCTGGTAGGCTGCAATTTGCCTGAAATTTTGCGGCATCCGCAGCTAAGCCGGTATACCCGGAAAATGATTTTAAGGCTGTACAAGGAAATGCTGCTTCGGCGCATGCGGAATTATGAGTTTCAGGATAGGGATGGCAATCATTTACTCGTAACGGTCACCTACGGCGATCAGCTTGAAGGTGATTTTCTATTCAGCGTCAAAGATGTGTCGGAGTATAAGCAGATTGAACAAACGGCTTTACAAAATGACAAGCTAGCCATGCTTGGCCGAATTGCGGCTGCCATCGCACATGAAATTCGCAATCCGCTGACGTCGATACGCGGTTTTATCCAGCTGCTGCGCCCGTATTTGCTGCAAATGGGCAAGGAGGAATATGCCCGAATCATTTTAGCCGAAATTGATCGTGCTAATGATATTATTTACGAGTTTCTGAATTCGTCCAAGCCGTCAGCTCCATTAAAGAAAGCGTTTTCCATAAATTTACTACTTAAAGAAGTTGCGCTGCTTACAGAGAGCGAGGCGCTTATGCGCAATTGCCAGATCGAGCTGCAGCTCGAAGGGGATGAATATGCACTCATCGCTTCGATCGACATGAAGCAGATTAAGCAGGTCATTCTCAACATTGTGAAAAATTCACTCGATGCAGTAGCGGAGCGGGAAAGTGATGATATCGGCATTATTGAGCTGTCAACGAGAGCTGATGGCTCTTATGTGGAGATTACAATGAAGGATAATGGGAAGGGAATGGATAAGGCGACATTAGCTCGATTATTTGATCCTTTTTTTACGACAAAGGAAGAAGGGACAGGCCTTGGCTTATCCGTCAGTTATCGGATCATCCGCAATCATGGCGGCTCTATTCGCGTCGAAAGCGTCGTAGGAAGCGGCACCTCATTCATTATTTATTTGCCATTAGCGGAATAAATGATTAAAATCGGGGGATAGGCCCCCCGATTTTTTTTCATCTTTAGGGCGGGAGGTGCCAAAAGGAGAGGAATGATTGACCATGAGTACATTATTTACATATGGAACGCCAGGTGCTGAACCAATAGATGCAGTCGTTCGTTTCATTAGCCCGCGTGAGCTTAGCGAAGCTTCAGCCGAATGGCTGCTGCCGCAAATTGACCAGGCTATTCGCAGTCTGTTTCTCAAAGGGCTGTTCAAGGGAGAGGCGGAGCAGGCTCACGTCATTCAGACGCTCGGCTTGTATCCTGCTGCCGAGCACGTCATAGTGGTTGGCTATGAGGAGCAATCCGGCGCAGATGGCTTGCGTCTAGCGGCTGCAACAGCGGCCAAAGCCTTGAAGCGCATAAAGGCGCAGTCCGTGCATGTTGTGCTGCCGCTATCTGCGGTGGAGGCAGAAGGGCTTTCCCAGAAGCAAGCGGCTCAGGCGCTTACTGAAGGGCTGAAGCTGGCGGTGCATGACCGCCTGCCAGAGAAACGCGAAGCGAAGACGCGCTATGCGATCGGTAAAGTGTATTTCTCCATCGCAGGGACTCAAGCGCAAGGTGCTGCTCCTGATTCCAGCGAGCAATGGATTGCTGGAATTACACGCGGCGTTGCCTGTGCCGATGGCGTAATCAGCGCCCGTGATTTGACGAATATAGCGGGCAATAAGCTTGTGCCAGAAGGTCTGGCTACGTATGCCGAGGAGCTTGCCCGCCAGTATGATTTTGATATTGAAATTATTGATGAGTGGACAGCAGCCGAGCAGGGCATGGGCGGCTTGCTTGGTGTCGGTCAAGGCAGCATCAACCCGCCGCGTATGATTGTGCTGCATTATAAGGGTGCGCCAGGCGATCAAGCGGTTTGGGGCTTAATTGGCAAAGGCATCACCTTTGATACAGGCGGCATTTCGCTCAAGCGGGCGCCTGGCATGGAGGAGATGATAGCCGATATGGGCGGCGCAGCGGCAGTGCTTGGCGCAATGCAGGCGATTGGCGAGCTTAAGCCGGCGGTGAACATTATTGCGGTCATTCCATCGGCGGAAAATATGCCGTCGGATCGCGCACTGAAGCCGGGCGATGTCATTACGATGATGAACGGCCTGACGGTGGAAGTGGTGAATACGGATGCCGAAGGCAGGCTGGTGCTTGGCGACGGACTCACGACAGCCATTCGCCGCGGAGCAACGAAGCTGATTGATGTCGCGACGCTGACAGGAGCGGTGTCGGTAGCGCTCGGCTCGCAAGCGACGGGAGCGGTGACGAATCATGATGGACTCATGCAGCAGGTGCGTGAGGCATCTGAGCGTGCTGGAGAGCGAGTATGGCAGCTTCCGGCTTATCCGGAATACAAGAAGCAAATTCGGAGTGAAGCGGCAGATTTGAAAAACAGCGGCGGCCGGGAAGCGGGCACCATCACGGGCGGCTTGTTCATCGGCGCATTCGCTGAGGATCTGCCTTGGGTTCATCTCGATATTGCGGGCGTGTCGTTCCGCGAGTCGGCGAAGATGCTGGAGCCGAAAGGCGGCACAGGCGTTATGGTGCGTACACTTGTCGAGCTCATGTACGCAAAGGCGTAAAAACTAGGCTAGGCGGGTACCGACTGATAGATGGATAAGAAACGGGCTTAAACAAAGCAACGACCGCAGCAGAGGGCTATCCTCGGCTGCGGTCGTTGCTTCTCTTTTTCCATCTTTCTACATTCGAAAAAAATAAATAGCATAACCTACTACGTAAATGTTACTATATATAAAAAATAAAGCAGTGGATGAGGAGTTTTGAAGCAGCATGAATAACGGAGAAGCGGGCCTGAAAAAAGAAGGCCTGGTCATTTTAATACTTAGCTTTGCTTTAACGCTGGTCGTTATGAATACAATGATGTTTAATCTGGCGCTGCCGGATGTGGAGAAGCAATTTTCCCTCACAGCGATTGCGACCTCATGGATCGTAACCGGTTATTCCATTATGTTCGCGATTGCTTCGATTACGTACAGCAGGCTTTCCGATTTTATACCGATGAAGCTATTGTTTCTCATTGCCCTCTCTTCCCTTGGCGTGGCGTCGATTTTAGGATTTTTCAGCAATAGCTTTATACTGCTAATGGCTGCGCGTCTTATTCAAGCAACGGGAGCAGGAGCGATTGCCGCGCTTGGCATCGTGCTCGTTACACGGTTTATTCCCGCTGATCGCCGCGGCCGGGCGATGGCGCTTATTATGTCCGCAACCTCGTTAGGGCTCGGACTTGGTCCAGTTATCGGCGGTGTGATCGTTGAATATTTGGGCTGGCATTATTTATTTGCGGTTACGGCCATTATGATTTTGCTCATTCCTATGTTCTATAAAATGATTCCGGCCGAAAGCCGCAAAAGCGGCTCATTCGACGTAGCGGGCGCGCTGCTCATTGGCATCGGGACGACAGGCCTGCTGCTCGCTTTGACGAGCAGAAGCCTGATCGCCTTAATCGTTGGCGTGATTGCGGTGGCATTATTCTGGTGGAGAATTCACAAGGCGAAGGATCCATTCGTCCAGCCGGATTTGTTCCGCAATAAGCCTTACATGCTGCTCGGCATGCTGGGCGTTACTTCGTACATGAACAACTTTGCCGCGTTATTTCTCGTTCCACAGGTGCTCGCAGGCGTATATCATTTAACGCCTGCCCAGTCTGGCTTAATCGTATTTCCCGGTTCGCTGGCAACGATGGTTGCCTCAAGATATATTGGCAGTACCATTGACCGGCTTGGCAATCGATTCTTTATCCGTCTGGCTCCGGTTGGCCTATTAGCCGGATCGCTTGCGCTTGCTTTCAGCGCCGTACATTCGTATTGGGCAATTCTCATTATCTATATGCTGCTTAGTGTTAGTTTCTCTGCCTTAACGAGCAGCGTGTCTAATGAAATGTCAAGGCTGCTGCCGCAAAAGGAAATTGGAGCGGGAATGGGATTATTCCAGCTTGCGCAGTTTTTCAGTGGCGCATTGACTGCCGCCTTGATAGGCACCGCCATCGTATGGCAGGCACAGCTGGCAAAGTCAGAGGCGTTCAATCATATTTTATGGGGCATGTCCGTTATTGTGCTGGGCACGGTCGTCAGTTCGCTGCTATATACACGCAGCGTTACTCGCCAAGCTTCCCGCCAAGCAGCCTAATACATGTCGTAAAACCTGTCGTGGACTTCTAATTTTTTCATAAAATATCCATCGTATTACAGGGATGAATATATTTATTTTCCAATAAATCTGGATGCGCTAGCAGGGAAGTTAACAACCCATGTTGAATTTACAACTCATGAGGACGGAATAGGGCTGGAAGTGGAGGGTTCGGATGAGCGACTATGTAAGTGCGGACTTGTATCATACCTATATGAACTCCATTTGGGAAGAGACAACAGATGGTATTGTTATTGTCGATTTGCAGCGTATCGTGCTGGATGTCAATCCAGCTTTTGAGCAGATGTACGGCTGGACGAAGGAGGAGCTGGTAGGCAGGAAGCTCCCCGTCGGTCCCGCCCATCTGTATAAGGAGTTTGCTAGGCTATACGACCAGGTGATTGAGGGCAAGAAGGTAGCCGCAGCGGAATACCCAAAGCTGTGCAAGAACGGCAAGCATCTGCATGTGAGCATTACCTTATCCGCCGTTCGCGACAGCAGCGGCAAGACGACCGGAATCGTTGCCATTGAGCGGGATATTACAAAACGCAAGCAGACCGAGAAGGCACTTCGGGAGACGGAGCAGCTATACAGCCACCTGACTCAAAATGTGCTAGCCGGCGTTTTTGTGAGGCAGGATCGTAAAATCGTTTATATTAATTCGTATATGTCCTCTATGCTCGGCTACACGAGGGAGGAATTTGTTACGCTGCGCACCGCCGACTACATTGATGCGATTGAGCTGTTCACCATTAAGCGGCAGGTGGCGGAAATTTTGATCAAAAAGCGTGAGCCCCGCTATACCGTTACCGTTCGCGGCAAGAAGAAGGATGGCGGCTTCGTTTATTTGGAAGTCAATCTCTCGCTCATTATGTACAAAGGCAGAACGGCGATGCTAGGATCGGCCAAGGATGTGACCTCATCGGTTTCGCTTGAGCGTTCCTTGCGGGAAAGCGCCGAGACGTACCAGCGTGTCATGAAGCTGCTGCCCGAGCCGATTGTGCTAAGCGACCAAGGGAAAATTATTTACGCTAACAATTCGGCAATCAGGCTCGTTCGGGCCGATGACAAAAACGAAGTGATTGGGCATTCGGTATTTGAATATATTCATTCTGACTATCATGAGGATTCGCTTAGAAAAATGGAACTTATTATGTTCGAGGAGGAGCCGAGCCAGTTTGAGGAGCGGCAAATGATATGCAGGGATGGGCAGACGATAGATGTTGAAATGTCGAGCATCCGCATTAACAACTATATGGGCAAACGGGTTATTTTAACGGTAATCCGGGATTTGACCGATCGCAAGCGATCCGAGGATATGCTGGTGCGATCCGAGAAGCTGTCGGTTATTGGCCAGCTTGCGGCGGGCGTTGCCCATGAAATTCGCAATCCGCTAACGGCGCTCAAGGGTTTTACGCAATTGCTCAAAACCAAAAACGAAGGTTATGGCTCATATCTCGATATTATGTCCAACGAGCTGGATCGAATTAATTTAATCGTTAATGAATTTATGACTTTGGCGAAGCCGCATTTTACCAGATTCAACGATGAGAATTTGGTACATATTTTGCGCGGCGTTATTTCGGTGCTGGAAACACAGGCGATAATGACGAACGTGGATATTGAAACGCAGGTGGAAGACTGCTTAATGATCATTCATGCAGATGCCAATCAGCTCAAGCAGGTATTCATTAATGTCATCAAAAATGCGATCGAGGCAATGCCTGACGGCGGCCGCGTTACGATTGCGATTCGCTCAAACTTTCCTGATAGCGTTTGCTTGACGATTCGCGATGAGGGGATAGGAATGACCGATTCCATCATCAGGAAAATCGGGCAGCCCTTTATTACGACAAAAGAGAAAGGCACGGGCCTTGGGCTGATGATCAGCTCCAGAATTATCGAGGCCCATCATGGTACTCTACATATCGTTAGTCGGCATGGCGAAGGCACGGAAGTGCAAATTACGCTGCCGCTGGCTAAGCCTTTAATGACAGAAATAAATTAATTTTGCCCTGTTCCCTCATTCAACCTTCATCCCAGCAGCTTATCTATTTTAGAGTGAAAAGCCTTCAGTTTCGCGCCTACCGCGAAGTGCTGAAGGTTTTTATCTATATGTGAGCGAAATGGGCAAATTAGACTAATCAGACTTAAATGTTGTTAAATGTATTTAAGATAATAGGATAATAGGTAAGCAGCAAAAGGAGTGCCACATAGATGAAGCCTCATTTCGCAGACCGCATTAAAATCCCGCCTGGATTTTGGGAAGGATTGCGTCAACTAGGGATCGCCGCCCACGACGTAGCTCGCAAAGCACGATTGCCGCTCACCATTATTACTGAGCCAGTAGTCACGACCACCCAATATTTCGCGATTTGGCAGGCTTATTCCGATCTTATAGGTGAAACCGCCATAGGGATTATCAAGCTTGCGACCGTCTTTGACACAGCAAAGTATCCGCCGACTGTGTTAGCCACCTATCACGCTCGTGATTACCGTGACGCTCTGAACCGCATGGTCCGCTACAAACAGCTATGTCCCCCCGAAAGCTTACATATTACGGAGGAGGGCGAGCACTGTACAATCGAACTAGGATGGCTGAATACCGAACAACCTGGGCCTTCGATGCTGGTTGGTATTACGCTGGCCTTTCTTCTGGAGCTTGGGCGCCGGGGCACGGGCCAGCCTTTGACGGCGAAGTTCGTCGAATTTTCACAACCAATGGGCGATGTGCAAGCCCTTGAAGCTTATTTCGGATGCCCGATCCAGATGGGGGCAAAGGGCAACCGATTGACGCTGTATCAAAGAAATCTGGACCTCTCTTTTGTCTCATACAACGAAGAGCTGCTGGAAATTCTGACTCCTGCTTTGGACCGATCGCTCAATGACCAGCAGCGCAGCCGTTCAATGGCCGATACGGTCAAATGGATCATAAAACGCAGCCTCACAGGAGGGCGTATCGACATTCAGACAGTGGCGAAGGAACTAAGCATGAGCGATCGTACGCTGCAGCGACGGCTTACTGAAGAAAACACGAGCTTCAAGCATTTATTGGCACAAGCTAGACATGAGCAGGCACGAAAGTACTTGGCAAACCCCTTGCTCGATATTAAAGAAGTGGCTTTCTTGATTGGCTATGAGGACCAGAACTCGTTCTACCGCGCCTTTCGCCATTGGGAAGGAGATACGCCCTCCAATTGGCGCAAGAAACAGTTAGGTGCAAACTCGCTATAAGATGGACGGCAACGATGTACTGCGTTTTATGATTTGGCGTATGAAGCAAGACCTTTGGCGCAACAGGCTAGTTACTGAGCAAGCCGGACAAGGTAATATAATTACTATTCCGAGCAATAGACTGTTGTAAAAATGACGGCTAATAATTTTGCCAATACGTTAAGTAAATGAAACGGAGAAATGAATGATGGATATGGGATTAACCAATAAAACAGCTTTAGTTACAGGATCAACGAAAGGCATAGGCAAAGCCATTGCCAGGGAGCTTGCCCAAGAAGGCGTTCATGTCCTTATTAATGGACGAAATCATGATGAGGTAGAACGAACAGTACGCGAAATAAAGTCGGATTTTCCCGTTACCTCTCCTCAAAATGCTGCAGCTGATATTGTGGATAGTGGGCAAAGGGAAGCTTTATTTGAAAAATACCCCGAGGTTGATATTCTGGTTAATAATACGGGCATTTATGAAATCATGAAATATGAGGAGGTTGACGATGACGTATGGGAAAAATATTTCCGTACGAATGTTCTTGCCGCCAACAGCTTAACAAAATTTTATTTGCCTAAAATGTTGAAAAAGAATGATGGCCGCATTATTTTTATTGCGAGTGAAGAAGCCATGATGCCATCCGGACTAATGCCTCAGTATGGAATGACCAAATCCATGCTGTTATCCTTGGCAAAAAGCTTATCTAAATTAACGACAGGAACAGAGGTTACAGTCAATACAATCATGCCCGGGCCGACACTTTCTGAAAAAGTGCATCAAATCATCGAGGGTATATACCCTGATGAAGCTTTGACTTTTTCAGAAAAAGAGCAAAAATTTATGGCTGCAAACCTGCCTCAATCGGAAATACAGCGATTTATCAAGCCTGTTGAAATAGGCAGACTAGCTGCATTTGTTTGCAGTCCTTATGCATCCGCATTTAAAGGCTCTCCCATCCGTATGGATGGAGGTATGGTGCCGACTATTTTTTAATTTTGTTTGTTCTTTGTATTTAGCGCTCACTGCTAGCATTTGGGGCGGGATGTATTCGAGATGAATGAGCATTGAAAAAAAGTTGGTCGGCGTCATTTGCCGTTCAGCTTTTTTTATACATGTCATTTGATCGCTTGACTTGGAGTTAACTCCAGAGGGTAAACTACATTCGAAGGCAATCGTATTTAACTGAAAGCGAGGAACGAGCTAATGGAATATGTGAAACTTGGTAATACGGGCTTGGATGTATCTCGGCTTTGTCTTGGCTGTATGAGCTTTGGTGTAGCAGAACGGTGGGTTCATCCATGGGTGCTTGATGAAGAGCGCAGTCGTCCTATAATAAAAAAAGCGCTGGAGCTGGGAATTAATTTTTTTGATACAGCAAATGTGTATGCAGACGGAACAAGCGAGGAAATTGTTGGACGTGCTCTAAAGGATTATGCGAATCGTGATGAAATTGTGCTCGCAACAAAGGTGCATTTCCGCATGCATGAAGGGCCGAATGGTGCGGGGCTTTCCCGGAAAGCCATCATGAGTGAAATCGACAAGAGTCTTAAGCGATTGGGAACGGATTATGTAGATCTTTATCAAATTCATCGCTGGGATTATAATACCCCTATTGAAGAAACGATGGAAGCTTTGCATGATGTCGTGAAGGCCGGCAAAGCAAGATACATTGGCGCTTCCGCTATGTATGCATGGCAGTTCCAGAAGGCGCTGTATACAGCTGAGAAAAATGGATGGACCAAATTTGTGTCGATGCAAAATCATATGAATCTTATCTACCGTGAAGAGGAGCGAGAGATGCTGCCGCTTTGCAAGGAAGAAAAAATCGGTGTCATTCCTTACAGTCCGCTGGCATCAGGAAGATTGACGCGTGATTGGTCTGAAACGACGCACCGCTCCGAAACGGATCAAGTGCAGAAATCGAAATACGATGCGACTGCGGATACGGATCGAGTGATTGTAGAGCGCGTTGCAGCAATCGCTGAAAAACGTGGCGTTCCCCGCGCTCAAATCGCACTTGCCTGGGTAGCGCAGAAGGAAACGGTAACAGGCCCGATTGTCGGCGCTTCGAAAATATCCCATCTTGAGGATGCGGCAGCTGCGCTCTCCATTAAGCTAACATCTGAAGAAGTTGCGTCTCTGGAGGAGCCGTATGTACCTCATCCGGTAATTGGCGCCGTATAATAGGAAGATAGGACAAGAACGCCCTGACCATTTCCTTGGGCATTCTTTATTTTAAATGTGGTGGTGACACGAGCATGTTTATAGCAGAAGTAAGTGAAAAATATGATTTGTCACAGGATACGCTTCGCTACTATGAACGAATTGGGCTTATTCCGCGAGTGAACCGCAATAAAAGCGGGCTCAGAGACTACACGGAAGAAGATTGCCGGTGGGTTGAATTTGTTAAGTGTATGCGAGGCGTCGGTCTTCCCGTTGAGGTATTGATTGAGTACCTGGGGCTGTTTCAACAGGGTGATGAGACACAAGAGGCCAGAAAAGAGCTCCTTATCGAGCAGCGCAAGCTCCTTAGAGCAAGAATGGAAGATATGCATAAGGTGCTTGAACGCATGGATGATAAGATCGAAAGATACGAGCAGACCATTGTGAAAAAAGAAAAAACACTAGGGCGTGTCTGAGAAC